>CBINNW010000117.1:0-16374 GCA_966252115.1 uncultured Akkermansia sp.
CGCCAGTCCGGTTCTGAGGGAGGGGCGGGTTTAACCCCCGTCCCTACCTCTATCCGAGCCGTCAACGACACGGCCGCAGTTCGGCTTGGGGGGTTAGTCCTCGTCGTCCTCGTCGTCGTCGCTGTCGTCCGAGGGGCGGGCGAGTTCTTGGCGGCATTCGCCCATGACGCGCAGCCAGACCTCGCGCAGATCAAACAGGCGGGGCATGGCCTGCGCCCGGTAGTGGGCGAGGCCTCCGCTGATCTCGGCGGCTTCGGGTGGGAGCGCGGCGAAGGTGGCGTTCAGATCGCGCAAGGCGCGCTTGAACAGGCTGATGGCCATGGCGTAGTCGCCGAAGTCGAGCGCGGAGACCGCCTGCATGGCCTGGTCTTCGGTGCGCAGGAGCGCGGCGTAGTAGGACAGGGCGAGGCGCTGCGGAACTTTTTCCGGGGTGTCCGCGAGTTGTTCCCAGGCCCGTTTGAGGCTCAGGAACAGCGCGCGCGTGGCCACGAAAATGGGATTCTTGTGGAGCGTGTAGGGCTCCTCGTCCTCGTCCATGTCCACCTCGGCGGCCTCGTCGTCGTCGTCATCCTCGTCGTCCTCCGCGAGCACGGAGTCGCTGGTCCAGTCGCCGACGCCCCAGCCCATGAGCTTGGCGGCCTCGTCGAGGCGCTCGGGATGGGTGCGGAGCTGTTCGTAGAAAGCGAGATACCGCAGGACGCCTTCGTCCTGTTGTCGCAGGTAGCGTTCCCAATCAAATTCGTTCCAGACGAGCTCTCCGCGATCCTCCCACTCGTGGTCGGAGGGGTTTTCGGAATTGGTGTTGCCCATTGGTGAAGAGAGGTCGTGTGACCTCGGGCGACACCCTGTTTCGACCCGGCCCAAACGCAACGGGAAAAACCCGTTCCTGTTTCGAGCGCTGGTGCCGGGGATTTGCGATGGGTTTTACAGGTTGAAAACCGGCAATGCCTTACCATCTCTTGCCGCGCTTGGCGTTTTTTCACCGTCTCGCGCTCCGGTTGTTTACCCCATTCCCCCCCAGATCCCAGCCGCACACTTCGCCCCGCATGATCGCTTCCGTGCTTCACGCCACCGTTTATTTCTCCGGCCATGTGCAGGGCGTGGGTTTCCGTTATTCGACGCTGCAGGTGGCCAAGGAGTTCGAGGTGGCGGGCTTCGTGAAAAACCTGCCGGACGGGCGGGTCTTGGTGGAAATCGAGGGGCGCCCGCGGGTGGTGGACGCGTTTGTCGCCGCCGTGGAGGAGCGCATGCACGGGCACGTGCGAAAGACGGAACGCACGCAACAAAATCGCGCGCCCGTTTTCCAAGGCTTCGAAATTCGCTAAACCAAGCTCGGAATTCGATTCGACGCCCCTTTCCCCTTATTCTCCCGGCCTTCTTCACTGTTTCTCCTTTCTCCAGTTTCCGATGAGCCAAGCTGTTCCCGCCATATCGATCAAAGGTCTGACCAAGGACTTCGCCGTGACCCTGCGCGGAGTGAAACTGCGCGCGGTGGATGCCCTCAACCTGGAGGTCGCGGAGGGGCAGGTTTACGGGCTGCTCGGGCCCAACGGTTCCGGCAAGAGCACGACCATCAAGATCATCCTCGGGTTGCTCGAAGCGACCGTGGGGGAAGTGCGGGTGTTTGGCGTGCCGAGCAACCGGGTGGAGGCGCGCCGCAATGTCGGCTACCTGCCCGAGGCGCCCTATTTTTATCGTTATCTGAGCGGGCGCGAGCTGGTGCGTTTTTACGCGCGGGTCTGCGGCGTGCCGTCGGCCACGCTCAAGTCCCGCGTCGATGAGGTCATCGCGTGGGTGGGCCTCTCCGGCGCGGCCGACCGCCGGGTGGGCACCTACTCGAAGGGCATGTTGCAACGCATCGGCCTGGCGCAGGCGCTCGTGCACGACCCGAAACTCATCGTGCTCGACGAGCCGACGGCGGGCGTGGATCCGGTGGGCTCGGCGGAGATGTGCGAGCTCATCCTGAAGCTCAAGCAGCAGGGCAAGACGGTGCTCATCACCTCGCACCTGCTGGCCCAGATCGAGGACGTGTGCGACCGCGTCGCGATCCTCGACCGCGGCAAGCTGATCGTGGAGGGCTCGGTCAACGAGCTCGTGGGGCAACGGGATCGGCAGGCGCTGATCGTGGACCCGCTGCCGGCGGCCGATATCGAGGCGCTGAAGGGCTGGCTCGCCGCGCGCGGGCACTCGCTCAACGCCGTGGAGCAACCGCGCGCGCGGCTCGACCAGCTTTTCCTCAGCAAGGTGGCGCGTCCCGGCCGTCCGGGCGCCTCGGCCGGAGTCGGCTCCAACGAGGTGCCGCTCGACGCCAAGCCCGGCGCGTCCTCCGGTTCCGGTCGGGGCGGCTCCGGCGCCTGAGCTGCGGTCGGTATCGATTTTTCAACCACACCCCTTTTCCACGCCCAACGACATGAGCCAGGATTCCGTCCCTTTTTCCTTTGGCCGACTCGGCATCATCGCCGGCAACACCTTCCTCGAGGCGGTGCGGCAGAAGCTTTTCCTGTTTCTGCTTTTGCTCGCGATCGGACTGGTGACCAGCGCGCTGTTTTTCCGCGAGTTCAACTTCGGCTCCTCGGAGCTGAAGTTCATCGCCGACTTCGGTTTCGGCGCGCTGATTTTCTTCGGATCGGCGCTGACCATCGCGACCACCGCGCAGTTGTTTTTCAGCGAGATCGAAAACCGCACCGCGCTCACCCTGCTGGCCAAGCCGCTGTGGCGCGCGGAGTTTGTTTTCGGGAAATTCCTCGGCGTCTTCGCCGTGATCGGCGTGTTCTGCGCCCTGACCATCGGCCTGATGATGGCGCTGCTCTACCATCGTGAGACCCAGCTCATGGATCTCAATTCCGAGGCCTTCGAGGCCGGGCGGCTGATCTCCTACTCCGATCTGCTGGTGGTCGGCCTGCTCCAGTGGCTGAAGTTTGGCGTGCTGACGGCGATCGTGCTGCTGATCGCGAGCTTCTCCAACACCAACCTCTTCACCGTGGTCACGGGCTTTTTCGTGTTGGTGATCTGCCACCTGCAATACCTCGCCCGCGACGCCTGGGGCAACGTGGACAACGCCCTCGTCGCCCTCGTGGTGCAGGTGCTGAGCTTCGTTTTCCCCAACTTCCAATTGTTCAACCTCGCCGACCAGATCGGCCAGGGCGCGGGCGTGGCGGGCGATGTCGCGCTCCGTGTCGCCGGCTACGGAGTCGCCTACATCGCCGTGATCGGTGGTCTCGCCGTCTATAGCTTCCGCAACCGTGAGATCTGAGCTCCTCGCCTCTCGTCCGCTCAAGACCGGCCTCGGGGTTTTCCTCGGGCTCGTGCTCGCCGGCGTGGCCCTGCGCCCGCTGGAGCAGCCGGCTTGGGAAAAAATCAGCGCGCAGCAACCGGAGCTGCGTCTCGACTCGCTCAAGGACGCCCTCGGCCAGGGCGTGACGGTGGGTCTGCTGGGCGGCTTTCGCGCCATCGTGGCCGACCTGTTCTGGATCCGCACCAACTCGGTGTGGGAAAACAACGACATCCCCGCGACGCAGACCTCGATCAAACTGGTCACGGCCATCGATCCGCGTCCGCTCTATTTCTGGCTCAACGGCAGCCGCATGATCGCCTACGACATGCCGAACTGGCGCATCGACAAGGCCGGCGGCTACGACGCCGTGCCGGAATCGGTGAGACGCCGCTTCGACGAGGAGCAGTCGTCCATCGCGGTGGACTATCTGGAGACGGGGCTCGATTTTCACCCGGACGAGCCGCTGTTGATCCTCGAGATCGGCAACATTTACCTGAATCGGCTCAAGGACGTCGAGACCGCCGCGGGTTACTACCTCGAAGCGTCGAAAAAGCCCGACGCGCCCTACTATGCCGCGCGCATCTACGCCGAGCTGCTTCGCCGCCTGGACCGTCTGCCGCAGGCGTATGCGTTTTTGAAGGAGCTCTATGGCAAGCTGCCCCCGGACGACGTGATGGCGCAGAGGCCGGTCGTTTTGGAACGCATCCACGAGCTGGAGGACGAGTTGAACATCCCGCCGGCGCAGCGCTTCCCGGTGCGCGCGGTGCCCAAGCCCTCGACCGGCGTGCTCGACGTCGATATCAGCGATCTGAAGCCCGCCGAGGCGGAGTGAGGTCGGACGGGCGGCGGGCGCGTCAGGACAAGGTGGAGCGGGTTGTCCGAGGTGGAGCGGGTGGCCTGAGGTGGAGCGGGTTGTCCCCAACCCGCTTCCGGCAAACGCTTCGGGGGCCGGCGGGGCCGGCTTCCCGATTCGGCTTTGGATTCTGGTTTTGGATTTCGGTCTTGGATTCGGCTTTCGCTTCACATGTGCGGCATGGGCGCGGCGGAGCCGCGTCAACGCGTTGGGGACAACGCGTTCCACCTGGGGCGTCGGGGACAGCGCGCTATACTCCGACGCGTTGGGGACAACGCGTTCCACCCGGCGAATGCGCTATACTCCGGTGCGTTCCACCTGGCGCGCTCGGCGCCTGAAAGCGCTCACCAGGCCGCGACGGTGCGCACGAAGTCGGCGTGATCGGGCGCCTTGAAGAAGGCCGTGCCGGCCACGAAGGTGTCGGCTCCGGCGCCGCGGCACTCCGGCCCCGTTTTGAGATCGACGCCGCCGTCCACCTCGAGACGAAAGGCGAGCCCGCGCTCCCGGCGCCAACCGTCGATGCGTTGGAGTTTCTCCAGCATGTCCCGGCGAAAGGCCTGCCCGCCGAAACCCGGCTGCACGGTCATCACGAGGATCAGGTCCACCTCGCCCAGGAAGGGCTCCACCGCCTCGGCCGGGGTGCCGGGATTGAGCACGAGTCCGTTTTGGCAACCGCGCGCGCGGATGTGGGCGAGGAGCGCGCGGTGATCCAGCTCGGGCTCGATGTGGAAACTGACGAGATTGGCCCCGGCCTCGATAAACGCGTCCGCGTAGCGCTGCGGCTCGGAGAGCATGAGGTGAACGTCGAAAAACAAGGACGGCTGCTCGCGGCGAAGTTCCGCCACCATCTGGGGGCCGAAGGTCAGGTTCGGCACGAAGTGCCCGTCCATGATGTCGAGGTGCAACCAAGCCGCTCCGGCGGCGGCGACCTGGGCGGCGCTTTCGGCCAGACGCGTGTGGCGACCGGCGAGAATCGAGGGGGCGAGAACGGCTGGATGACGCACCCGGCCAACGTGAAGAAACGAGGCCGGCGGGAGCAAGGAGTCGCTTCGATTTTTCACGGCGGCGCGGGGCCGCCAACCATCGCCGCGTCGGAGCTACGGTGCCGACGGCGCCGACCACCGCCGACCACCGCCGGATCCAGGTTTACAAAACCCCGATCATGGTCAGCGCCCGAATGGCGAACCAGATGACCAAACCGAGCGCGACGAGGATCCAGATCGGGTGGGGGAAACCCCCGCGCGCGCGTTGGCGGTCGAACCGGGACGGGCGATTATGCTTCGCCGGGCGGTCCTCGTCCGAGTCGTCGTCGACGGCGGAATCGGGCAGGTCGAGACCGTCGTAGCGGGCGGAATCCTCGTCCCAGCCGCTGCGTTCGTCCGCGCCGCAGTGGGGGCACGCCTTGGCCTTGGGCGGCACGGCACCGCCGCAAACGGGACATTCGGAGGGAGGCATGCCGCCACGGTGCGACCAGCGGGGGGCGGCCTGAAGCCAAAATTCGCGGTGGCGCGCGTCCCGCCCCGGGCGCTCACGCTCCGCCTCGGGTTTTGGTGTGGTGTTGGCCGTCCTCGGCCAATTCCCAAGACGGGTTCGCCCCGGCCTCGGCCCGCGTGAATCGGGGGGGCGATGTCAGGGCAGGAGCGGGATCAGCGCAGGATCGTTATCAGGGCAGGAGCGTGAGCTTGTAGCGCGCCGGCGCGGTGCCCTCGAGGCGGTCGAGGTTGGCCTGGGCGGTGCGCAGGTTGACCTTCGCCTGGAGCTCGGCGAGGCGCGCGAGGTCGAGGTCGTCCTGGGCTTCCTGCACCTGGCGGAAGGTGGAGAGGCCGGAGTCGTAGCGGGCCTTTTCCACCTCGAACTCGCGGGCCCGCAGCTCGGCGGTCAGGCGCGACAGGCGCAGATTTTCCGCGCTGGTTTCGAGCGCGCGCACCGCGTTGCGCACCGAGACGAGGACCTGTTGCTCGACCTGCGAGTAGCGAAGCTCCTCGCGATCCAGCGCGGCGCGGGCCTGGCGCAGGCGGGCTTTTTCCGCCCGGAAGCCCCAGGGGAAGCTCAGCGAGACATCCAGTTGCCAACTGTAGCTGTCGCCCCGCCAGACATCGTTGGCGGCCTCGTCGGCCGTGCCGGAGTCGGCGTTGTAGCCTCCCTGCGCGCCGAGATCGAGCTGGGGCAGCCGGTTGTTTTTGGCGGTGCGCACGTCGATCTCCTGCTGGCGGATGGAGGCGAGGGCGGAGGTGAATTCGGGGGTGTTGGCGCGGGCGCGTTCGAGGCTGGCGGCGAGGCTGATCTCGGGCTTGTCGATCGAGGGCAGGGCGACGGGGCCGACCGGGTTTTCGAAAGTCTCGCGGCCGAGCAGGCGGAGCAACTCGTCCTCCTGGTCGCGCGCGCTCTGGCGGGCGAGGAGGAGATCGCGCGCGGCGGAGGCCACGCCTACCTCGGCCTGCAGGACCTCGAGGTCGGTGGCGACGCCGGTGTCGCGCCGGGCGCGGTTTTCCTCGAGCAGGCGTTTGCGCACCTGGAGGGAGAAGGAGCGGATGCCCACCTGCTCGCGCGCGTAGGCGAGATTGGCGTAGGCCACCTCGACGTCGCGGATGATGCCATAGACGGAGGCGGCGAAGTCGGCGCGGGCCGCCTCGGTGCCGAGCTGGGCGCGCTCGATGGCGGAGCGGTTGATGGTGGAGCCGGCGCCGCGGAGCAGGGGTTGGCGGAGCTCCAGGCCGATGTCGGAATCGTAGGCCGGGTTGAAGCGGGCGCGGGAGGGGTTGCTCTCGCGGCGGTTGAGGTTGCCCGAGGCGGTGAGGGTGGCGCCGGTGGCGGAGACGCGCTGGCTGGCGGCGATGCGGGAGCGGCGGTAGCGGGAGCTGGAGCCGGCGTCCTTGATGATATTGCCGGCGGAGTCGAGGTAGGGATCGGAGCTGGCGTCCACCGAGGCGCCGGTGGCGAGGCTCACGGAGAGGGTCGGGTCGAAATTGGCGCGGGCGATGGCTTCGTTGTCGGCGGCGGAGGCGGTGCTGAGCCGCTGGATCTGCACGTCGAAGTTGGCCAACAGCGCCTGGTCGATCGCCTCTTCGAGGGTGAGCGGCTCGGCGTAGGGCACGGGCGGCTCCTCGGCGGCCAGGATGTCCGCCACCGGCGAGGGCGGCGGCTCGGCCGGCGGCAAGTCGCTGAGGCCGGTGGGCGCGACCGGTTCCGCCGGCTCGGGAATCGCCACCAGCCCGGTGTCTTGATCATGCGCCGCGGGTGTGGGCGTGGGCTCGACGACCGGGGCGGGCTGCGCGGGGGCGAGCAGCGGCAGGGCGGCCAGGGCGGCGAGCAGGACGAGGGCGTGACGGGATGCGCGGGGGAAGCGGACGGGGGGGATCATTGACGTTCAAATTCGCCGGAGGAGGTCTTTTTGAAGACGGAAAAACCCAGGCTCTTGGCGTCGGAGACGGAGAGGGGTTTCAGAAGTTTCGGGGTATTTACCGTCTGCACGGGGGCGCGTGTGACCGCCTGGCCGCAGGTCGGGCAGGCGGCGAGGTCGGACTCCGTCGGGGATTGGCGGTGGTCGAAGCCGTCGCCGCAGAGTTTGCACGGCGCTTTCTGGGGAACGTAACGATGGATGGGCACGGAAAAACGGGAGCAGAGCGGAGGAGACGGCGCTTGTCGAACGGCCAATCGTCGCCGCCGCCGACGGCGATTGCGGAGGTGAGGATGGAAGAATAAGACGAAAAGAAGAAGGGTTGACAGACGCACCGCGCTGCGTCGTTTTCTGCCCTCCCTCACGGCGGCCATAGCTCAGTTGGTTAGAGCACAAGATTGTGATTCTTGGGGTCGCGGGTTCGAATCCCGTTGGCCGCCCCATCTTTTGCCTCCGCGCAAAAAGTCGTGTTGGTTTCGTGTCCGATGACCCGGCTTCGCATCGTCACTTACAACATCGCCCACGGGCGCGGGCTTCGGCCGATCCAGGGTTTTCAAACCAAACGTTCCATGCAGGCGCATCTGCGCCGCATCGCGGAGCTGCTGGTGCGTCTGGACGCCGACGTCGTGGCGCTGCAGGAGATCGATCAGGACTCCAGCTGGGCGGGAAATTTCGACCACCTCGAATACCTGCGCCAGCACACCGGCCACGGGCACTCGCTGCACGGCGTCACGACCCGGCGGGGCGGCGTCTTTAATCTCTGCTATGGCAACGCGTTTCTCTCCCGGCACGCGCTGGAGGAGGGCGAGGCGGTGACCTTCGGCACGAGCACGGTGGGCGAGAAGGGTTTTCTCTTCGCCGAGATCACGGTGGGCGGGCTGCGCGTGCCGCTCATCAATCTGCATCTGAACTACCGTTCGCGTTCGGCCCGGCTGGAACAGGTGGCGCAGATTTTCGCCTACCTCGAAAAGCAGCACAACACGCGCGCCCCTTTCTGGAGCGTGGCCCCCATCGTCTGCGGCGATTTCAACGCCTCCGCCAAGGCCAGCGACGCCGCCGCCGGGCTGCTCCTGGCGCTCAGGCATTTCGGGCCCTACACCATGAACCCGCAAAACGGCCGGACCTTCCCGTCCCCCCTGCCGACCCGCGCGCTCGATTTTGTCCTGGTGCCCGAGACCCTGCGGGTGGGGCGTTGCGAGGTGGTGCGCTCGTGGTTGAGCGACCATCGCCCGGTGGTGGCGGAGATCGGTCTGGGATGAAGCCGGGCGGCCGCGACGCTCGCGGTCGTCGGGTCCCGCCGGGGTCCTGCCAATCAACCAAGCGCGTTTGAAGCCGGGCTTCTTCCAACGGGTAGGGCGCGACCGCCGGGCGCGCCGGTTTGGGTTTTCGGATCAGTAGCCCCCTTCGGATTCGATCCGTCGGCGGATCTCCGGGTCGAGATCGTCGGGCAGCTCCGGCGGCGCGTTCGGGTCGAGCTCGCGGCGCAGGGCGCGGGCGAGCGGGCAGGTGGCGGTGTCGATGGTCTCGCCGTGCCGGTAGTCGCGGAGCAGGCGGCGGGATTTTTCGGCCAACAACTGCCGCATCTCGCGGCGGGCGCCCTTGGCCCGGCCGATGAACATGGTGTCGTAGCCGGTGGTCTGGTGGCGCATCCAGGCGATGGTCGCGGCCTCGGCGCGTTGTTCGATCGGGATGCGCTCGGTTCGCGCCACCGTGCCGCTGCCGACCGGCGTGGCGTGACCCGCGATCAAGGTGGCGAGCTGCTCCGCCTCGGTCCGGTAGCGCGGGTGGAAATCGAGAAACGCGAGCACGGCGCCGCGGAAGTCCTCGACGTAGTCGGCCTGCTCGGCGGCGCGGCGCTGGCGGCCGGCGGCGAGTTTGCGTTGGTAGGCCGGATCGACCTTCTCGGCGTCACGCTCGAGCCGCAGCGCGGCGATGCGGGCGGCGGGCGCCCAGATGCCGTGGGAGTATTTTTTGCCGCGCCGGATCTCGATGACGGTCCAGCTGGGGCCCTCGGCCTTGACACGACGGCTGAGGGCGGCGTCGCCGGGCGGCAGCAGGGCCCAATCGTCGGGCACGGTGAGCACGCGTCCGTCGCGGTCGATCACGCGACGTGGCAGCGGGGCGGGGCGGACTTCGAGGGATTCGGCGGAGGACATGACGAGAATGGGCGAGTCACGGATTACCTTAGGATTACAGGAGGTTGCCCTGCGCCGCGCCGCCGAGCGGCTGGAGGCCGACGGCGTGGTAGCCCTTGGGCGTGAGCACGCGGCCCTGCGGGGTGCGTTGCAGGTAGCCTTCCTGGATGAGGAAGGGCTCGTGGACCTCCTCCAGCGTGTCGGCCTCCTCGCTGACGGCGAGGGCGACGGTGCCGATGCCGACCGGGCCGCCGCGGTAGTTCTCCGCCATGATGCGCAGGATACGTTTGTCCATCTCGTCGAGGCCGCGGGCGTCGATCTCGAGCAACTCGAGGGCGGCGGCGGCGCTTTTCTGGCTGATGCGTCCGTCGGCGCGCTGCTGGGCGTAGTCGCGGGCGAAGTTGATCAAGTTGTTCGCGATGCGGGGCGTGCCGCGCGAGCGGGTGGCGAGTTCGCGGGCGCCGGGTTCATCGACGGGGACCTGGAGCAGGCCGCAGGAGCGTTTGATGATGCCGGTGAGCGTGTCGGCGTCGTAGTAGTCGAGCCGGGTTTGCAGGGTGAAACGCGAGCGCAGCGGGGCGGTGAGCATGCCGGCGCGGGTGGTGGCGCCGACGAGGGTGAAGCGCGGCAGCGAGAGCCGGACCGAGCGGGCGTTGGGCCCCTGGTCGATCATGATGTCGAGGCGGAAGTCCTCCATCGCCGAGTAGAGATACTCCTCGACGGTTTTCGGGATGCGGTGGATCTCGTCGATGAAGAGCAGGTCGCCCTCCTCCAGGCTGGTGAGCAGGCCGGCGAGGTCGGAGGCCTTCTCGACCACGGGGCCGGAGGTGATGCGCACGTTGCGCCCCATCTCGGCGCCGAGGATGAGGGAGAGGGTGGTCTTGCCCAGGCCGGGCGGGCCGCTGAGCAGGATGTGGTTGAGCGCCTCGCCGCGCGAGCGGGCGGCGCCGACCATGATTTTGAGGCGCTCGACGGTTTTGGGCTGTCCGGCGAAATCGGCGAAGGAGAGCGGCCGCAGCGCCGCCTCGGCCGTGGACACCGGCGCGGCGAGCGTGGACGCGAGGTAGCCGAGGCCTTTCGTGTCGGCGGGCGGCGTGGCGGTGGCGGCGGCGGCGGGGCGGGAGGATTTGGCCATTTTGATGAAACGTCACCCGCCCCCGGGGTGATCGGGCGGGCTTCGCGGCCGCCGAGGTTTCGCATTTGCGCAGGCGGGGCAAGTTTCTCGACCACCGCCGTGGCGAAGGGGGCGGCTTCGGGGATTTTCCCGAGGCGGGCCCTTTCTTCCCTTGCCCCTAAACCACGGTGTTTTACCGATTTTTGCGTATGAATGGCGCGAACGGCTTTGATCTCATCATCACGGCGGAGCACTCGACCTTGAGCGCCGAGTTTACCCTGCGCGACGAGCACGGCACGCAGCTCGCCTTTCGGCGGACCGATTTCAAGGCGCTCCCGCCCAGTCGGCTTCAGGGGCTCTTCGATCTGCGCGATTTCCTGCGCCTTTACGTGGAGGAAGGACGGCAGGCCGATGAGCTCGCCGAGATCGGCGTGTGCATCGCCGAGAAGGTCCTCGGTGGGGAGATTTTTGAAAAACTCTGGTTGTCGGAGTCGCCGCGCACGCTGCGTATCCAGTTGCCGGGCGCGAGCGAGGCGGACAACCACCTCGCCGCCGCGCTCGCCCGCGTGCCGTGGGAGATCGCCCGCCCCGGCGCGGACCGTGCGACCCTCGGCGAGCGTAATCTCCTCGTCCGCGTCGTCCACGACATGCCGGCGCCGGCCTCGGCGCCCCTCGAACTGGCGGCGGGCGATGATCTGCGCGTGCTCTTCGTCTTCGCCGAGGCGCGCGGTTCGCGTCCGCTGGGCGCGCGGCAGGAGCGGCGGGAGCTTCTGCGCATGTTGGAGCAGGAGGTCTATCCGCAGCGCCGCGTCGTGGCGCATTTCCTCACCCACGGCGTGACGCGCGAGCGGCTGGAATCGCAGATTCGCGAGAACGACGGCTACCATGTCGTCCACTGGAGCGGCCACGGGCACATGAACCTGCTCGAACTCGCGAAGCCCGGCGGCGCCGCCGATCGGATCTCCGGCACCGAACTGCTCGGTCTGTTCACCCGGGCGGGCGGATTTCTCCCGCGTCTCGTCTTCCTCAGCGCCTGCCACTCCGGCGACATCCTGCGGGTGCGGGACTGGAACGATTTTCTCGCCGTCGCTCAGGGCGGGGAGCCGGGCACGAAGGACGGGGACGCCGCCAAGGACCTCGACCTCAAACAAGCGCCCGGCTTTACCGGCACCGCCCATGCGCTCCTCCAGGGCGGCGTGCGCTCGGTCGTCGCCATGCGCCACGCCGTGGGCGACGACTATGCCCGCGAGCTGGCGGTCGAGTTTTACCGCGCCCTGCTCGCCGACGCCCGGCCGAAGGACGCCGCCGCCGCGCTCACCCTGGCACGGCGGGCGATGCTGGACCCGAGGAAACACGAGCGCGCCCGCTTCTCCGTCTGCGATCACGCCACGCCCCTGCTCTACGGCGCCGGGCAGCCCGACCTCACCCTGACGCGGGGCCGCAGCCCCGACCTCGATCCACGCAACCGCCGCCTGCATACGCTCGGCGAGCTGACGCAGGCCAGCCACCAGCACTTCGTCGGGCGCACCTGGGAACTGGCCGGACTGGGCGCGGATTTCATCGGCTCCAAAGCCGGCGCGGAGGTGAAACCCGTGGCCCTCGTCACCGGCCTGGGCGGCATGGGCAAGACGGCGCTGGTGGCCGAGGCGCTGGCGCTGTGGGAGACGCGCTTCGAGTGGGTGCTGCTCTACCAGGCCAAGCCCAACGCGCTGGGCTTCGACGCCTTCCTCCGCGATGTGGACCTGAGGCTGCGCGGCGAGCTGGGCCGCTACCACGACCATGTGAAGGCGAGACCCGCCGACGCCGTCTATCGCGCTGCCTCGGCCGAGTTTACCGGTCCGGAACGCTTCGAGCGTCTGACGCGCAACCTGCTTCGCGCCCTCAGGGACGAGCCCCTCCTCCTCGTGCTCGACAATTTCGAGACCAACCTCAAGCCGGCTGGCACCGGGGAGACGGCCGCCGCCTGCCAGGACCCCGCCTGGGACAGCTGCCTCGCCCAGCTCGCCAGCGGGCTCGCCGGCTCGCCCTCGCGCGTGCTCATCACCTCGCGCCGCCCGCTCGCGGCCCTGGCGGAGGGCGCGGTTTGCTCGATCCCGCTCGGGCCGCTGCCCGCCCCGGAGGCCGCGCTCTATCTCCGGGCGCATCCCGCTCTCGGCCGGATGATATTTGGCCCCGACGCCGGAGAAAAAGCCCTCGCCCTGCGGCTGCTCCAGGCCAGCCGTTTCCACCCGCTGCTCATGGACCGGCTCGCGCGGCTGGCGGCGGACGCGACGCGGCGTGAACAACTGCGCCAGGCCCTCGACACCCTGGAGAAGACGAGGGATTTTGCCCGGCTGCCGGAGCTCTTCGCCACCCGGCCCGGCGACGCCCGGGAACTCGCCTACCTCGGCGACGCCCTCGCCACCTCGCTCGACCAGCTCATCCACGACGCCAGCCCGGATGCCCGCCGCCTGCTGTGGATGATCGCGCTGGCCAATGAGCCGGTGAAGCTGGGGCTGCTGAAAGGCGTGTGGAGTGGGGAAGACCACGAGCAGCAGCAACTCCGCCAGTTCAAGCAGATGCTCGACCGGCTGCCGCTGCTGCCGCCGGAGTTGCAGGCGAAGTTGCGGGCCATGCCGCCGGAACTGCGCGCCCGGCTGGACGCCCTGCCGCCCGCGCCGCCGGCGCGGCCCGAGATCGCGCCCTTGCTGCGTCAGCTCGTCGGCGTCGGTCTGGCCACCGAGGAGCGCGACGGAGCGGAGGATAGGAATCCGGACCTCTCCTGCCACGAGCTGGTCCGCGAGCGCATCCGCGCGTGGATGGCGCAGCGGCCGCAGGATCGTGGGGAGTCTACGGAGAACGCCATCCGCCTCGCCTACGCGGAGATCTTGGCGGCATTTTTCCAAGCGCTCCGGCACCAGAACATGAGTGCCGCCTTGTTGGCCGGCAGCCGCGCCGTGGTTTATTGTGTGCAGGCCGGGGCCTGGGACCGGCTCGGCGGCTTCGCCGGTGGGCTCGTCACCAGCACCCGGGATCCTCGCCTGCTGGAGGGCTTGATCCCGCATCTCCAGACCGCCGCCGAGTCGGCACCGGAGGGCGAGCCGCGCTGGAGCTGCCTCTGCTACCTCGCCGATGCGCTGCGCTTGGGAGGCCCCCCCGACGCCAGCCTGCCCTTCTACGAGCAGGCGGCCACCCAGGCCCGAGCCGCCGCCGAGGCCGGGGGCGTGGGCGTTCGGCAGGCGTGGGCGGACCTCGCCTGGATCACCGGCAACTGGGCAAACGCGCTCGGCGATGTCGGCTATCTGGACGCCGCGCGCCAGCGCCAGCTTGAATCCGCCGAGGCGAAGAATCGGGCGGGCAGCCCGCTCGTGAATGTCATCGGCAGCGAACTGGAGGCCCTGAGGATTGACCTCATGCAAGGCCGGGTGGAGGAGGCCATGCCGGAGGTCGAGGCGCGGCTGGCGCAGGTGGAGCGCTGGTGGAGCCAGCACCGCTCCGGCCAGCCCGTGCCCGAGGCTCCCGATGCCGAGTTCCTCGCCCGCGCGTTTATCGGCGCGCTCGACATCGCCCGGCAGGGCGACTTTGCCCGGAAGGACTGGGCCTCCGCCCTGCGCCGGCTCGATACCGCACTGGAGGTCAAGCAGGCGCTGAAGCGCCCGGCGGAGGACATCGGCGCCACGCGGATGAACCGGGCCGTTGTGCTTGCGAAGATGCCGGGCCGCCTTGGCGAGGCCCGGGCGGAGTTGGAAGCTTGCCTCACGCTTTTCCAGAACAATCCCGCCTGGATCGCCAAGGTGCTCAGTTCCCTCGCCGGCCTCTTCGCCCAACAGGGCGACCTCGCCGAGGCCATCACCCAGGAGCGCCGCGCCCTCGCCCTGTGCGAGCGTTTGCCCGATCCCGACGACCGCGCCGGCTCGCATCACAACCTGGCCAACTACCTCGAAGGCCACGGCACCCCGTCCGCCCTCGCCGAATCCCCCCGGCACCAGCTCGCGGCCCTGATCTACCACCTCGTCGCCGGCTTGGGCGAAAGGCTCAAGACCTCGCTGGGCAACTACGCGATCCGTTTCCGCCGCACCCACGCCGCCGGCACCGAAGCGGCCGTGCCCCGGGTGGACGCACTCCTCGCCGACCCCGCTTTCGCGCCGCTCGACGAGTGGCTCCGCCAGCGTCAGGTGGGGGTGGACGAGCTGCAATCGGCCGTGGATCAGCTCCTCGCCCGAGCCCGCCAAGCCGCCCTCGACTCAAACCCATCCTCATGACGCCCCTCGCCGTCCTCCTCTCCCAGCTCGAAAGTGCCGTCCGCAGCGGCGACCGTGAGCGCGCGTTCGAGCTCGCGCGGCAGATCCAACAACAGCTCGTCCTCGCTGCGCAGGAGCGGGCGGCGGTGGAGCGCCGTTTACGCGAGCTGCTGGCGGAGTTGGAGCGCCCGGCGGCGGCTCCGCGCTTGCCGCTCGTGGATGTTTTGGGGGCGGAACGCTCCTTCATGGCCGCCGGCACCGAGGTCGGCGCGGGCGTGGTTTATCCCGTCTGGTTCGGCACCAACCGCAGGCCCGACGGCCGGGGCGGTTTCGGTGCAGAGCGGCACGAGCGCACGACGCGCGGCCGGGCCGAGGTTTTTGTGCCGGAGGGCCACCGCTTCGGGGAAACGGGGTCGTCGTTTTGGAAAAAGCTGCGCCGTTTCGATCTGCGCGACGACACACTGCGGCTCCAGCGCGTCGCGGAGCAGGAGCGCGAGGCCTGGCTGGGCGAGATCGGTCGGGCGATGCGGGACGCCCGGGCCGACGGAGATGCGCCGCACGCGCTGGTGTTTCTGCACGGCTTCAACGTGAGTTTCGAGGAGGCCGCCATCCGCGCCGCGCAGCTCGGCTTCGACCTCAAGGTGCCCGGCGCCACCGCGTTCTTCAGCTGGCCCTCGCGCGGCAACGTGACGGCTTACCCGGCCGACGAGGCCACGATCGAGGCCAGCGAGCGGGCGATCACGGATTTCCTGGTCGATTTCACCACGAACTGCGGGGCGGAGAAGGTGCACCTCGTCGCCCACAGCATGGGCAACCGCGGCCTGCTGCGGGCGCTCCAACGCATCGCGGCCAACGCGGAGACGCGGGGCCGGGTGAAGTTTGGCCAGGTCTTTCTCGCCGCGCCCGACGTGGACCGCGACCTTTTCCTCGAGCTGGCGCGGCTTTACCCCGAGCACGCCGAGCGCACCACGCTCTACGCCTCGGACGGGGACCGGGCGGTGCATCTCTCGTCCAGGCTGCGCGACGCCCCGCGGGCCGGCTATTTCACGCCCTACACCGTGGCTCCCGGGGTGGACACCGTGGCGGTGCCGGACTTCGACCTCGATCTGCTGGGCCACAGCTACTTCGCCCAAGCCGAGGCCTTGTTGCACGACATGTTTGACCTCATGCGGCTCGACGCCGCGCCCGGCAAACGCCAGCGGCTCTCGCCCGCGACGAGCGAGGGCGCGACGTTTTGGCGGCTGGCGAGGTAGTTCAGGTCCCGCATGTCGGCGGGCCCGCTGTAGGCCCGACCGCTGGTCGGGCAGCCTGACCAACGGTCAGGCCCTCGAGTTTGGTTTTTCTAGAAGAAGCGCACTAGTTTTCACGCTGATACGGCGGG
>CBINNW010000118.1:0-16339 GCA_966252115.1 uncultured Akkermansia sp.
TCCTTCGACACCGTCGATCAACGCGTCAGCTACGGCATCGCCATGAACATGGGGGCGCAGCTCGCCCGCCAGGGCGGCGTGGAGATCGATCTGGGGGCCTTCATCATCGGCCTGCAGGACGGCCTCAGCGGCCTGCCGGCGCGCGTGCCGGAGGCCTCCCTGCGCGCGGCCTTCGAGACCGCCCAGGAGCGGGCGGAGGCGCTGGCGGCGGAGCGGGCCTCGAAACAGGGCGCCGTCGGTCAGGAGTTTCTGAACAAAAACAAAACGCGCGCGGGCGTGGTCGTGACCAAGTCGGGCCTGCAATACGAGGTCCTGCGCGAGGGCGCGGGCGCCAAGCCGACGGCCAACCAGACGGTCGAGGTTCACTACCACGGCACCTTGGTGGACGGCACGGTTTTCGACAGCTCGGTGCAGCGCGGCGAGACGGTGAGCTTCCCGGTGACGGGGGTGATCGCGGGTTGGGTGGAGGCGCTCCAACTCATGACGGTCGGCTCGAAGTGGAAGCTCTTCATCCCCTCGGAGCTCGGCTACGGCGCGCGCGGGCAGGGCCCGATTCCTCCGGGCTCCGTCCTGGTCTTCGAAGTCGAGCTGATCGGGATCAACTGAGCATCCCTCGCGCGAGAAAGCAGGCCGCAAAAAAGCCGCTCCGGAAAAGGAGCGGCTTTTTTGCGGGTGAAGGTCGGGGACCGGACGATCAGACGTCGGGCTTGGTCTTGCGGAGACCCATGATGCGGTCGCCCTCTTTCCACTGGCCGCGCTTCTTGAGGGTGGCCACGCGCTCGAAGCGCTTGAGGACGTTGCGTTTGACGACGATGCCCTTGGCACCTTGGAGACTGGGATGTTGTGACATGTTGAGGAAAGGGTCGGAGGTGGTGGAACCAGCTAAAAGTTGACTGAGCTACGGGGCGCCCGCGCCCATGACAAGTATTTTTCTCCCACTTGCGCGGTTTCGATCACGATCCACTGCGGGGTCTCGTAGGGATGCACCGAATGGACGTAGGCGGAGAGGGTCGGGGCCTGCTCGGCGAGGAGTTTGAAGGTCACGCGCCACTCCTCGGACGCGGATTTGCGGCCCTGCCAGACGTAGTGCGAATGGATCGGGCCCTCCACCTGTGCGCAGACCGCGAGGTTTTGTTCGATGCAGGCGGAGGCGAGGTGGTCGGCGTCGAGCCGGGTGGCGACGGTGGTCGTGGCGACAAGCATGCGGACCGGGCGGGATGGATGATCGGCGGGACGCGGGCCTCAAACCTGGTAGGTCTGGCCGGGGACGGGGTCAAAGACCTTGGTCTGGGGCATGCGGGCCTCGAGTTCGCGTTTGAACCAAGCGCGGGCCTCGGGCTCGCCGTGGGCGAGGACGATGCTGCGCGCGCCGGTTTGCACCGCGAACTGGAGCAGTTCCTCGCGGTCGGCGTGACCGGAGAGCTCGAAGCGCTCCACCTTGGCCATGACCTTGGCCTGGACGTGCAGGGTCTCGAAGACGAAGGTCTCGCCGTGTTTGGCCCGCTGCAGGGCGCCGCCGGGGGTGTCGGGATCGCAGTAGCCGACGAAGGCGATGGTGTTGCGCGCATGGCCGAGCAGGCCGGAGGCGAGGGTGTAGCTGGGGGTGTTTTCGACCAGCATGCCCGAGCTGACGAGGTAGATGGCCCGCTGCTTGGGATCGACGCCGGGCTCCAGCCGGCGCGGGATGGGTTTGGATTTCAGGTCGCGCAGGATCGAGCGGCTGAACTGCACGTGCTTGGTCTTGCGCGCGATCTCGTCGAAGTAGTCGCAGAGATCGAGGCCGAGGCCGGAGGTGAAGATGGGGCACTCGACGATTTTTCCGAAGCGGCGGGCGTCGTGAAAAATCGCCAGCAGTTCCTGCATGCGGCCGAGGGCGAAGACGGGGATGAGGACGGAGCCGCCGTTTTGAATGGTCTCGTTGATCGAGTCGATGAGGCGGGTGACCTCGTTGATGCGCTCCTTGCCCTCGGGGCGCTCGGTGGTGCCGCGGGTGGTCTCGGTGATGAGCGTGTCGAAGTGGCCGGCGGGGAAGCGGGCGCCTTTCACCACGCGTTGATCCTCGAAGAGGACGTCGCCGGTCACGAAGATGTGCCGGTGCTTGTGCCGGATCTCGACGCCGCAGGCGCCGGCGACGTGGCCGGCGGGGTGCAGGGTGATTTCCACCTCGTCCTTGCCGTTGGCGAAGCGCTTCGGGTGATTGAAGGCGAGGCCGGTGAGGCGGCCGGCGATGGAGTCGATGTCCTCGTGGCTGAAGAGCGGCGCGTCCTTGGTCTGCCCCTCGGCGGCCTGGCGGCGCATGACGTTGGCGGAGTTGTGCATCATGCGCTCCACGATCATCCGGCTGGAGAGCGACATCAGGCAGGGGGCGTGCGGATGGGCCTTCATCGCGACGGGCAGCGAGCCCAGGTGGTCGAGATGGCAGTGGGTGAGGATCAGCAAATCCACCTTCACCCCGGCGAGCTTGGCGAAATCGGGCATGGCCTCGCGTCCGGAGAGCTTGGGATGCAGGCCGCTGTCTATCAGTATGTTAAGTTCCCCGATCTGGAGCAGGGTGCAGCTGCACCCGATGCCTCCCTCACGGTTGAGGTCGATTAGTTTCATTCGTTGAATCGGTCAGGCGATACGCAGCGGTGGGCGAGCGCAAGCGTAACCCTCGGCAAAGTCCGGCGGCTTGCGGCGGGCGCTCAGTCGGCGTCGTCTTCCTCGGGCACTCGCATCGCGAAGGCGGGCAGGATGACGTGCACGGGCCGCCCGATCTCGTCCCTGCCGTGGAAGCTGCCCTGCGCCACCGTGTCGCCCCCCGCGATGTGGTAGCTGTTGTAGGAAAAACTTTCACCCGGTCCGAGCGTCGGCGTCTCGCCCACGATTTTGTCGCCCTCGATGACCTGGCGGCTGCCGTCGGGTCGCGCGAGCACCCACTTGCGGCCAAGCAGGGTGACGGTGTGCTCGGTGGCGTTGTGGATGGTGATGAAATAGACGAAGGCGTGCGGCTGGTCCGCGGGCAGGCACTTGCCTCCGTGGTGATACACGAGTTTGTCGAGGCGGGCGGTGAGACCGGGCAGTGCGAGCGATGCGGACATGTCGGAGAGGGCTGACGGGCGCGGAAAGAAAGCGACCGGGCAAACGAAAACAGCTCCCGGCGCTTGGCAAGAGAGCGGGGGATTCCGGCCGCGGGCCCGGCCCGCCCGGCCCCGCCGGGTCGGCCGTCCGGTGTGAAGGGGCGAAGCGGAGGGGGCTTGTGCCGTCGCCTCGGGCCGCCAAGCGTTGGCGGCATGAGCCTGCATCCCATGGGAGACACCGCCTATCTCGTCACGCTCCCGGGCCCGGTGGACGCGGCGATGCTCGGGCGGGTGCGGGCGCTGGCCGCGAGCCTCGTCGCGGACCGGCCTCCCGGCATTCTGGAGATCGTGCCGGCCTACTCGAGCGTGGCGGTGATCTACGAGCCCGAGAACATCGTCACCGGCGCGGGAGAGCTGCCCTGGCATGCGGTGGGGCACTGGATCGAGCGTCACCTCGCGGGCGCGGGACGGGCCACCAAGGCCGCCGCGCCGCGCGCGCACGAGATTCCCGTGTGTTACGGCGGGGAGCACGGGCCGGATTTGGAGGCGGTGGCGCGCGCGACGGGGCTTTCCGCCGACGAGGTGGTGCAACTCCACTCGGGCGCGAGCTACACCGTGGCGGCGGTGGGGTTCACGCCCGGTTTTCCCTATCTGCTCGGCTTGCCGGAAAAGTTGACCGTCGCGCGTCGCGCCACCCCGCGGGTGCGCGTGCCGGCGGGCAGCGTGGGGCTGGGCGGAGCGCAGACCGGCATCTATCCGCGCGAGACGCCGGGTGGCTGGCAATTGATCGGTCGCACCGGTTTCGAGTTGTTCAACCCCCGCGAAGATCCTCCCGCGCGGTTGGCGGCGGGCGACCGGGTGACGTTTCGGGCGGTGGAGAAATTCACCGCGCCCCGGGGCAACGGGAACGGCAATGGCAACGGCCACGCCGGCAGCGCGTCGCCGCGCGGGGGCTTCCTCGAGGTGATCAGGCCGGGCGCGCTCACGACGGTGCAGGACCTCGGGCGAGTGGGGCTGGCGGGGCAGGGCGTGGGGCGGGGCGGCGCGCTCGATCCGTGGGCGGCGCTGGCGGCGAACCTGGCGGTGGGCAATCCGCCGGAGGCCCCGCTTTTGGAATGCACCTACGTGGGGCCGGTGCTGCGTTTTTCCGCGCCGACCACCGTGGCCTTGCTGGGCGCGGAGGTGGCGGGGCTGCCGGCCGGGCGGCCCTTGTCGGTCGCGGCCGGGGCCACGCTGGATTGCAGCGTGTTCGAGCGGGGGGCGCGGCTTTACCTCGCGGTGGCGGGCGGGCTGCGGGTGCCGTCCGTGCTCGGGGCGGCGGCCACGCACCTGAAAGCCGGGTTTGGCGGCGTGGGCGGACGGGCGCTGGCGGCGGGTGATCGCGTCGGCTACGCGAGCGGGCGGCGCTCGGGCGAGCGCGCGGGGCCGGCGTCGCCGAACTGGCGTATCGAGTCGCCGGTGGCGCCGCCGGCGCGGGGGGCGGCGGTGGTGGTGCGTCTGGTGGCGGGCGTGGATTGGGAGAACTTTTTCCCGGCGGCGGGCGCGTCGCGCGAGGGCGATGAGCGGCTGGGCGCGCGGCGTTTCCGGCTCAGCGCGAAGTCGGATCGCATGGGCCTGCGGCTGGAGGGCGACGGTTTCGCGATGCCCGCCGACGCGGGCGAGACGGTGTCGCGTCCGGTCGTCCCCGGCACGGTGCAACTGCCGCCCGACGGCCGCCCCATCGTGCTGATGGCGGAGGGCCAGACCATCGGCGGCTACCCCCAGCTCGGACAGGTGGCGTCGATCGATTTGCCGAAGCTGGCGCAGGCGCGGCCGGGCGCGGAAATCGTTTTCCAGCTGGTAAGCGTCTCGGCGGCGCAGCAGG
This sequence comes from uncultured Akkermansia sp., assembly GCA_966252115.1. GTDB lineage: Bacteria > Verrucomicrobiota > Verrucomicrobiia > Opitutales > Opitutaceae > IMCC26134_A. The sequence goes on from CBINNW010000118.1 coordinate 4,924, forward strand.
CGCGGCTGCGGGTGGCGGGGGATCTGCGCCGGCTCCGGGTCGGCATCGAGTTTTTGCGGCGATGAGCGTGCAGCCGGTCATCGACCTCAACGCCGACGTCGGCGAGGGCGGGGCGTGGGACGCGGAGCTGTTCGCCTCGGGCATCAGCTCCGCCAACATCGCCTGCGGCGCGCACGCGGGCGACGCTGCCACGATGGCGGCGGCCTGCGCCCTGGCGGCGCGGCACGGGGTGGCGGCGGGGGCGCATCCGGGTTTCGAGGATCGGGAAAACTTTGGCCGCCGCGAGGTGGCGATCGACGCCGAGGGGGTGTCGCGGTTGATCGCGCGGCAGTTGCGGGCCTTGGCCGTTCATGCCGCCGGCGCGGGGCCGCGTATCCGGCATGTGAAGCCGCACGGCGCGCTGTATCATGTGCTCGATCACGAGCCGGAGCTGGCGCGGGCGTTCCTGGTCGCCGTGTTCGCGGAGGCGCCGCGCGCGGCGATTTTTGGGCCGCCGGCGGGGGCCTTGCGGGAGGCGGCGGAGCGGCACGGGGTGGAGTTTGTGGCGGAGGGCTTCATCGACCGCGGCTATCGGAGCGACGGCACGCTGGTGCCGCGGGGCGAGGCCGGGGCGGTGCTGCACGACGAGGCGGCGGCCGTCGCGCAGGCGCTCGCGCTGGCCGATTCCGGGCGCGTGCGCACGCTCTGCGTGCATGGCGACGGGCCCGACGCCACGCGCCTGCTGCGCGCCGCGCGCGAGGCCCTGACGCGGGCGGGCTACCGGATACGTTCGCCGGGGCCGGCGTGATCCGTGGGGGGATTCCGGGGTGGGGCGCGGCGAACGATCCCGGTGAAACAAAAGCTTCCCAAGCGGCGCGCGAGGGTATCAGTTTACGGGTTTTATGCAGAAAACCCTGATCATCTGTAAGCCCGATTGCATGCAGCAGAAACACGTCGGCGACGTCGTGACCCGCTTCGAAAAAGCCGGGTTCGACATCGTCGGTTGCAAGATGACCCGGCTCACCTCGGCCCAGCTGCGCGAGCACTATGCGCACGTCGCCGACAAGCCCTTTTATCCCGAGATCGAGGGCTTCATGAGCTCCCGTCCGGTCATCGTGCTCGCCCTCCAGGGCGAGGGCGTCGTCGCCAAGGTGCGCGATCTGCTCGGGCCCACCGATTCGCGCAAGGCCGCCAAGGGCACGATCCGCGGCGATTTCGGCACCGACATGATGACCAATGTCGTGCACGCCTCGGACAGCGAGGAGAACGGCAAGATCGAGATCGCCCGCTTCTTCAAGCCCGAGGAGATCTTCGCCTGAGCTTCCGCGTTCAACGCGGTTTTCAAAAACAGAGACGCCCGCCGGAGTTTTTCCGGCGGGCGTTTCTGTTTTTGAGTTTCGGGCGGTCGCTGGTGGCGGGGGCGAGGGCCGCGATCAGGCCGGGGCGACTTCCTTGGCCGTCGTCTTGGGGCCGAAGCCCTGCGGGTGGCTCGAGTGCCATTTCCACGCGGTGGCGATGATGGGCTCGATGGTCATGTATTGCGGCTGCCAGTTGAGCTCGGTCTTGGCCTTGGTCGAGTCGGCGTAGAGCGCGGGCGGATCGCCGGCGCGGCGGGGCGCGGTGGTGTAGGGGACCTTGAGGCCGGTGACCTTCTCGACCGCGTTGATGACCTCGAGGACGGAGGTCGGCGTGCCGGTGCCGAGGTTGTAGAAGAGAGCGGTGCTGGGCGTGGCGAGTTTTTCGAAGACGGCGATGTGGGCGCGGCTGAGGTCGTCCACATGCACGTAGTCGCGCAGGCAGGTGCCGTCCGGGGTGGGGTAGTCGGTGCCGAAAACCTGGAGCGGCGGGCGCTTGCCGGTGGCGGCGTCGATCGCGAGCGGGATGAGGTGGGTCTCGGGGTCGTGGCACTCGCCGATGACACCGTCCTCGGCCGCGCCGGCGGCGTTGAAGTAGCGGAAGGCGGCGAAGCTGAGCCCGTAGGCGTGGGCGAAGGATTTGAGGGCGTTTTCGATGTCGAGCTTGGTCTGGCCGTAGGGGTTGATCGGCGCCTGGGGCATGCCCTCGACCAGCGGCATCTTCTCGGGGACGCCGTAGGTGGCGCAGGTGGAGGAGAAGACGAACTTTTTGACCCCGCAGCCCATCATGCAGCGCAGGAGGTGAAGGGTGGCGGCGACGTTGTTGAAGTAGTATTTGAGCGGGTCGGTGACGCTCTCGCCGACGTAGGCGTAGGCGGCGAAGTGCATGACCAGCTCGATTTTTTCCTTCTTCAGGATTTTTCCGACCTCGGACTCGTTGCCGAGATTGACGGTGTAGAGCGGCACGCCTTCCGGGATCGCCTCGCGGTAACCGAACACGAGGTTGTCGAGCACCACCGGATTATGCCCGGCGGCAAGCAGTTGGCGAACACAGTGGGAACCGATGTAACCGGCGCCTCCGACGACAAGAACGTTCATAAGTGTGGGAAGGATGGAACAGTGCTAGGGCGCAAAACCCGTGGAGGCTTGTATTGCCAATCCCTCCGTCGTGGCTAGCGCTTTTCCTCTTACCATGTCGTTTCAGCCCGCACGAATCGTGATAACCGGTATCGGCCTTACGGCGCCGAACGGAAATTCCCTGCCCGAGTTCCGGAAGAATCTCCTAAGCGGCGTCGCCGGAGTCGAACCCTTCGACGTGCGCTACATGGGCAAGCTCATCGCGGGCGTCTGCCACTACGACCCCTTGCGCTACCAGAAGCGCAAGGAACTGCGCGTGGGCACCCGGGCCGGCTCCATCTCGATCTACTGTGCGCACGAGGCGCTGAAGGACAGCGGCGTGGCCTTCGACGCCATGCCCAAGGACCGTGTGGGCATCTACCTCGGCTGCACCGAGCACGGCAACGTCGAGACGGAGAACGAGATCTACGCCATCTCGAAGTTCAACTACGACACCAAGTATTGGTCGCACTACCACAACCCCCGCACCGTGGCCAACAACCCGGCCGGCGAGGTGTCGCTCTCCCTCGGCGTGACCGGTCCCGCCTACACCATCGGCGCCGCCTGCGCCGCCGGGAATCTGGGCCTCATCCACGCCGCGCAGATGCTGCGCCTCGGCGAGGTGGACTTCGCGATCTGCGGCGGGGTCAGCGAATCGATCCACACCTTCGGCATCTTCGCCGGCTTCAAGTCCCAGAACGCCCTCGCCACCCACGCCGATCCGAAGAAGGCCTCGCGCCCCTTCGACAAGTCTCGCAACGGCATCGTCATCTCGGAGGGCGGCTGCCTCTACACGCTCGAACGCCTGGACGACGCCCTCGCCCGCGGCGCGAGGATCTACGGCGAGATCGCCGGCTACCACGTCAACAGCGACGCCTCCGACTACGTCCTTCCCAACCCCGGCCGCCAGGCCGAGTGCGTGCGCAAGGCCCTCGCCAACGCCAAACTCGAGGCCCGCGATATCCACATCGTGAATACGCACGCCACCTCCACCCCGCAGGGCGACATCCAGGAGTGCGAGGCCATCCGCGCCGTCTTCGGCGCGGGCTGCCCCGACACCTTCATCAACAACACCAAGAGCTACATCGGCCACTGCATGGGCGCGGCCGGCGCGCTCGAGCTGGCGGGCAACCTGCCCAGCTTCGACGACCTCGTGGTGCATCCGACGATCAACGTCGAGGAGCTCGACCCGCTCTGCGCGCTCGACGGGCTCGTGATCAACCAGCCGCGCCAGGCGGCGAAGGTGGACGCGATCCTCAACAACTCTTTCGGCATGCTGGGCATCAATTCCACGTTGATCGTGAAACGCTTTGTCGCCTAGTTCCTCGACTTTTCCCGCGTTCCAGCCCTGTTCAGGGGCCGCCCCCAGCCCTCCCTTTTTCGCATCCCATGACCAAAGAAGCCTGCAAGCAGATCGTGCTCGATATCATCGCCGACATCGCCCCGGACGAGGATCTCTCCAACATCAAGCCGGACGTCCGGCTTCGCGACCAGATGCAGCTCGATAGCATGGACTTCCTCGATATCGTCATGGAGCTCCGCAAGCAGCACGGCATCGAGGTGCCCGAGGCCGACTACATCCACCTCGCCAGCCTCGACAGCTGCGCCGAATACCTGACGCCGAAGTTCACCGCCCTCGGCAAATAAGCGCTCCCGCTCGCCAGGACTCGCCCGCCGCGCCCGTGCTCGCGGGGCTCGCCCGCCGCTTCCGTGGCCGCGGCTGTGCTTGGGGAGGTTTTTGAATTTTTCCGCCCGGTCTTCGCGACCGGGCTTTTTTGCGCCCGCATGGCGCCCGCGAGGGGTGGGTGGCGCCGGGCGCGGCGTGTCGTTCGGTTTCGCAACAAGCGGCGGTATTCCGATGTGGCGGAAGCGCGGAAGCGCTTTCGTCCGGCGGGCTCCACCGAAACGAAATGGCTTCGCCATTCCGCCACGTCCACCCACTGAAATCAGCCGGGAACCACCTATTGGCGCTCGGACGCGATGAATGAACTGGTCCGGATCAGCGGGCGAAGGCGGCGCCGCGTTGGGCGGCGGTGAGCTCGACCCAGCGACCGGGAGAGTTGAGCAGGCCGAGATCGGCGAGGGTGAGGCGACCGATGCGCACGCGGAAGAGCCGCAGCGTGGGGTGGCCGACGGCGGCGGTCATGCGGCGGACCTGGCGGTTTTTACCTTCGTGCAGCGCGAGCGAGAGCCAGGCGTCGGGCACGTTTTTGCGGAAACGCACCGGCGGATCACGCGGCGGGAGCTCGGCGCTCTCGGTGTCGGCGAGGCGGCGGACCCGCAGCGGGGCGCAGGCGTGGTCGGGCATGCGCACGCCGGCGGCGAGACGGGCGAGCGCGTCGGGGGAGGGGACGCGTTCGACGAGCGTCCAGTATTCGCGTTCGTGGGCGTGGCGCGGATCGAGCAGGCGGGTGTTGAGGCCCGGTTCGTCGGAGAGGAGGAGCAGGCCCTCGCTGTCGGCGTCGAGCCGGCCGAGCGGATAAACCCGGGGCGGCAGGCGCGGCCCGGCGGGGAAGGGGGGCGCGCCGAGGTCGGCGAGGGTTTTCCAAGCGGAGCCGGTCTCGGGGGTGAATTGCGAGAGGACGCCGTAGGGTTTGTGGAGGGCGAGGAGCAAGGTGGACGGGGACGGGGGAGGGGCGGGCGGGCGAATGACCAATGACCAAGGACCAATGACCAATGGCCCCGGTGGCGCGTCGGGAGGGGTTAGCGGGCGAGGAGGCCGCGGAGGTCGGCGAGGGTGAGCTTGGCGTTCACCGCGTCGCTCTCCTCGAAGACGTCGGCGAGCAGCCGGCGTTTTTCGTCCTGCAGCATCATCACCTTTTCCTCCACGGTGCCGGAGCAGATGAGTTTGTAGCTGGTGACGACCTTGGTCTGGCCGATGCGGTGGGCGCGGTCGGTGGCCTGCGCCTCGGCGGCGGGATTCCACCAAGGGTCGAAGTGGACGACGGTGTCGGCGCCGGTGAGGTTGAGGCCGGTGCCGCCGGCCTTGAGCGAGATGAGGAAGACGGGGATGTCGGGCGTGTTGTTGAAACGGTCCACCTCCGCCTGGCGTTGTTTTTGAGGCGTCGAGCCGTCGAGGTAGCAGTAGGTGACCTCCTGACGGTCGAGCTCGTCGCGCAGCAGACCGAGCAGGCTGGTGAACTGGGAAAACACGAGCAGGCGGTGACCGTCGTCGATGGCTTCGGAGAGCAGTTCGCGGAAGGCGTCGAGTTTCGCGGAGGACGAGGCCTCGGCCATTTGTTCGACGAGGCGCGGGTCGCAGCAGATCTGGCGCAGGCGCAGGAGCTGGGTGAGGGTGGCCATGCGCTGGGAGTTTTCCGATGCGCCGTCGGCGGCGAGGGCGTTGAGCTGCTCCTCGGATTTGCGCTGATATTCGTTGTAGATCGCCAGCTGTTCGCTGGTCGGGGTGCAGTGGATGATCTGCTCGATCTTCGGCGGCAGCTCGGTGGCGACGGCGCTTTTGGTGCGGCGCAGGATGTAGGGCGCGGTCTGTTTGCGCAGGCGATCATCCTGCCAGTCGCGGTCGGTGGCCTGCACGCCGGAGCCGCGGGTGGCGGGAAGTTTGGCGTCCACGTAGCCGGGCAGGACGATCTCGAAAAGGGTGCGGAGGTCGTCGAGGGAGTTCTCGACCGGGGTGCCGGTCAGGAGAATGCGGCTCCAGGCGTGCTGGGCGCGGAGGGCGCGGGCGTTGAGCGAGCGGCGGTTTTTGGCGTGTTGGGCCTCGTCGGCGATGAGAGTGGCGAGGTCGATCTCGGCCAGAAGTTCCGAATCTCGTCCGAGGGTCCCGTAGGAGGTGATGATGAGATCGATGCCCGCGGCCTGTTCGACGGAGGCCAGACGGTGGCCGCCGTGGTGGACAAAAACGCGCAGATGCGGGGCGAAGCGGGCGGTCTCGCGTCGCCAGTTTTCCACCAGCGAAGCCGGGCAGACGACGAGGGCGGGGCGTCGCTTTTTTTCGGGTGTGGCGTGGGCGATGGCGGAGAGCAGAGCGATGGCCTGGGCGGTTTTTCCGAGGCCCATCTCGTCGGCGAGGATGCCGCCGAGGTCGTGGCGGTGCAGGTGCCAGAGCCAGGCGACGCCGATGTGTTGGTAGGGGCGGAGCGTGGCGGTGAAGGCGGGCGGGATGGGTGCGGGTTCGAGGCGCGACAAATCGCGCAGGGCCTCGGCCCGTTTTCGCCAGGCGGCCGGCGGCTGGTAGTCGGGCGACAGGTTGTCGAGCATGTCCTGGAGCTCGGGTATCCGTGCGCCGGATACACGTTGCACGCGTCGCGCCACGACCGGGGCGGCGGTTCCGCCGGCGAGCGCGGCCTGGGCGCGGGAGAGGCGGTCGAGCTGCTCGGGCGGGAGGAGATAGATGCGCTTGCCGTCCTCCACGAAGCGGCGTCCGGCGGCGAGCGCGGCGCGCAGATCGTCCTCGGTCACCTTGCCGGCGGAGAGCCCGACCGCGACGGAGAATTCGCCGTCGCCGGCCTCGACGATGTCGGCCTCCACCTTGGCCTCGGAGAGGATGGCGGTGTGTTTTTCGAAGTTTGCCGTGAAGTCGGCGTGGAAACGTTCGCGCAGCGTGGGGCCGTGGATGGCGAGGAAGTTGAGGACCTTGTGCCGGTCGCGCAGCCACCACTTTTTGGAAGAGGGATCGAGGGCGAAGCCGTTTCCGGACAGAAGCTCGCGAGCGGCGGCGTAGGCCGGGTGCTCCCGTGAGGGCAGGGTGATGGCGAGGTAGTGTTCGCTGCCGTCCACGGTGAGCGGCGTGACGGGTTCGTCGCGCGGAACGATGCGCGGAGCGCGAACCGAGAGGGAGCGCGGCCCGGCGGTGGTGGGCGGCGCAGGCGCGGCGGGCGTGGTCGGCGCGGGCGCGCCCAAGTGTTCGCTGACCCCGCGCAGGCGCGGGCCGAGCCACAGGAGATTTTTTTGAGGATCGTTGACCCAGGCGAAAACCGGTTGGCCGGAGAGAGCGGAGACCAGCTCGCGAAGCTGGGCGCGGGTGAGCTGTAGAAAAGGCGGCGGTGTCGCCGCTCCCGGGCAGAGACGGGAGAGAATCGCCAGCGCCGGCATCTGCGCCGCGGAGGGTGGGGACGCGGGATCGAACTGAAGCTTGAGCGGGATGGCGTCGCGCTCGGCGGCGGCGGGCAGATTGGGTGGAAGCAGGAGGCGCAGCATTCGGAAAATCGGCGAGTGTGCGGCCGGAAAGCGCGGTCGGAAGGGAAAACGCCGACGAGCGAACGGAGTTTTTTTGAAGCGGACGGAGCGGGTGAAGCCGGGGACGGAGAATTTTCTTTCGGCCCGTGCAAGGTTTTACCCGATTGCGATAGGTATTCCTAACTAATTTATGAACAGTGGGAAGAGAGGTTCTTTTCTAGGGGCATGTCATGAGTTTCGTTTCTGGGTGGAGGGTTGGGGCGGAAAACTTGCCTTTACTTCCCCGCCATTCCTTGGGTGGAACTAGAAATGCTAGGCGCCACATAACGGCGCTTGCATGACGCGCCAGAGACTTCACATTAATCGTGTTGACCATCATTTCGCCAAACCTTTGCTTCTTCACATGCCTATGAAAAACATCCTCCGTTCAGTCCTTGGCGGTATCGTTGCCGCTGTTATCGCGGTCGTCGCGCAAGCGGCTGACCTTGCTCCCGGCGCTTTCTCCGCCGGCACCGTCAAAGGTGATGTGACCTACAAGCTGGCTGGATCCTCCCAATATCTCGCGCTCACCCCCGGCACCTCGCTGCCACAGGGTGCGACGATCAAGACGGGTGCGGGTTCGCTCGCCATCGTGGTGTTCTCCAATGGAGCTTCCGCCACGGTCCGCCCGAACTCCGAGGTCGAGATCACCAAGTTCGAGCAGGAAGTTTTCTCCGGCCCGATTCCTTCCGGCTCCGAACCCTCCCTCTCCAAGACCGAGATCAAGGTGATCGACGGTGCGGTGGTTTCCAAGGTCGCCAAGCTGAAGCAGGGCTCTTCCTACGTGGTTAACACCCCAGTCGGCGCCGCCGGCGTGCGTGGCACCATCTTCATCGTGACCTACAACGCCTCCACCGGTGCCTACTCGGTCGCCACCACCGAAGGCACCGTTATCTTCACCAAGGCCGCCGACGGCACCGAGACCGATGTCTCCGCCGGTGTCTCCTACAACGGTCAGCAGGTCTCGCCCCTCACCCCGGCGCAGATCGCTGTCATCGAGGCCGCTATCCGCGGTGACATCGAAGGTTCGACCGGCGACGGCGCTGGCAGCACCGGCACGGGTCCTCGCACTCAGGGTCCCACCATGCCCGACGTCGATACCTCCATCAGCGTCAGCGTGAACTAAGGTTTGGTCGAAACAGGTTCTGTTTCACCAGAGAACCGGCCACCGCAAGGTGGCCGGTTCTTCGTTTTTCGGGAACGAAGACGGGAGCGGACTATTTTCCCGGCCGGCCCTGATGCCTTTGGCGTTGAGACGTGTGAAGGGTCTTTCGCCAACGCGCTGGCGGCAGGGCGTGTCCTGACGAGCTGTGTCGGATGGGATCGCCGATTTTCTTGTTTCGATACGGGCTGACCGATGCGGGAAGGTGTCGCCGCCCGGGGGGCGGCTTGGGTGGGATCTCCACACCTGTGGCCGGGGAATGTCCGACGCGATACCGGGGGCCGAGGGGCTTGGTTGTGGTGTTACCGTTGCCCGATCATCGCAGGCCTGCTCCCGAACATCTGGAACCCTCCGCTGAGGTTCACGGACCGATGGGTGCGGCCTCGAGGGCGGTTATCCACAACACCTCGCATGAGCCGCCGGCGACGTCCTCGCGCGACAGGGATGATCGCCAGCGGTAGCCGTCGGGGCCGGTGATCTCGACGAGGTAGCCGCTCAGCGCCACGAGCTGGTGACGCTGAATGCGCAGAAGCTTTTTTCGAATCTCCGGCGTCGAGGGGAGGCAATGGGTGTTGGCGGAATGGCGGGCGATCATCTCCGGATCGAGCGGCGGGCCGTCCGAGCCCCAGCGGTATTCATACCACCGGCCGGATTGTGAGATTCGCAGCTCGTTGAGCGTTCCGGCGGCGGACATGGGGCCCCAGCCGAGGGCGAGATCCACCGGAGCCAGTTTGGCTCCAGCATCGTGGCGATAACGTTTCTCCGCGAGCACGACCGCGGTGAGTCCATAGCGGGCGAGGGGTGTGATCGTGTAGTCACCATGCCGAAAGGCTGGTGGCAGCGACAGGGTGTCCTGCCGGGGATCCGTCGCCGCCGGCAGACCGCGCCAAGTGGCGGCGGGCTCGTGCAGCCACCATGCGGCGGTGGCGATGAGTAAAACCAGAACGAGCCACTTTTTCATCGAGGACGGGACGCCGGCGGCGGGATCGCGCGGACGGGCGATTCGCCTTGGCCTTGGGTTTATGGCGGGAAGGGCGCGGTGCGGGCGACTTCTATCAGCAATGGAAAATGATCGGAACCGATGTCCGGTCCGGCGCGGCAGGCGGTGACGGTCAGCGCCTCGTTGCACAGCGCGTGGTCCAGGGGAATGCGGAGGAACGGCACCGAGACCGGCCATGTGGCGGCGCCTCGGCCGAAGGGTCCACCCGTGGCTCGGCGCAGTCCGGTCGAAGCGAGCAGGCGTCGAAGCGGCGGGCACCACGGGGTGGCGTTTAGATCACCGAGCACCAACACGGGCGGCGTCTCCGGGGGCGCGACGGTTTCGCCCTGTGCGGCGACCACCCAGTCTCCGACGGCGACAAGTTGCCGGTCGCGCAGACGGACGGCGGTCGTGCTCCCGGGCGGGAGCGGGTGGGTGAGCAGCACGCGGATAGCGCGGTCCGGCTCGGCAAAGGTGAAGGCGAGCGAAGGAAGCTCCGGGTCCACGAGCGCGAGGGTTTGCACGTCGTCCAGCGGGTGACGGGAAAAAACGGCGAGGCCGAAGTTGTCGTCACGCGGGCGGGCGATGCGGTGCGGGTAATCACGCGAGAGGGCGGGTTCGAGATGCGCGAGCCAACGCCGGTCGATTTCGAGCAGGGCGACGAGCGCCGGTTTTTCGCTCGCGATGATGTGCAGAAGCGCGGCCGGGTCGCGGTTGCTCGTGAGCACGTTGGCGAGGAGCACCCGGGCGGGCGGAGGGTTGGTTTCGTGGGCGCGCGGAGCGTCGGCCGGCGTATCGCGTAGGACCGCCCATACGTTGAAGAGGGCAAAGGTGGCCACGAGGGCCGCGCCGCGGAAGTGACGGAGCGCGAAGCCCACCGTCGCGAGCAACGCGAGGAGCACCGTGTATTGCGGGCGGAAGGGCGAGAGCTGGGCGAACAGAACGGGCGTGCTGAAGAAATAGGCCCAGGTCGTGAGCGCGGCGGCTGGCAGCGCCAGGGCGAGAAGCGTCGCGAACGCGATGCCGGTCAAACGACGGAGGAGCGGAGGCGAGGGATGGGGAGTCGATGTCGCCATTGGGAGCGGTGGGACCAAATCCGAAGTGAGGTGGCCCCGAGAGAAGACACCGCGAAGAGGGGCTGGGAATGAGGAAAACGGGAAAAACGGGAAAACGGGAACCGGGGCCTGGGCATCGCGGCTCTCCCGCTCCTGCTTTCCAGCTTTCCACATTCACCCCGAAAAACGAACACGGTCCCGTTTCCTTCCCATCTCCCCATCTCCTCATCTCCCGATCAATTGCCGGGTCGAAAAACAAGAAAGGCCGCCCCGGTCCGGGGCGGCCGATGTGGCGCGGGGCGTGCGGCTGAGGGGCGGAAGCTGAGAGCGTCGTGGCCTCGGGTTCAGATTTTGCCCGCCTTGCGCTGCTCGATCAGGCGGTAGAAATCCGAGAAGAGCGGATCGGCGTCGTTCGGGCCGGGGGCCGCTTCCGGGTGGTATTGCACCGAGAAGATCGGCAGCGCCTTGTGGCGCAGGCCCTCGACGGTGTTGTCGTTGAGGTTGATCTCGGTGACGAGCGCCCCGCCTTTTTCGAGCGAGGCGGGGTCGGTGGCGAAGCCGTGGTTTTGCGCGGTGATGGAGACCTTGCCGG
>CBINNW010000119.1:0-15811 GCA_966252115.1 uncultured Akkermansia sp.
GAGTTTTTGGCGGTGGCTGTGGCTCAAAGTAATAAAACACTTCCCCGGCAGGTGGACGAATTTACCACGCTGGAGCGGGTGAGCGCCTCCGACAATACGTTCATCTTCCACTATAAATTGCAAAATATCGATGTTGGCCAGCTGTCCGCTGAAGCCTCGTCGGCCCTGAAACAGACGTTAATAAGGCAGCTGGGCACGCTGAAGAATGTCGGAGAGATGAGGGCGCATGGAATCCACGTGCATCACGTCTATTCCGCCGCCGATGGCTCCACGCTCGTCGTCATCGGAATCGCTCCCAACGAATACTAGCAGCCTGTCGGACTTAGCCCCAACCACCCTTTGAGTCTCAATTGGAGGGCTGGGCTCGCCTTCGGGAAAAGACTCTGATCGAGGAACAACGCCGGGAGCAACATTGCGGCGGACGCGTTTCCGTCGCTGAGGCGCCAACCCGGGAATTTTCAACCGGACGCGTTCCCATCCTCGGCCACACCCGATCCCGCCCCGTGGTAAAAACTGCGGCAGTGCGGCACTGTTCGATTCCGCCGCCGGTATTTTCCCAATCTTCACCGGGGCGGCCTTCCCGTTGCTGACCGCGCGGTGCGAAAGTCGGACGCCGTTCTCACGGCGATTCTCGCTCACATCCACCAAACATCAGGTCCTGTATGAAACTGTCTCGTTTCGTTTGCTTCGTCTCCCTCGTCGCGGCCACCGCCGCTTCTTCGTTCGGCTACATCATCACCAGCTACCAGATGGTCCTCGGCAACCCGAGCAGCGCCGGCACCGGCACGACCAACTACCTCATCCAACGCCCGCAATACGCGCTCGCCTACAACACCACCCCCGGCACGCCCAAGTGGGTCGCGTGGAGCCTCACCTCCGGCGACCAGGGCAGCGGCCGCTACACCGGCAACTTCATCACCGACACCACCTTGCCCTCCGGCATGAAACGCGTCACCCACGCCGACTACACCAACAGCGGCTATGATCGCGGCCACAACTGCCCCAACGCGGATCGCAACGTCACCAACGCCGATTCCAAGCAGACCTTCTACATGACCAACATCATGCCGCAGACGCCCGACAACAACCAGGGCATCTGGGCCAACTTCGAGACCTACTGCCGCAACCTCACCAACAGCACCGGCCGGGAAGTTCTCATCATGTCGGGCGGCTACGGCTCCAAGGCCACCATCGGCAACACGAACTCCGTGACCGTGCCCTCCTACACCTGGAAAATCGCCATCCTCGTGCCCGCCGGCTCCGGCTCCCCGATCACCAAGATCAACGCCAACCCGTCCGGCACCCGCGTCATCGCCCTGCGCGTCCCCAACAACGCCGGCATCCGCACCACGCCTTGGACGAGCTACATCACGACCGCCAGCTCCCTCCAGGGCAGCACCGGTCTGTCCTTCTTCACCGCGTTGAATTCATCCGCGCGCGCCACCCTCCTCGCCGATTTGGACAACGGCACGAACTGATTCCCCGCCCCGTTTCCCGTCCCTCGATCACCGCGCGCTTTCGGGCGCGCGGTGGTTTTTTCCCCGCCCATGAAACGCCGCTCCCTCGTCGGCTTCATCCTCGTCTGCGGCGCCGCCGCGCTCCTTCTCTGGCTCCTCTTCCGCCCCGCCGACGAGACAGCATCCGCGCCGACCTCGGCCGCCCCCCGGGAACCCGCCGGGGTCGAGACTACCCCGCCCGCGCCCGACGCGCCACGGGCGGGCGACGATGAAGAGCCCGGGCTCGCGCCGGTCCCTCCCGCTCTCGCGACCGAGCTGACTCGCCTGCTCGCGCTCTCCGATCCCGACGAACGATTCCGCAAACTCGACGAATTCTGGCGCCGCTGGTTCGCCCTCGATCCCGCCGGAGTCTTCGCCGCGATCTCCGGGCTCCCGCCCGGCGACGAACGCGCCCAGGCCCTGCTCTACGCCGTGCTCGAGCTGGCGCCGTCCGATCCCGACCGCGCGCTCGACCTCGCCCTGCTTCTCGTTCGCGACGAACGCGACGCCTCCCTTTTCGCCTCCCTTTTCGATCTCTTCGCGCGGCAGGATCTGGGCCGCGCCCGGGAACGCCTCGCCCGCGTGCCACCCGGCCTGGGGTTCGCCCCCGCCTGGCGCGCCTACGCCGATGCCTACGCCCGCGCCGACCTCGACGGCGCCCTGCGCTGGGCGCAAGGCCTCCCGGCGGGCCCCGCGCGCGCGCTCGCGCTCGAGACCGCGCTCTACTCGCTTGCGGAGAAAGACCCCTTCGCCGCTTTCGAAACCGCCCTGCAAAACCTCGCCGGCGAGGCCCGCGACCGCAGCCTTTACCAGGCGCTCACGCAGATCATTCCGCACGATCCCGCGGGCGCCGCCACGCTCATCGTCTCCATGCCCGCTTCGCCCTCGCGCGAGCTGGCGGTCGCCGCCGCGGCCCGCGCCTGGGCCGAGGACGCTCCCGAGCGGGCGCTCGCCTGGGTCGCCCGGCTGCCCGACGACGCCGCCGGTTCCCTTGCCATGGCGACGGCCAACATCCTCGAAATCTGGGCGCAGCAGGACGCCCCCGCCGCGCGGGCCGCCCTCGCCACCCTGCCCGAAGGCGAGGCGCGCGCCGCCGCCGCCGAACGCGTGGCCGCCGTGCTCACGGGCGGCTCCCCCGCGACGGCTCTCGACTGGGCGCTGACCCTTCCGGATGGCGCGACCCAGGAACGCGCGCTCGCCTCCGTCGTATCCACCTGGTCGCGACACGACCCGGCCGCCGCCGCGGCCTGGACGCTCGCGAGCGCCTCCGGCGAGGACCGCGGCCCTCTGCTCGCCGACATCGTCTCCAACTGGGCGGTGCAGGACCTCGCCGCCGCTCAACGCTATGTGGGCGGGCTTTCCGACGCGGCCGCGCAAAGCAAGGCCGCCGCGACGCTCGCGCCCTACCTCGCGCAGAGCGATCCGCGCGCGGCGCTCGCCTGGGCGGAAGGACTCGCCGGAAACGAGACGCGCACCGACGCGATTCGGGCGATCTATCGGGAATGGCTCGCCAACGATCCGCCCGCCGCGCGCGCCTGGGCGGCCTCGCCCGCCGCGCCCCGGAATCTTTGACCGGACCGATTCAAAGCGCGCCGGCTCCTCGCTGTCTTCCAATGGGTGATGATGAATGAACCACTAAAACGACGACTTATACCAGTTACGGGATGGATTGACGCTCAAGGGTAGGGCGGGACCGCCGGGCCCGCCGCCGAGGACGGACGGAGATCGTCACCCAAACCGGCGCGCCCGGCGGTCGCGCCCTACCTTCCCCGAAAGTCCCAACTCAACACGTAATTGGTATTAAAGAGCGTCGTTTGAAGCATGCGTTTCGCGAAGCGAAACATATAGCGAAGCGAAAAAACCGATTTCGAAGACTCGGCCAATGGCCTCGCAAGGAGGACGTGACATGGCAGACTGTCGCCCTCCGGCCTCGAAACTTGTCCGTCGGTCTGGATGTTCGACAAGTCCGTGCTTACCAAAAAACAGACAGGAATGTCCGTTCTGCCCACGGTGCCGGCCGTCGGCGCGCAACATGAGCTGAAAAGAGACGGAGTGGAGCCCGTAATCCCGTTACGCTCAAAGATATCTTGGTATCCGCCCCCGATAGCGGGCTTGGTGAGGTGATCGCCAAGGGCCGATCCGAAGGGGCGGGGCTTTGTTTGTTGACTCTGGGCATAAGGGGGGGCGATCAGCCTTGATGAAGGCACGGGATGGTTGCCTTTCTGGTGCTTTGGCTTAGCCGCCTATGCGAATTATGAACGAGCGCCGCTGGTGTAATTTTGACCGTTTGGAGGAGGTGGTTGTCGGACAATTCAGTGAGGAGGCGGGCGGAGTGCATGGCGTATCCCACTGGCGGCGGGTGGAGCAGCATGGGCTCTGGCTTGCCACGCGCACCGAGGTCGATGTCCTTGTGGTCCGGCTTTTCGCCTGGTTCCACGACTCCAGACGCGAGAACGATTACACCGATCCCGACCACGGCCGACGCGGCGCCGAGTATGCACAGTCGCTTCGCGGACGGTTGTTCGATCTGGATGCCCCCGCGATGGAGAAGCTCGTCTATGCTTGCACTTGGCATACTGATCGCGACTTCACCGACGACCTCACCATAGGCGCGTGTTGGGATGCCGACCGCCTTGATCTCGGTCGTGTGGGCGCGATTCCTTCTCCCGATTTTATGAACACCCCCTTTGGCCGCGAAGTCGCCCGCGCCGGCAGCTTTGCCTTCTTCGATTTCGGTGGCTGAGACGGGCCGGGCTAACGCGGTAATTCTAAATTGCTTTCAGGTTTAGACTCATTGATCCGAGTCGTTCGCGTTTTATTTCTGCTCTCCGTGTCTCCGTGTCTCTGTGGTTAAATAATTTACGGATTTTCACCACAGAGACACGGAGGCACGGAGAGTAATGAATTAAACTAATTTCGAAAGTAAATTGGAATAACACCATTTGTTGCGGAGGGCCGACCCACTTGAGCGGCCTGCCGATAGGGCCGGGGCGGGGCCGGGGTGTTGTTTGTTGACTCTTGGTGACTTGGTCGGGCGCGGCTTTGCATTTGGGCGAAAGCGATTCGGTCCGCAGCAGCCTCCATCCATATCGTAAGGCGAAAGGAAATTATAACGTTTCTCGGCCTTTTTCCGACCCCGTGGGCTTGGTCGGCACTCGAAGAACAGCCATGCTAATAGTAACTTCCGAAATTATTGTCTCGCCAGCTGCAAGAAAGTCGCCTACTCGGAGGCATGGTCCCACTTCCGATGCTAACCCGCTTCCCGCTGGCCTCCCAGCTTCTTGCCGTGCTTGTGGCCTTGGCTTCCGCAGGCACTCACGCCCGCGCGGTCATTATCGCTTCCGGCGACTTGAATGTCACCGGCGGAACCGGGACGCTTGAGATCACCGAGGACATTGATTTTCCCATTACGGCGAGTGGAACCGCCTCGATCTTGATCTTCGACGAATGGTCGGTGACGGACGGCAACTCCACACTGCTCACCGATAATCCTGCGGCCAGTCTGTCCTATCAAATCAACGGAGGGCCGGTGTTGACGACTCCCATCAGTCAGCTCCGGGACCATCTCAACGCCTCCAATGGAGCGGTAACGCCGAATGACGGGCTTTTGGCCTTCTCCGGCTTTTCCGTGTCAGTGGGACATACGCTGACGATCAAAGCTCAAACGATCACATTTGGCGGAAGCAACGCTTTCAACCCCGCCGTAAAGCAGATCTTCTCCGGCTTTGTCTTCCTCACCGGCCCCAGCGCGGCCCAGTTATCAGAGGCGGTGGATTTGGCGACGGTGCCCGAGCCTGCCGAGTCCGCCGTGATACTCGGAGGCGGCCTGTTGGCCTTCGCCGCTTGGAGGCGCCGCCGCGCCAGCCCCGACGTCTGAGCGGGAAGCTTGCATCGACCGTGGACAGCCGCGTGGACACTTGGCACTCTGGCGTCGAATGCCGGAATGCCAAATTGTTAGCCGCCCATCGCCGTCAGCCATCGCCGATCAAGCTCTTGATCACGTGACCGGGTTTTGCCGGATCGCGCAATTTTCAGGTAGGCCTGGTTCCAGCGCCTTCCGAGTGGGATCGTCGGGATGAGAACAATCAGGCGAATTACCAAAGGGGAGTGGGCTCTTTATAAACAAGTGCGTCTGGCGTCCTTGAGGGAGGCGCCGGAGGCGTTTTCCACCACGTATGAATCTGCCGCGCGCCGCTCGGATGAGAGCTGGGCGGCTCAGGCGGACGCGTCGGCGGAAGGGCCGGACCGCTTTACATTCTTCGCGTTCCTCGATCAGAAGCCGGTCGGGCTCGCGGCCCTCTATCGCGACGCCGACGGCTCCTCGCTGGGAGAGCTCCTCCAGGTCTGGGTGTCCCCGGAATCCCGAGGCACGGGACTCGCCGGCGAGTTGGTGGAGGCCATCGTCCAGCACGCCACGCGCCACGGGTTCGATAAGATTCGTGCCGAAGTTCTGGTCTCCAACCAAAGGGCCCTCCGTTTTTACCAAGGACATGGTTTCAAAATCGACGATTCCCCATCCGTCCACTCCGGGCACAGTGTTGTCCTGATGCGGTGATGGGCTTCGCGGCGGGTCGCCGCCCTGCGCTCCTTCGTCGCGGGCTTGGGCATGGTTGTCCGGCCGAGCACTTCATTTTCCACCACGTATGAACCTAGAACCGGCGGTAGCCGCAGCTCATCTCGCACAACCTGCTGATCACCTATTGATCGCATCACCCGCTCGACGCACCTTCCAGGTGCGCCTTCGGGGCGCTGCAATCGACATCTGATTCAGCATCTTACGCGATCTTTCGCCGGGGCTACCGCCGGAGCCAGGATGAATCTGCCGCGCTCCGCTCGGATGAGCGCTGGACGGCTTCAGGCGGACGCGTCGGCGTAGGGGCCTGCGTGCGAACGAGCCCCTGTGGTGAGCGAGCCGCGTGGGGCGCGTGGGGGCGGCGGGTTGCGAATGCCGGGGCGGGTCTGGCGGGATGCGAACCGACTCGCTTCAACGGGTCGATTCCATGGTCACGCGGACGTTGTCCAGCACGATCTGGCTGCCGCCCGGGTTGCGGATGACGATGACCAGATTGCCCATCACGTAGGGGCCGGTTTCAAAGCTCACGGAGTGGTCGAGAAACCCCCCGTCGTCGGGACCGGTCGCATTGCTGGCCGCCGCCAGAATGGGGCTGGTCGGGGTGTCGCCGTTGCGCAGCTCGAGCAGGACCTTGTCGGGGTAGGTTTTGTCCCGGCGATTGCCGACGGCGACGGTGAGGGTATATCGGGTGTGGCCGCGGAGCGGAGGCAATACCTGCCAGAGCGCGATCTGGGTCCCGTCCGACGAAGGATTGATGAAGGCGAACTGGGCGCCTTGGGCGGGCTCAGGCAGTATGTTGGGGAGCTCGGGCGAGGGGCCCGGGCTGAGCGGGAAAACCGCCGGGGCGATCGATTGGATGCCGATCTGGTTGCGGGTGCCACCCTCGCGTTGCCAGTCGGTGATGTCGCCGGTGCGGTAGGAGCCCGGCTCGATGTAGAAGGCCTCGAATGAGGGGTTGGCCACCGGCAAGGCGATCAGTTCGGCCCGGACCGGGCCGGCGGCCTGGGCAAGACCGCCGAGGAGGATGAGCGCCCGCAGGCGGTGAGTTTTCATGGCGCGGGCGGGTTCAGCCCCGGGTGGGCGCGGCGGAGGGACCGAAGTTCTGCACCGTGCCGTCGGCGTGGGTGACCTTGAGCCAATACCAGTAGTTGGCCTGGGCGTCGGGCAAGGCGTCCTCGAGCTGCGTGACGGAGGGTCGCACGGCGCGCACCCGGCCGCGCCCGGCGGCTTGGTCGCGGGTGTTGCGCATGATCTCGATCGCTTTGTAACCGCCGGAACTTTGCGGGAGGGTCCAGCTGAGCTGGACGACGGAGCCGTGGCGGGTGGCCGTGATGCCGGGTTGCGCCACCGGGACGGGTGGGGGCGGGGGCGGAAGCGTCGCCGGCGGCATCGGCGGGGGCGCAACGACGACGGCGGCGGGCGGGGGAGGAGGCGGAGGAGGGGGGACCGAAGCCGGGGCGGCCGCCAAGGTGGCGGGGCGGGAGACGACCGTGGTGGCGGGAGCGGTGGTGGTCTCGGACGCGGGCTGGTCGGCGGTGGCGCAGCAGGCGGCGCAGGCGTCCGAGCGGACGATATCGCCGCGCCGCAGCGAAAATTTGGACGGGCCGCTGGCGCAGCCGGAGGCGAGGGCGAGAGCGACGAGGGCGAGCAGGCGGGGCGAAGCCGGAGCGAGGTATTGGTTCATGGATGGGGGAGCGGGCCGGGGGAGCGGGACGGCGGGCAGGGGTGGAGGGGGCGCCGGAACGGAGCGCGGGGGAATGTCCCTCTTTGCGGGAAAAGAAAACCCGCGCCCGAACGATGGGCGCGGGCTTGGGAGCTGCGGGGCGCCGGCGTCGTGAGGCGGCGCCAAGCGAGCGGATCAGGCGCGACGGCGACGGCGGCTGGCGGCGAGTCCGAGACCGGCGAGGCCGGCGAGCGCGGCGAAGGCGGAGGGCTCGGGGATGGCGGAATAGGTGATGGCCAGGACCGGAATCTGGGCCGCATTTACCGAGGCGTATTCGCGCGTGGCCAAGCCGTAGCCGCGGCCGGCGTCCGTGCCTGTTTGGTCAACGATGAAGGTCACCGACACGGAGGTGCTCGCCAAACGATCTTGAAGGAAGGCGACCAGATTGGCGCCGCTGATGGATGCCGTGCTGCCGCTGGCGGTTCCGCTGACGAATTCGTCGCCGTTGGTGCCGTCGAAGTTGGTGACGCGGGCGGGATCAAAGGTGTTCGCGCTTGTCCACTCGGAGCCGCGTCCGGAATCGAAGCTCAGGGTGGTTTCGTTCCAATCTTGCGCGGTGTTGCCGTCCACTTCGTTCAGCCCGAAGACGCCGAAGCGGCCGGTGGTGATGCCGTCGCTACGGGTGGAGCCAAGCCCGTCCACCTTGGTGAAGGTGAGGGTCGCCTCGGTGATGATCGCGTTCAGCGGAATGGTGGAGAGGTCGAAACGGACGTAGCCGAAGTAATCGCGGGCCGTTCCGTTTGCGAAGAGATCGAGGTAGTTGAGCGTGCCGAAGTTGTTGGCTTGGTTTGTGCCGAAGCGGACGAAGGTGTCCGCGTTCGGGTTCAGACTCGCGACTTCGGCGTTCGCCAGGGCGGCGCTGATCACGGCCAATCCAGTGAGGGATAGCGTCTTCTTCATGTTCATTGGGTGTTAGTGGAGGATTTTTATTGGGGGGGAATTGGGATGGGCGTTCACGGGGCCCAGACTTCGCCGGGGGGGGTGGCGACCGGGCCGACGTTGACGACGCGCTCGTCGGGCAGGGTGATCTTCAGCCAATACCAGTAGATCTGGCCGGCGTCGGCCACCTGATCGAGGAACACCGCGGGCTCCGTGCGCACCGAGCCGGCGCGGCCGCGACCCTTCACGTCGCTGTGGGTGTTGCGGTAGATCTCGAAGCGCTTGATGGCCATGTCGGACGGGATCGACCAGGTGACGATCACCTCGTTGCCGTTGCGGGCGAGGTTGAGTTCCACGCCGTCTTGCGAGGCGGGAACATAGGTGGTCTGGGCGAAGGTGGCGACGAGGGGCCACGCAAACGCGCAGAAGAGCGCGAAGAATCGTCGGAAGCTCATGGGGTGGGGGCGATGGGGAAAAAGGCCCGTTTACCAAACCGTCACGAGTTCGCCTGAATCTTACAGTAAGCTTTCGTTCGATTCCTCCTCTCTCGTGGAACCAAAATCGTTCCGGAAATAGGTTTAACGTTAGCCTTGGCGCGGCGGGATTCGGAGCGGGAAGGCGGCGCGTGGGGAGGTGGCGCGGGTGCGGATGGGCCGCCGACGCGAAGGCCGCGAACCGCCCGCGCTCGTGAATCGGCTGTTGTCGCGACGGCGGTGATACCAATTCGCGTTCCGTCGTAATAAAACCGGTGAACGCAGCCTGTAGGCCTGACCGTTGGTCAGGCAGCCCGACCAACGGTCGGGCCTACATCGGAGCCGCGGTCTTTATACGTTTGGATGCAAACTGGTATGAGCGGGATGCGGCGCTGGGTGGAGCGGGTGTGGCGCCTCGTAAACGCGGAGCGGGCCGCGGCGGGGGTGCGGGCGCCGGTCGGGGGCCGCGCGGGGCGTCCGATTCGGTCGGCGGGACGCCGACGTGACGATCAGAACACGAGGTGTTTCACCGTCAGCCCCTGGTTGATGAGCTGGTTGAGCGAGGCGATGCCGATGGCGAGGTGGTCCTGCACGTAAACGTCGTCCACGACCTTGTCGGACTCGCTGGTTTTGACCCCGTCGGGATTCATCGGTTGATCGGAGACGAGCAGGAGCGCGCCGGTGGGGATCTCGTTGAAAAAGCCGACGCTGAAGATCGTGGCGGTCTCCATGTCGATGGCCATGCAGCGGATTTTGCGGAGGTAGGCCTTGAACTCGTCGTCGTGCTCCCAGACGCGGCGGTTGGTCGTATAGACGGTGCCGGTGTAGTAGTCGCGGGCGTGGTCGCGGATGGTGGTGGAGATGGCCTTTTGCAGCGCGAAGGCGGGGAGCGCCGGCACCTCGGGCGGGAAGTAGTCGTTGCTCGTGCCTTCGCCGCGGATGGCGGCGATGGGCAGGATGAGGTCGCCGATCTCGGCCCGGTGTTTCACGCCGCCGCACTTGCCGAGGAAAAGCACGGCGCGGGGCATGACGGCGGAGAGCAGGTCCATGACCGTGGCGGCGGTGGCGCTGCCCATGCCGAAGTTGATGATGGTGATGCGCCCGGCGGTGGCGTTGGGCATGGGCTTGTCGCGGCCGCGGATGGGCACGCCGTGCAGCTTGGCGAACAACTTCACGTAGCGCTGAAAGTTGGTCAGCAGGATGTAGTCGCCGAACTGGTCGAGCGGCAGGCCGGTGTAGCGCGGCAGCCAGTTCTCGACGATGTCGCGGCGCGATTTGAGCGGGAAGGGCGACGAGGTGGCCATGGGCGAGGCGGCGATGCGTGGTGAACGACGGTCGGAAAGGCGCGAGACGCGGGTGCGGTGCGGTTGGGCGCGGAGGGCGATGGTGGGACGCGTGGCGGGCGGCGGCCGGCTCACTCGGCGGCGGGGGGCCAGTCGAGCGTGGAGAGCTTCACGGTCACGCGGCCGAGCTCGGTGCCGGTGGCGTCGTGGGTGGTGAAGGTGAGCACGCGGTTCTCGGCCTGGCCGGCGACGGCGATGCGCGAATAGTTGTTTTGCTGGACGGCGAGCAGGCGGCCGGCGTCGGGCGCGAGTTCGCGGGTGTGGGCTCCGGCGGTGAGCGAGGAGCTGGTGAATTCATAAAGTGGATACGGCAGGCGGTCGTCGCGGCGCAGGACCTCGGTGTAGTGGACGTCGCCGGAGAGGAAAACGACGCCGCCGATGCGGTTGGCGCGGATAAAGTCGATGATCTCGTCGCGCTCGGCGGGGTAGCGGTGGTGGTCCTCGGAACCGGGGTAGAGCCGCTCGGAGAGGAACTGGCTGCCGGTGCAGATGAAGGTGAGCCGGAGGTGGCGACGCGCGCCGCCCTCGTTGCGGATGGCGAGCTGTTGTTTGAGCCAGTCGAGCTGGGCGCGGCCGTATTGGGATTTTTTATACGTTTCGGTCTCGTCCACGGTGGAGTCGTCGCGGTGGGTGCGGTTGTCCAGCATCAGGAACTGGGCGTCGGCCCACTGGAGGCGGTGGAAGATGGCGGTCGGGTCCTCGGACGAGCCGGCGGTCTGGTTGGGCCAGTAGGTGGTGAAGGCGGCGCGGGTGACGTCCTTGAGGTGGTAGCCGCGGTTGGCGTTGTTGGGGCCGTAGTCGTGGTCGTCCCAGGTCGCGTAGTGCGGCATGGCGGCGAGGAAGGGCTGGAGGGTCGGGGTGGCGCGGTCGTGGCTGTAGCGGTGCCAGATGCCGGTGGCGGAGCTGAAGTCGGCTTCGCGCAGGTAGGTGTTGTCGCCGAGCCAGAGCATGAAGTCGGCGCCGCTCTCGGCCATGGGCGTCCAGATGGTGGAGCCGCTGCCGTAGGGGCGGCCGGGGCGGTCGTAGGCGGTTTCGTTGAAGTAGGCGCAGGAGCCGAGAAGGAAGCTGAAGTCGGGCGTGGGCAGGTCGCGCCACTCGTGCTGCGCGGTGGTGCGAAAGGAGGTGGGGTAGGGGCGGGCGATGGTTTCGCCGTCGATGGCGATGGCGTAGTCGTAACGCGCGCCCATCTCGAGCGGGCCGAGGGCGAACTTCATCGGCTGCGCGCCGGCCGGGGTGGGAGCGGGGGCGGCGAGGGTGACGGTGTGGCGGGCCGAGGCGGCGGACTCGGCGGCGGCCGAGGCGGAGTCGCCGACGGAGGCGGGCGGGTCGCTGCGCCAGTAGGTGAGGGAGACCTCGCGGGCGTCGCGGACTTCCAGCCAGACGGCGACCTCGCGGTGGGTTTGGTAGCCGAGCATGGGCCCGGAAACGAGGGCGCCGGCGAAGGCGGCGGCCGGGGCGAGCGCGAGCAGGGCGAGGGGGAAACGGACGCGAAGGATGGCGACGAAAGCGGAGAGGGCGGAAGCCGGGCGAATCATGCGGTGAGCATGCACGGCGCACGTTCCGGGCCAAAGAGAAACGCGCGCGGGCGGCGCGGCGTCGCGGAAAAATGACAGGCGTGCCAGCCGCGTGATGGGGCGGCGGGCGAGAGGGCGGCCCGCGAGAGGGCGCGCTGGTAAGCGGCGAGCCTTCGAAGGGAGGGGGCGAGGGGGCGGCGTGGGGCGGATGCGGGCTTCCGCTCCGCTCAGGGCTTTTCGACCGCGCGGCCTTCGGCGGAGAGGTAGTCGCCGAGCGGGTCGCCGGGGAGGGCTTTGAAGCCGGTGACGAGGGCGCGGGCGTTGAAGAGCGAGCCGGCCGCGTTGGTGTGGGTGCGGGCGTCTTGGAAAAAGGCCTCCACCTCGGCCTGGGGCAGGCGGTCGTAGCCGCGGCTGATGATCTCGTTGAGGTCGAGGTAGTGGGCGCCTTCGGCGGCGGCGACGGTGGCGATCCATTTGTCCCAGCCGGACCAGTCGCGGACGAATTTGCCCGCGTCATCGAATTTTTTGTGCGGGATGGGCGAGCAGAGGACGACGTTGGCGCCCTTCTCGCGGGCGGTGCGGACGAAGGTTTTCAGATACCAGCCGAAGCTGTGGACGGTCTCGACGCTGCCGTCGGGTTTGGTGACGTCCTCGGTCTCGTCGCCGATGCCCTTGACCGAGCCGCGGAATTTGCTGCGGACGTCGGTGGGGCCGACGTCGTTGTGGCCAAACTGGATGACGACCCAGTCGCCGGGTTTGATCTCGTCCACGATGGACTGCCAGCGGCCTTCGTTGAAAAAGGTGCGTGTGCTGCGGCCGCCGATGGCGCGGTTGACGACGTTGATTTTGGCGGGATCGAAGAAACGCCCGAGGTCCTGACCCCAGCCGCGCATGGGGGCGTTGCTTTTGACGGTGGAATCGCCGGCGATCCAAAGGGTGGGCACGGTGCCGGAGGCGGGTTTCTCGGGAGGCACGCCGGAATCGTTGACGACGGGGCGCTCATCCTCGGCCCGCAGCCCGCCGAGCGCGGCGGCGAAGAGGGCGGTGGCGAGCAGGGAAAGGCGGAGAAAGGATCGTCGGGGGAACATGGGGCGGGATGGGGAAGGATGAAGGCGGAGGGCGGAGGGATGAAGGCGGAGGGATGAAGGATGAAGGCGGAAGGGCGGAACGACAGAGCGGCAGAACGACAGAGCGACGGAGCGGCGGAGGGATGGAAGGCGGAGCGGGGGCGGGCGCAGGGGCGGAGCGGGGGCGGGCTCAGGGGCGGGGCGGGGGACCGGGAATCGGATGGGCGCTACCCGCTGGTTCCTTTTCTCCGGCTCATCACTTGTCACTCATCACTTATCACTCGCCGCCGCCTCGCTCGGGGCGGCGGGGACGGCGCGGCCTTTTTCGGAGAGGTAGGGGGCGAGGGGATTTTTTTCGCCCAGGCCGTTGAGGCCGGAGACGACGGCGCGGGCGTTGAAGGCGGCTCCTTCGGGGGAGGTGTGGGTGCCGCGGTCGGCGAAGTGGGATTCCACCGCCTCGGCGCCGATTCTCTCGTAGGCGCGGGCGATGATCTCGTTGAGATCGACAAAGAGCGCGCCGCCTTGCTCGGCGGCCTGGCGAGCCCAGAGGCCCCAGGATTCGTTGACGCGGTTGACCTTGCCTTCGGGCGACCAGCTCTTGCGCGGGATCTGCGAGCAGACGATGGCGACGGCGCCCTTGTCGTGCGCGCCGGCGATGTATTGGCGCAGATACCAGCCGTAGCTGTGCACGGTCTCGGGTTTGCCGGTGAGGATGTTGACCACGTCCACGGTCTCGTCGCTGTTGTTGCGGATGGTGCCGCGGGCGCGGGTGGATTTGGTGACGGGCGGGTCTTC
Source organism: uncultured Akkermansia sp. (assembly GCA_966252115.1). Taxonomy (GTDB): domain Bacteria; phylum Verrucomicrobiota; class Verrucomicrobiia; order Opitutales; family Opitutaceae; genus IMCC26134_A. Next base: position 13,864 of record CBINNW010000119.1, read on the forward strand.
GTTGATGGGGCTGGCGTCGTTGTGGCCGAACTGCATGAGCACCACGTCGCCGGGTTTGATCTCGGAAAGGATGCCTTCCCAGCGGCCTTCGGTGATGAAGGTGCGGGAGCTGCGGCCGCCGATGGCGCGGTTGACGACGTTGATCTTGGCCTCGTCGAAGTAGGGGGAAATTTCCTCGCCCCAGCCGCGCTGGCCGGGAGTGCCGACCTTCACGGTGGAGTCGCCGATGATCCAAAGGGTGGGCAGTTCGTCGGATTTCTTCGTCTGCAGGCCTTGTTTGGCGGCATCCTCGACCGGCCGATCATCGGCCGCCGGCCCCGAACTGGTCGCGGCGGAGAGGAATGAGCAGAGGCAGACGAACAAGGCGGGCAGGCGCAGGCGGAAAATCGAGTGCATAGGGGTGAAGACAGTGCCTAAACGCCGAGGCTCCCCGGGGAGAGATCGCGGGGCATCAAACAGTAAGATACGATGCGGTGTCGCGCCGCGCGCGGGCCGCGTTGGTTCGGCGCGTTACGGCCGGATGCCGACTCGCAGGCGCAGGAAGGTGCCGGCACCCCGCGACGCGATCCGGGCGGTGACGAGGTCGGTGAGCAGGTCGGCGCGGCTGGTCGTGGTGGAGACGGGGGCGGCGGTGCTCCAGCTCTCGAGATCGGTCGAAACCTCGATGGTGTAGGCGAGGTCGGCGGCGTGACGGTTGCGCCGATAAGCGAAGGCGAGGCCGGGCGCGCCCGAGCCGAGGGTGACCGGAGTCGCGGAGGGATGGGCCGAGGGGGTGGCGCCGTCGGGGGCGAGGGGCGCGAGGTTGAGCGCGTATTCGAGCAGGTTGGGCAGGCCGTCACCGTCGGGGTCGGCGTCGTCGCCGGAGAGGGCGGCGGAGGCGAGTTGGGCGGAGGTGAATTTTTGAAAACGCCAGGCGTCGCGGGCGGTGGTGTCGGCGAAGACGCGGTCGGCGTAGTAGGGATCGTCCACGAAGGGGTTTCGGTTGTGCTGATAGGTGTCGTGGATGAGGTCGTTGCGGCGGCGCTCGATGTCGTCGATGGGGAAGCGGCGGTTCCACTCGAGCAGGGTGGAGAGCCGGGCCATGCGCGTGGAGGAGGTGGATTCGGCCAGCTCGAGATCGCCGACCGAGCCGACGTCGTCGCCGGGCTCGTAACGGATGGCCATGTAGAAGAGGGCGCGGGCGATGCGGCCCTTGTCGGCGTCGCGTGGCTCCCATGCGCTGGCGGTGTAGCGATTACCGGGGGCCTCGGGGTGGGTGGATCCGCCGGAGACGGTGGCGAAGGGCAGGTTGCCGCGGGCGGCGTTGACCGTTTTGTCGGCGGCGAAGAGGTGGTGGAGATCGGTGCCGGCGGTGGTGCTGGTGCTGCCGGGGCCGAGGGAGAGGGGCCAGAGATGCTCGCGGTTCCACCAGTTGTCGTTGTCGTTGCCCGGGTCCTGGAGGGCGGAGTCGCGGCTCTCGCCGGAGTAGAGGAGCAGGACGTAGCCGGAGCGGGCGGGGTCGGCGTCGAGGTTGCGAAGGGCGTTCCAGACGGCGCCGTAGGAGAGCGAGGTGTGTCCGTCGATGATGGCGTGCAACTGGGCGCGGAGCGTGGCGCCGGTGCCGGTGGCGGAGGCGTAGTAGGCGGCGGGCGGGTCGTAGGTTTGGGCGTCGATGCGCGCCGGAAAGGACGCGGCCAGGATCGACAGGCAGGCGAGGAGCGGGCGCGAGGGGGCTGGCATGATGCGGGCGCCCAGCAAGCCGCGCACCATGCGAGCGCGCCAGCCGGAGGGGTGACGCTTCGGTGAAATGATGCCGGGGGCGGCGGGGCGCAAAAAAGCCCGCGCGTGGAGGCGCGGGCTCGGATCGGAAGCGGTCGGGGGTGGCGATCAGCCGATGGCTTCGGTGTAGTTTTTCTCGGCGGCGTCCCAGTCCACCACGTTCCAGAAGGCGGCGATGTAGTCGGGGCGG
>CBINNW010000120.1:0-15646 GCA_966252115.1 uncultured Akkermansia sp.
CCGCCTAGCCCCCCTTTGCACCCACACGACCTCCCCTCAAAAAACCAAACTCCAGGCGCTCACGGAGTGAGCGCGCAACTTTCCGGAGGGGCGCCGACGCGGGAGGGGGCGGTGTCGGCGGGTGACGAGGACGCGGTGGAAACGGCGGGGCTCGGTGGGATTTGGGGTGGGGCGGCACTGCCGGGGTCGCCGGGAGGGGGGATGGGGATCGAGGCCGGAGCGGCGTGGCGCTGCGCTCACGGAGCGCTCACGGAGTGAGCGCGCAACTTTGCCGGAGGCGCGCCGACTTGGGAGGGGATCGGTGTCAGCGGGTGACGAGGATGCGGTAGAAGCGGCGGGGCTCGGCGGGGTCGTAGGGCGTCTCGAACACGATGGACGCGCCGGTGCCGGCGACGGGATCGCCGACGTCGAACCACTGGCCGACGGCGAGATCGGTGCAGGTCTGGAGCAGGTAGGTGTGGCCGGCGACCGAGGTGGCGGTGCTGAGCGTGGCGAGGGCGGGATCCTCTCCGGAGGCCGGGGTGATGACGAAGGCCGGGGTGGCGGACTCGGCCTCGCCGATGAGGGCGGAGGCGGGGGTGGCGGCGAGCTCGGTGGAGAAGGGGCTCTCGTAAACGGCGTTTCCGGCCGAGACGACGTAGTAGTAGGTCGTGCCGTAGGCGAGGTCGGTGTGGGAATGCACGGTGTCGGGGAGGCCGGCGGAGAGCGTGAGGTAGGGGCCACCGCTGGTGGTGGCGTATTTCACGGTGTAGCGGGTGGCGTGGGCGACCGAGCTCCACGCGAGATCGAGCGAGAGCGGACCGGGGGTGGCGGCGAGGTTCTGGGGCGCGGCGAGGGGCGAGGCATAGGGCGCGAGTTCGGCGGCGCTCATCGCGTGGCCGTGGATGCGGAAGTCGTCGAGGGTTCCGCTCAGGTAGGGATCGGCGGAGAACGCGGACCTGCCAAGGTAGAGGTTGGCGAGCGTGCCGAGGGAGGCGGGGCTGAGGCTCATGGCGGAATTCACGCCGACCTGGACGCCGTTGAGGTAGAGGCTACCGACGGAGCCGTCGAGGGTGACGGCGACGTGGCTCCAGACGCCGACGGGGAGCGCGGCGGTGCCGGAGATTTGCTGCTCGTTGTTGTAGCCGGAGGTGGTGATGGCGAAGCGGAGGACGTTGCTGAGGTTGGGCGAGAGGAACAGGTAGGCTCCGCTGGTTGGGCCGGGGGTGGCGCTCGTGCTGAAGTCGAAGACGCGGGTGAATTGCGTCGTGGTCGCGGGCTTCACCCAGGTCATGATGGTGACGGCGCCGAGGCCCTGGACGGCGGAGGCGGGGAGGGTGGCGTGTTGGGCGGAGGCGGCGGCGAGGGCGAGGGCGTTGTCCAGTTTGCCGGCGGCGAAGGTCGGGGCGTTGACGAGGGTGGCGTGGCGGGCGTGGCCGCCGGAGTCGGCGGCGAGGAGGGCGCCGGTGGACTCGTCGAACTTCAGGTGGACGCGGAGAGTGCTCGGGGTGGCGGCGATCTCGGCGGAGTCGGGGCCGGGGCCGTCGGCGTTGGCGCCGGAGACGACGTAGTGGTAGGTGACGCCGTTGGTGAGGCCGGTGTCGGTGTAGGTGGGGGCGGCGAGGCCGGTGGCGACGACGGTGTAGGGGCCTCCGGCGGTGGCGGAGCGTTTGACGGTGTGGGTGGTGGTGGCGTTGGAGAGCCAGGAGAGGGCGACCTGGCCGTCGTCCGGGATGGCGGTGAGCGAGAGGGGCGCGCCGGCGGCGGGGCGGCCGAGGGCGGAGATTTCGGTGGCGGTGAGGGCGCGGCTGTAGATGCGGAAGTCGTCGAGGGCGCCGGTGAGGTGGGGATCGCCGGAGAACTGGGAGCGGCCGAGGTAGTTGCGGGTGGTGGAACCGAGGGCGGCGGGGGCGAGCGTCATCGAGGCGTGGGTGCCGACGAGGACGCCGTCGAGGTAGAGGCGGGCGGTGTTGCCGGAGCGGGTGAGGGCGACGTGGGCCCAGGCGCCGAGGGGGAGGGCGGCGGAGCTGGTGAAGGATTGTTCGTTGTTCCAGCCGGCGTTGGTGATGGCGAAGCGCATCTTGGCGGTGTCGGCGCCGGAGCCGGTGTATTGCGGCGTGAGGAACATGTAGGCGCCGGTGCTGGCGCCCGGGGTTGTGGAGGTGCCGAAGTCGAAGATGCGGGAGTTGGTGGCGAAGGCGCCGATCTTGACCCAGCAGGCGATGGTGTAGTCGGTCAGGCTGGAGACGAAGCCGGCGGGGAGGGCGACGTGCTGGGCGGCGGTGCCGGGGAGGTCCACGGCGTTGCCCAGATAGCCGGCGACGAAGGCGGGGGAGTTGACGAGGGTGCCGTGGATGCCGTTGCCGCTCGAGTCGGTGGCGGTGGTGCCGGAGGTCTCGTCGAGTTTTAGCCGGACGAGGAGGTCGGAGACGACGGCGGGGGCCTCGGCGGAGGGGATGCTCTCGCCGTGGGCGTTCACGGCGACGACGACGTAGTGGTAGGTGGTGCCGCTGGAGACGGCGGTATCGACGTAGGTCGTGCTGGTGAGGCCGGTGGCGATGGCGGTGTAGGGGCCGCCGGGGCTGGTGGCGCGTTTGACGGTGTAGCTCTGGGCGTTGGCGCTGGTTTTCCAGGTGAGGGTGACCTTGTTGCTGAGGGGCGAGGTGGAGAGGCCGCTCGGGGTGATGGGCGGGATGCCGTGGACGAGAGCGGAGACGGTGGAGGCGCCGAGGGCGTGGTTGTAGAGGCGGACGTCGTCGAGTTTGCCGGCGAAGAGGGGATCGGGCCACTGGCTCTTGCCGAGGTAGTTGGCGGCGAGGTTTACGGAGGTGGGGTCGAGGGTGAAGGTGTTGGCGGTGGCGACGGCGGAGCCGTTGACGTAGAGGGTGGCGGTGTCGCCGCCGAGGGTGACGGCGACGTGGACCCAGGTGCCGGTGGGGAGGGTGGGCGCGTTGAGACCCTGGGTGACGCCGCCGGTGGTGATTTCGAAGCGCATGCCGGAGCCGCCGGAGGGAGTGAGGAAGAGGTAGTCGGCGGTGCCGTTGCCGAAATCGAAGATGCGCTGCCAGACGGCGCCGCCGTCCCACCAGACCCAGGCGGCGAAGGTGAAGTCCTTGTAGATGACGGGGGAGGGTATGGGGAGGTTGGCGTGGGTGGTGGAGCCGTCGAAGACGAGGGCATGGCCGACGGCGCCGGGCGCGTAGGCGGCGGCGCCGGAGAGCGTGGCGGCGGCGCCGCCGAGGGCGTCGTCGGCGGTGCCGTCGAGGAGGTGGTGGGCGACGAGGGTGTCGCCGAGGACGGCGATGGTGAGCGTGACGTCGGTGGAGGCGCCGGTGTCGTCGGTGGCGCGGACGACGAAGCTGTTCACGCCGATGTCGGAGAGGGTGGGCGTGCCGGAGAGGGCGCCGTCGGGGGCGACGGAGAGCCAGGCGGGGCCGGAGACCTTGGTGAACGCGAGGGTGGCGCCGGGATCGACATCGCTGGCGGAGCCGTAGAGGGAGCCGGCGTAGGGGACGTCGTGGCTGACGGCGGGGGCGGCGAGGGGATCGGCGGCCCAGACGGGGGCGTCGTTGGTGTTGGTAACCGTTATCTGGATACGGGCGATCTCGCCGGCGCCGGTGGAGTCGGACACGCGGACGAGGAAGGTGGTGGGGCCGACGTCGGCGTTGGTCGGGGTGCCGGAGAGGGAGCCGTCGGCGGCGATGTTGAGCCAGCCCGGGCCTTCGAGTTTGGTGAAGGTGAGGGTGTTGCCGTCGGGGTCGGTGGCGACGGTGGCGAGGGTGGGGGCGGAAGCGGAGTAGTCGGAGTCCTCGGCGGCGGCGGGCAGGGACACGCGTTCGCCGGGGAAGGACGGGGCGCGGTTGGCGCCTTGATAGCCGAGCGCGTGGATCTCGTGGCCGCGGAGGGCGTAGTCGTAGATGCGGAAGTCGTCGATTTTGCCCTTCAGCCAGGGGTCGTTGGAGAACTGGGAGCGGCCGATCCAGTTTTGCGGGGTGTCGCCGAGCTGGAGGGGCTGGAGGAAGCAGTCGAGTTTTCGGCCGAGGGCGACGCCGTTGACGTAGAGGGTGAGGACGCGGTCGGAGAGGGTGACGGCGACGTGGACCCATTGGTTGGTGGGCAGGACCGGAACTTCGACGTATTGCTCGTTGTAGTTGTAAACCGTGGAGATGGTGAAGCGGGTGCCGCCGGTGTTGGAGCGGGGCGTCAGGAACATGTAGGAGCCGGGTTTGCCGCCGAAGTCGAAGATGCGCGACCAGGTGCGGATGTCGTCGAGGTAAACCCAGGTGGCGATGGTGAAGTCGGCGAGGGAGCCGACGACGTCGGCGGGGAGGCTGGCGTGGTCGTTGACACCGTCGAGGGCGATGGCGTTGCCGGTCTTGCCGGCGACCCAGGTCGGGCCGTTGACGAGGGGGGCGTGGTGGCCGCGGCCGGAGGAGTCGGCGGCGGTGGCGCCGGTGGTCTCGTCGGCCTGGAGCCAGGTGCTCAGTTCGGCGGGGAAGGCGGCGTGGACCTCGTTGGAGGGGGCGGTCTCCTGGGCGGAGGGGAGGACGCCGGTGACGACGTAGTAGTAGGCGCCGGGGGAGGTGGCGGTGGTGTCGGTGTAGGTGGAGTCGATGCCCGTCACGCCGGCGGCGAGGGTGACGTAGGGGCCACCGGGGCTGGTGGCGCGTTTGATGTTGTAGCCGGTGGCGTAGGCGGAGCCCCACCAGGAGAGGACGACGTGGCCGGCGCGCTGGACGAGGGAGAGGCGCGGGGCGGCGCCTTGGGCGACGGGGTCGCGGGTGAAGGTGAGCGTGCCGAAGCCGAGCTGGTCGCCGTTGCTGCCGTTGCCTTCGGGGCGATGGGCTTCGGCCTCGGCCTGGGTGAAGGGGGCGGCGAGGCCGAGGCGGTTGACGTAGTGGTGGTAGAGCATCTCGGCCCAGGGGCGGTAGCTGGGGCGGCCGGCGGAGGAGACGTTCCACTGGGCTTGCCAGGTGCCGCTTTGGCCGGTGCCCCACATGTAGGGGGTGTAGGGCACGTCGTTGCCGGAGTTGTAGCGGGCGACGTATTCGGCGGCGGAGAGGACGCGGTTGTCGCGGTAGCCGTAGAGGTCCACGCCCTGGTTCCATGCCATCTCGCAGAGGGCGCCGAGGAGGGAGATGCTGAGGGTGGTATGGCCCTGGTCGCGGCCGGATTCCTGCATCTGGCCGAGCTTGCCGTCGTGCATCTGGTAGATGACGCGGTCGAGGGCGCCGTTGCCCGCGCCCGTGTAAATGTAGGCCAAGGCGCGGTCGTAGATGTCGCGGCGGTCGCAGAAGACGCCGATGGCGAGGGCGGAGGCCATGTTGCAGAGGTCCCAGTTGCTCCAGTAGTTGGTGATGGCGGCTCCGTTGTGGTCCTTGCCGCCGTCCTTGCCCCAGAGGAAGGTCTCGTTGAGCGAGTAGAAGTGGGCGAGGAGCCAGTTTTGGAAGCGGGTGACGTCCTCCGCGGCCCAGCCGGGGTAGGTGCGCATGATCTCGGCGGCGTTGGCCCACTGGTAGCCGTGGATGCCGGCGGCGAGGAAGCGGTCGGCGTTGCCGGTGAGGGAGGTCATGGTGGACGACCAGGCGTTCAGGAGGGTGACGGCTTGATCGGCGTAACGCGTGTCGCCCGAGACCTTCCAGCGGAGGGCGCATTGGTAGGTGCGGTAGATGTCGATATACATCTGCGCGACGTTGCCCGGGCGGATGATTTCGGAGGTGGCGCGCGGGGTCGCGCCGAGTTGGGAATAGCCGTTGCTGGTCAAGGCGTTCCATCCGGAAAGCCAAGGCTGGGCGCCGAGGTCCACCTTGGTCTTCATCCGGAGGAAATCGGCCTCGGTGTGCAGCAGGCCGGGGTGGACGAAGGCCTGCGCGGAGGCGCGGGGCGCGAGGGCGAGGACAAACAGGGCGGCGAGCAGGAAGGGGAGCAGGCCGGCGAGGCTCCGGGCGGCGCATGACACAGGCGAGAGGGGGGAGGGTGGGGCGGACTGCGGTTTCTGGTGGGTCATGGTGGTGGGGCTCGCGTGGCTGGTTTGCCGGCGGAGGCGGGGGCGGGTCGAGACGGGGGTGTCGCGGAGTGGGCCGAGCTCGGATCGGGGAGGCGAGACGGGGTGGGGTGGGCGTCGGATCAAAAAGGAGGATACTCGGGTTCCGGTGCTTGTTAAAGGCGTGGTGGGTGGCGTCGCTGGAATCGGTTGCTTACCCATTTAGGCAAGGCGTTCGGTTGGCGGACGCGGGATAAGAGGTGAGGTGGAAATGTGGACGTGTGCTCGGGGGCGGAGTGGGGGGAATGCGGTTCCAGCCGGGCGGGCGATGTTTGGTCCGGGTTGGGGCGGGACGGCCGGGTCCGGGCCCGGGCCCGGCGGGGAGGGGTGGATGGTGATGGTTTTCCCTCTTCCACCGACCTCTCCCTTACACACTTAAAAGGCGCTGCGCTCGCGGAGCGAGCGCGCAACTTTCCGGACGCCTGAGCAAGGCGTGGCGGGGGTAAACTTCCGGTGCCGGAAAATCCCCGGCTCGCGTCGGCGCGTGGCTTGCTTGGGGTGGGGGCATGCGAAGTTCTCCTTTTTCGTCCGGGCCGCGCGGAAGGCTCGTCCTTTTGGCGATGATGCTGGGGGCGGGCGCTCCGGGCGCCTGCGCGGCCCCGCCCGCTCCGGGCTCGGGTGGCTCGGCTTTCGGCCAGGTGCCCGCGCCGGTGCGCGAGGTGAGCGGGTTGGCGGTGTCGCGCCGCGACTCCCGGATTTATTGGGCCCACGAGGACAGCTACACTTCGCCGGTGTTGCACGCCTTCGAGGCGGACGGCCGGGCGCGCGGATCGCTGCGGGTGGCCGGAGCGGAGAACATCGATTGGGAGGACGTCGCCTCCTTCACGCTCGACGGGCGGGCGTGGTTGTTGATCGCCGACGTGGGCGACAACCAGGGCGTGCGCACGAACTGCTCGTTGCTGGTGGTGGCGGAGCCCGATCCGGCGGAGCTGTCGCCGGATCGCGAGCTGGTGGCGACGGTGGCGTGGCGCGTCCCGGTGAGCTATGCCGACGGCCCGCGGGACTGCGAGGCGGTGGCGGTGGACGCGCGGGAGGGCCGGGTCTATCTCCTGGCCAAGCGGGTGACGCCGCACGGGCTGTATGTGCTACCGCTGCGGGAGGCGTCGGGCGGGGCGCCGGTGGGGCCGGCGGAGCGGGTGGGGGAGTTGACGGGTTTCCCCGCCGCCGAGGGCTCGCGGCGCATGTTGCCGGTGCCGAGCGGCGCGTATCGCGCGCAGCCGACGGGCATGGATTTCGCGGCCGACGGATCGGCGGCGGTGATCACGACCTACGGCGAGGTGTTGTTGTATCCAAAAAACGACGACGAAAGCTGGGCGCGGGCGCTGTCGCGGCCGGGGCGGGTGCTCGCCTCGCACGGGCTGTATCAGGCGGAGGCGGTGGCCTTCGCGGGCGACGGCGCCGAGATACTGGTGACGAGCGAGGGGGAGCGGGCGCCGCTCCTGCGTTGGCCGGTCGAGGGCCTGGCGCCGGCGGCGGCGGCGAAAAAGTAGCCCGGGGGCGGGCGGGTTTACGGCGCGGCCGGAGGGGCGGCGGGCGGGGTGGGCGCGGGGGCGCCGGCGGCGGCGGGTTTGGGCGCCAGTTTGGGAAGGGCGAGTTTGGGCAGGGCGCCTTTTTGCGCGAGCGGCACGGCGGCGGCCTGGTTGGTCGAGGCGATGTCGGTGAGCACCTCCTTGCGGAAAACCGGAACGTCGCGCGGCGCCGAAATGCCGATCTTCACCGTGTCACCGTCGATCCGCGAGATGCGGATCTCGATGTTGTCACCGATGACGATGGCTTCGTTGACCTTGCGGCTGAGGACGAGCATGGCGGGGAGGGCTTAGGTGGCGGTGACCAGCGGGTGGCGGACTTGGTAGCGCGCATGGTTCGCGAGCACCACCTGCTTGGCAAGGCCGGTGCGGCGGTTGATGACAACCGGGCTGACGAGGTTGACCGTGGCGGTGGCGGGGTGGCTGCGGCTGACGGTCACGATGTTGAGCACGAGGGCGTCCTCGGAGGTTTTGATGCCGAGCTGGGCGGCGTCCTCGTCGAAGAGTTCGAGCTCGTAGTCGGGGATCACGCCGCCGGGCTCGATAACGACAAACTGGATGGTCTCCGGGCCGTGCAGGTGCAGCCAGCGGAAGGGCAGCTGCTCCGGGTCGGAGAAGAGTTCGAAGGTGGTGTGCTCGGGGAAGCCGATCAGGCCGGCGGGGATGCGCAGGGGCGGGAGGGAGGCGGGATCCTCGTCGAGCTCGGCGACGGCGGCGGAAAGGGAGTCGGAGAAGACTTTCATGGGAAGGATGAAGGCGGAAGGCGGAGGGATGAGGGGGCGGGGGGGGAAGGCGGAGGGGGGACGGGTGAAGGCGGAGGGATGAAGGGCGGAGGGGGGAAGGCGTTGGGGTAGGGCGGGACCGCTGGGCCCGCCGCGGGTGGCGGAGGGGGGCGCGGCGTTTCGGCGGGCCCGGCGGTCCCGCCCTACCGGATGACTTAGCGGATGTAGTCGAGGAGGGAGAGGTTCATGATCTTGGCGGCGGAGGCCATGGCGGCTTCGTAGGCGGTGGTGGTCTGGCTGAGGCGCACCATCGTGTCGGCCAGATCGGCGTCGGCCTCGGAGGAGGCGAGCCGTTCAAGCTCGTCGCCGCGCGAGCTTTGCTGGGTCTTGACCACCTCGATGCGGAGCTGGGCGGCGCCGTTTTCGCTGATGGCGCCGACCACGGGGTCCACGGCGTCCTCGAGCGAGGTGCCGGCGGCGGTGATGGCGGTGGGATCGTTGGCGGCGAGGGCGTCGCGCAGCGAGACGAGTTGGTTGATGAGATCGCGGATGCCGAGGTTGGTCTCGCCGCTGGTGCGGGGGGCGAGGGAGGCGGTTTCTGAAAGGGGGATCGCGCCGGCGCCCTGGTCGCCGGCGTAGGCGACGGCGCTGATGCGGCCGTCGGCGTCGCGCGTGGCGGTGAAGGGCGTGGTGTCGAGGGCGGTGCCGGCGAAGAGGTAGTCGCCGCCGAGGCGGGTGTTGCCCACCTGCACGGCCTGCTCGAGGAGCTGGTTCACCTCGGTGGCGTAGGCGGCGTTGGCCTCGGCGCCGAGGGGGCCGGAGCCGAGGGTGGCGAGTTCGCCGGCGCGGCTGGCGAGATCGTTGAGCGATTTCAGGCCGCTGTAGGAGGCCTGGGCGAGGTTGGTGGCGAGGTCGAGGTTGCGGCCGAACTGGGCGAGCCGGGTCTGCTCGTCGCCGATGCCGAGGAGGCGGCCGACGGCGGCGGGGTCGTCGGAGGGGAGAAACACGCGCTGGTTGGTGGAGACCTGGCGTTGGAGCTCGGCCTGACGCGATCCCAGTTTCTGGAGCTGGGAGATGGCGGTCTCGGAGGCGCTGCGGGTGGGGACGCGCATGGTGGTCTGTGGGTCGAGGCGGTTGACGACGGTGTCGCGCGAAGGGCGCGAGGGAAACGAAGGGGCGGAGGCGGGGAGTTTAGCCGCCAAGGCGGTTGACGACGGTGTCGAGCAGTTCGTCGAGCACCTGGATGAAGCGGGAGGAAGCCTGGAAGGAGCGCTGGTATTTTACGAGGTCGGCGAGTTCCTCGTCCATGGAGACGCCGCTGACGGCGTCGCGTTGGCCGCGGACGATGGTCTCGATGTTGAGCTGGTCCTCGTGCTGGTCGGAGACGCGGGCGGCGGCGGCGCCGAAGTCGGAGACGAGGCCGGCGTAGTAGTCGGCGAAGGTGCCGTCGATGGCGTCGCCGGAGGCGGTGGAGAACTTGTGGTCGGCGAGGCGGGCGACGGCGAGGGCGAGGGTGTTGTCGCCGGCGGAGCCGCCGTCGGAGGCCTTGAGGGTGGTGGGTTTGAGTCCGGGGGCGAGGGCGAGGGTGCCGGCGTCGGTGCCGGACGCGGCGAAAAAGTCGCCGGTGGCGCCGGTGGGATTGTAGGCGGCGTTGACGGAGGTGACGAGCTGGCCGGCGAGGGCGTCGAGCTGGTCGCGAAGGTTTTGCACGGAGCCGTCGCGGGCGGCGAGGGCGCCGTGGATGGCGCCGCCGCGGGTGGCGATGGCGGTGGCGGGCGAGCCGGCGGAGAGGGTGGAGCCGGAAAGGGTGACGGGGCCGGTGACGGCGGAGAGCTGGACGAGGGGCACCTCGGCGCCGGAGGCGTCGCGCACGAGGACATCGAGCTGGCCGGGGGCGGTGGCGGAGGAGCGGGTCTCGATGTCGAGCTTGCCGGCGAGTTTTTCCAGCGCGGCCTGGCGTTGGTCGCGCAGGTCCACGGCGGAGCCGGGGGCGTTGAGCTCGAAGTGGCCGATCTGGCCGTTGAGCGTGGCGATGGTGTCGAGGAGGGAGTTGACCTCGCCGAGGTCGGTCCGGACCTGTTCGGTGAGATCGTCCTGGAGCTGGTCGAGGCGGGTGTCGGCGAGTCGGACGGAGTCGGCGAGGACGGCGGCTTTTTGCACCAGGGTCTGGCGCACGCCGAGGTCGGTGGGGCTGGCGGCGAAGGAGTCGAAGGCGGAGAAAAATTCCCCGATGGAGCCGGCGATGCCGCCGCCGACCGAGGAGGCGGCGTTGGCGGCGGAGGAGGAGCGGTCGATGGACTGGCCGAGGGCGGCCTCGGCTTTCTCGTTGGCCGACTGCTGGGCGGAGAGGGAGGCGGTGAGGGCGATCTCGCGGGTGACCTGGCGGTCGAGGAGGGAGTCGCGGAGCTGCTCGATCTGGCGGGCCTCCACGCCGAGGGACTGGGCGCCGAGGGTGGTCATGACCGTGCCGCGGTCGCCGAGGACGACACGCTGGCGGGCGTAGTTGGCGTTGTTGACGTTGGCCAGATTACGGCCGGCGGCCTCGATGGCGCGGGACTGCGCGGTGAGGGCTTTGACGCCGGAGGAGAGGTTGCCGAAGAGGCCGGACATGGGAGCGAAGGCGGAGCCGGAGGGCGACGGGAGGGAGGGGGCGGAAAACGGGATCGGGGCGGCGGGGCGCGCGGCGCTCAGCCGGCGGCCTGCCAGGCGGGCTGGTCGCCGGCGACGGTGACGGCGCCGCTGGGCGAGTAGGTTTTGACGAAGGCGGCGGGGCGCAGCACGCGGAGGGTTTCCTGGTGCATCTGCACGGCGCGGCTGAGGATCTGGTGGTTGCGGCGCACGCCCTGGCGGACGCGGCGGATGAGGTGGTTGATCTCGTCGATGAGGGCGCCGAGCAGGGGGCGAACTTCCTCGGCGAAGAGGGGGAGGAGCTGGCGCAGGGTGGAGTCGGGCGCGTGGCCGCGGGACTCGGCGAAGTGGCGCACGCAGCTCTCGCGGCGGTCGCGCAGATCGGCGGCGACGCGGACCTGGGCCTCGATCTCGTGGGCGTAGGAGAGGACGGCATCGGGGTCGCCTCGCAGGAGGTTGTCCTGCTGTTCGGCAAAAAGCTGCAGGAGCCCGCCGTAGCCCTGCAGTTCGGCACGGAGGTGCTCGACGATGATTTCCCAGTCGGGGTTCATGAATTTCACGGGTGGAGAAGGGTCGGGGACAGAGGCCAGAGGCCAGAAGTCAGAGGCCAGAAGCCAGAGGTCAGAAGTCAGGGGGCAGGGGCGGAGGTCGGAAGGTGGGGGCTGTGGCGGAGGGGGAGAGGGGCGGGGAGCGGGGAGTCGGGGTCGGGCGATGCGTCGGGTGCGGGGGCGCGGGGGGAAAGTTGTTTCTCCAACATGGCGCCGAGGCCGAGGCCGCCGGCGGAGCCGAGGGAGCCGGCAAGCACGTCGGTGAGCATGTAGCCGTAAACACCTCCACCCGATCCGCCGCCGGTTCCGCCAAGGCCGCCGTTCATCATGGGCTCGATGCTGGGCGCGAGGAGCTGCCGCAGGATGATGGCCTCGAACTGGCTGGCGGCTTTTTTCACGTCGGCCGCGCTCGGTTGCTCGGGCAGGCCACGAACCGTCGGCATGCCCATGGGCGAGCCCAGCTCGCGCGCCCAGGCGGGCTCGGCGGCGGCGAGGGCCGGAGCGGCGGAGGTGGCGGAACCGAGGGCGGAGAGGGACATGGCGGAAGGAGGAAGGCGGAGGGATGAAGGAGGAAGGCGGAGGGCGGAGCGGCGGGGGACGGGGTTAGTTGATGACGAGTTCGGCTTGGAGGGCGCCGGAGCGTTTCAGGGTTTGGAAGATGGCCATCATCTCGCGGGTGGAGACGCCGAGGGCGTTGAGCGCGGAGGCGAGTTGCTCGATGGTCGGGGTCTCCTCCACGACCGAGAAACCGCCCTTGGTCTCGGTGACGTCGGTCTGCGTGCTGGGCACGACGACGGTCTCGCCGGTCTTGCTGAAGGAGCTGGGCTGCGAAACGCCGAGGTTGGACGCGACGCTGATGGTGAGCGAGCCGTGGCTGATGGCGACCTGCGAGAGGCGCACGGTGGAGGTGGCGACGATGGTGCCGGTGCGCTCGTTGATGACGATGCGGGCGAGGGTGTCGGGCGTGACCTCGACGGCGCCCACCTCGGCGAGGAAGGCGACCTCGCGGCCGATGTATTCGGCGGGCAACTTCACGTCCACGCTGACGGCGTCGCGGGCGCCGGCGGCGCCGGGGAAGAAGGCGTTGATGGCCTCGGCCATGCGGGCGGCGGAGGTGAAGTCGGGGTTGTGCAACTGGAAAGCGAGCATGCCGTCGCGCACGAAGTCGGCCGGGATCTCGCGCTCGACGATGGCGCCGTTGCTGATGATGCCGACGGTGGGGTGGTTCTTCTGCACGGTGGCGCCGCCGGGGCCGCCCGCGCCGCCGAGGAAACCGCCGATCGCGACCGGGCCCTGCGCGACGGCGTAGGCGCGACCGTCGGCGCCGAGCAGGGGCGTCTGGAGCAGAATGCCGCCCTGGATGGACTTGGCGTCACCCATGGAGGCGATGGTGACGTCGATGCGGGAGCCGGGTTTGATGAAGGCGCCGATGTCGGCGGTGATCATGACGGCGGCGGCGTTCTTGGCCTTGATCTGGGTAGAGTCCACGGTGAGGCCGTGGCGTTGGAGAATGTTGCCCAGGGAACGCAGCGTGGTGGCGGCGTTGGAGTCACCGTCTCCGGCGAGGCCGACCACGATGCCGTAGCCGACGAGCTGGTTGTCCCGGCCGCCCTCGACCTGCGCGAGGTCCTTGACCCGCGAGGCGCGGAGCGGCGCGGCGACGGCGGCGAGGAGGGCGAGGCCGAGCGCGGCGAGGCGAAGGAGGCTGGGGAGGCGGGGGAGCATGGCGGGCGGAGGTCAGAGGCCAGAGGTCGGAGGCCAGAAGCCAGAGGTCTGATGTCGGAGGTTGGGGGGTTAGTAGGGGCGGAGCTTTTCGTAGAGGCGGGTGAGCCAGCCTTTTTTCTTCGCGTCCTTGAGGGTGCCCTCGTTGATGAACTCGACGCGGGCGTCGGCGATGCTGCTGGAGAAAACGATGTTGGACGGGCTGACGTCTTCGGCGCGCACCACGCCGTGCAGCACGACGTGCTGGGTGTCGCCGTCGTAGCTGACCTGGCGGGCGCCCTGGATGACGAGGTTGCCGTTGGGCAGGACGGCGGTCACGAGCACGGCGGCGCGGGCGTTGAGGTTTTGCGAGGCGCTGGTGGAGCCGCCGCCGGAAAAATCGTTGGAGCCGCCGAGTTTGATGCCCGGCAGCTCGCCCTTGTGTTTGCCGAATCCGCTGCCGGCGAAGAGCCACTGCTCCACACCGGCGTCCACGTTGGAGGCGGAGTCGGTCGAGGTGCGCTGGGTGGACTGGTTGCTGGCGGATTCCTGCACGACGACGGTGAGGATGTCGCCGACGGCGGAGGCCTTGCGGTCGGAAGTGAGGGCGCGCTCGGGCGAGCCGGCGGCGAGCCATAGGCTGTCGGCCCGGGCTGGGGACGCGCAGGCGAGCAGCGCCGCGGCCGGCAGGAGGTGGCGGAGAGCCGTGCTGAGGAGAGGGGCGGAGTCGGTGGCGCGCATGGCGGGAGGTGGAGGCGGGGGTGTTTTTAGAGACGGACTTCGGCGCGGTTTTCGGCGACGACGCGGGCGGTGAATTCGCGCTTGGACTCGAGGTTGCGCACGCGGACGGATTCGCCGGCGGCGCCGTCCTGCATGGCGAGGGCTTTCATGGTGATGACGAGCGCGCCCTCGCCGGCGCGGACCTCGATGGTCTGACCGCGGTGCACTAGCGGGCGGCGGGTGACGTCGCGCCAGGTGAGGGAGCGGCCGGAGGGCACGGAGCGGGCGAAAACGAAGTCGCCGTCGAGGGCGGAGGCGGGGAGCGATTCGCGGTCGCGCAGGGCGTCGATGCGGCGGAGCTCGACCGCTTCGGGTGCGAGGGCGGCGCCGCGCACGGTGGGCAGGGCGGAGACGAGGCCGTCGCGCCAGAGGCTGGCGCGGAGGGCGAGCGTATCCTCGCGGAGGATACGTTCGCCGAGCACGTAGCGGACGCGGAGGAGGAGGGAGGGAGCGAGGACCTCGGGGTATTCGAGCACGAGGACGGCGGGGGCGGCGTCGGTGTTTTCCCTGGCGGCGTCGGCGGGCAGGGTGGGGGAGGTCCAGGGGCGGATGAGGGTGAGCTCGAGGGGATCGGGCAGCGCGTAGTGGGCGCCGAGATCGGCGGAGAGTTGTTCAAGCAGGGCGGCGCGTTCGAAGGCGGCGGGGGCGAGGGGCGCGGCGCGCAGGGCGGACACGAGGCCGAGCGCGAGGGCGCAGGCGAGCGCCAGCAGGCGGAGGGCGGCGAGGGGCGGGGAGGGGCGCGGCGACATGGGAAGGGGGCGGGAAGTCAGAGGCCAGAGGTTAGAGGCCAGAGGTCAGAGGTCGGAGTGGGCGGCGGAGCCATGGAGGACGGAACGACAGAGGACGGAGCGGCGGAACGACAGAGGGCGGAGCGGGTGGGCGACGAAGGCGGGAGCCGGGAGGGGGCGGGGGCTGGGTGTGGGTCGGGCGGTTGCGCTGTCCGGTCGGTTTTCGATTCTGGATCCTGAATTCTGGATTCTGACTTCTTCCGTCTGGCTCCGCCTCAGCGCTTCATCTGGGCCACGTTTTGCAGCATCTCGTCGGAGGTCTGGATGGATTTGCTGTTAATCTCGTAGGCGCGTTGGGCGACGATGAGGTTCACCATCTCCTCCACGATGTTGACGTTGGATGTCTCGATGTAGCCCTGGAGCACCGTGCCGTAACCTTGTTCGCCGGGACTGCCGGTCTCGGGCGTGCCGCTGGCGGGGGTCTCCTCGTAGAGGTTGCCGCCGAGGCTGCCGAGGCCGGAGGGGTTGGCGAAACGCACGAGGTTGATGCGGAAGGTCTGGGAGCCGTCGGGGCCGCGGTAGGTGACCTCGCCGTTTTCGGAGATGTGGATGTCGGTGGTGCCGGGCGGCACGGCCTGGAAACCGCCGAGCACGGGCAGGCCGTCGCTGGTGGTCACCTGGCCGGAGGGCGAAAGTTTGAGCGAGCCGTCGCGGGTGTAGGCGGAGGTGCCGTCGGGGCGCTGCACCTCGAGGAAACCGTCGCCCTGGATGGCGATGTCGAGCTTCTCGCCGGTGGAGTTGACCTGGCCCTGGGTGAAGACCTTGGCGGTGGAGGCGACGCGGGAGCCGTTGCCGATCTCGACGCCGGTGGGCACGAGATTGCCGCCGCCCGCCTCGGCGCCGGCGGCGCGCGGGCGCTGGTAGAGCAGGTCCTGGAACTCGATCTTGCTGCGCTTGAAGCCGGGGGTGTTCACGTTCGCCAGGTTGTTGG
>CBINNW010000121.1:0-15541 GCA_966252115.1 uncultured Akkermansia sp.
CTCCGACCTCGCACTTCAGCTTATGTTTCATTATTTATCGGGCACTACACTACGGCGGCGAGGTCGGCACGATCTACGGGCGGGCGGCGGCGAAGGTGGACAAGGAGAACCGGCACCGCTTTTTGCCCGGCCCGCAAACCGGCGTTTTTAACCCTGCGGCCTTCGCCGCCGACGTGCTGCGCGAGGCGGGCGGCGCGCTGATCCTCACCGAAGGAATCTTCGACGCGCTGACGTGGTGGAAACATGGATACAAGGCCGTCACCGCCTGTTACTCGGCGCGCCAGCCCTCGCAAGAGGTGCTCGGCGCGATCATCGCCGCGCGGGTCTCGACGGTGTTCCTCTCCTTCGACCCGGACCGCGCCGGCGACGGCGCGACCGAGGCGACGGCGGGCCTGCTCCTCTCGCGGGGCGTGGAGGTGCGGCGCATCCGCTTCCCGGCGGGCCACGACGCCAACAGCTACGCCCTCGCCGTGACGCCGCCGCGTCAGGCCCTCGGCGTCCTCTTAAACGCCGCCGAATGGCTCGGCAAAGGCCGGGCGGTGCCCGCCGTCACCGCTCAAAAGTCCGAGGTGTCGGCCGACGCTTCGCCGTCGCCGCCTTCCGCCGCGTTGTCCGCGCCCGCGCCTTCTTCTTTAGCTGCTAAAGCCACTTTCCGAAGCGCGCCCGAGGCGTCGGCCGCGCCCGCCAATCCGCCGCCCGTCCCGCCTGCGGACGGATTGGCGGCTAAGGAAAAAACATCGGTGACGCTCGCGGCGTCGTCCGGCTCGCGGACGCCCGCCGCGTCCGCACCATCACCGACAGCCGAACCCGCCGCGCCAACGCCTCCGGCCGCGCCGTCGCCGGCGTCGCCGTCCCTCGTGCAGCGGGGCGAACATTGGTTTTTGGACCTCGACGGCCCGGCGCGGGAATACCGCGTCGGCGGGCTCGAAAAGACGCTCGGCGGCGACGCGCTCAAGATCGCGCTCCGCCTGCGCGTCGGCGACCGCTTCCACCTCGACGGGATCGACCTTGCCCGCGACGCCGAGCGCCGCCGCTTCGTCGAACGCGCCGCCGAGGAAACCGGCTTGCACGTCGATCTTTTGCGGCGCGATCTCGCGCGCCTGCTCTTCGCGGTCGAAGCCGCCCAGGCCGAACTCACGAAACCGGCGACCACGACCGCGCCGACGATCAACCTGACGGCGGCGGAGCGCGCCGCCGCGCTCGATCTGCTTCGCGCGCCCGATCTGCTGGCGCGCATCCTGCGCGACTTCGACGCCTGCGGCGTCGTGGGCGAGGAGACAAACAAGCTCGTCGGCTACCTCGCCGCCGTCTCGCGCAAGCTCGCCAACCCGCTCGCCATCATCGTGCAGAGCACGAGCGCGGCCGGAAAGTCCGCGCTCATGGAGGCCGTGCTTGCGTTCGTGCCGCCCGAGGAACGCGTAAAATACTCCGCCCTGACGGGCCAGGCGCTTTACTACCTCGGCGGCGACTCGAACCTGAAACACAAGATCCTCGCCATCGTCGAAGAGGAGGGCGCGGAGAAGGCGAGTTACGCCCTCAAACTGCTTCAATCCGAGGGGGAACTGTCCATCGCCTCGACGGGCAAAGACCCGCACACCGGCCGCATGGTGACGCAGGAATACCGCGTCGAAGGGCCGGTGATGATCTTCCTGACGACGACCGCCGTGGACATCGACGAAGAGCTTTTGAATCGGTGCCTCATCCTCACCGTGGACGAGGGCAGGGAGCAGACCGCCGCAATCCATCGCCTGCAGCGCGAACGTGAGACGCTCGCGGGCCTGCTGCGCACCGAGGCGCGCGCGGCCGTGCTCGCGCTCCATCGCAACGCGCAACGGCTCTTGCGGCCGCTGCGCGTCGTCAATCCGTTCGCCGAACGCCTGACCTTCCAGGACGACCGCACGCGCGCCCGGCGCGATCATACCAAGTATCTCGCGCTCATCCGCGTCATCGCCCTTTTGCACCAGCATCAACGCCCGATCCTGAGCGCGACCGACGACCGCGGAAACGCCGTCGAATACATCGAGGTGACGCTCGACGACATCGCCGCCGCCAACCGCCTCGAAATGCGAACGCGAGGACATCCGTTTTAGAGCGCGCGAGCTGCGCGAGTTTTGCGGCTGGGGAAACTCCCAGCTTCATTTGCACCTCGGGCGTTTGGTCGAGCTGGAATACGTGCTCGCGCACCGCGCCGACCACGGCGCGGGCTTGGTTTACGAGCTGGTTTACGACGGCGGCGGCAAGGACGGCAAACGCCACCTCCCCGGCTTGCTCGACGTGGAAAAACTCCGCGCCGCGCACGACTACGACGCGAGTCGTCCGGGGTCCGGGCCGGATCATCCGGGGCAAAACGAGGGTCATCCGGCCCCCGTCCGGCCCCCATCCGGCCCGGTTCCGGGGTCTGTCCGGGGCGGGAAAAACGCCGCGCCCGCCTCTGAAAACCCCGTATCGGAAAAGCCGATACGCCCGAAAACGCGCATCTGGAGCCCCGGACCGGCGGCGGCGTAGTCGTGGGAATCGTAACCGCAAGCCATGCCCCAGAAACGAGGATATGAGGCCGCCAGCGCCTACTTGCGCGAGCGTCCCGCCGGAGCGGCACGCGGCGGGCAAGCCCAGCGTGCGCAGGGGCTTGCAAGCGCCGATCCGGAGGCCTTGGCGGTCTGCGCCGAGGCCTGGCTTGGCTCGCTGCAGGCGCGCAACTACGCCGCGCCCACGGTCGCCGGGCGGCGGCTGGTGTTAAACGCGTTTATCCAGTGGGCCGAGGCTCGCGACCTGACGCGCGTCGGCGAAGTCACGCGGCCTGTCCTGGAGGCCTATCAGCGGGCTTTGGGGCAGATGCGCCAACGTGCGCGCGGCGAGCGGGACGCATCCGCGCCGCTGTCCTGGTCCACCCAGCGCGAGCGCCTTTGCGCCCTGCAAGGCTGGTTCCGTTGGCTTACGCGGCAAAACATCCTCTTGCACAACCCCGCTTCCGAAATCGAGTTGCCGCGCCCCGAGCGCCGTTTGCCGGTGGCCGGGCTGACGCGCGAGGAGCTGGCGCGGCTCTTCGCCGTGCCCGACGTCGCCGACCCGCTCGGCCTGCGAGATCGCGCCATGTTGGAAATGCTCTACGCCACCGGGCTACGCCGGGCCGAACTGTGCCGCCTAGAGTGCGCCGACGTGAGCGCCGGGCGCGGAACGGTGACCGTTCGCCAGGGCAAAGGGAAAAAAGACAGGGTCGTTCCGCTCGGCCCCTGCGCGGCGGAATGGGTGGAGCGCTACGCCCGCGAATCGCGCCCGCGCCTGGTCGTCGATCCGCGCGAGCAAGCGCTGTTTTTAACCGGCTACGGCGGCCCTTTTAACCCCGATGTGTTTACGCGCATGGTCGCGGCCTGGATGAAGCGCGCGGACCTCGGGAAACGCGGTTCCTGCCACCTTCTACGCCACACCTGCGCGACGCACATGCTCGAGGGCGGCGCCGACATCCGTTTTATACAGCAGCTTCTTGGGCATGCGAACCTTGAGACGACGGCCATTTATACCGAGGTCACCATCCGCCAGCTTTTGGAGGTGCATGCACGCTGCCACCCCAGCGGGCGCTTGCCGATCTTGCCGGCGCAATCGCCCCGGCCGGACGAGGCCGGGCTTGCCGCCGAGGGCTCGGCGGATAGCTTGCCGCCACCATGACCGTCCTCGAATCCATCGTGAAGGAACTGCAGGAGTTGCCCACGGCCAAACAGGTCGAGGTTGCCGGTTACGTTCATCGGCTCAGCGAGACCGCGCAGAAAGAGCGCTGGAACGTGTTGGGGAGCCTGCATGGCAGCTTGGACGAGGCGGACGGCCTCGCCTTCGAGGAAGCCTTGAGCGGCGCGCGCCGCCTGCCCGCGCATGGCTGACCGCACCAAAGGCGTGTTGCTCGATAGCAGCGTCGTCATCGCCTACCTGCGCGGAAAGCTCGACTTGCGGCAAAAGGTCTCGCCGCAGGAACCGCTCTTTTTGCCCTTAGTCGCGTTGGGTGAACTCTACAAGGGCGCGCTCAAGTCGGACCGTCCGGCGGAAAACCTCGCGAAGATCAGCGCGCTTTTGAGTGTCTTCGCTGTGCTGCATCCCGACGGCCGCACCGCCATGAAATACGCCGAGGTGTCGGCCGCGCTGGAGCGCGCGGGCCTGCCCATCCCGGAAAACGATGTGTGGATCGCGGCCGTCGCCTTGGAATGCGACATGCCGCTGGCGACGCGCGACGCGCATTTTGCGCGGGTCGCGGGCCTGGACGTGCTCGACTGGTCGTAAGTCCGCCAAGCGCCACGGAAACAAGGCTGGCGGCCTTCTTTCCTAGCCGCCAAAGGTTGCCGCGTTGAACCACGCGGCCGCACACGCAAACCCGCCCTCGCCCGCCCGATCCACGCCCGGCCGCGCCTGGCGCGGCTGGTTCCTGGTCTTCGCGGCGTTTTGGGCGTCGTTCGCGCCGGCCTGGTCGGCCGCCCTGCCCGTTGACGATCCGTTTGACGGAGCGCCGGCGCCGGGGGCGTTAGCCTGGTCAACGGCCCGCGAATATAAAACCGCCGCTCAATATAGCGCGGAGTATCAAGCCGCCGCCCAGGCTTCGGCCCCTGATTATGAAGCTTCGCGCGTGCGTGCGCGGGCTCAAAACTCGCATCTGGGTTTTTTTGGCGAACCTGCAAAAACGCACCAAGAAAACCCGGCGCAAGTCGCTAAACTGCATCAGGAAAACGAAGTCACGGCCAAGAAAACCGCGTTGGGTCGCAGTGTTGGCTCAAACTCCGATCCCGCCTCGCTTCACAAATACCTCTATGCTCACGGGAACCCGGTGAGCTTCGAAGATCCAACAGGCAACATGACCATGGTCGAAGTTGGGGCAGTCGGAGCGATCATTGGACTGACGGCGGCATTGGCGCTTCCTCAAGTTCGGACCGCGTATAACAATGCGGCGGCTGCGCTTTATCAGGCTGGCGTTGCTGTTGCCGGTGGAGTGCGGGATGCCGGTGCGGCGGCCGTCGCCCATTTATGGGAAGATGCCCGAACCCGCGCGAAAAGTGAGGTTACGTCTGAGGTGCGGAAGAAAGAACGGCCGGAACCGATATTGTTTCACTACACAGACGCTGTTTCTGCCGCCGCCATCGTTGCTTCCGGTGTGTTGCTGGCCAGTGACACCTTCACATCGAAAATGCCGAAGGGGGCTTATGCTACGAATGTTGAACCTTGGGCGCAGATGACAAAACGGGAACTGTCCTATGGTTTTTATGGCCACGAGAACGCCAACGTAAGTTGGTATGTCGTCATCGAGGCACCCGACTTTTACAGCGTTGGTGCGCCATACGACCCTCGCGTTCTTCATTACACGCGCTCCGTCTTTAAGGCAGGCGAACCGGTTCCCGTTGAAGTTATTTACGCGGGACCCAACCCAATGCCGTAAACCATGAAACTCACTATCGGACTCTTGGATGTGAAGTGGGAGGTAATCTCGCTGACAACTTTGCCGGTCGAACACGAAGCCAACGGAGTTTGGCGATTGAACGATGCCCCCATCGACTTTGAGACGGGGTTACGACGATATGTCTTCCTCCAGTTCGAGCCCGAATATGGTAAACTCTCGTTCTCTGTCAGGCGGCAGCCATTGCTTGGGCTTTCGGTGTTTTACGGGGAACTAGTCGAGTTTGAGATCTTCGCCGCATTAAAGCGTGTTCCGTTCAATTGCACCGTGAGACTGAACGAAGAGCGCTTTTTGAAAGTGATGCTTGAGGCATCAACACCTCCGCCGCGTTAAGGCGGCACGTCTCGCGCCAGCTCTCCGCCGAGCCTCCGATCTGTCACGAGCCCTGCTTCCTCCCTCCACGCCTTGCGGCGTTCCGGTCCGGAGGAGTGAAACCCCGCCGGGCCGGCCACGCGCGAGGAGTCGCGCGTAGAAGCGGCGGGCATCGAGCCCGCCGTCGCCGTCACGGCCGCCGTGCGCTGCGCTCCCGTCGGCCGAGTCGGCGCCCGGCTGGAGTGTGCCGGCGGGGACCCCGCTGCGCCCGGCTGACCGGGCGTCCCCTCAGCCTCGCGCTTGTTCATGGTAAACGGAAACGGGCCGCCGCCGTCGTATGCGTGCGCGAGGGTTACGATGGCGGCGGCCCGGCAGGGGGGCCTTGGGACGGCGGTGGGAGCTGTTTTCTACGATGCGGTGAGTTCGCGCATGGCGTCGTGGAAGCTCAGGCGGAGCACCTGGGTGAACAGGCCGATGGCGTTGCCGGAGAGGCCGCGCTCGGGCCATATGAGGTCCCGCCAACACGCCGCGCGGTTGGCCTCGCTGGCTTACAACCGGTGGACGCTTTACCACCGACTGCTCCAGCCCCGGCCCCCCCCGAGGCGACAACAACTCCGCCCGCATTTGCTCTGCGGAGCGCCCCCGGCCGCCCACGCGGCTCCGGGCGTCGGGACGTTCCTATTTCTTTTTCACCCGACGCTCGGGACGCCAGACCTCGCCAGTGACGAGCGGGCGGATGTGGCCGTCGGCGTCGAACTCCACGCGCAGGATGCCGGGTTTTTTCTGGATCGGGGCCTGTTGGTCGTTGCCGAAAATCGTGCTCCACCAGCGGCCGTGGTTGTCCTGAAAAAACGTGTTGTGGCCGGCGTAGGGCACCGAGACGTAGCGCGCCGAATAGGGGCCTCGAAGCGTGGCCGATTCGGCGCTCATCGCATGGTAGCGCTCGAAGTAACGCTCGGCACCGGAAAGGTAGTAGCGACCGTTGGCCTTGAACAGGAAGGTGCCCTCGAAGCCGATGTGATCCCATTCGCTGTCGAGGCAGGGGCGCGCGGGATGATGATACTCCGGATTGGCGTCCGCCGGTTCGCAGCGGAGGCGCACCGGCTTCTCCGCCAGGCCGCTCAAGTCGTCCTTCATGCGGGCGAGGTAGCCGCTGCCGAAGAGAAAATAGACGGTGCCGTCGTCGTCCACGAAGAGCGAGGCGTCGATGCCGGAGGTGAGCGGGCCGTCCGTGCCGTTCACGTCCACATAGGGGCCCTCGACCTTGCCCGTGGTGCTGCGGAGCAGGCCGGTGCCGTGACCGGTGACGCTGTAGGCGATGTAGAAATCGCCTTTGACGAAGTGGACCTCCGGGGCCCAGACGGCGCGGCGTTTGAGGCCGTTCTTGGTGGTCCACTCTTTGTGCCAGGTGCCGTCGCGCTCGAAGGTCCAGACCAGGCCGAGGTCTTCCCAATGGGCCAGATCCGTCGAGCGCCAGACGCGGATGCCCTCGTTGTCGGTCATGAATTTCGGACCGATCGTGCCGGTGAGGTAATAGGTGCCGTCGGGGCCGCGGGTGATGGCGGTGTCGCGCAGGCCGACGTCGAGGAGGGGCTTCACCGGAGGCATGGGCGGCTCGCCGGTGTGCGGGTAATCCCAGACGGTCTTTTTGCTGTAGGGCTCGCCGCCGACCTCGGAGAGGGCCTGGGCGGTGGCCGGCGCGGCGGCGAAGGCGGACATGAGAGCCGCGCACAACAGGCGTGCGACGGGAAAGCCGGGGGTGGTCGGGACGGTGACGGTGGCGGGGGTAAACATGGATTCGGGGGCGCGAGGGGACGGACGATCAGGGCGTGAGCGTCAGCCGGCTGTTCGCCACTTCGGTGGTCGTGATGGGTTCGCCGGCGGTGGCCCGGACTTGGACGCGTTCGAAGACGATACCGTCGCAGTGGGCGAGGTCGGCGCCTTTGGCGCCGGAGACGGAGACGTCGCGCAGGGTGATGTCGCGAAGGGGCTTTTCGGGCAGTCCGCGCAGGATGAGGGTGCCGCCGGCGTCGCGGGAGACGATGTTCTCGATCAGCATGCGGCGAAACTCGGGCGTGCCTTCGCCGACCGGAGGCACGGTTTCGGAAACGCCCTGGCGGGCGTAGAAGAAATCGAAGCTGACAGCGGCGCCGACGAGGTCGCGCATGCGGACGCCGGTGACGTGGATGTTTTCGACGACGCCGCCGCGACCGCGGGCGGTCTTGAAGCGCAGGCCGAGGGCGGTGCCGATGAATGTGCAGTTGCGCACGAGCACATCGCGCACGCCGCCGGACATCTCGCTGCCGATCACGAAGCCGCCGTGGGCGTAGAGCACGGTGCAGTCCTCGACGAGGACGTCTCGGGTGGGCACGCCGATGCGGCGGCCGATCTCGTCCTTGCCGGATTTGAGGCAGATGCCGTCGTCGCCGGTGTCGATCAGGCAGCCGCGCACATGGACGCGTTGGCAGGACTCGATGTCCATGGCGTCGCTGTTTTGCGCGGAGTGCGGGTTGAAAATCTTCAGGTCGCGAAGGGCGACGTCTTCGCAGAGGACGGGATTGAGGGTCCACTCGGGGGAGTTGCGGAAGGTGACGCCTTCGAGCAACACGCGGCGGCAGTCCACGAGGCGAAGCAGACGGGGACGGAGATACGGGTGGTAGGGCGCGTAGGCGGCGACATCGAGGGATCCGGCGGCGGCGAGCGCCTCGACGGCGGCGCGGCCGTCGAGGGCGGCCTGGCTGGGCCACCATTCGTCGCCCTTGGGGTTGAGCACGCCGCCGGATTTCACGAGGGCGGTCCAGGCGGGCGGAGTGAGTTTGCCGCGTTTGACGTAGCGCCAGGCGTCGCCGGCGCCGTCGATGACGCCGGAGCCGGTGATGGCGAGGTCCTCGAGTTTCTCGCCCGACAGCGGCGAGAGGGAGGCGACGAATTTTTCGCCGCGGTAGTCGTGGACGGTGAGCGGATAGAGGCGGTGGTCGCCGGAAAACTGGATGAGCGCGCCGGTCTCGAGGTGGAGGCGGACGCGGTTGCGGAGACGGATGGGGCCGGTGAGCCAGTATCCGGAGGGAACGAGCAGGGTGCCGCCGCCCTTTTCGTCGAGGACGGCGAGGGCGCGCTCGAAGGCGTCGGTGTTGAGCGTGGCGCCGTCGGGCACCGCGCCGAAGTCGGCGAGGCTGACGCGCCGCTCCGGGATGCGCGGTTCGGCGGGGGGCGCCGGGCTGACCTGCGGGACGGACGAGACCGAGGCGCAGGCGGAACCCGTCAGAGCGAGGGCGGCGAGGCTCGCGAAGCCGACGAGGCGAAGCAGGCGCGGGAGAGCGTGGTGAAATTTCATGCGGGACGGGCGGCGCGAGCGGCGCGGGTGGAGCGGGTGGGAACGGGTGGAACGGGGACGGCGAAACGACGGCGAAAGCGACGGGCGCTCATACCAATTCGCACTCAAGGTGAGACTGTCTCGGGAATTGGCCGAGGACGGCCAACGCTACACAAACAGGCCGTATCGGAATCAGCGTTGGCCGTTGGCCCACTGTTCGTCGGTGATGACGGAGGCCTCGACGGTGCGGAAACCGAAGAAGGCGACCTGGTGCTTCGGGGAAACGAGGCGCACGGTGACGCTGGATTTGCCGCGGGTGAGCTCGGGCGGGATGGCGTAGGCGGCCTCGAAGAAGGCGCCCGAATCGGCGTGCTTCGGGCGCGCGGTGAGCAGGCGGTGGTCGTCGATCCACAACTCGAATTCGCGGCCGCGGTCGCCGCCCCAGAAAACGGCGACGAGCGCGACGGGTTTGTCGGGGCTGACCGCCATGCGGTAGGAGAACCAGCCGCCGGGGAGCACCTCGCGCTGCTTGCGGCCCTTACGGTCGGCGGTCTCGGTGCGGTCGGAGGCGAACTGGTGCTCGACCTCGGATTGCTGGAAGCCGGTTTCGACGGTGTCGAGCGTGGCGGCGGCGATGGCGATGCGGGCGAGCTCGGCGGCGCGCATCTCCTCCTGATGAACGAGCCAGGTGGCGGGCGTGTAGAAGGGGAAGTAGGCCGCGTAGTGCTCCTCGTAAACGCGGTGGAGCGGGATCAGGTCGAGGTCGTCGGGCTTGAACACTCCGACGCTGCGGAAGGCGGCGAAACCGGCGGCGGGATCGGGCCGGATGGCGGCGAGCAGGGCCGCGGTGTCGTCGGCGATGAGCACGGGGGCGGCGACATCGGAAAGGTCGCGGGCCTTGAGGTGGTTCATGTAGCGCTCGCGGGCGGGATCGGGTTTGGCGGGCGCGGCCGGCACGAGGGCGGCGAGCTGGAGCGGGCCATACATGAGCGCCACCAGTGGTGGCTGAATGCCCAATGACGAATGACCAATGTCCAATGAGGCGACGGGGGTGGCGCTTTGGCCCAGCGGTTCCAGGCGCAGGGCCATGGGCAGGCGCAGGGTGAGGACGTCGCCCGCGCGCCACTCGCGCTCGAGCGAGAGGTAGGAGGACGGAGCGGAGGCGACGGAGGAGGCTTTGCCGTTGAGGGTGACCTCGGGTTTTTCGCACCAGTAAGGGTGGCGAAGGCGGAGGGTAAAGCGGGTGGGTTTGGCCGTCTCCACGACGAAGCGCACGGTGTCGGACTCGGGGAAGGCGGTTTCCTGGCGGAGGACGACGCCGCGTTCGCGCCAGTCGAGGCGGGAGGCGAGGTAGAGGTTCACCCAGAGGGTGTCGTCGTGATGAAAATACACCTGCTCGCCGTAGCGGACGGGGTTTTCCATGCCGCTGCCGAAGCAGCACCACCAGGAGTCGTGCGGGGTGGACCAGACCTTGTAGGACACGTCGCCGAGGCCGAGGAAGTAGCCGAACTCGCCGGGTTTTTGACCGATGTTGGCGAGGATGTGGTTGAGCAGTCCGCGTTCGACAAAGTCCATGTCGGCGGCCCGGGGCTCCCAGCTGAACTTCATGCCGGCGAGCTTGATCATGTTGTAGGTGTTGCAGGTCTCGGCGTTGCGGGCGCTGAGCTTTTTCGGGAAGAACTCGGGGGCGAAAAAGTGCTCGCTGTCGCCGTGGCCGCCGTTGGCGAAGGTGCGGCGCCGGACGACGCTTTCCCAAAAGGTGTCCACGCCCTTGAGGTCGGCGGGATCGCCGGTGAGCAGGTATTCGCGGGCGAGGCCGACGACTTTGGGGATCTGGGTGTTGCCGTGTTTGCCGTCCAACTCGTCGAGGCCCTGTTTGAGCGGGTTGAGGATGAGGTCGTGGCTGAAGACGGTCTGGGCGAGCTGGAGGTAGCGGGGATCGCCGGTGTCGGTGGAGAGGTCGGCGTAAACCTCGTTCAGGCCGCCGAACTCGGCCTTGAGGATTTCCTGGGCCTGGGCGGGGCTGAGGTTTTGGTAGATGCCGGCGAGGTAATCGGCGAGGCGGCGCTCGACGGCGAGCGCCTCGCGGTTGCCGGCGAAGCGGTAGGCGTCGCGCAGGCCGGCGAGGACCTTGTGGAGGGTGTAGTTGGGCACCCACTCGCCGTTGAGGTTGAAGCCGGAGGCCTTGATTTTGCCGGCGCGGAGATCCTCGTAGATGCTCTTGGCGACGGGGAGGACGTAGCCGTCGCCGTTGGCCTCCTGGCAGGCGGCGAGCTCGGCGACGATGTAGTCGATGCGCCGGGCGGCGCGCTCGTCGCCGGTGGCGGCGTGGAGGGCGGCGAGGGCGGTGAGGTAGTGGCCGAGGCTGTGGCCGTTGATGCCGCGGACTTCCCAGCCGCCGTAGCGTTTGGCCTTTTCGGGCAGGCCGGCCTGGGCGCGAAAGCCGGCGAGGAGGCGGTCGGGCTCGACGTCCTCGAGGAGGAAGCGGGCGTCGAGTTCCTGTCGCGTTTTGAACGGGCCTTCGAGCAGGCGCACGCGGTCGAGCGGAAAGGGCTCGGCGGCGAGGGGCACGGGCTGTTCGGCGGCGTCGGCGAGCGAGGTGACGGCGGCGAGGAGGAGCAGGGCGAGAAGGGGGCGCGGGGACATGGGGGCGGGTTGGGAGGCCGGTGTGCGGCGGGGGCGGAAGCGGCGGCGAGGGCGGGGTGAGGCGAAGGCGGCGAGGCGCGCGGAGGGCGCGCCTCGCGTTGGTCGGTTGAGTTCGCGCCCGATGCGATGCGATTTCGGAAGTTGGCCGGGGACGGCCAACGCTACATCAATCCGGAGATTGGCCGGGGACGGCCAACGCTACATATTCAGAGGCGGAGGCGGGCGAAGAGCCGGGGGCCGGCGGAGGGGATCGTGACGGTGATGTGATCGAAGTTCCCATCAACGGGAACAGTGACGATGGAGATGCCGTTGGCGCCGTGGATGGCGGTGGTCCAGGTGCCGTTCAGATCCGTCGAATACTCGACCACGTAGGCGGCACCGGCGGCGGCGGTGTTGCGATAGAAATCGAAAACGATGGCGGGGCCGCCGTTGGCGGGGGTCTTGTAGGCGACGGCGGGGAGAATCTCGGCGTCGGGCTCGGTGGGGTCGCCTCCGAGGAAGAACTCCAGGAGGTTGGCGATGCCGTCGGAGTCGGGGTCGGCGGCGGGGGCGCCGGTGGTGGCCGGGTCGAGGCCGAAACCGGCGACGAAGTCGGCCAGCGGATCGGCGGGGGCGAGCGTCGGGGACCAGCCGTTGAGGACCCAGGCGGGGTCGCTGTAGTTGGCGATGTCGGCGGCGTCGGCCGGCGAGGTCAGCCGGCGCGTGAAGGAGGCGCGGGGGCCGAAGTCCAAGGGGGCGCCGTTCTGGTCGCGCGTGTCGTGGTCCCAGAAGCGGGCGCCGGGCACGGGGGTGGATGCGTTGGAGCCGTTGAGCTTCCACCAGCCGACGTTGTAGTCGTTGCCGACGGCGGCGACGGTCGTATTCAGAATGTCGTTACCGATGGTGCAGTTGATCAGGACCATCTCGGAGTTCGGGTAGAAGTTGGGGTCGATGCGATTGAGGTAGTGGGTGTTGTTGGCTCCGGCGACGGCGGTGAAGGTGCAGTCGAGAAACACGAAGCCGTGGTTGGTGGTGCTGCGGATCTGGGCGTAGTAGCCGCCGGACTGACGGGCCATGTGCAGGGTGCAGTTTTTGAAGAAGGTGGCGCCGCCGCCCCAGAGGAAATCCACGTCGCCCTCGATGTAGCAGTTGTGGAAGAGCTCGGAGCCGGAGCCGAGGTAGGTGTCCTGGTAACTGAAGAGGCTGACGTTCTCCACGAGGATGCGCTGGCCGATCAGGTTGGCGGCCTCGGCCTGGGAGCCGCCCTGGGGAGTGAGGTTATAGACGGTGAGGTCGCGCAGGGAGACGTCGTTGGTGGCGACACGGAACACGGCGCGCGAGTTCTGGCTGGTCACGGGCGAGCCGGGGATGTTGTTGACGATGCCGTTGGAGAGCCAGGCGACGATCGTGCCGTGGCGGCTCTGGCCACGCAGGGCGACGTTGGGGGACTTCAGGGAGACCTGCTCGTAATAGACGCCGTCGCGGAGGTCGATGGTGCGCGGGATGGTGTTGTTGGTGGGGATGAAGTCGGAGGCGCCCTGGAGGGTGGAGAAGTCGCTGGGGGCGCCGTCGTTGGCGACGGTGATGGAGGCGGCGTCGTCGGCGGGGCCGGCGCTCTTGGTGGTGAAACGCCAGGTGGTGGTGTCGGCGATGCCGGGGAAGGTGGCGCCGGAGGCATCGACGAAGACGCCGGCGTCGATCTTGACGTAGTAGGTCTTGCCGTAGGCGAGCGTGGTGGAGCTCGGCAGGAAGATCATCGCGGTGTTGGGGTTGACCGAGGGGGCGGCCAGGGGGCCGCGCGACTGGATGGCGGGCTGGGTGCCGAGGGTGATGATCGGGGTGGTGTAGTAGGGTTCGCCGCGGATGGTGCGGGGGGCGAAGTGATAGACGCCGTAGGTGGAGGAGCTCGCGGTGAGGCCGCTGGTCCGCATCCGGGCGAGGTCGATGGTGGCGACGAGGGAGTCGTCGGCGGCGTCATGGACGCGGACCGCGCCGCTGTTGCCGACGATGGGGAGCGCCGAGAAGGTGAGGACGAGGGGCGTGTCGCGGTTCACGTTCACGGCGTTGTTGGACGGGCCGAAGGCCGGAGCGCCGAGCGTGGTGGAGGCGACGCCGGCATAGACGAGCTCGCTGGTGACGCTGTTGACCGCGTTGGAAACCGTGACGCTATAGAAGCCGGAGGAATCGGTCGATCCGGTGAGGTCGAGGGTGGCCTGGGGTCCGTCCTGGACGGTGGTGAAGGCGAGGCCGTCGATGGTCTTTTGCCACAGGTAGGTCGGCGCGGGCGTGGCGTCGGCGTTGACGGTGACGGAGAGCGCGTGGGCGGCGTCGGGGGCGATGACGGCGCCGGCGGGCTGGGCGGTGATGGTGACGCCTTTTTGAACGGTGAGCGAAGCGGGCTCGCTGATCGCGGTGCCTTGGGTGTTGGTGGCGACGACGCGGTAGAGGGCGGTGTCGGACAGCTGCGCGGCGGCGATGGTGAAGGTGGTGGGCGAATCGGTGCCCGCGGCGCCGACATCGGTGTAGGTGAGGCCGCCGTCGGTGCTCTTTTGCCACTGGACGGTGGGCTGCGGGCTGCCGGAGACCTGGGCGGTGAAGCTGACGCCGGCGCCGGTGGTGACGGTGGCGGAGGCGGGCGAGGGATCGGCGGTGATCGCCGGGGCGAAGGTGCCGGTGGTCACGTTGAGCGTGACGGAGTCGCTGACCGTCTGCCCGGCGACGTTGGTGGCGAGCACGCGGTATTTGCCCGAGTGGCCCAGGGCGGTGGCGGGAATGGAGAGCGTGGCTCCGGTCTGGTCGGGGAGGTCGGTGTAGGTGACGCCGTCGTCGATGCTCTTCTGCCACTGGTAGGACAGGGCGGTGGCGCCGCCGCCGTTGGCGAGCACGGTGTAGCTGACGGGCGTGCCGACGGTGAGCGTCTGGCTGAGGGGCGAGGGTTGGGTGGTGAAGACGGGGACGATGGTGGTGGCGGCGTTGGTGACGACCTTGAGCGAGTTGACGTTCATGATCGTGACGACTCCGCCGACGGGCCGGAAACCGACGGCCAGGCCGTCGAAGGTGGAGGTGAGGATGCTCGCGGAGGTGGCGGTCTGGGTGAATACCTGGGGGCCGGTGGTGTCGGCGCCCTGATGGAGGGAGGAAACGACCGTCAAGGCGGAGTCGCCGGTCTTGGTGATGCGGAGGACCTCGGTGTATTGTTGGCCGGTGGTGAAGGCGGGGACGGAGGGCGTGGCGGTGGCGCCGAAGGTGCCCACGGTGTTGTAGTTGTAGAGCACGTCCTGATTGCTCACGGCGGTCGCGGATTGGGCGCCGCGGGTGGCGATCGCGTGGGTGCCGCCGGCGTAGAGAATGCGGCTGACATAGCCCTGCCAGTTTTGCGCGTAGCCGGCCGTGGCGGTGCCGATGGTGCCGGCCATGCCGCCGGGAATGGGCTGCACCTGGCCGGCGTCGTGAAGGCCGAAAAAGAGCGTGGCGGCGGGCGCGTTCATCAGGCCGCCGTCGTTGGTGAAGACGACGGTCATCTCGATGTAGTCGTCCACGTTGGCCAGGGTGACGGGATAGCGGGTGAAGAGCGCCTCGATGCAGCTGAAGCCGGAGCTGGTGGCGTTGCTGCCGAAGCGCAGGCCGGCGGCGCCGATGGTGGGCGGGTTGGGATTGAAGGGCTTGGCCGCGAGCTGCTGGTAAGCCGTCTGATCGACGCTCGGCTGGGCGGGGGCGGTCGGCGAGGAGTTGACCGTGCTACCGTCGCCGAAGGTGTCGTGAAACACGGTCGTTTGCGCGCGGAGGCCGGGGAGCGCGGCCGCGCACAGGGCGAGCAGCAGCGAGACGGGGAACGGGGATTTCATGGAGAGAGGCGGGGGGAG
>CBINNW010000122.1:0-15422 GCA_966252115.1 uncultured Akkermansia sp.
CGGCACGACGCCGCCCTTGACGAGCCGACACGTCGGCTCGCCCAAACTCGCCCCGGGCATCGGCATCCGGCGAGATTTGTTTACGACGCCTTTATGGCTGAGTTGATCGCCGCCCTAGGCGCAGGCGCCCGGCGCCGGACACGCGGGGCGCGAGCAGCTCGGCCGGGTCGGGCGCGGCATTGGTCGGCGCGACGGAACGCCCGTCGATGCGCGGCGACGAGTTCACGCCGCCGGAGATTTTGCCCATGCCCCACACGCACCACGCGCAGGGCCTCCGACGCCTCGGCCGGTCCCGCGATCAAGGCGGAAGGTCAGTTCCCGCAGCCTCCGGCGCCAAGAATCCGACATGGGACGGATCTGTTTTAAAACAGATCCTTTAAAACAGATCCGCCGAGGTTGGCGGGGAAGCGCGAAAGGGCGGGGTTGATTTCCGTATCAGGGTGGATCGCATGTTCGGGCGTATCGGCCATTATCGCACCGCAAGCATGGCCGGCCCCCGCCATAGCGACCTCAGGAAACCCGTGCCGAATAGGTAACAAGATCGTCGCGGGAAATCTCCGACGCAGGCACCAAGCGGTAATGCGTCTCGGCCGCGACCTTTATGGTCCCCTCCTCAAGCGCGAGTTCGAAAAGCGCGATCACATCGCCAGGCATGAACTGCGCGGATATGGCGCGGCATATCAGATTCGGAAACTTCGCGGCGCAGCAGAAGATGTCCTGGCGTGCCTGCACCGCGGACAAGCGATCCGAGCCGCCCTTCGCCTGCACCGGGATCACGAATTGGCGGCCGGCGCGATCCACCCCGACGTAAACCTCGTCGATCTCGATCTGGCCGATGGACTCGACGGTCGTGCGCAGATGGCTTTGGAGCGAGCAGGCGGTCACGCCGAGAAAGATGTCGATGAGCCGGTTGTAGCGGACCTTGGCGAGCAGGGCCTGTTCGTCCGACAGGGCATAGGCGGCGATGATCTCCGGCGTGGCGTCGGGAATTTTGATCGTCACCAGGTCGGGGTTGGGCTCGATCCGGCTTATCCGCGAAAGACGGAAGGCGTATTGGGAACGGCCGACGCCGTCGATGATCCACTCGTGGCCCGGAGGCTGCGTCCCGGCCACCGCAGGGGGCATGGGTGTGCGGTAGCGCACGGAATAAACGACATCTCCCAGATTTTTGGGCAGCTCGATTTTCAGCGCCTTGGCGGCTTGAACGAGCTCGTCGCGCTCGAAAACAACCCGCTCCGCGCCCGGCTTGTAGTGGCGGAAAAATACACGCTCGATGATGGCCTGATACCGATTCGTTTTGGCCGGAGTTCTAGGCATGGGAAAGTTCAAGGCGTCGCGTGAGTTCCGTCTCCAGCTGGGAGCGTTTTTTGAGTCCGCTCTTCTTGTCCCGCTTTCCGATCGGCACGGGAACCCCCCAGTAACGCGAGGCTTCCGACATGTCCATGCGCAGCAGGGGAAGCGATCCGAGGGGCAAGACTTCGTTCGCCGGTTCGGGCGTGAACCCGGCCGCCGAAAGGACGGAGGTCGCGACGGCACGAGCCAGAGGCGGCGGCACGGCGTTGCCGATCTGGCGGGCGCCATGCCATTTCGTGACATGGAAGCGGAACCAGTCCGGGAAACCGTGAAGGCGCGCCATCTCCCGGACCGTGATGCAGCGAGGGTGCCGATAGTGGATGGGCCGGGGGCTGGTGAACGCGCCGCGGGCGGAGTCGGAGCCCGCGCGCAAGGTGTTGGCCACTCCGTCCGGAGGCAGCTTGAAGAAGCGGGAGATCGGCTCGACCCGGCCCGGTTCGGTCTCGGCAAATCGCCGGCGGGAAATGTCGGAATGATCGGTGCGGGCGCTCGCGGTCAGGAGCGATTTGTCCCAGCGCCTCCGGTGGCCGTGATGCCAGGCACGCGGGCCGGCGCAGCGCATCTCGGCCGCGTAGGCGGACGGCACTCCCCATTTCGCGACCGGCGCGGTGTCGTCGCAAAAGAGCTCGGTGAAAGTCTCCGCGTCGGGCAGGTCGTCCAAGGCGTCGCGACAGGTCGGGCCGGACGGCAGCAGGGCGTCGTCGCCGCAGCTCCCCGGCCAACGCGTGATGGGTCGCGGATAGTCGGGCGGGCGAAGACCCTTGCGGGCGCCGAGCAGGATCAAGCGTTCGCGGTCCTGGGGCACGCCGAAGGCGGCGGCGTTGAGCACCCGCCAGGGAGTGCGGACCTCGTAGCCGTTTTCCTGGAACGAGGAGATCAACTCCTCGAGGAAACGACGCTGGGGGCCCAGGGTCAGCCCCTTGACGTTTTCGAAGACGAAGTAATTCGCGTCCAGCTCACGGACGATGCGCACGAATTCGCGGACCAAGGCGTTGCGAGGATCGTCCAGGATACGCTGACCGATGAGCGAGAAGCCCTGGCAGGGAGCGCCGCCGAAGACGACGTCAACCGCTCGATCACCGACGCCCGCGGCGCGGCGAATCTCCGCCCCGGAAAGACCGACCACGGAGCGGGCCAGGGTGGCGCATCGCGGGAAATTGAAGGCGTGGGCGGCGGCGTGGATGGAGTCGTATTCCACCGCCGCAACGACATCGAAACCCGCCTGCTCAAAACCGAGGCTCAGACCGCCGACTCCGGAAAAAAGATCTATGCCAATAGGACGCGCCATGTGGCGGAGGTGAATGGCCGCCGAAGGGCCGGGAATCAACTCAATCGCCGGGTCCGCCCGCGAGCCCGCCCGGCGGCGAGGGACGCGGCGACGGGGCGCCGTCCGGGGTCAACAGCCTCGTCTTCGACAAGATGCGCGCCGAGGTTCCGGCGACGCGGATCATCCTCACATATTACGTCTTGCCCCTGCGCGCCTCATATTCCGCTCCATCCGGTGTTCGCATTCGGAGCGAGGACAGCTGGCCCATCACCATGTCGGAGAGAGTGCTCGGATGAAGTTCGCCGCCCTCAGGGGTCGAGGGGTGGGAAAACAAATTTCGCGACAGATCTTTCAATAGCCCGGGCGGAAGGTCTTTCCCTGCGTCTTTGGCGTCACGCACAGCTTCCAGCAGCCACGCGGATCGACCAATGTCCACCACGCGGGCGCGGGTGCGCAGCTCTTCGTCCGAGTGCTGCTTCGCCCATGCGCTTTCCCAGCGGATGAAATAGATCGCAAACGTGGTGAACGCGACGAGGGGAAGAACTGATTTCAAAGTCAGCGCCGCCCACTGCCACCACGGAATGCCGGCCAAACCGGTTCCCTCGCTTTTGAGGATTTCGATGCTTTGGTGGCTGAAATACGCGGTGAGGACGGCGGTGACGAGCAACGCGGCAAAATACGTCACGCGAACGGGCAAGCGTTTCTTCACCGTTTGCGGCGTGAGCGAGGAATCGGTGAGCCAGGCTTTGAGTTGCGTGAGCTGGTTTTTCGCCTCTTCGCGAGCGACGTAGATGGCCTCGCGGGTCTCGTGGCGGGCGATCTGTTTCTTCAGCGCCTCTTCGCGTTCGTTCAGCGCCTTTTCCTTCGCGGCGTATTCATCCGCGAGACGCTTTTGTGCGGCCTCATGCTCAGCCTGGAGTTTGGCACGAAGATCGTCGCCCTGCTTCAGCTCAGCCGCCCGGATTTCGGCGATACGGCGCTCGGTATCTACGAGAAGAATTTGGCTGGTTTGGCCGAGTTTAGAAAGGACATCGGTCTGGAGGTTGCGAAAACGGTTCCAAGCCGTGTCCTCGTTGCCGCTCATCGCGGACCGCAAGTCATCGCAGCGAAGCTCCCGCTGCACCATGGCGGTTAGCTTAACCATGAGCTGCGGAAGTATGTTTTCTCGGAAATTTGGTGGTAAGTGACCGTGCCATTCAGTTGGCAACTGGACCTCATCGAAAATTTCCGTGGGTTTGCGATAGATCACTATCACGTTCTGGCTGTTCGGAGAAGACCTCAAGCGCAGCGCAGGTATGACTTGGCTGTGCAGATCGAGGGCATACTGAATCTGCGGGTCTTTCTCGGGTGCATCACCCCGAAGCCGAATACCGCCCCTGATTGGCAAATCGACCATCAGATGGAATTCGTGTTGGTCCACGGTCTCCCGGCGAATCTTGTCGAGAGCTACGATGACATCGTGATCGGTGAGCTTGGGGATCCGGTAGATCTGTGACATGGGCAGCGGGAAACGCCCCGAGGGGAGGATAATGCCCGTGCGGTGGCGAGGGTAGTTTGGGCGTCGGCTTCAGACGCGGCGCAGTAAACTGCCGCAGCCCAAGGACTCCCCTCACCGCTCGCTCACGCGCAGGCGGAGGAAGCGGCGGGGGGTCGCGGGGCTCAGCTCCACGGGGTCGAGCACGGTCGTCTCCTCGCCGAGCTGGCCGGGGTTGGTCGCGATGGCGACCCAGGGGCCGGCGGCGAGGTCGGACGTCGCTTCGACCACGTAGTCGAGGTCGGGACGGTGGCGGGTGAAGGTAAACGAGAGGACCGACGAAGGCTGAGGGCTGAGGGATGAAACTTGAAGCAGCGGAGACGGGGCGCTGGCGGCGCTGCCCGGGTCGCCGGCGAGGGCGTATTCGAGCAGGTTGGGGAGGCCGTCGGCGTCGGGGTCGGCGGTGGGGGCGCGTTGCTCGGCCGGAAGCGGCGTGGGCAAGGCCGCCAGCCACGTGTCGTAGGACGCGGCGGACGCGGCGGGCGCGGCGGGGGCGGCGTGCAGCGCGGTGATCTCGGCCGGCGTGAGCGCACGGCGATAGATGCGAAGGTCGTCGATCTGGCCGTTCCAGCCGTTGTAGCCGTTGCTGGTGTCGCCGATGGCGAGCAGGCGCGGCGTGCGTTCGCCCGGGCCGGTGTTCCACTGCGTGTAGGTGGCGCCGCCGTCGTGGTAGAGCCGCGCGCGCCAGACGCCGGCGCCGGTGTCGTGGTAGTTGACCAGGGTCAGCAGGTGCCACTGGCCGTCGTTGATCGCGGGCGCGGTCGCGAGCGGGCCGCTCCAGCCGTCA
Organism: uncultured Akkermansia sp.; assembly: GCA_966252115.1. GTDB lineage: Bacteria > Verrucomicrobiota > Verrucomicrobiia > Opitutales > Opitutaceae > IMCC26134_A. Next base: position 4,942 of record CBINNW010000122.1, read on the forward strand.
CCCGAGATGCCCTGCACGTTGCTGACGGGGTTGCTGGTGGTCCAGAGGCGGTATTGCACGTTCCAGTTTTCGTCGGCGAAACCGTTTTTGCTCAGGATGGTGCGGTAGCCGTCGGTCGTGGTGGTGCGGACCCAGATCGAGAGGGTGAAGGCGTCGGCGCGGGGGTCGAAATCGAGGTCGCCCTGGTGGGCAGGGAAAAAGGGCGCGAGGCCCTGCGCGAGGTCGGCGTTGCCGTAGGCGCCGCCGAAGCGGCCGTCGGGCACCCAGGTGGCGGTGCCGTTGACGGGGAATCCGGCCGGGGTGTTGGGCACGTCGGTGGCGTGGTTGTTGCCGGCCACGGCGGCGTCCCAGACGCGGTTGCCCGAGCCCTCGTCGAAGGTGTAGTGGAGCACGAGATCGGGATCGGTGGAGAAACCGCCGACCGGGCGCACGTCGAGCGCGAGCTCGCGGGTGGCGGCACCGGAAGCGTCGGCCACGCGCACGGTGAACAGGGCTCGGGCGGGCGCCGTAGGTGTTCCTTGGATACGGCCGTCGGCGGAGAGGGCGAGGCCGGCGGGCAGCGTGCCGCCGGCGAGGCTCCAGACGCGGGTGTCGATGCCGCCGGTGGCGGCGAGGTCGAGCGCGTAGGCGCGGCCGGCGGTGGCGCGGGGCAGCTCGGCGGTGGCGACGGCGAGGGCGGGGTTGACCGTGATCTGCGCGGCGGCCGAGGTGACGTCGCCGACGGCGTTGGTCACGGTGACGGTGTAGGCGCCGGCGTGCTCGGTGGTGACGGCGGGCAGCTCGAACACGGGCGAGTCGCCGCCGACGGGGGTGGTGCCGCGGAACCATTGGTAGGTGAAGGGGCCGGTGCCGGAGACGGCGACGAGCAGGCCGAGCGGGTTGCCGGCGGCGAGGGTTTGCGAGGCGGGCGGGGTGACGATGCCGGGCGCCACGGCGGCGGGCGGCGCGGGGGCGGCGAGCGGGGCGCCGGTCTCGTCGCGGCCGTCGAGCGAGCGCAGGTAGGCGAGCAGGTCGTCGCGGTCGCCGGCGGGGAGGGCGAGCACGCGGCGGTGCGGCTGGGCGGCGGCGAGGTCGTCGGCGTTGGCGACGAGCAGGGCGTCGAGCTGGAGGTCGCCGTCGCCGCGCAGGACCTCGATGGTGTTGGTCGCGCCGGGGAGCAGCGTGGTTTCGACGGTGAGCCAGCGCCAGCCGGAGGTCATCCAGGAGTTGTCGGGGTGCTGGCGGAGGACGTCGAGCGTCTGCTCGACGCCGTTCACGCGGAGGAAGGCGGTGCCGTTGTTGTATTGGCGGACGTAGCGGAGGGCGAGGCGGGCGGGGCCGCCGGAGAGGCCGCCGTCGATGGCGGTGAAACGCACGCCGCCGGCGGGCGACCCCTCGCCGAGGCCGACGAAGCGGCCGTCGAACACGCCGCGGAAAAAGCCGCCGCCGCCCTCGCCGGGCGTGTCGGTGGCGACGCCGGAGGCGCCGAGCAGCTCGGCGTCGGCGGCGAGGCGGAGGGCGCCGCCGGCGTAGGAAAACACGTCCGCGAGCGTGGCGGCCTCGCCGTGGTGCAGGTAGGAGCGGGTGGCGTGCAGGCCGTGGAGGGTGGGCGTGTCGATGCCGGTGAGCGCGCCGCCGAGGCGCAGGCCGGAGAGCGCGGAGAGTTGACCGATGTCGTGTAGGTTGGGCGTGGATACGGAGCCGAGGGCGCTGTCGGTGAGGCGGCCGTCGGCCGCGGTGTGGCACTCGGCGCAGGACTGGGCGGCGAAGACGTCGCGCCCGCGCAGGGCGGCGGCGGTGAGGGCGCCGTCGGGCGCGCGGTGCGGGCTGCGCGGGGTGTGCCCGGGGGTGAGCGAGGAGACGTAGGCGGAGAGGGCGTCGAGCTCGGGGGAGAGGCCGGTCTTGCCGGTGGCGGGCGAGGGGTGGAGCGCGGCGAATTCGGTGGGGTTGAGCGGGAGGAAGCCGGTGCCGCCGAAGGGGCCGCGGATGTCGTGCTCGAAGTCCTGGATCTCGTCGAAGTTGCCCGACCAGTGGACGCGTCCGTGACCGAGGCCGGAGCGGCCGCGGAGGTCGGTGGTGCGGCGCAGGCCCTCGCCGCGGCCGGTGAAGTCCCAGACGCGGCCGTCGGTGCCGCCGTCGAGGTGGCAGGTGGCGCAGCTGATGTAGCCGTCGGCGCTCATGCGGGTGTCGGCGGCGTTGTAGAAGATCTGTTTGCCGAGGAGGACGTCGGGGGCGAGCGGTTCGGTGGCGACGGTGGAGGGGGTGGCGAGGAGCGGGAGGGTGCTGCGGTTTTCGAGCAGGAGCGGGGCGGCGTCGCGCACGGTGACGGAGCGGCCCATGAAGTTTTGCACGAAGAGGCGGTTCGACACGGGGTCGATGAGCAGGCCCTGCGGGGCGAGGCCGGTGCCGAGCTCGAGGCTGACGACGGCGGGCGAGCTGAGGGTGACGCCGGTGGTGTTGAAGCCGGTGACGGGCGCGAGGCCGAGCACGTCGAGGCCGGCGATCTGGTTGTTGCCCTGCTGGGCGACGAGGAGGGTGTCGCCGAGGGGGGTGTAGGCGAGGGCGGAGGGGCTGTCGGAGTTGTCGAGATCGCGGCGGGTGTCGGCGAGTTCGACGTTGTTCACCAGGTCGAGGAAGGAGACGACGGAGCGGACGGTGGTCTCGTGGGTGAGGTCGCCGACGCCGAAGAGCAGGCCGCGGCGGGTGTTGGCCTGTTGGGAGGCGACGGCGGCGCGGGTGCCGTCGGGCGAGATGGCGATGGAGGCGAGCTGGTTGGGCACGCCGGCGGCGCGGTCGCCGCCGTCGAAGGTGATGGCGGAGGCGAGGGTGATGACGCGGGTGAGCGAGAGCGTCGGCGAGGGGGCGGTGGTGAAGGCGAAGTCGCCGATCTGGCCCTCGAGCTCGGGCGAAATGAAACGGGTGACGAGGATGCGCGCGCCGTCGGAGGAGACGGCGAGGGCGCGGGGCGTGGGAAAGGGCGTGTCGATGCCGGCGGGCGCGGCGGCGGGGCTGGCGGCGGAGTAGCGGAGCAGGCGCGCGGAGCCCTGGAGGGTGACGAAGAGCGACTGGCCGTCGGGGGAGGCGGCGACGCCGAAGGGGGCGGAGCCGTAGGGGAGCGCGAGGGTGTGGAGCGTGGCGCCGGTGGCGGCGTCGAGCACGCGGAGCTGGTCGGAACGGTGACACGTTATCCAGTAACGGCCGAGGACATCGCGCGCGATGGAGCGGGGGCTGGAGCCGGTGCCGGTGGCGTGTTCGGCGAGTTTTTCGCCGCTGGTGGCGTCGAGCACGGCGACGGAGTCGGCGTCGGGGTTGACGACCCAGACGCGGCGGCCGGCGGGATCGTCGCCGACGGCGAGGGTGGAGCTCTGGGTGGGGCGCGGGCCGGCGGGGGCGGCGGGCAGGACGAGGAGGTTGAGCGAGCGGGTGAGGAGGGCGCCGGAGGCGTCGCGGATCTGGGCGAGCACGCGCGGACGGCCGGCGGAGGCGTAGGCGTGGGACGCGGAGGCGGTGGTGGACCAGTCGGACCAGGTGCCGTCGAAGTTGAAGCGGTATTCGAGCGCGGCGGGGTCGCCCGAGGTCGTGGCGGCGGCGGTGACGGTGAATGTTTCGCCCGGGGCGGGTTGATAAAGGTCGGCGGTGAGTGCGTCGAAGGTCGGGGGCGGGGCGGCGTCGATGGCGGAGCCGGTGGAGAAGCGGAAGGAGTGGGGCTCGATGAGGTTGCCGGCGGTGTCGTGGTAGCCGGTGTCGTCGGAGAGGTCGGCGGGCGTGCCGGCGTCGTCGGCGACGAAGTCCACCTGGTAGGTGGTGTCGGCGGCGAGTCCCTCGTCGGGCGTGAAGGTGAGCACGCCGGAGAAGTCGTGGATGATGAAGCCGGTGACGGGCGCGCCGAGCTCGCCGTCGGGCAGGACGGGGCGGACGAGGAAATCGGTGCCGACGCGCGGGCTGCCGGAGCGACCGTGCTCGTGGAGGAGGAAACTCAGCGGGGCGTGGCGCGGGTAGCCGGAGCGGCCGGCCTGCGGGATGTGGAAACTGACGCGCGGGCGGGTGGTGTCGGGCGCCTGTTGGTGGACCCAGACGGCCATGCCCTGGTTGAAGCCGGGGATGGGGTAGCCGCCGGTGATCCAGAGGTTGCCGAGGGGGAGCGACATCTGGCTGGTGTTCACCCCGGTGGCGCCCTCGTCGAGGGTGAGCACGATGGGGTTGGGATCGCCGGCGAGGAAGCGGGTCATGTCCACCTTGCGGTTGTGGATGAAGCCGAACTGGTCCTGGAAACTTGGATACGAGGCGTTGCTGAAGAAGGGCACGGTGAGGCTGGCGGCGAGCGTCACGGAGCCGTCGCCGGCGGGGTCGGCGGCGGCGGAGATGTCGGCCCCCACGAGGATGTCGGTGGTCGAGCCGATGACGTAGAGGCCGGAACCGTCGCTGAAGAGCGTGGGCCAGTAGCCCTGGAAGCCCTCGGACAGGGAGCCGACGTAGTGGGGCGTCACGGAGCGGGTGGAGCGGTCGTCGGCGTCGAAGTTGTCATACTGTAGTCGATAAACAACTACGCCGTCGCGCCCCGAGCCGCCGCTGCGGGCGTAGATGAGCAGGTCGCCGAAAAACATCGGGTGCCAGTCGCCGCCGCCGAAGGAGCCGACGTGGTCGAAGGTGGCCAGGTGCCGGAAGGCGACGTAGCTGTTTTCCAGAAGATAGGGCTGGTAGATGGTGAAGTCCTCGTCGGGGCTGCCATACCACGGATTGGAGGCGACCCAGGGGCCGGCCTGGCTGGCGCGGGTGTAGCCGACCGGCAGACGGGCGAGGTCGGGGATGCCGTGGCCGCCGTCGTAGCCGCCGAGCTGGACCGGGCCGCCGAAGGACGGCACGCGCATGACGTTGGTGAGCAGGAGATCGTTCGAGACCGCGGTGCCGTGCGCGCCCCAGCCGAAGTTGCCCTGGTGCCACCAGTTGTTCGGGTAGGTGTAGCCGAAGTCGGACGGGTGGCGGCGGACGGGGTTGGTGGGGTCGGAGATGTCGTAAACGCGCGCGACGAGGTCCGAGCCGGGACGCGAGCCGGGGGCCTCGCCGCCGACGATGAGCCAGCCGTTGAGGTAGTTGAGCGAGGTGGTGCGGCCGATGGGTTCGGAGCCGTTGGCGACCGGGTGGCTGAGCAGGGTGCCGGGGGCCTCGGGGCGGGCTTGGTTGAGGAAACCGGCGGTGGTGACCTGGGCGCGGGCGACGGGCGCGGCGAAGCCGGCGAGCAGAACCAGGACGGCGAGGGTGGCGGCGAGCGGCGAGGCGAAACGAGGCGAAGCGGGGCGAGGCGAAGCGGGGCGAGGCGAGGCGGGCGGACGCATGGGGAAAACGGGATGGGTTGTTCGTCCTTACTACGGCACGTTGCGGGAAACGTTACCGCTTTGCGCGAAAAAGTTGCGGGGCGGGGCGTGTGCGGCGGGAACGAACCAAGGCGGGAGCGGGCGGCGCCCCGCGCTCGACACCCCCGGGCGGCGCGCCTTCGCTCGCGCTCCCGTGTCCGCTCCTCTCATCCAACGCTCCCCCCTCCTGCTGGCCGACGGCTGGCGCGATTACCAACTGCTCAACTGCGGCTTCGGTCTGAAACAGGAACGCTGGGGCCGCGTGAACCTCGTGCGCCCCGACCCCCAGATCATCTGGCCCAAGTCCGACGGCGCCGAGTGGCGCGGCTGGGACGGCTTTTACCACCGCAGCAACGAGGGTGGCGGTCGCTGGGAATTTCGCAACCGCCCGCCCGAACACTGGACCATCGCCTACGAGCGTCTCGGGCTGACCTTTCGCATCCAGCCGACGAGTTTTAAGCACACCGGCCTCTTCCCCGAGCAGGCGGTCAACTGGGAGTGGGCCTCGGGCCTCATCCGCGAGGCGCGCGCCGCCGGCCGCGAGATCAACGTGCTCAACCTCTTCGGCTACACCGGCGCCGCCACCTGCGCCGCCGCCAAGGCCGGCGCCTCCGTCACCCATGTGGACGCCGCCGAGGGCATGGTGAAATGGTGCAAGGAAAACGCCGCCCTCAGCGGCCTGGCCGAGGCGCCCGTGCGCTACATCGTGGACGACTGCCTGAAATTCGTGCGCCGCGAGCTCAAGCGCGGCCGGAAATACGACGCCGTCATCATGGACCCGCCCACCTACGGCCGCGGCGCCGGCGGCGAGATGTGGAAACTCGAGGACAGCCTCTGGGAACTCCTCCGCGAGTGTCGCGAGGTCCTGACGCCGCGCCCGCTCTTCTTTTTGATCAACGCCTACACCGCGCGCCTCTCGCCCACCGTGGTGGCCAACCTGCTCCACGCCCTGCTCGGCGACCACGCGGGTCAGATCACCGCCGGCGAGGTCGGCCTGCCCATCCAAGGCGACGCCGTGGCCGCGCCCGCGGCCCAGCCCGGCGGGGGGACGTCGCGCAAAACCGATTACGCCAAGGTCCTGCCCTGCGGCATCTACGGCCGGTGGCAGGCGGCCTGAACACCGCGGCCTCCTCGCCCACGCCATCCGCCCCCATGATCGACCTCGATCCGCTCGACCTGCTCGCCTCCGTCGCCGACCTCTCGCTCCTGCGCGAGTCGGTGGACCTCGAGTGCAAGCTCGGGCTCGGGCGCGACGGGCGGGGCGCCATCCCGGAGGATTTTTGGCCGACCTACGCCGCCTTCGCCAACACCGACGGCGGCGTCATCCTGCTCGGCGTGCGCGAAAAGGCCGGCGTTTTCCACATCGAGGGCCTGCCCGACCCAGCGAAACTGCGGCGCGACCTCTTCAACACCCTCGGCAATCGCCAAAAGGTCAGCGCCAACCTGCTCGCCGACGCCGACGTTCGCGAAATCGTGCTCACCGGCCGCACGGTCTTGGCCATCCGCGTGCCCCGCGCCACCCGGGTGCGGCGTCCGGTTTTTCTCACCACGAACCCCTTCGGCGGAAACACCTACCGCCGGCTCAACGACGCCGACCGCCCCCTGCCCGACGACGAGGTCAAACGCATGCTCGCCGAGCAGGTGGAGGACAGCCGCGACGACCGCGTGCTCCCGCACTACGACCTCGACGACCTCGCGCCCGAGACCCTGCGCGCCTACCGGCAGGTCTTCGCCTCGCGCGAACCCAACCATCCGTGGGCGGCTCTCGGCGACCTCGAGTTTTTCCGTCAGATCGGCGCCTGGCGGCGCGACCGCGAAACGGGCAAAGGCGGCCTCACCGTCGCCGGCCTGCTGATGTTTGGCCAAATGGTGTCCATCCAGGAGGAATTTCCCCACTACATGCTCGACTACCAGGAGCGGCCCGAGGCCCGCGTGGAAAGCCGCTGGATCGACCGCCTCACCCTCGACGGCAAGTGGTCGGGCAACCTCTATGATTTTTACCGGCGGGTTTATCTAAAACTCACCGCCGACCTCAAAGTGCCCTTCCTGCTCGTCCACGGCGAACGCAAGGACGAGACCCCGGTGCACGAAGCCCTGCGCGAGGCCTTGGCCAACGTCATCACCCACGCCGACTACTCCGACCGCGCGTCGGTGCTGGTGGTGAAGCGGCCCGACATGTTCGGCTTTCGCAATCCCGGCCTCATGCGCATCCCCGTCGAGGCTGCGCTCAAGGGCGGCGAGTCGGACTGCCGCAATCGCACCCTGCACAAGATGTTTCGCCTCGTCGGCGTGGGCGAACAAGCGGGCTCCGGCATCCCCAAGATCCTCCAAGACTGGCAATCCCAACACTGGAGCCCGCCCAAACTTCACGAGCTGAGCACTCCCTACAACCAGACCCTGCTGGAACTGCGCATGATCGACCTCTTTCCCGCGTGGGTGATGGAGATGTTGCGCGGGATTTTTGGCCCCCGCCTTGATCGCTTGTCCCATGTCGAGAGGGTAGCGCTGGCCGTGGCCGCCGCCGAGGGAACCGTCACCCATGCCCGCCTGCGGGCGGTGACGACGGAGCACCCGGTCGATCTATCCAAAACCCTGCAACACATCGTCCAAGAGCAATTCCTCGCATCCACCGGCGGACGCGGAGCGGTCTATCATCTTCATGGCATCGCTCCGCCGACACCGGACGAAGTTTTTGGCCCGACACCCGTCGCGTCCGTTACCAGCTCCCCAGATTTGGCTCCCAGCTCCCCAGATTTCGATTCGAGCTCCCCAGATTTGACCCCCAGCTCCCCAGATTTCGCTTCGAGCTCCCCGGATTTTGTCGCGTCGTCCGAAGACGCCAAGGGGCGGCGGGATGGAGAAGGTTGTCTGATTTCCGATGTCCTTGGGTTGCCGATCATCGATGATCTCGCGCGCCTGGAGCCAAATTTCCGCGCGTCGCTCGAGCGTCTGGCCTTCATCCCGCGCGGGAAAAAGCGGGTGGAACGAGAAGTCATGACCCGGACCCTGCTGTCGCTTTGCGCGCGTCGCTACGTGACGCTGAGGTGTCTCGCCGCCCTGGTTGCGCGCAACCCCGAGAGCCTGCGTGACAGCTACTTGAGCGGTTTGGTGAAGGAAAAAAAGCTGGAGTTGGCCTTTCCCACCACCCCCAACCACGAACGGCAAGCCTACTGCGCCGCATCCGCGCCGGAGCCGTCGGTGCCACCCAAAACCTGACATGCGCTCCCATATCCGCCCCCTTCTCGCCCTCGCCCCGCTCGCCCTCCACGCCGCCACCGCCTCGGGCGCGGACGCCGACTCCGCCGCGCCGGAAGACCTCGTCCGCGAGCCCCTGCGCATCGGCTCGCTCACCGTCTATTCGGAAAACGACAAATACTTCGCCGGCACCGACCAGGCCTACACCAACGGCTTCAAGCTCTCCTACCTGTCGGCCGACCTCTCCAGTTTCACCGACCCCAGTGTGCCCGCGCCCATTCGCGGGCTCTCCCGCGCGCTCGGCCGCCTCGTGCCCGAGGACCACCCCTACAAACTCGGTTTCTCCCTCGGCCAAAACATCTACACCCCGGTGGACATCGAAACCACCGCCTACCAGCCCGACGACCGCCCCTACGCCGCCTGGCTCTACGCCGGCGTCGCCTTCCACGTCCTCTACCCCGAGTCGCTCACCGGCCGCACCCCGCGGCTCGATGTTTTTGAAATCAATCTCGGCCTCGTCGGCCCCTCCGCCCTCGGCGAGGAAATCCAGAACGGCTTTCACGACATCATCCACGTCGATCACGCCGAAGGCTGGGCCCACCAGATCCACGACGAGCCGGGCGTGAACCTCATCTACGAGCGCAAATACCGTTTCTCCACCGCCGCCGCCCGCACCGGCTGGGGCGCCGACTTTATTCCCCACGTCGGCTTCTCGCTGGGCAACGTCTTCACCCACGCCAACGCCGGCGCCGAACTGCGGGCCGGCTGGCGCCTGCCGGCCGATTTTGGCAGCAACCTCATCCGCCCCTCCGGCGACTCGAATCCCGGCAACGCCGCCCGCCCGCGCTTCGGCGTTTTCCTCTTCGGCGCCTTCGACGCCCGCGCCGTCGCGCGCGACATCACCCTCGATGGAAACACCTTTCGCGACAGCCCCGACATCGACAAGGAGCCCTTCGTGGCCGACCTCTACGCGGGCGTCGGCGTGACCACCCCGTATTGCCAAATCCGATACGCCCAGGCCTTCCGCACCAGGGAGTTCAAGGGCCAGGACGACAGCCAGGTCTTCGGTTCGCTCAGCGCCACGATCCTCTTCTAGTTTTTCGCCGTTTCCCGACGATGTCCGCCCTCCGCCGCTCGAAAAAATCCGCCGCCGACCAGCTCCCGCCCGTCACCGACTGGCGCACCACGGACGAGCAGGAGATCCTCAAGCGTCGGCTCCGCGCGCGGGAGGAAAAAGCCCGCGTGGAAAACCTCGCGCCCGCGCACCCCGTCTTTTCCAACTTCGCCGTCCACTCCCCCAGCGGCCTCTCCTACCGGGTCGAGATCCGCGACCTCGCCGCCCCGCTCCGCGTCGCCTGCACCTGCACCGATTTCCGCATCAACGGCCTCGGCACCTGCAAACACGTCGAAGCCGTCCTCCTCCACCTCCGCCGCCGCGAAAAAGACGCCTTCCGCGCCGCCCGCGTCTCCGGCTCCGCCCGTATCGACCTCGTCCCCGACCCCGCCGCCGACACCCTCCGCGTCGAACGCCACCTCGACGAACTCCCCGCCCGCCTCCGCGCCTTCTTCACCCCCGACGGCCTCCTGCTCCCCGACGCCGATCCCGAGACCGCCGTCGCCCGCTTCCGCGAGCACACCGCCGTCTCCTCCTCTTCCGACGTGGCGGAACGGCGGGGCCGTTTCGCCTCCGCCGCGGCCGTCCCCGCCCTCCGCGTCTCCCAGGAAGTCGCGCCCTGGCTCGAGTCCCGCCGCCGCGCCCGCGAGCGCGTCCTCCTCCGCCGCGACTACGAGACCGGCGTCGCCGCCGGCCGCCACCCCGAGCACGTCACGAAGTATCCGCTTTTTCCCTACCAACGCGAGGGCATGCTCCACCTCGCCTTCAAGGAGCGCGCCCTCCTCGCCGACGAGATGGGCCTCGGCAAGACCATCCAGGCCATCGCCGCCTGCGCCCTCCTC
>CBINNW010000123.1:0-15249 GCA_966252115.1 uncultured Akkermansia sp.
CGCCGGACGGGACCTCCGTGTCCTCCGTGGGCCCGCGCTCCGTGCCCTCCGTGGCTAAAAAAAGCGAAACCACGGAAGACCTCCCCCGCCCCCGGGCCCATCCGCCGCCCGCTCACTCCGCCCAGCGGTAGCTCCGGCCCTTGCGCAGCTTCACCTCGCGGACCTCGTCGCCGAGGCGCACACGGATCGTCCCGCCGTTAAGCGACTTTATCCGCGCGTCCACCAGGCGTCCGTCGCGCCAGCTCAGGTCCACCTCGAAACCACCGCGCGCGCGCAGGCCTTCCACCGATCCGGTCGGCCAGTCCTTGGGCAGGGCGGGCAGCAGCTCAATCTCGTCGGCGCGACTCTGCATGAGCATCTCCACGATGCCCGCCGCGCCGCCGAAGTTGCCGTCGATCTGGAAAGGCGGATGCGCGTCGAAGAGATTTGGATACGTCAGCCCCGGGCTGATGAGCAGCTTCAGGATCGAGAGCGCCCGGTCGCCGTCGCCGAGATGTGTCCACAGGCAGATGCGCCAGGCCGTGGCCCAGCCCGTCGCCTTGTCGCCGCGAAGCTCCAGGGACTTTTGCGCGGCGGCGGCCAGCTCGGGCGTGGCGTGCCGCGAGATGGTCCTCCCGGGGAAGAGCGCGTAGAGGTGCGAGACGTGGCGATGGTGCTTGTCGCCGACCTGCAGGTCCCAGTCTTCGAGCCATTCCTGGAGCTGCCCGGCCGAGCCGACCTGATCGGGCGCCAGCCGCGCGCGGGTGGACCCGAGTTCGCTCCGCAGCTCCGGGTCCTTGTCGAGCAGCTCGGCGGCGCGGATCGTGTTGGCGAAAAGATCGCGCAGGATCTGCTGGTCCATCGCCGGGCCGGCGCTGACCGCCGAGCCGTGCGGATGGTTGTTTTCCGGCGAGATCGAGGGATTCGTCACCAACCAGCGTCCCGAGGGATCGGTCTGGAGCGTATCGAGGAAAAACTCGGACGCGCCCTTGAGCACCGGGTAGATGCGTTTCAACACCGCGGGGTCGCCGCTGTATTCGTAGCGGTCCCACAGGTGCAGCGCCAGCCACGCGCCGCCCGTCGGCCACATGCCCCAGTCGGGGCCGTCGATGGGCGCGGAGGCGCGCCAGAGGTCGGTGTTGTGGTGGGTAACCCAACCGCGCGCGCCATACATGTCGCGGGCGGTGCGCGCGCCGGTGACGGTGAGCTCCTCGACCATGGCGATGAGCGGCTCGACGCACTCGGCGAGATTGCCCGACTCCGCCGGCCAGTAGTTCATCTCGGTGTTGATGTTGATCGTGTATTTGCTCTGCCAGGGCGGGTTCACGCTTTCGTTCCACAGGCCCTGCAAGGTTGCCGGCTGACCGCCGGGACGTGAACAACTGATGAGCAGGTAACGGCCAAACTGATAATAAAGCGCGGCGAGCTGCGGGTCCCCGCCCCCGGCGAAGCGGCGGATCCGTTCGTCGGTGGTGAGCGCCATCGCGTCGCCGCGGCCGAGATCGAGCGTCACGCGGCGGAAGAGCGGCTGGTAGTCGGCGAGGTGGCGGGAGCGTAGTTTGGCGGCGGATACTTTTTCCGCGCGCGCCAGCGTGTCGGCCACCAGCGCGGCGGGGTCGCCGCTCACGTCGGCGTGATTCTTGTAGCTGGTGGCGGCGCCGATGAGCAGCGTCACCGAATCGGCGCCGGCGACGCCGAGGCTCGTCTGATCCGCCGTCACGCGGCCGCCCTTGGCTATCACCCGCACGCCGGCCTGGTAACGCAGGCGCCCCTCGATGCCGTTCGCATCGCCGCCGCGACCCGTGAGCAGCAGGGTGTCGCCGCCCTCGGTGGAGACCGTCGCCCGCATCGGAGTTTTCATGCCGGCGCCGAAGCTGATCGCCCCCGGGCGGTCCGCGCTGAGGCGGACCACGATCACGTTGTCCGGCGCGCTGGCGAAAACCTCCCGCGTGTAACGCACACCCTCGCTGGTGTAGCTGGTCGTGGTGGTCGCGGTGTCGAGGTCCAGCTCGCGGCGGTAGTCGGAAAATTCCTTGGCCGGAAAACTCAGGTTGAGGTCGCCCACCGTCTGGTAGGGCATCTGGCCGAGCGGGCGGGCCATGACCTTGGCGCCGATGAGCTTCGCCGCGTCGCGGTATCTGCCTTCGTTGACCAGGCGGCGGACCTCGGGGAGGGCGGCCTTGGCCTCGGGATTCACGGGATCGTAGGGTCCGCCGGCCCAGAGCGTGCCTTCGTTGAGCTGGAGCCGCTCGTTGGGCACGCCGCCGAAAACCATGGCGGCGATGCGGCCGTTGCCGACGGGCAGCGCCTCGACCCACTTCTCGGCCGGCTCGTCATACCAGAGCCGGTTGGCGGTGTCGGTGCTCGCCGGGGCGGCGAAGACCGAAGCTTGGGTAAAACAAAGAGCCAGCAACGCGGCTCGCGAAGACGGACGACAAAGGAATCGTGACATAAAATTTCGGGGGTTGGCCTCGGTTTGAGGCGGCTCAAGGCGTGTTCGCCATCAGCACGAAGCGGAGCCGGTGGAAGACACGGCCGCCGCCCAAATCGGACGCGAAACGCCAAGTCCGGGTTTCCGCATTTCCGTCGAAGAAAGCAAAAGGCGCCTCGCCGCTCCACTCCCCCGCTCCGCGTTTGGTCGCGACCGAGGTCCACTCCCCGAGATCGCCGGACCGTTCGAGCACGCACTCGACATCCGGCGCGAAAGGCTGCGGGAGCGTCAGCTCCACATGCGCCGCTCCACCCTCGCCCGCGACCTCATCGGCGATGGCGACGACCAGATGCAGCGCCGTTTCGGCGGCCACGCCCTCGCCGCCCGCTCCCGGCGCGCCGCCGAGAGCGTAGGCCACGAGATTGGCCGCGCCGTCGCCGTCGGGATCGAGTTCGGGCGCGCGTTGCCCGGCGGGCAGCGTCGCCGACCAGTCGGCGTATTCCGCCTCGTCGTTCAGCAGCGTGATGGTGAAAGCGCGCTCGAAGCTCGCGCCCGCCATATCCACCACACGGATACGGATGGAGCGCGTGGCGCCGGCTTCGAAATCGAGCGGCGCCACGCTGCGAAGCTGCGAGCCGAGCAGCGCGAACGAGGCGTTGTCGGTGTCGCCCTCTCCGGCGACGAGCGTGTAGGAAACGTTTTCCAGCGGATCAGCGTCCGTCGCCGCCACCACGCCCACCACCGTGCCGGCGGGGGCGTTCTCCGGCAGCGTGGCGCCGCTCAGGCTCAAGGCGCTCGGCGGCCGGTTAAAGGCCTCGGTCACAAACGTGGTCACGCTGCGCGCCGGCAAGGTGAGGGTGAAGGACCCGTCGGCGGCGGGCATGATCGGCGCCAGCGGCGCGAGCGAACGCGTGGCCGAGGTTTCCCAGGGCGTGAGCGAGGGCGCGGTGCCGCCCGAGAGCGCGAGCGGCACGGTGCGCTCGGTGAGGTCGGAGTTGACCACGATGATCGAGAGCCGGCGGCTGGTGGGGGAGACGTAGGCGCTGATCTTGAGCATGTCGTCCGAGCCGTGGGTTTCGACCCGCACGTGCCCGGGCCGGACGAAGCGGGCCCAGTTGCCCAACGCGTAGGCGCGTTTGGCCAGAACGCTGTTTTCGTAAAGGCTGCCCGTGGTCGCGGCGTTGGCCGGATTCGGGGTGATCCACCAGTAGTGCCAGGCGTTGCCCTGGGAGACGGTGAGAAATTTGTGGATGGCCTCGCCCACGCGCAGGGCCGAATCCATGCCCGGATCGGAGTCGGCGCCGTCGTCGGTGAACTCGGTCTGCCAGTAGCCTAGGCCATTGGCGGCGGCGGCGGGAAAGGGGGTGGGCTCGGCCCCGTAGCAATGGAGCGCGAGGTGGGAAAGGTAGGAACGGGCGACGGAGTCGTTGAGCAGGGCGTTGGCGAAGGAGGGGAAGCCGTTCGCGTTGACCACCTCGGGGGCAAGCACGCGGGTGGAGAGTCCGCGCGAGACCAGGGCGGGGCCGAGGTGGTCGCGAATGAAGGTGGTCATGGTGGTCGGCGTCCAGACGCAGCTCTCCCAAGTCGCGGTGTAGTTGGGCTCGTTCTGGGCGGACAAGGCGACCAGCGTGACGCCGGAGTTTTTCATGGACTGGGCAAAATCCGCCAAGCGCGCCGCCCAGTCGGCGTAGCGCTCCGGCAAAAGGGTGCCGCCGTTGCTCGCGTCGTTGTTGCTCTTCCACTCGGCGGGGGGGCTCCAGGGCGTGGCCCAGACCCGGGCGCCGCGGGCCATGGCGCGTTGCGCGGTGAGGAGCTCGGACGTGGTGCCGTTGGGCGCGATGCGCAGCCGCAAAAGGGAGAGCCCGAGTCCCAGGGAGGGTGAGAAAAGCGCGTCCGACTGGGCGCTTGAAAGGGAGGGCGAAGTCCAGGCGCTGGAGGCGCCGAAACCGTCTATGGTTTGAGCCGTCGCCCCGGTCTCGACGGTGAAGACCGGGGCGACGGAGAGCGAAGTGCCTGGAATGCCCGCGTCCAGATCCGCCACCGTGTAGATGGCCTCGCCGGGGGCGAAGACGATCTTGTCGATGTCCAGACCGTCCTCCCGTCCGGCGAGGTCCAGCACCTGGGAAAGAGCGCCGGCTTGGACGGTGAAGGTGAGGTTGGCCAAGGCTCCCAGATCGAGCCATTTCCAGACGCCGCCGCCGGCGGTGCCCGCGCCCTCGACCGCGTCGGAGGCGTTGGCGTAACCGGAGCCGGCGAAGTTGTTCAACAGCCTCCAATCCGCGGAGAGGGCGGGATCCTTGGCGCCGAATCCGTTGCCGACAAAGAGGCTGTCGTCGCTCGCAAAGCCGGGGCCGACTCGGACGCGCGCGAAGAGCCGGTAGGTGCCAGGTTCCACGAAGTTGACCGCGAACCGCGCCACCCGGGCCGCCGAGCCGGGCACGGTGCTGTTGGTCGTCGAAACGCTCAGGTAGGACGGCGAGCCCGCGGTGGCGATCAACTCCGCGCCGTATTGGGAGGCCTCGGCCTCCAACACCCGGACGACGGAGGCCGGGGTGCCACCGCCGCCCTGGGCGAGATCGTCCACCGTGAAGCGGTTGGCCGCCGGGCCGAAGACCAGCTTGTCGATGTCAAAGCCGTCCTCCCGTCCGCCCAGCTGGATCGTCTGGACGAGCGCGCCCTCCGGAACGGTGAAGGTCAGGCCGGCGAGCCCGCCGACGTCGATCCACTTCCAGACCCCGGCGCCGGCGGATCCGCCGGAGGGCAGGACCACGTCGGCGAGATTGGCGAAGCCGGAGCCGGAGATGTTGTTGATCATCCTCCAATCCGAGTCCGCGGCCGGGTTCTTGGCGCCGAAGCCGTTCCCAACGAAAAAGCTGTCGTCGTTCGCGCCGCCAGCGCCCACTCGCACCCGGACGAAGAGGCGATAGGTGCCGGCGGCCGGGAAGGTGACCTGGTAACTGGAGACACGCGCGGCGCCGGCGGGATTGTTGCCCCCGCCGGTGCTCGAGACGGAGATGTAGGCGGGCACGGTGGCGGTGAAGGCCGGCATCTCGGCGCCGAGCGTGCCCGACTCGGCCTCGACCACGACCGCTCCCGAGGAGACCCCGGAACCGGAAGACGCCTGGAGCGCACGACGCCCACGCGGGCTCTCCGGCGGCCCGAGGTAGCTCGGCTTCAGCCCGCCGGTGTCGATCTCGATGCGCTGGAGCACGACGCCGGGGTCCACCATCCAAAATTTGAATACATGGGGCCCGGCCACGTCCGCGATCACGGCGGCGGCCACGGCGCGCACCGAATCCTGCACCGAGGTGCTCCATATCCCGGAATCGGCGACCGCGCCGACGGTGATGACCTGGGGCGGATGGTCGTCGATCGAGATGGCGCAGCGCAGGGGCTGGCCGCCGATGTAGTTCAGGGTCGGCGAGACCACGATACGCACGGGCAGCTCGCCCCGGCGGCGCGTATAGAAATTATACTCCAAACGCGGGCTGTCTCCGCCCGGGGCGTCGATGCTCGGGGAGTTCACCGGGAAGGTGGTGACGGCTCCGAAGGAGCGGCCATGGTCGGGCAGGACCTTCCAGACCACCCCGTCGCGGGAGACCGCCCGGTCGTAGTTTGGCGCCTCGATGGCGACAAAACCCTCCGGATCGAGGAAACCCACGGGCAAACCGGAGGCGGGCACGGCGGCCTTCACGAAAGGCAGACGCACGGTGCGCGTGGTGGAGGGCGAGCCGCCCTGGATGGTCAACACCACATCCCCGGCGCCGGTCGGCACGCGCGCCCAGTCCAGACCCACCTCCACGCGCACGTCGTCCCCCAGCATGCCGGAAGCCCGGCTGATGGAAACCCAGGGGTGATTGGCCGTGATGGCGTAGGCGGTGGCGAGCGTGCCGCGCCGGAAGACGTCGATGTAGCGCGTGGAGGCCCCTCCCTCGGAATGCAAGGGCGGCAGCGTGCCGACCAACCCGGCTCCGAGCGCGGTGGCCGAGCCCTCCAGCGCCACGCCGAGATCCGCGGCGGCGGGCGCGGCGTAGTTGGTGACCGCCGGCATGATGTTGGACGGAGGATCGTTCCAGGAGGTGTAGCCGATGTGGACCTGATCCATCAGGTGTATCCATTTCCCGGATGCAAAGTCGGTGTTCCAGTGGGTGGTCAGCGAGGCGTCATACTGGAAAAGGGTGGATACGCGGGCGGCCCAGGTGTTGGTCGAGGCGCGGGACTGGCCGGCGTGGAGCGCGTTGCGCGCGGCGGCGACGTAGAGTTCGTTCAGGTTGGCGCAGGCCAGGATCGGGTGGACGGCCAGCTGGTAAAACGCATCGCGCGAGGCGGGCGGGAGCGCGGCGTGCAAGGCCTGCGCCCGGGTGGCGAGGTCCCGCCACTCGGCCAGGGCGCGGTCGGCCTCGCGGTAGTTCAGCAGGCTGTAGGTCGAAGGGGAGACCAGCTCGGGTTTGCGGCGGCCGTTGAGCTTGGTGTAGCCGCCGACCAGCGCGGCGATCTCGGCGGCATGCACGGGGCCGAACTCGCGGGCGGCCCAGCGCAGGAGAAAGTCGTCGCAGTCGTCGGCGCTCCAGCGGGCGGGATCCCAGGCCATGCGCAGGAAAAACTCGATCGGCACCTCCATGGGTTTGAGGTCGCCGACGTTGACGATCCAGATGCGGGTCGCGTCGTTTTTCCAGGCGAGGTTCATCTGCTCCTGGATCTTCGGGAGCGGATTCGTGTTGAGCCATTTGTAGGAGCGCGGCCCGCCCACGTAGTCGAAATGGTAATACACGCCGCTGCCGCCGGAGCGGTTGCGCTCCTCGGGGGTGGAGGGCAGGCGGCGGATGTTGCCCCAGTTGTCGTCGCACCAGAGCAGGGTCACGTCCTCGGGCGGGCGCAGGCCGTGGTCGTAGTATTCCTGCACCTCCTTGTAGAGCGCCCAGAGCTGGGGCGTGTCGGAAGCCGGGCGTCCGGTCTCCTCGGCGAGGATGGTGCGCTGATCGGCGATGATCTGCCCGAGCAGGGCGGAGTTGGCCGCCATGTCGCCGCCGACGATCATGGGCTCGTCGCCGTCGCCGCGCATGCCGATGGTGACGAGGTTCTCGTAAACCTTGTTGCGCGCGACGCCGTTGCGCCAGAAGGCGCGCAGCCCCTCGGCGTTGGTCGCGTAGTTCCACTCGGCGTTGCCGTAGGCGTTTTTGCTTCGCGACCACTCCTGCTGGGCGCGGATCATCGGCTCGTGGTGGGAGGTGCCCATGACGATGCCGTATTCGTCGGCGAGGCGCGGGTTCTCGGGGTCGTCCTCGTTGAAGGCGTCGCCCCACATGGCGGGCCAGAGGTAGTTGGCGCGCAGGCGAAGCAGGAGCTCGAAGACCTTGGTGTAGAAGTGGCGGTTGCGGTCGCCGAATTTCGCGTCGGTCCAGCGGGTCAGCGCGGGCGCCTCGTCGTTGAGGAAGATGCCGCGGTATTTCACCACCGGCTCGCCCGATGCGAAGGGACCCGGAAGGATATGCGCGGCGGAGCGGGCGCGGGGCGGAACGTCGGCCCACCAATACCAGGGCGACACGCCGAGCTGCTCCGAAAGCTCGTAGATGCCGTAGATGGTGCCGCGTTTGTCGGAGCCGGCGATGACGAGCGCCTGCGCCACGCCCGGGAGCGGTTGCTCGACCACGGCGATGACGAAGGACTCCCACTTGCCGGCAAGTGGGGCGGGGTCGAGTTTTCCGGCGGCGACGAGGGTGTCGATCAGCGAGCTGCGCCCGAGCGTGCCGACGATGACCGGGCGGGACGCTGGCGGCGTGGCGGACGGCTCGGCGGAGAGCGCGGGCGCGGCACCGGACACCCGCTCCACGTCGGCGCGCAGGTCGGCGATGGCGCGGAGCACGCCCAGATGGTCGGCGGTGTCATACCAGAGCGGAGCGGCGGCGCCGCCGGCGATCAGGGGGAAACGTTCCGGCGCGGGCGAGTCGGCGACGATGGTCGTGGGCAGGCCGAGCGAGCCGCCCGCCTGAAGCAGCCTCGCCCCGAAGAGGAAAACCAGAAAGGCGACGCCAAGCCGGAGAAGAGGCAGGGAGGGACACGAACGGAAAGGCGCCCGGCGCGCCATGGAGGAGAGCATGGAGAAAAACGAATGGGGGGATGTTTGGGGTGAGTGACCGGGGACGCGCTGGCTCCGAGTCCCGGCCCGGCGCGCACCGAAACCCGGAGGCGGCACGGCGCGGTCAGAGGGGGATGAAGCCGCAGCCGGCGCGGCCTCCGCAAAGGGAATTGGAGTCTAACAGTCGAACGCCCCCTGCGGAAACGGGCGTCAGCTCTAGAATTAGACCGAATGCGTTTTTGACTCCTCCGGGTCCGGGACGCAGGCTGAAGTTTCATGAAAGTTGTCGATGTCCCCCTCATCACCCACCTCTACACGGCCGACCCGTCAGCCCATGTTTTCGAGGGGAAAATTTTCATCTACCCGTCGCACGACCGAGACACCGGCATTCCCGACAACGATTTGGGCGATCAATACGACATGGTGGACTATCATGTCTTCTCCTGCGAAGAGGTCGGCGGCGAGGTGACGGATCACGGCGTCGTCCTCTCCCTCTCGGACGTGCCCTGGGCGAACAAACAACTCTGGGCGCCGGACGCCGCCCACAAGGACGGCCGCTACTACCTCTACTTTCCCGCCCGCGACCACGCCGGCGTCTTTCGCATCGGCGTCGCGGTGGGCGAAAGTCCCGCCGGTCCATTCCGCGCCGAGCCGGAACCGATCAAGGGGAGCTTCAGCATCGATCCCTGCAGTTTCGTCGATACCGACGGCTCCGCCTACCTCTACTTCGGCGGCATCTGGGGCGGGCAGCTGCAAAACTGGCGCGGGGCCGATTTCGATCCGGCCGGCGTCGAGCCGTCGGGCGCCGAGCCCGCCCTGTTGCCCCGGGTGGCGCAACTCGCGCCGGACATGAAATCGTTCACCGGCCCGGTTCGCGGACTGGAGATCCTGGACGAGAACGGCGTCCCCCTGCGCGCCGACGACCACGAGCGCCGCTTCTTCGAGGCCGCCTGGATGCACAAACGCGACGGCATCTACTACTTCTCCTACTCCACCGGCAACACCCACTACCTCGCCTACGCGACCTCGGACAATCCGCTCGGGCCCTTCGTTTACGCCGGCCGCCTGCTGGATCCGGTCGTGGGCTGGACCACCCATCACTCGATCATCGAATTCAAGGGCCGCTGGTATCTCTTTCACCACGACTCCTCCCTCTCCGGCGGACGCAACCACCTGCGCTGCGTGAAGGTGAAGGAGATCGTCTATGACGCCGAGGGCAAGATGCAGGTCCTCGCCCCGACGCCCCAAAACCCGACGGCGGACGCCGACCTCCTGGTCGGCCAAGCGCCGCCCACGGGCGCGCGCCTCGCCTGACGCCGGTCCGGCGCCCCCCCCGTCCCGCCAGCCCCGCGCCCGCGCAAGCCCACGACCCTATCGGGACCTGCGCGGACGCCCATCCCCCCCTCTCTCGCACCGCCTCCGGGAGTCCGTCGGACGTCGCCCAGCCCGCCTCTCCGATCCTTCGCCCAACCACGACGTCCGCTTCCCCGAGGAAATCGCCCCCTTTCCCCCCTCCCCTTCCCATGCCCCGCCCCTTTCGTCCCCTCGGCTCCCTCGCCCTCGCGCTCCTGCCCCTCGTGGTCACCGCCCCGCTTCGCGCCCAACAGGCGCCCGCGAACGATGCCGAGGCCCCCGTCACCGCCGAGCGCGCCCGCGGCCAAATCGGTCGCTCCGTCGAACTCGGCCCCGAGGACCTGCGGCTGTTTCCCGACGCCCCCGCGGGCTACAAGTCCCCCCGGGACGACATCCCCCACGGCACGCTCCAGCCCTTCGACTACGACTCCGCCGTCACCGGCACCCGCCGCCGGGCCAACATCTACCTGCCCCCCGGCTATTCGACCGAGCGGCGCTACCCCGTGCTCTATCTTTTGCACGGCATCGGCGGCGACGAGAACGAGTGGATCCGCTTCGCCTCGCCCCACGTCATTCTCGACAACCTCATCGCCGACGGGAAGGCCGAGCCGATGATCGTGGTCATCCCCAACGGCCGCGCCATCGCCGACGACCGCGCCTCCGGCGACATGTTCTCCCGGGAAAAAGTCGCCGGCTTCGCCGCCTTCGAGCGCGACCTGCTCGACCACCTCATACCCGCCGTGGAGGCGGCGTATTCAACTTTCCCCGACGCCGGGCATCGCGCCATCGCCGGCCTCTCCATGGGCGGCGGACAGACCCTCAACTTCGGCCTCGGCCATCCCGACACCTTCGCCTGGATCGGCGCCTTCTCCTCCGCGCCCAACACCCGGCAGCCCGAACAACTGCTGCCCGATCCCGCCGCCGCCAGGGAGCGCATCAAGCTCCTCTACATCTCCTGCGGCAACAAGGACGGGCTCATCAACATCTCCCAACGCACCCGCGCCCACCTGAAGAAACACGAGGTGCCCCACCTCTGGAACGTGGACGACTTCGGTCACGACCCCGACCACTGGGGCTCGAATCTGTATCACTTCGTCCAGCGCATCTTCCGCTGAGCCGGCTCGCCCACCCGACCAAATCCCGCGCCCGCACTCCCCCTTTTTCCATCCCCATGCATTGCTCCACCGCTCGCTCGTTCCTCTCCTTGGCCGCCCTGACCGTCACCGCCTCCGCGCTCTTCGCGGACTACCCGATCGTCTCGCACCGCTACCTCGCCGACCCCACCACGCTGGTCACCGCCGACCGCGTTTACGTGTATTGCTCCGACGATGACGAGAGCCCCGTCGAGGGCAGCTACAACATCCCCGACATCGTCTGCGTCTCCAGCTCCGACATGAAAAACTGGACCGACCACGGCTCCGTTTTTCGCGCCGAGACCGAGACCACCTGGGCCAAAAAAACCTGGGCTCCCGGCGCCATCGAGCGTGACGGGAAATACTTCCTCTACTTCGGCAACAGCGGCGCCAACATCGGCGTGGTCGTCGCCGACAGCCCGACCGGCCCCTTCAAGGATCCGCTCGGCAAACCCCTCCTCGACCACGGCACTCCGGGCGTGCAACCGGCCAAGAACATGTGGCTCTTCGACCCCGGCGCCTTCATCGACGACGACGGCCAGGCCTACCTCTACTTCGGCGGCAACGGCGACGACAACGTGCGCGTCGCCAAGCTCAACCGCGACATGATCAGCATCGACGGCGAGATCATCAAGATGCACACCCCGAACTTCTTCGAGGCCGCCTTCGTCCACAAACGCAACGGCGTTTACTACTTCGCCTATTCGACCACGCCCCGGGCCGGCATGCGCTTCGACTACATGACCAGCGACAAGCCCACCGAGGGCTTCACCTACCGCGGCATCGTCTCGGACCAGCCCCCGCTCAACAACAACAACCACCACGCCGCCCAGTTCGAGTTCAAGGGCCGCTGGTATCACGTTTACCACAACCGCATCGTCGCCAACGAGGCCGGCATCCCCGCCGGCTTCCGCCGCAACCTCGCCATCGAGGAATTCGACTACGAGGCCGACGGCTCCATCCGCAAGGTGACCTTCACCACCGACGGCGTCGCGCAGATCGGCCACGTCGATCCCTACGAGAACGTCCAGGCCGAGACCTTCGCCGCGCAGCACGGCGTCGAGACCGAGCCCTGTTCCGAGGGCGGCATGAACCTCACCGACCTCCAGGACGGAGACTGGGTCCGGATCCGCGGCGTGGACTTCGGCTCGAGCGACGCGAAAAAATTCCACGCCCGCGTCGCCTCCGCCGAGGACAACTCCGGCGCCATCGAGATCCGCCTCGGCGGCCCCGAGGGCAAAAAAATCGGCTCCTGCCGCATCAAGACCACCGGCGGCGGCCAGACCTGGAAAAACGTCTCCTGCGACCTCGAGGCGGGCGCCGGCGGCGTGCAGGACCTCTACCTGCGTTTCACCGGCGAGAAGGGCAAGACGCTCTTCAAGCTCGACCAGTGGAAGTTCGAGTGACGCCGCGCCGGATGCCGCCCCCGTATAGCGTTGGCCGTCCCCGGCCAATCGCATCGTTGTTCGAGCTCCCGTGTAGCGTTGGCCGTCCCCGGCCAATTCCCCCGTCCCCTCGG
Source organism: uncultured Akkermansia sp. (assembly GCA_966252115.1). Taxonomy (GTDB): domain Bacteria; phylum Verrucomicrobiota; class Verrucomicrobiia; order Opitutales; family Opitutaceae; genus IMCC26134_A. The sequence continues at coordinate 12,492 of CBINNW010000123.1, forward strand.
CCAATCGCATCGGAATCCGATCCCGCGACGACCACCGCTCCACACGCGCCTTGGCCGGGGACGGCCAACGCCACACCTCGGCCCCTGACGCGCGGCGCGCTCGCCTTGTTCGTGACCGCCGCCGGCGCCGCCCTCGCACCCGGCACCGCGTCGGCGGCGCCCCCCGCTCCCCCGCACGCACCCGCGGCCGAGCGCCCGCTGCTGAGCCCGGTCTTCGGCGACCACATGGTCCTCCAACGCGGCAAACCCAACCGCGTCTGGGGTTGGACCGCGCCCGGCGCCGAGGTCCGCCTGCGTTTCCCGAAGGCCAGACCCTCCGACTCCACCAGCGCCGACACCACCGTGACGGCCGACGCCTCCGGCCGCTGGATCGCCACCTTCGATCCACCGCCCGTCGGTGGTCCCTACGAACTCACCATCGACGGCCCCGGCGACGACGACCGCACCCTGCGCGATCTCCTCGTCGGCGACGTTTGGCTCTGCGGGGGCCAGTCCAACATGGAGATGGGCGTCACCCGCACCGGCGACGCCACGGAGACCCTCGCCGCCGCCGACCGGCCGCTGATCCGCCTCTTCAGGGTGCAAAACCAGACCGCCTACGCCCGGTCCGACCTTGTCCGGGGCGAGTGGCGGGTCTGCACCCCCGAGACGCTCGCCGCCGGCGGCTCGGGCGGCTTCTCCGCCGTCGGCTACCACTTCGGCCGACGCCTCCAGGAGGAGCTCGGCGTGCCCATCGGCCTCATCCAGAGCTGCGTCGGCGGCACCCCCGCCGAGTCCTGGACCAGCCCCGACGCCCTGCGCGCGCTGGGCGATTTCGACAAACAACTCGCCGAAATCGAGCGCCTCCACGCCCGCGGCGGCCCGGCATACGGCAACTTCATCTCCCACTGGTATGACGAGTTCGACCTCGGCCAGCGCGACGACGGCGGCGCGGACGGCGGCGCGAACGAGGGGGACTCGCCCCCGTGGTATTCGGAAAACCACGACGACCGCGACTGGCGCGCCGCCACGCTCGCCGACGGCTTCACCTCCCTCGGCGTCGCCGACACGCCCGCGCTCGTCTATTTCCGCCGCACTCTCGTCCTGCCCGATCCGCTCCCGCCCGGCCCCGCCCATATCCAGCTCGGTATCGTCGAGCGCATGGACACCGTCTGGATCAACGGCCGCTGGATCGGCGCCAGCGCCTGGGTGGAGAACCCGCGCAACTACCTCGTTCCGCCCGACGTGCTTCGCCGCGGCGAAAACACCCTCGCCATCCGCGTGCTCAAGACCCGCCCCGACGGCGGTTTCCTTTCCCCCGCCACCGACCTGAAAATCACGCTCGGCGACGGCTCCGAAATCCCGCTCGCCACCGCCGCCGGCTGGCGCGCCCGCGTCGCGGTGGACGCCCGCCCGCCCCACCCCTTGCCCGTCGGCTACGAAAACTGGCCCGTCATGCCCGCGGTGCTCCACCACGGCATGATCGCGCCGCTCCAGCCCCTCGCGCTCAGCGGCGCCATCTGGTATCAGGGTGAGGCCAACGTCGGCCGCGCCGCGCAGTATCGCCGCCTGCTGCCCGCCATGACCGCCGACTGGCGCCGCGGCTTCGACCAGGGCGAGTTCCCCTTCTACATCGTCAGCCTCGCCGCCTTCCAGGCCCGCCGCGACCAGCCCGGCGACGACGGCTGGGCGGAGCTGCGCGAGGCGCAGGCCCAGGTCGCCGCCACCGTGCCCCACGCCGGCCTCGCCCTCGCCATCGACAAGGGCGAGGCGGACGACATCCACCCGCGCGACAAACGCCCGGTCGGCGAACGCCTCGCCCTCGTCGCCCTCGCCGAGCACCACGGCAAAAACATCCCCGCCTCCGGCCCCGTATTCCGTTCCGCCGAACCCGTCTCCGACGGCTCAGCGCTGCGCCTGCGTTTCGACCACGCCGAGGACGGCCTGATCGTCCCCGCCGGCGAGACGCCCGGCGAGTTCTCGATCCGCGGCGAGACCGGTCCCTGGGTCTGGGCCGGGGCTCGCCTCGACGGCGACAGCGTCGTTCTCTCCTCGCCCGAGGTCCCGCGCCCCGTGCACGCGCGCTACGCCTGGCAGGCCAACCCCCGCGCCACCCTCTACAACTCCGCCGGCCTGCCCGCCGTCCCCTTCCGCACCGACGCTCCGACGCCCGGCCGCTGAACCCGCCCGAACGTTTTCAGGCAGCCCCAACAGATGTTTTCGTTTTCCGCGATCCCCCCTCCCTCGGCCGCCCCCGCCCGCTTCGCCCGCTCCGCGCGGCCACGGTCCCTCGGCACCCGCGCGCTGCTCGTCCTCGTGGCCCTGCTCCTCTGCGCGCCGCCCACCCGCGCCGCAGCCGACTCCGCCCCGGCGCCAGACGCGAGCATCGTCACGAGCCACGCCACGCCGGACGGGTTTACCTTGGTCGGTCCGAACGCCGAGGTCGCCACGCTCCACCACGACGACGGCGAGATCCCCGGCGTCGTCCGCGCCCTCGGCGATCTGCGCGACGACATCCGCCGCGTGACCGGACACGCGCCCGCGCTCGCCTCCTCCACCGCGCCCATGCCCGCCGGCCCCGTCGTCCTCGTCGGCACCGTCGGCCACAGCGCCGTGATCGACGAGCTCGTCCGCTCCGGCCGGCTCCCCGCCGACGCCCTCGTCGGCAAATGGGAAAGCCATGTCATCGCCACCGTGGAGCGCCCCCTGCCCGGCCTCGAACGCGCCCTCGTCATCGCCGGCTCCGACAAACGCGGCACCATCTACGGCATCTACGAAC
>CBINNW010000124.1:0-15059 GCA_966252115.1 uncultured Akkermansia sp.
TGGGTGCTCATGTATGACTCCTACGGAACGCAGCCGCACAACTTCGGCTTTTGCGAAACGACCGACTTCAAGACCTTCACGCCCCTCGGAAAATTCAACGAAGGCGTCATGAAGGCCGTCAACTTCGCCATCCCCAAACACGGCGCCGTCATCCCGCTCACCCCCGCCGAGGCCCGCAAGCTCGCCGACCATTGGAAGCTCACCGCCTACTAGCACCCAGGCAGGGAGGCCATGTCGGCCGTTTTCCGCTTCGGCGGCGACGCGCGCCGACACGGCCGCGGCTACTATCTCCACGCTTGCTCCGACCTTCGCCACTCCGCCCATGCGTCTTCGCGCTCTCCTCGCCCTCCTAGCCTCGCTGTTGCTCGCGGCAGTTTCCTGTGCCGCCGCCGACGGCGGCTACCTCCTCGCCACGTTCGGCGGCGCCCCGAACGCGCCGGATGAGCAGATCTATTTTAACCTCAGCCGCGACGGTCGAACCTGGACGTCCGTCAGCCCGGCCAAGCCCGTCCTCGTCAGCGAGATTGGAACCAAAGGCGCCCGCGACCCGTTTCTCATCCGCTCGCTCGACGGAAAAAAGACATATCTCATCGCCACCGATCTTTCGATCCGCCGGCAGCCGGGCTGGCGGCGCGCCGTCACCGACGGAAGCCGCTCCATTCTTGTCTGGGAGTCCGCTGATCTCGTGAACTGGTCCGCGCCGCGCCTCGTCAAGGTCGCCGCTGACGACGCCGGTTGCGCCTGGGCTCCCGAGGCCATCTACGACGCGGACAGCGGCGACTTTCTCGTTTACTGGGCCTCGACCAACGCCGGGGATGACTTCCGCAAGCACCGGATCTGGGCCGCTCGCACCAAGGACTTCGTCACCTTCGGCGAACCTTTCGTCTATCTCGAACGCGACCACTCCGTCATCGACACCACCTTAGTGCGCGAGAACGGCCGCTTCTACCGCTTCACCAAGAACGAGAGCCGGCGCACCATCTTCCTCGAAACGAGCGCGAAACTCCTCGGCCCCTGGACCGACGTCTCCGGCTTCTCCCTTCAAAACGCCGTGGGCTACGAGGGCCCCGCCTGCTACGCGCTCCAAGCTCCCGCCGACGGTCGCCCCGGCACGTGGAGCCTCCTCCTCGACCACTACGCCACAGGCACCGGCTACGCGGCGTTCGTCACTCACGATCTCGCCGGCGGAAAATTCGCTCCCGCCGCGGACATCACGTTCTCCGCAAAAACTCCCCACGGCTCCGTCCTTCCTGTCAGCGCGGAGGAGTTCGCCCGTCTGCAATCCGCGTGGTCGCCGGTCGCCTCTGCCGCGACAACCTCGCTTCCGGACCACGAAAACCCGAAGGCGCTCGGCCGCGGGACGGAAAAACCGCACGCGACCATGACGATCTACCCGGACGAGGCCTCGGCCCGCTCGGCGCAACGGCGCGAAGACTCTCCGTTTCACCGCTCGCTTAACGGCGCCTGGGATTATCTCTGGCTGCCGAGGCCGGCCGACGTGCCCGCCGACTTTTGGCGACCGGATTTCCCCCTCTCGGGTTGGACGACGATTCCCGTTCCGGCCAATGTCGAACTCCACGGGCACGGCATCCCGATCCTCGAAAACATCAATTACCCGTTCCTCAAGGTCGGCCAGAAACCCACGCCCGAGATGGCGGGGAAAGTGCCCGCCGACAGCAACCCGGTGAGCCTCTACCGCCGCACGTTCACCGTGCCGGAGGGCTGGGCCGGCCGGCGCGTGCATCTCGTGTTCGACGGTGCGGACTCTTTCCTGCGCGTCTGGCTGAACGGCAAGGAACTCGGTTTCAGCAAGGACAGCCGCACTCCCGCCGAATGGGACGTCACCGCCTTCGTCAAACCGGGAGAAAACCTGCTCGCCGCGCAGGTCCTGCGTTGGAGCGACGGCTCCTGGCTCGAAGACCAGGACTTCTGGCGCTTCAGCGGACTGTTCCGCGATGTGTATCTGTGGAGCCCCGCGCAACAACACGTGCGCGACTTCTTCGTGAAGCCCGAGCTGGATGCGAATTACCGCGATGCCAGTCTCATCGTCGAAGCCGATTTGAAAAACGCCGCGTCCACGGCCGCTTCGCTCACGCTCTCGGGCGTTTTGAGCGACGCCGCCGGCCGGACGGTTGCTCTGCTTTCGCCCGTGAAAGTGGACGTGCCCGCCGGACAATCCGCGCCTGTAAATCTCGCGACAAAGGTCTCCGCGCCCGCGCAGTGGAGCGCGGAGACCCCGAATCTCTACGCGCTCCAACTCACGCTCGCCGACGCGTTCGGCAAAGTGCTCGAGGTCATCCCGCAGCGCGTCGGTTTTCGCAAAGTCGAGATCCGCGACGGCATGCTCCTCGTGAACGGCAAACGCGTGCTGATCAAAGGCGCGAATCGCCACGAACACGATCCCGACACCGGCCACATGATGACCGAGGAACGCATGCGCGGCGACGTCGAGCTCATGAAGCGGCTCAACATCAATGCCGTGCGCCTCTCGCACTACCCGAACGACGTGCGTTTTTATGATCTGTGCGACGAATACGGTCTCTACGTCGTGGACGAGGCCAACATCGAATGCCACGGCGCGTGGCAGGCCAGGCTCGGCCTCGCGAACCACCCCGACTGGGCCGGCGCCATCCTGGATCGCTTCGTGCGCATGGTCGAACGGGATAAAAACCACCCGAGCGTCATCATCTGGTCCCTCGGCAACGAATCCGGCGCCGGTAAAAATTTCCACGCGAGTTACGAGTGGTCTAGGCGGCGTGATCCCTCCCGCCCGGCGCAATACGAAGGCGAAGTTCAATACAATCCCCAGCGCGCCGGCGGATACACCGACATCATCGCCCCGATGTATGCCCGTCCGGACAAGATCCAGGCCTACCTCGCGACGAACCCGCCGCGTCCCTTCATCCTCTGCGAATACGTCCATGCGCAGGGCAACAGCAACGGCGACGTCCGCGCGTATTGGGACCAGTTCTACCAGAAGGACAGCCGCGCCCAGGGCGGCTTCATCTGGGACTTCGTGGATGCCGGCCTGCGCACGCCGTTGCCCAGGGAACTTGTCGGGAAACCCGGACGCGCGATGCTGCCTTCGCTCAAATCCGATCCCGCGCTGAAGAAAGGAACGCAAAACGTGGATTGGTTCTTCGCCGTCGGCGGCGACTTCGGCCCCATGGATACGCCCAGCGATGGCACGACCATCTCCGACGGCATCGTGGACTCGGATCGCCAGCTCACAGCCGACGCGTTCACGATGTCGAAGATATATCAGGACGTCGCGGTCACCTTGCCCGTCGCCGACGATCCCACCCGCATCGCGGTGACGAACTGGAGTTCCTTCCGTTCGCCTTCCGATTGGCTCGTGGGCGAATGGCGCCTGCTCGCCGGCGCGGAAGTCATCCAACGTGGTTCGCTCCCCGTCCTCGACGTGCCGCCGGGCGGCGAGACGCGTCAGTTCGCGCTCAACGTGAAGTCGTTCACGCGCAAACCGGGCGTGGAATATCGTCTCGACCTTTCGTTCCGGCTAAAGAGCCCGACGAAGTGGGCTCGGGAGGGCTTCGAGATCGGTTGGGAACAACTGCCGCTCAACGCATTGGTCGCCGACGCGAAACTCGCGGACGCCAAAGGCGCGGCCGTCGCGGTGGACGGCGACACGGCAAAGGGAGCGAACTTCGAAATCGTCTTCGACCGCGCGCGAGGCTCGATGAGGTCATGGAAGGTCGGCGGGCGCGAACTGCTGCTGGCCGGTTTCCGTCCCGATTTCTGGCGCGCTCCCAACGAGAACGATCGAGGAAATAACATGATCCGCAAAAACGCGGTCTGGCGCCACGCCGGCCGCGACTGGGTCGCCACGACGACCGGCATCGAACCGGCAAGCGGCGGAGCGGTGAAGATCACGTTCTCCGGTCCGTTGCCGAAGGACGCCGGCACGTGTGACGTCACCTACACCGTCCGTCCCGACGGCTGGGTGGAAGTTGTGTTCCACTTGGTTCCAAAGGCGGGCCTGCCTGATCTCCCTCGTGTGGGCCTGGTGGGCGAGTTGCCGGTCGAGTTCGACCGCGTGGCGTGGTTTGGACCCGGTCCGTGGGAAACCTACTCCGACCGCAAGGACGCCCGCGTCGGTCTCTATTCGGGCGCGGTCGCGGATCAGGCTGGTTCCTACGTGATGCTCACGGAAACAGGCAACAAGGCCGACGCCCGCTGGATCGCGGTGACCGACGCCAAAGGCGTCGGGTTGCTCGCGATCGGCCGCCCGCTGATCAGCGCGAACGCGTCGATCTACACGTCGGAGGCGCTCACCGCCCCGCGCGATTCGAAGGTGAACTACCCGCCGCATTCGGCCCTTCGCGCGAAAGGCACCATCCTCAACCTCGACCTCGCTCAACGCGGATTAGGTGGCGACGACAGCTGGGGTGCGCTGCCGCACGCCCCGTTCCTCCTGACGACGGATCGTGACTACGCCTACTCGTTTGTCCTGCGCCCGCTCGCCGGCGGTGAGACGGACTTGGCCCAACTGGCCAGGCGAACGTTCACTTGGTGATTTCCCCGCTTTTGGCGCATGCACCTCCGTGTTCTGCTTGCTCCGATCACTCTTCTCGCCCGCCCCGACCACGAATGGGAACGCCGCGGCCCCTGGGTCTGCGAGGCCCCCGCCGTGTTGGTCAAAAACGGACGCGTTTTCATCACCTACTCCGCCAGCGCCACCGACGCCAACTACTGCCTCGGCCTGCTCCACGCCGACGAAAACTCCGACCTTCTCGACTCCGCCTCCTGGACCAAGCTCCCCGAGCCCGTCCTGAAGAGCGACCCCGGCGCCTCGGTCTTCGGCCCCGGCCACAACAGCTTCACCACCACCCCCGACGGCAAGACCGACATCCTCGTGTATCACGCCCTCAACTACGAAAAGATCCGGGGCGACTCCCTCCGGAACCCCGACCGCGCCACCCGCGCCCAGGTCATCCGCTGGCGCGCCGACGGCATGCCCGACTTCACCCCGCCCGTCGCCGACGGCCCCTACGACGTCCCCACCCGCTAACACCCCGGACCCCGCCCCCGTTCCCCGAAACCGATCACTCCGACACCCCCCGTGAAAGCCACCCTCCTGCTCATCCTCGCCGGCCTCCTCGCCACCGCCCCCGCCGCCGAATCCGAGCCCGCCGCCTACCTGGACACCGGTCGGCCGGTCGAGGAGCGCGTGGCCGACCTCGTCTCCCGCCTCACCCTCGAGCAGAAAGCCGCGCTCCTGAACCACAAGGGCTCCACTGTCACCGTGGACGGCCGCCCCATCCGCGCCGACCAGTGGAACCAGTGCCTCAACGGCGTGCAGTGGAACCGGCCCACCACCTTGTTCCCCACCTGCATCGCGATGGCCGCAACCTGGAACCCCGACCTCGTCCAAAACGAGATCGCCCGCGTGCTCTCCGACGAAGCCCGCGCCATCTACAACGGCTGGCACCTCGACCCCAAGGCCCGGGGCGACCACAAGGGCCTCATCTACCGCGCCCCGGTCATCAACATCGGGCGCAACCCCTACTGGGGTCGCAACCACGAGGCCTGGGGCGAGGACCCCTTCCTCACCGGCCGCATGGCCGTCGCCTACGTGCGCGGACTCCAGGGCGACGATCCCCGCCACCTCAAGCTCGCCGCCACGCTCAAGCACTACGCCGTCAACAACGTCGAGACCGACCGCACCAAGCTCGATGCCACGGTCTCCGAACGCATGCTGCGCGAGTATTGGTTGCCCCATTTCCGCGACGCCGTCGTCGAGGGCGGCGCTCGCTCGCTCATGGCCAGCTACAACGCGATCAACGGCACGCCCAACAACATCAACCACTGGCTGCTCACCGACCTGCTTAAGAACGAGTGGGGCCACAAAGGCTTCGTCGTCTCCGACCTCGGCGGCGTGAAGACCATGGTCGAGGGCCACGAGCGCGGCAAGATGACCTACGTGGACGCCGTCGCGCGCTCGCTCATGGCCGGCTGCGATTTCTCCGACAAGGAGTTCGAGCAACACATCCCCGCCGCCATCCGCGAGGGCAAGCTTACCGAGGCGCGCCTCGACGACGCCCTCTCCCGCGTCCTCCGCACCCGGTTCCTCCTCGGCGAGTTCGACCCCTTCGAGTCCGGACCCTACGCCCGCATATCGCCGGACGTGGTGAACAGCGCCGCCCATCGCGCCGTCGCCCGCGAGGCCGCCCGCCAGTCCATCGTGCTCCTCCAAAACCGCGACGGCCTCCTCCCGCTCGATCGCGCCAAGCTCAAGCGCATCGCCGTCCTCGGCCCCCTGGCCGATCAGGTGGTGATCAACGGCTACAACGGCACCCTGCCCGAGACCGTCACGCCCCTCGAGGGCATCCGCGACGGCGCGGGGCCGGGCGTCGAGATCCTGCACTCGGTGGGCGCGCTCGTCGGGGCCCCGCCGCGCGCCTGGGTGAAGGTGCCCGACGAATCCCGGATCGATCCGAAGATCGCCCTCGCCTCGGCCGTCGCCCTCGCGAAGCAGGCCGACGTGGCCGTCGTCTTCGTCGGCACGCACGCCGGCGTCGAACACGAGGGCCGGGACCGCGAAACCCTCGGCCTCACCGGCACCCAGGAGGAGCTCGTGAAGGCCGTCCTCGCCGCCAACCCCCGCACCGTCGTCGTGCAGATGAGCGCCGGCCCGCTTACCGTGCCCTGGTTGAAGCAAAACGTCCCCGCCATGCTCCAGGCCTGGTGGCCCGGCGAGGAGGGCGGACACGCCATCGCCGAGGTGCTCTTCGGCGACGTCAGCCCCGCCGGCCGTCTGCCCCACACCGTTTACGCCTCCGCCGCCCAGGTGCCGCCCATCGACGAATACGACATCACCCGCGGCTTCACCTACATGTATCTGAAGGGCGAGCCGCTCTACGCCTTCGGCCACGGACTTGGCTACACGACCTTCCGCTACTCGAAGCTCCGCCCCGGCGCGACCAGCCTCCCCGCCGACGGCACGCTCACCGTGAGCATCGACGTCCAAAACACCGGCAAACGCGTCGGCGACGAGGTCGCCCAGCTCTACGTCCGCGAGGTGAAACCGGCCGTGAAACGCCCCGCCAAGGAGCTGCGCGGCTTCCAACGCGTCACCCTCGCGCCCGGCGAGAAACGCACGCTCACCTTCACCGTTCCGGTCGGGAAACTCGCCCGCTGGGACGAATCCGCGAAGTCCTTTGTCGTGGACGCCGGCGCCTACGACATCCTCGTCGGCTCCTCCTCCGAAGACATCCGCGAAACCGCCCGCATTACCGTGACCCCTTGATCGCCGCCCGTGTCGCGCCCCGCCGCGTCCCGGTGCGCCCCGCCGCCCAAGCCCCCAATGTAGTTATGAAACCGATACAAGTTGCCCTCCGCCTCGCCGCCGCCCTCGTCGGGACCGCCCTCGCGCCGCTCGCGGCCCGGGCGGCGTCCCCCGACGCGGCGTCGCCGGCCAACCCCATTTTCAGGGAACAGTTCACGGCCGATCCCGCCGCGCTCGTCGTCGGCGACACCGTCTATGTCTATGTCGGCCACGACGCCTCGAAGCCGGGGCAGAGCTTTGTCATGCCCGAGTGGCTTTGCTACTCGAGCAAGGACATGCGGACCTGGACCGCGCACGGCCCGATCATGCGTCCGGAGCAGTTTTCCTTCGCGCGCGCCGGCACCGCCTGGGCCGCGCACATGATCGAGCGGGACGGGAAGTATTTTTTCTACACGACGCTGCGTCGTCGGGAAAACAACCAGCACTGCATCGGCGTGGCGGTCGGCGACAGTCCGACCGGCCCCTTCACCGACGCCCGCGGCACGCCGCTCGTCACCGACGACATGACCACCGATTCGCGTCGGCCAAACGCCGACATCGATCCGACCGTCTTCATCGACGACGACGGCACCCCGTGGATCATGTGGGGCAACGGCGACTTCTATCTGGCGAAGCTGAACCGCAACCTGATCGAGCTCGACGGCCCCGTCCAAAAAGTGCCGCACGAGAACGTCGCGGAGGGCCCCTGGCTCTTCAAACGCGACGGCATCTACTACAACGTCTATGCCGCCGACGTTCCCGGCACCAAACCCGAGCAGATCGCCTACGCCACGGCGGAGCGGGTGACCGGCCCCTGGACCTACCGCGGTCTCGTCACCGGACCGGCCAAGGCGGGCTTCACCATCCACCCGGCGGTGATCGAGTTCCAGGGCCGGTGGTATTTCTTTTATCACGACGGCTCGACGAGTCTCAACGGACTGCCGGGCGGCGACTTCCGGCGCTCCGTGTGTCTGGAGTATCTTTATTTTGATTCCGACGGCGGCATCCGCCCCGTCACCCAAACCGCGGAGGGCGTCAGCGTGCCGCCATCGCCCTGACGCCGCCCTCGATTGGCGAGCTGTTGGTGTAGTGTTGGCCGTCCCCGGCCAACTTCCGAGGCCGCCGCGAGCCGCCGGCGGGGATCGCTCCCGAACCGGCGCGCCCGGTGGTCGCGCCCTACCTTGGGCGGCGAAGGCTCCATTCGAAATGCTCCGACAATCGGCCCCCCCGGCCCTCCCGCATCCCTTGTTTGGGGATATTGGGGAAAGGGCGCCGACCTGTTAGAATGCCTGTCCGCCCGCCCCACCGTCCGCCCCACCGTCCGCCCCGTCGTTCCCCCGGTCCTTCCCCGTTTTCCCGCTCCCTCATGGCCGGCCCCGCTTCGTCGTTTGCGCGCCCGGTTCCTCACCTCCAGCTCCGCCCGCCCCGCCTTCATGCGATCCTCCAAGCTCATCCGCCTGCTCCTGAGTCTCCCCGTCCTCGCCGCGCCCCTTTTCGCCGCTCCCGCCGGCTACCTCTTCGCCACCTTCAAGGGTGAGCAGACCCCGCTCACCGAGCAGATCTACTTCGCCACCAGCCGCGACGGCCGCGAGTGGAGCGCGCTCAACAATGGCGACCCCGTGCTCGTCACCACCCTCGGCGAGAAGGGCGCGCGCGATCCCTACCTGCTGCGCTCCCACGACGGGAAAAAGTTCTTCCTCATCGCCACCGACCTCTCGATCAACCTCAACCGCAACTGGGGCCGCGCGGTGCGCGAGGGCAGCCGCTCCATCCTCGTCTGGGAATCCGCCGACCTCGTGAACTGGTCCGCCCCGCGCCTCGTCAAGGTGGCGCCCGACGACGCCGGTTGCACCTGGGCCCCCGAGGCGATCTACGACGAGGAAAACGGCGACTACCTCGTCTTCTGGGCCTCCACCACCCGGCGCGACAATTTCGCCAAACACCGCATCTGGGCCGCCCGCACCGCCGACTTCGTCACCTTCGGCGAGCCCTTCGTCTTCATCGAGAAACCCACCACCGTCATCGACACCACCATCGTGCGCGAGGGCGAGGCCTACTACCGCTTCACCAAGGACGAGAAACACAAGGCCATCACCATGGAGACGGCCCCGCGCCTCTCCGGTCCCTGGACCGACGTGCCCGGCTTCAACCTCGGCCGGCTGGTCGGCTACGAGGGACCGCAGATCTACCAGCTCGAGCCCGCCGGCCCCGACAAACCCGCCGTCTGGAGCCTCATCCTCGATTTCTACTCGAAGGGGCAGGGCTACCAGCCCTGGACCACGAGCCGTCTCGCCGGCGGCGACTTCCAGCCCGCGCAGGGCTTCAAGTTCCCCTTCAAGTTTCGCCACGGCTCCGTGTTGCCCCTCACCGACGCCGAGCTGCGGCGCCTCGAGGGCGGCGCCCCGGCGCCGGCCCTCGTGCCCACCGCCCCCGAGTCCCGGCCGATCAATGTCGCGACCGGCCCCGACGGCGTCCTCGTGCCGGTCAAGCACGGCACCGACCTCCGCGCCTTCGACCCGGGCTTCGCGCCCGTGCCGGGCCACACGCTCTCGCCCGCCGGCCCCCGCGATTTCTCCGCCGGCCCCGTCGCCTACATGCTCGCCCCCGACGCGGGCGGCCCGGCCCACACCGTCCGAGTCTCCGTCGAGGCGCGAAACAACCCCGTCATCCCCGGCTACTTCGCCGACCCCGACATCATCTACTCGCACAAGAACAAACGCTTCTACCTCTATCCCACCACCGACGGCGTCACCGATTGGAACGGCTCGGTCTTTCACGCCTTCTCCTCCGAAAACCTGGTGGATTGGAAGGACGAGGGCGTGATCCTCGACCTCGGCCCCGACGTCTTCTGGGCCGACCGCCGCGCCTGGGCGCCGTGCATCATCGAGAAACAGACCCCCGCCGGCTACCGCTACTACTACTATTTCTGCGCCGAGCAGAAGATCGGCGTCGCCGTCTCCGCCCATCCCGCCGGCCCCTTCATCGACAGCGGCCGGCCGATCGTCGCCAAACGCCCGCCCGGCGTCGGCGGAGGCCAGCAGATCGACCCCGCCGTCTTCCGCGATCCGGCGAGCGGCCGGCACTATTTGTATTGGGGAAACAACTACCTGGCGGTCGCCGAGCTCTCCGACGACATGCTCTCGATAGACGAGGGCTCCATCCGCGTCCTGACCCCCGACAAAACCTTCCGCGAGGGCATCACCGTCTTCTTCCGCGAGGGCCGCTACTACTTCCTCTGGTCCGAGGACGACACCCGCAGCGAAAACTACCGCGTGCGCTACGCCACCTCCGCCTCGCCGCTCGGCCCGCTGGAAATCCCCGCCGACAACCTCGTCATCGCCAAGGACCCCGCCGCCGGCATCTACGCCACCGGCCACAACTCCGTCATCCGGATCCCCGGCCGCGACGAGTGGTATATCGTGTATCACCGTTTCAACTACCCGAGGGGGATCGGCATGGGCCGCGACGCCGGCTATCACCGCGAGGTCTGCATCGACCGCCTCGAATTCTCCCCCGATGGCGCCATCCGCCGCGTCACGCCCACCCACGCCGGCATCCGCCCCGTCAGCCTCGCGCCCTGAAGCGCTTCGCCCTCCCGCCCGCCGCCCTTTCATCCACCCCGTCCCGGTCTCACCATGAAACCCCGTCCACGATTCCTCGCCCTCATCGTCTCGCTGCTGCTCCTCGCGGCCGAGGCCGTCGCCGCCCAGCCCGGCGGCTATCTTTTTGCCACCTACCGCGGAGAAAAGCAGCCGCAGGAGGAGCAGATCCACTTCGCGCTCAGCACGGACGGCCGAGAATGGAGCGCCCTCAACGGCGGCGCGCCCGTGCTCGTGAGCGGGGTGGGGGAGGGCGGCGTGCGCGATCCCTACCTGCTGCGCTCCCACGACGGCTCGAAGTTCTACCTCCTCGCCACCGATCTCGCCATCCACCGCAACCGCGACTGGCGGCGCGCCACCCACGCCGGCAGCCGCTCCATCGTCGTGTGGGAGTCGTCGGACCTGGTAACGTGGTCCGCTCCACGCCTCGCCAAGGTCGCCGCCGACTTCTTCGGCTGCGTGTGGGCGCCCCAGGCCATCTACGATCCCGAGACCAAGGCCTACCTCGTCTATTGGGCCTCGACCCTCTCCACCGACGGATTTGCCAAGCTCGGCATCTGGGCCAGCTACACCCGCGATTTCGTCAACTTCGATCCGCCTTTCCCCTTCATCGAACGGGATGGGAACATCGGCGACCCCGCGGTCATCGGCACCACGGGAGCCTTCTACCGCTTCGCCAAGAACGGCGCCACGCGCGCCATCTTCATGGAGACGGCGCCCCGGCTCGGCGGCCCGTGGCGCGAGGTCTCCGGCTTTTCCCTGGGCGCGGATCCGGCGTTGGAGGGCCCCCTTTGTTATCCGCTGTCCACCTCCGCCGACGGCGCCGGCACCGCCTGGATGCTTCTCCTCGCCGATCCACGCCGGGGCTATCGATCCTTCCTGGCCGCCAATCCCGGCGACGGCCTGTTTTTGCCCATCGAGGGCGGCCGTTTCCCGTTCAAGTTCCTGCAAGGCTCCGTCCTGCCCCTGACGCCCGAGGAATACGATCGCCTCCGCGCCGCCTATCCGCAGTGAGGCGCGCCGCCCTCCTCGACCTTCCCGTCGTCCGGATCGAGCAACTCGGCGCCGCCGACACCCTCGTCTGGTCCCTCGCCGCCGACGCGCTCACCGTCACCTCGGCTCCGCCAAGCCCGTCTCGGACGTCGCCTTCGTTTTCAAAATCACGCTCAACTAACCCCCCATGCGCCGCCTCCCCGTCTTCCCCGTCCTGCTCGCCCTCTTCCTCGGCCCCACGCTCGTTTTCGCCGAAACCGTCGCGGTCGATTCCCCCGACGGTCACCTCAAGCTGACCTTCGACATCGCCGACGATGGGGGCGTCACGCATGCCCTGGCGCTTGACGGCCAGCCCCTGATCGCGCCCTCGCCGGTCGGTTTCGCCGGCGGACGCTTCGCCGGCGTGACGCGTCGCGCCGAAAAGTCCGTGTGGAAGCCCCTCTGGGGCAAACGCGCGGTGGTGCCGGACCGCTACCGCGAAGCCACCATCGACCTCGGCGCCTACCGGCTCCAGGCCCGCGCCTACGACGACGGCGTCGCCTTCCGCTACGTTTTCCCCGGCTCCCAACCGCGCGGCGCCGAAGCCACCGCCTTCCGTTTCGCGGGCGACTACACCGCCTGGTATTACAACGGCGAAAACCACAACATCGGCCCCGAGAAACTCTCCTCCGCCAAAGGCCGCCGCCTGCCCGTGGCGACCCTCCGCGCCGCCACCGACGTTTACCTCGCCCTGCACGAGGCCGATCTCGGCGAGGGCGAGCCGCTGGTCCTCGACGCCCCGGGCGGGGAAAGCTCGCTCCGCGTCGCCTCCAAACCCGGCACCGCCTGGCGCGTGGTCCTGTTTGGCCGCACCCCGGGCGCGCTCGTGGACTCGCACCTCATCGAGCTGCTCAACCCGCCGCCGCCCGCGGACATGGATTTCTCCTGGGTCAAACCCGGCGTCACCCTCTGGGACTGGCGCATCAACGGCGCCAAGGTGGACGGCTTCAACTACGACATGTCGCTGCCCTCCTGGAAGCGCATGGTGGACTTCGCCGCCGAGAACCGCATCCCGCACCTCGTGCTCGACGCCAATTGGTATGGCCCGGAGTTCGGTCAGGATTCGGACCCCGTGAAAGGCGGCAAAGTGGACCAGGTGAAGGAAATCATCGCCTACGGAAAAACGAAGGACGTCGGCGTCTGGCTCTACCTCAACGATGTCGGCGGTCGGCGTTTTCCCCTCGAGGAGACGCTCAAACAATACGGCGAGTGGGGCGCGGCGGGCGTGAAATACGGCTTCATGAACGGCTCGCCCGAGGAGAAAAACCGGCGCACGCGCATGATCACCGAGCTCTGCGCCAAGAACCGCCTGCTCTGCAACTACCACGACGGCCCGGTCCATCCCTACGGCCAGATGCGCACCTGGCCCAACGCCGTGACGCGCGAATACTGCAAGGCCCAGCTCGACGGGCATAAGGTTTTCCAGCCCAAAACATTCGTTACGAGCGTGTTCGTAAACATGCTCGCCGGCCCGCTCGACATGAACAACGGCCTGGCCGACCTCATCCAGAAGGGCCGCGTGGACCACGGCGTGCCCGTGCCCTCCACCCTCACCGCCGAGGCCGCGCGCACCCTCATCGTGTTCTCCGGCGCCACCGTCATCCCCGACATCCCCGAATACTACCGGAAACACCCCGAGCTGCTCCGCTTCATCGCCGCCCAGCGGATGCCCTGGCGCGAGAGCAAGACCCTCGCCGGCGAGATCGGCGACTACATCGTGATGGCCCGCCAGTCCGCCGACGGCGCCTGGCTGGTCGGCGCGGCCACCAACGAATCGGCGCGCGAAATCGAGGTGCCCCTGTCCTTCCTTCCCCGGGGCAAACACCAGGCGCTCGTCATCCAGGACGGCCCCCTTTCCGATTACCGCACCCACGCCGAGGACTACCGGGCCGAGACCCGCCAGGTCACCCGGTCCGACACCCTTCGTCTCAAACTCGCCCCGGGCGGAGGCGCCTGCGTGTTGATCGATCCCAAACGCTGAGCGCGCCCCTTCCTCCCTTGTCCAATCCTCTGGAAATGAAATCCCCCCTGCATCGTCTCCTGCTCTCCGCCGTCGCCGGCCTCTCCCTGCTGCTTCCGGGCTCCGTCGTGGCGGCCGAAACCGTCGTAGCCACCGAAGCCACCACCACCGCCGGTGCCGGCGGCGGTGGATTCCTGTTCGTCACCTTCAACGGGCAGGAAAACCCGATGTCGGAGCAGATCTACTTCGCGCTCAGCAAAGACGGTCGCAACTGGGCCACGCTCAACGACAGCAAGCCGGTCCTCGTGAGCCAGCTTGGCGAAAAGGGTGTGCGCGATCCCTTCATCCTGCGTTCGCACGACAAGACGAAGTTCTACCTCATCGCGACCGATCTCTCCTGGGCCATCAATCGCAGCACCAGCCGCGCGATTCGCGCCGGCAGCCGCTCCATCATGGTCTGGGAGTCCACCGATCTGGCCAACTGGTCCGAGCCTCGTCTCGTCAAGGTGGCTCCAGACGACGCCGGCTGCACCTGGGCGCCCGAGGCCATCTACGACGAGGAAGCCGGCGACTACCTCGTCTTCTGGGCCTCCACGACCAGACGGGACAACTTCGCCAAGCATCGCATCTGGGCCGCCCGCACCACCGATTTCAGGACCTTCGGCGAGCCCTTCATCTACATCGAAAAGCCGGCCACGATCATCGACACCACCATCGTCCACGACGGCCGGAGCTACTACCGCTTCACCAAGGACGAGAAGATCAAGGCCATCTCCCTCGAAACCAGTCCCAAGCTGATGGGCCCGTGGACGGATGTGCCCGACTTCACCCTCACCACGCTCCTCGGGCACGAGGGGCCCCAGTGTTACCTGGTCGAGCCGGCATCTCCGGGCAAAGCGGCGACCTGGTGCCTCATTCTCGACCACTACGCGAAGAATCGCGGTTATCAGCCCTTCGTGACGAATGACCTCGCCGGCGGCCGCTTCGTCCCCGGCGAGGGTTTTAGTTTCCCGTTCAAGTTTCGCCACGGTTCGGTCCTTCCGGTGACGGCGGCCGAATACGAACGCCTGCAAGCCGCCTACCCCGGCACCGCCCCCGCGCGGTGAATTTGAGCAGGGGTTTTCCGAAAAGGTAGGGCGCGACCGCCGTGTATGGACTCGGGTCAAGGGTAACAGGTGTTCCG
>CBINNW010000125.1:0-15037 GCA_966252115.1 uncultured Akkermansia sp.
ACGAGGCCCTGCGAATCCGCCGCGAGGAAGAGCTGCCCGTTTACGAGCGGCTCGGCGACATTCGCGAGATCGCGGTGAGCAAGGGCAAAATCGCGGACATCCTTACCCGGCGGGGGCAATACGACGAGGCCCTGCGCATCCGCCGCGAGGAAGTGCTGCCCGTTTACGAGCGGCTCGGCGCGATCCGCGAGATCGCGGTGACCAAGGGCCAAATCGCGAACATCCTCACCCGTCGCGGGCAATACGACGAGGCCCTGCGCATCTGCCGCGAGGAAGTGCTGCCCGTTTACGAGCGGCTCGGCGACATTCGCGAGATCGCGGTCTGCCGGGCGAATATCGCGGTGGTGCTGCTAGGGCGCGGGAAGCTGGAGGAGGACGGCCAAGAATTCGCACGCAATTTGATCCAGGCTTGGCTCGCGGCGAAAAAACTGGGCCTACCGGAGGCGGAGCAGATCGAGCAATTCGCGGACGACGCCGGCTGGTCGCGCGCGCAGTTCACGGAAGCAGCCCGCCAGTTCGCGGAGCACGCGGCGCAGGGAGCAAAACAGCCTCGCGAGGAGCGCGAGGGCGCGGAGTGAGCGGATCGGCCCCCGGGCGGGGAGCGACGCGGGAAGCCCGGCCTGTGGCCGGACCGGCCGGCGGCGGCAGCGGAGAGCCTGGGGGGGCGGCCATGTGCAGGCCGCGCTCGGGCGGATCGGCGGCGCCTCGGCCTGTTTCTCGGGGGGCGCCACCTGTTACACCATCCGGAGGCAAGGTGCGGCATCAGGGGCCGGGCTCGGGGGTTTCCGGTGCGTTGAGCGCCGCGCGCACGCGGGCGGCGATGCGGGCTTGGGCGTCGGAATCGCCGGGCGGAACGACGGCGGCGGGCGGCGGCTCCGCGGAGGTCTCGCGCAGGAGCTCGTTGAGCGTGTCGAATTGGGCGGCGAAGCCGCGACAGACGGTGCACATGACGCCGTGCAGGCGGCGGCGGAGGCGTTCGCCGGAGCGGAGCGGCCGATCCTGGGCGGCGACGGTGAGGCGGGCGAAATCCCGGCAGCTCATGCCGACGAGGCCGGCGAGGGGGGCCTCGACACACATGAGCACGCGGTAGCGGCGCGACGGCGGCGGGCGCGGGTCGGAGGCGTCGTGGTCGCCGTCGGCATCCGGCGTGGGGGCGGGCGCGTGGGGCGGGATCATCGGGAGGCGAGGCGGCGTTGCAGGCAGTCGCGCAGGCGCAGGCGGGCGCGGGTGAGAAGCACGGGGGCGCTGCCGGCGCCGACGCCGGCCAGCGCGGCCGCCTCGCGGGTGTCGAGCTGGTCGAGCTCGCGCAGGGCGAAGAGGCGCCGGAGCGTTTCGGGCAGGGCGTCGAGGCAGAGGTGGAGAAAGGAGCGGAGCTCGGCGCGCAGCGCGGAGTCGCGCGGGCAGTGGGCGAGGGGCTCCATGGCGAAGGTGGGGTCGATGCGCCAGGCGCCGCGGGCGTCGAACCAGTCGTCGAAACCCGGACCGCCGTCGCCGGGCGAGGCGCCGGAGTCGTCGTTGTTTTCCGAATACGGATCGGGCGCGGCCGGGTCGGGCCGGTCGGGGCGGCGGTGGCGGGCGCGGAGACGGTCGAGGACTTTGTGGCGCAGGATGCCGACCAGCCAGGTGCGCAGGGTCGAATGTCCGGCGAAGCCCTCGCGCTGGCGCCAGGCGGCGAGCAGGCAATCCTGCACCGCCTCCTCCGCCTCGTGATGGTCGTTCAGTCGCGCGCGGGCGTAGGCCAGGAGCATGCCGCTCTCGGCGAGGAGGTGCTCGAGCTCGAGGGGGAGGGCGTCCATGGTGGAAAACATCAACCGCCGGCGGCCGGGCGGGCGCAAGCGCGGCGCGCGCCGAGGCGGCGCGCGAGGAGGGTGTCGAGCGCGATCCGTCCGGGGCCGCAGGCGAGGAGCACGAGCAGGGCGACCAGATAGGGGAAGGGCTCGGCGCCGAAGAGCCCGTCGAGTCCCTCGGCGACTTCGTCGCGGTGGGCGGTGGCGAGGGCGACGATCATGGTGCCGGCGAGCGCGGCGGCGAAGAGGCGCGTGCCGGCGCCGGCGACGAGCAGGAGGCCGCCGACGAGTTCGAGCAGGCCGATGCCGAGCGCGTGGGCGCCGGGCGCGGGGATGCCGAGCGAGGCGAAAAATTCCGCGGTGCGTTCGAGGTGCGCGAGTTTGCCGCGGCCGGTGAGGAAGAACTGCCAGCCGAAGGCCAGGCGGAGGGCGAGCAACACGAGATCCTGCGCGGGCGGCGCGAGGCGATCACGGCAAGCAAGGAGGCGGGAGAGGAGGGTGGAGGCGGCGGCGGAGGGCATGGTGCGGAGGGAGGGGGGAGGCCAGAGGCCAGAAGATAGAGGCCAGAGGTCAGAAGTCGGAGGTCGGATGTTAGCGGTCGGAGGTAGAGGTTGGCGGTCGGGCGCTTGGGGGCGGGCGTCGGAGCTTGGGGGTGGGGACGGTGGGCGGCGGGGCGGGCGCTTCCTGCTCGGCACGCGTCACATGCCACACGTCACACTCCGACCATCGCCCCTCACATGCCTTCTCCTCGCGCCGGCGCGGGGTGGTGGGTGGTGAGCCAGTGGCGGGCGCGCCAACGGACGAAGGCATCCTGGATGACGGCGGGCGCGGGCAGGGGACGGGTCCGCTCGATGAGGTCGGCCAAGGGGCCGCCGACGCGGAGCTCGGAGAGCAGGGCGAGGAGGGAGCGGGGTTCGCGCGTTTCGCGCAGGCGGTGATCGGGCGTGCGCCAGACGACGTGAAGCTCGCGGGCGGGGCCGGCGTCGTCGGGCGGGGAGAGGGGCGCGTCGGATTCCGGCGTGTCGGCGGCGAGGGCGAGCCAGCGGGCGAGCGGGCGCTCCACCGGGACGAGTTGCACCGAGGGGTGCAGCCGCAGCGGCTGGACGGCGAAATCGTCTTCCCCGGCCACGGTGGCGTCGGCCGCCTCGAAGGCGCCGAGGTGGGCGTAGTCGAGCGCCGCGAGGGCGGCGGCCCAGGGGCGCAGCGATGTCGGGGTGGCGGTGTCGCGGGCGACCCAGGCGGCGAAGCCGGCGCCAAGCGTGCGCAGGGTGTAGGTGGCGGGCGGGCAGGCCTGGAGGTGGCGCTCGAGCGCGGAGTAAAAGGCGTCGCGTCCGAGCAGGCGTCGCACCCGGGGAAAGTCCTCCGCGAGCGAGTCGATGAGACGATACCAGTATTGGCGTTGGTAAAGGCCCAGGCGTTCCTCGGCCGGGACCGCGGGGGTGGAGCGCAGGAGCGCGTCGGCGGTGGCGAGAAACGCGACGGAGGGCGCGGCGGCACCGGGCGCGGGCGGAAGCTCGGCCCGCGCCCGGTTTTCCCCGAAGAGCGGCTCGGTGAGCGCGCCGAAAAAACGACGCTGGGTGGCGAGGAGGTGGTCGGACATGGGACGGAGCGGAGGCGGCGGGACAGAGTGACGGAGCGACGGAGAACGGAACGACAGAGCGACAGAGGACAGAGCGGCAGAACGGGAACGGCAGGGCGGGAGCGGACAGGGGGGGCGGAGCGGCGGAACGACGGCGGGGCGGAGCGACGGAGGATAGCGGCAGGAGGTCGGAGGCGGGGATTGGGATGCTCGCTACCCACTACTCGCTACCCGCTACTCCCCCGTTCGCTCGTCACTCCCCGCCGCCTCGACGCGCTTTGCGCGTCGAGGTAGCGGGTGGCTTTTTGCGCCTCGGCCCAGACTTCGGGGAAGGAGGGGATGCGGGCGTCCCACTCCAGAAGCGTGGCGACCGGGCCGCAGCGTTCGATGGCGCGGGCGTAGAGCTTCCAAACCGGGTCCACGACGGGGTGGTCGTGGGTGTCGATGATGAAGCGCTCGTAGCGGGAATGGCCGGCGATGTGGATCTGGGCCACGCGTTCGGGCGGGATCGCCTCGACGTAGGCCAGGGGATCGAACTCGTGGTTGATTGCGGAGACGTAGATGTTGTTGACATCGAGAAGAATACCGACGTCGGCGGCGTGGACGACCTCGTTGAGGAAGTCCCACTCGTTCATCTCGTTGGCCTTGAACTCGGCGTAGCTGGACACGTTTTCCACCGCGATGGGCACTTCCAGAAAATCCTGGGCGACGCGGAGGTTCTCGGCCACCAGGCGGACCGCCTCGCGGGTGTAGGGCAGGGGCAGCAAATCGTGACTGAAGGTGCCGTCCACGCTGCCCCAGCAAAGATGGTCGGCAAACCAGGGCGTGCGGGTGCGGCGCACGAGTTTCTTGAGGCGGCGGAGATGCTCGAAATCGAGGCCGGAGGCGTTGCCCGGGTAGAGCCCGACGCCGTGCATGACGACCTGGTATTGCGCCATGATCGCCTCGAGGATTTCGAGCGGGCGCCCACCCTCGACCATGTAGTTTTCCGCGATGATCTCGAACCAGCCGGTCGGGGGCGTCTCGGCGAGGATGTGGTCGTAGTGCGGCACGCGCAGGCCCAGTCCGATGCCGAGCGTGCGGGTGGCGGGGAAACGGCGCGCCACGGGCGGAAGCGTGGCGGTGTAGGGGGCGGTCGGGAGCGTGTCGGCGGTGGTGGGCATGGCGGAGGGCGGAGATCAGAGGCCGGAAGCCGGAGGCCAGAGATCAGCGGTTAGATTTCAGAGGTCGGAAGCCGGAGGTCGGGGGCGTGGGCGGGGAGGGGACGCCGGGGGGCGCTCTTCACTGCTCGCCACCCGTTCCTCCCCTCACCGCCGCCCCGGGGCGCGAGGCGGGCGGGGCGGGCGGTGCGGAAGGGCGGGCGAGAGCGTCGCGCCCCCACTCGGCGCAGGCGGACGGACGGGATCAGGAGCTCTTGGTTTTATCCTTGGCGCCGCAGCCGTCTTTGCCGGCGCAGGCGGCCTTTTCCTTGTCGGCCGGTTTGTCCTTCGCGGCGCAGCCCGCCTTGCCCGCGCAAGCGGCTTTATCCTTGTCGGCTGGCTTGTCCTTGGCGGCGCAGCCGGCTTTGCCGGCACAAGCGGCCTTCTCCTTGTCGGCGGGTTTGTCCGTGGCGGCGCAGGCGGCCTTTTCCTTGTCCTTGGATTTCCCCGCGCAGCCTTCTTTGCCGGAGCAGCCTTCCTTGCCCGAGCAGCCATGCTTCTCGGTGGCGGGTTTGTCGGTGGCGGGGGCGGTGGCCTCGGCGCGAAGCGCGGGCGAGGCGAGCAGTCCGGTGAGGGCGGCGGCGAGGGCGAGACGTTGACGGGTCATGATGCGGGATGGGTTTGGGTTTCGATGTTTGAGTTCGGGCGTCCGGACGCGGAGGTGCGGACGAACACTGAGTCGCCGGGCGGGGCGCCGGCATTAACAGCGATTTTCGGGAAAATGATTTTCGCGGGCGGCGAGCCTCTCCGGGCGGGGCACTTCGGCGCTTGGCGCGGGGCGGCCGGGCTGTTCAGGTGCCGCCCTTTATGAGCCAGAGCCGGAATGTCGTCACCTTTCACTATACGCTGCGGGACACGCGGGGCGCGCTGATCGACGCCTCGGTGGGCGGCGATCCCGTCGCCTATCTCGAGGGCGCCGGGCAAATCGTGGAGGGGCTGGAGGCGGGGCTGCGCGGCCTCGTCCCGGGCACGCAGGCCAGGATCGCGGTGCCGGCGGCCCAGGCCTACGGCGAGCGGGACGAATCCCAGGTGCAGCGCGTGCTCAAGGCGCTCCTGCCGATCGAGGGCGAGGTGAAGCCCGGCGACCAGTTCCGGGCCGGGGCCGACGCTTACGCGCCGGTCGTCACGGTGCGGGCGGTGGAGGGCGACGAGCTCCTGCTCGACGCCAATCACCCGCTGGCCGGGGTGGATCTGGAATTCGAGGTGCAGGTCCTGGCGGTGCGCGCGGCGACGGCCGAGGAGCTGGAGCACGGGCACGCGCACGGGGCTGAGGGCGGCTGCTGCGGTGGCGGCGGCGGGCACGGCGAGGCGGGCTGTGGCGACCATGGTTGCGGCCGCAAGGGCTGAACGATCATGAAAGTTCTCGGCATCGACATCGGGGGTTCGTCGCTGAAGGGCGCGCCCGTGGACACGCGGACGGGGGAACTGCTGGCGCCGACGCATCGGATCGCCACGCCGGTGAACCTGGCGCCGGAGGAGATGGGCGCGGCGATCGCCGCCATGGCGGCGCATTTCGAATGGCGCGGGCCGATCGGCGTCGGCTTCCCGGGCGTGGTGCAGGGGCCGGTCGTCCGCAGTTCGGCCAACCTGCACCGCGATTTCGTGGGGCTGGACGCGGTCGCGGTTTTCGAGCGCGCCGCCGGGGCGGAGGTGAGCCTGGTGAACGACGCCGACGCGGCCGGAC
This sequence comes from uncultured Akkermansia sp., assembly GCA_966252115.1. Taxonomy (GTDB): domain Bacteria; phylum Verrucomicrobiota; class Verrucomicrobiia; order Opitutales; family Opitutaceae; genus IMCC26134_A. Next base: position 6,250 of record CBINNW010000125.1, read on the forward strand.
TGGCCGAGGTGGGTTTCGGGGCCGGGCGGGGCGTGCGCGGGGCGGTGCTCATGCTGACCTTCGGCACGGGCGTGGGCTCGGCGCTCTTCGTGGATGGTATCCTCTATCCGAATACGGAGTTCGGGCATCTGAAACGCGACGGGGAGTCGTGGGAGAAATTCGTGTCGGGCGCGGCCAAGGAGCGGCGCGGGCTGGATTCTCCCGCCTGGGCCGCCGAGGTGGGCGACTACCTGCGCGTGCTGGAGGACCTCATCTGGCCCGACCTCATCGTGGCGGGCGGGGGCATCAGCGCGGATCACGCGAGGTGGTTTCCGTATCTGAAAATCCGTTCGCGCATCGTGCCGGCGGAGTTCCTCAACGAGGCGGGTATCGTGGGCGCGGCGCTGCACGCGGCGCGCGCGCTCTGAGCGGGGCGGACCGGCGGCATGACGACACCGCGGAAACCCGGACCGGTGTTGATCGCCGGACAGGGGCTGGCGGGCACCTTGCTGGCGTGGGCGCTGGAGCGGGCGGGGCGCGAGTTCCTGCTGGTGGACCCGGGCCACGCGGAAAGCGCCTCGCGGGTGGGTGTCGGGCTGGTGAATCCCGTGACCGGCGAGCGCTGGGCGGCGGCTCCGGGCTGGGCGGACAAGGCGGCGCGGGCGCGGGCGTTTTTCGACGAGATCGGGCGGGCGTGGCCCGGGGCGGGACGGCTGGTATCCGATCTGCGGATACGGAGGGGCTGGCGCGACGAGGCCGAGGCGGAGCGGGTGCGGGCGAGGGTGCGGGCGGGCGTGCTGGAGCCGTTCGTGACGGAGGCGGGGCTGGAGGCGGGGGCGGCGTGGATCGGCGGCGCGTGGCGGGTGGATCTGCCGGCGTTGATCGCGGCGGGGCGGGAGCGTTGGCGGAGCGGCGGGCGGCTGCGGGAAGCTTGTTTGACGCCGGCCGAGGCGGCGCGGTGGCCGGGGCCGGTGGTGTGGTGTGTCGGCGCGGCGGAGGAGCGTCTGGCGGAGCTGCGCCCGGTGGGCGGCGAGACGCTGGAGCTGGCGGTGGAGGAGTCGGCGGCGGCGCGCCGGGCGTGGCCGGGCGACGTGGTGCGGCACGACGGGGTGTGGGTGGTGCGGGTCGGGGAGGGGCGGGCCTGGGCGGGGGCGAGTTTTCTGCGCGAGGAGGCGGAGCGGGCGCCTCGTCGGGAGGCGCTGCGCGCGAGCGTGGCGCGGCAGTTGGCGGATGTGGGCTGGCGGGAGGCGGCGGTGCTGGCGGGCCGCCGCATGACCACGCCGGATCGGACGCCGCGCTGCGGGTGGCTGCCGGGGCGCGAGGGGCGCGAAGGGGTTTTTAACGGGCTCGGCTCGAAGGGCGTGCTGCTCGGGCCGGCGCTCGCCGAGGAGTGGGTGCGGCGGCTCGGGGCGGGCGGGGCGTCGGACGGATGATGCCGGGTGCGGGAGGGGAGACTTCCCGGAATGGCGGGCTGCGGCGTGTGGCGGGTGGTAGGCTGGTGTGGTTGATCGTCAGATGACGGAACGAAATCCCTGCTCCGAAGGGTCCGGGGAGCGCACCCGTCCCGGGTGCTCCGGCGGGCGTCTCGCCCGCCGTTTCGGAGGTGAGAGCGAGACGCTCTCACCGGCACGCGGGACGCGTGCGCTCCCCGGACCGGGTCGGAGGCGGCCGAGTTTTGATCGGACATTTCGGGCCCACCCACACTAGCCGCAGGCGAGGGTGAGGGTGGCGCGGGCGCCGGCGGAGGAGGCGTCGTGGGCGGCGGCGTGGTCGTGGGCGGAGCGGTTTTCGAGGAAAACCTCGCCGCCGTGCAGGTGGGCGATCTCGCGCACGAAGCTGAGGCCGAGGCCGGTGCTTTTGGCGCCGGTGGCGGGGCGGGGCAGCGAGTAGAAACGCTCGAAGAGCCGGGGCAGGGCGTAGTCCGGGATGCCGGGGCCGGTGTCGTCCACGGTGATGGCCACGCGGGTGCCGCGCGGTGGCGTGGCGGGCGCGCCGGCGGGGTGGAGCGTCACGGTGACGGAGCCGCCGGCGGGGGTGAATTCGAGCGCGTTTTGCAGGAGGTTGCTCACCGCCTGGCCGAGGAGGAAGCGGTCGCCGCGAATGGTGAGCGGGGAGGGGGCGAGGAGGGTGAGGGAGAGGCCGCGGGCGCGGGCGACGGGTTCGGCGGCGGCGAGGGTTTCCTCCAGCAGGGCGCGCAGCTCGACGGGTGCGGGGGCGGCGAGGGAGCGGCGGTTCTCGAGGGCGGCGAGCTGGAGGAGTTTTTCGACGATGGTCTGGATGCGGGCGGACTCGGTGCGGAGGTTTTGCAGGAAACGCGCGCGCTGCGGGGCGGGCATGGTCTCGGCGCCGGGGCGGCCGGAGGCGTCGGCCTCGGCGAGGAGTTCGGCGGCGCCGCGGATGGCGGCGAGGGGGGCCTTGATCTCGTGGGCGAGGCTTTGGGTGTAGCGTTCGACGTAGGCTTTTCCCTCGAGGGCGGCGCGCATCTCCTCGAAGGCCTGGCGGAGCTCGGTGACCTCGCGGCCGGCGAGGCGGCGGGGGAGGCTGGCGGGGCGGCCGTCGCGCACGGCGCGGGCGTAGGCGGTGAGTTTCTCGACGGGGGTGGTGATCCAGACGGAGAAGGCGATGCCGGTGGCGAGCACGAGGCCGCCGCCGAGGGCGCCGGCGAGGAAGACGCGTTCGCGCACGGTGGCGACGAGGGCGTTGATGTTGGCGGTGGGTTTGCCGACGGAGAGCACGCCGACGATGCGCTCGCCGTGGCGGATGGGGGCGGCGACGTGGATGACGAGGGAGCTCTCGTCGTCGGGATCGACGCGGGTGGCGCGCGCGCCGTAGCGGCCGCGGAGGGTGCGGAGGATGTCGTTCCAGCCGGAGTAGTCGCGGCCGATGGCGGCGGGGTCGAAGGAGTCGTAGCGCACGATGCCGGCGCCGTCGGTGAGGGTGAGGCGCAGATCGACGTTGTTTTTGTGGAACTGGTAAATCCGGGCGTCGATGGGCCGGGCGACGGCGGAGTCGAAGGCGCGGCGGAGCGGGTCGAGATCGAGCGCGCCGTCGGGCGCGAGGTGGCTCTCGGCGACGGCGGCGAGGTAGGCGGCGGTGTCGATGAGCGTGGCCTCCATCGACTCGAGGTAACGCGGCCGGATCGCGCCGAGGATGGAGGTGAAAAGGTAAACGTAGCCGCCGCCGATCAGCAGGAGGTAAACGAGGAAGATGCGGGTGCGGATGGTCACCGGGGGCGGAGGTCAGAGGCCGGAGGCCAGAGGCCAGAAGTCAGGGGGCGGAGGTCAGAAGTCGGAGGCCGGGTATCGGGGTCCGAGGCCGGAGGTTGGGGGGCAGGGTGGCGGCGGGGGCGATGGGGGCTGGGACGGGCGGCGGGAGGCGGATGTGTTTACTCGCGCAGCGAGTAGCCGAGGCCGCGGTGGGTGACGAGGGGGTCGTCGTCGGGGGTGATGGCGCGGAGCTTGGCGCGCAGGGTCTTCACATGGGCGTCCACGGTGCGGTCGAAGCTGGCTTCGGGTTCGTCCCACGCGGCTTGCAGCAGTTGCTCGCGGGTGAAGACCCGGCCGGGCTGGGCGAGGAAGGTTTTGAGCAGGCGGTATTCGATGCGGGTGAGGTCGAGCGCATGGCCGCGGTAGGCGATGCGGCAGCGCAGTTCGTCGAGGGCGAAGACCGGAGCGGATACGGAGCCGGCGGACGCGGACGCGGGCGAAGCGACGGGGCGGGCGAGGCCGGAGGCGGGCCGGGGAGCGGGCGCGGGCGGCGGCGGCGAAGCGACGGCGGCGGGCGCGTGGGCGGCGAGGTCGGCCGTCGCGCCGGGGGGCGGCACCGTCACGGTCGCGGGCGCGACGCGGCGGAGGATGACTTTCACCCGCGCGGTCAGCTCGCGGGGGCTGAAGGGTTTCACCAGATAATCGTCGCCGCCGATTTCGAGGCCGACGATGCGGTCGATCTCCGACGCGCGGGAGGTGAGAAAGACGATGGGCAACTCGTGCCCGGCGGCGCGGAGCTGTTTGCAAAGCTCGAAGCCGTTCGCGTCCGGCAGGCCCACGTCGAGGATGAGCAGCGCGAAGGCCGGCTTCTGGTCGCGCAGGGCCGCGAGGCCCTCCGCGGCGGTGCCGCACCAGCGCGGCGAAAAGCCCTCGGTGGCGAGCGCGTAGAGCAGGGTGTCGGCGATGGCGGGTTCGTCCTCGATGATGAGGATGGCGGGGTTCATGGCGGCGGGGGCGGCGTGCGGTGGACGGGCGAGCGGGCGATGGGCGGGTGACGGCGGCGGGGCGACGCGGGCGGGGTGGCGTGCGGCGGGCGCGGGTGTTTTTCTTCTCTAAAGGCCGAGTTCGGCGAGGGTGAGTTCGCGATACCGGCCGGGCGCGAGGTCGCCGAGGGAGAGCGTGCCTAAGTGGCTGCGGTGCAGGCCGAGCACGGTGGCGCTGCAGGCGGCGGCGAACATGCGGCGCACCTGGTGGTATTTGCCCTCGATCAGGGTGAGCTCGGCCTCGCGCGGTCCGAGCAGGCGCAGCTCGGCCGGCGCGCAGGGCTCTTTTTCCCCGTCGAGTTGCAGGGTGCCGGCGGCGAAGAGCTCGACCAGGCCGGGCGGCAGGTCGCGGTCGGTGGTGGCGCGGTAGATCTTGGGGACCTTGTGCTTGGGCGAGGTCAGCCGGTGCACCAGCTCGGTGTGGTCGGTGAGCAGGAGGAGGCCCGAGGTCTCCTTGTCGAGGCGGCCGACCGAGGTGACGGTGGGGTTGCGCGCGCGCCAGCGCGCCGGCAGCAGGTCGTAGATGAGCGGCGCTTCGCGCTCGTCATGCGAACAGGTGAGGCCGAGGGGTTTGTGGAGCAGGAGCAGCAGGCCGTCGGGATGGTCGAGCGCCTCGCCGTCCACGCGCACCGCGGCGGGGGAGGGTTTGGCGCCGGGATCGTCGGCGCGTTTGCCGGCGATCTCGACACGGCCGGCCCGGAGCCAGTCGCGGACTTCGCGGCGGGAGCAATAACCGAGGTTGGCGAGAAGTTGGTCGAGGCGGCGGGCGGACATGGGGGGCGACTTTCGGGACCGACGCGAAAAAAGCACGCAAAGAGAGGGGCAAACCCGGCCCCTTCGTGACCGCGCTCCGCCGTCGCCCCGGGCGCGTCGGCACGAAGCGGCCGCCCCGCCGGCGTCAAGACCTCAATTGACGCGGCTCGGAAAGCCCGCCTTACGTCTTCCCCTCCATGAGCTCCACCCCCGTCATCCACATCGGCATCTGCGGCCTCGGCACCGTCGGCCAGGGCGTGTGGAAACACATCGAGCGCTCCCGCGCCGAACTCGAAGCGCGCCTCGGCGCGAAACTCGTCCTCGCCCGCGCCTCGGTGCGCGACCTCGAGAAGAAACGCGCCGTTCGCCTCAAGGCCGACCAGCTCACCACCGACCCCCTCTCCATCGCCACCGATCCCGCCATCCAGATCGTGTGCGAGCTCATCGGCGGCACCACCCTCGCCAAGGACATCACCCTCGCCGCGCTCAAACTCGGCAAGACCGTCGTCTCCGCCAACAAGGCCCTGCTCTGCGCCCACGGCCCGCTCCTCTTCGAAACCGCGCGCAAACACGGCGGCCAGTTCTTCTTCGAGGCCTCCGTCGCCGGCGGCATCCCGATCATCAAGGCCCTGCGCGAGGGCCTCGTGGCCAACCGTTTCCGTCGCATTTACGGCATCCTCAACGGCACCTGCAACTACATCCTCACCCGCATGGAGCGCGAGGGTCTGCCCTATCCCGTGATCCTGAAGGAGGCGAAGGAGCTGGGCTACGCCGAGGCGGACGAGTCGCTCGACGTCGAGGGCTGGGACACCGCCCACAAGGCCTCCATCCTCGCCTACCTCGCCCACGGCACCTGGGTGCCGACCAAAAAGATGGTGGTCGAGGGCATCACCCAGCTCACCCAGGCCGACCTCGAATTTGCCCGGGACAACGGCTACGCGATCAAGCTCCTCGCCGTGATCGAGCGTGACGAGAAGAGCGCCGCGCTCTCGGTCGCGGTTTATCCGGCCCTCCTGCCGCGCACCAAGGTCATCGCCAACGTCAACGAGGTGTTCAACGGCATCTCCGTCTCCGGCGACGTGGTCGGCGAGACCACCTACATCGGCCGCGGCGCCGGCCAGGATCCGACCGCCAGCGCGGTCATCGGCGACATCATCGACGCCGCCTCCCTGCTCGTGCGCGGCGCCGCCGTGCTGCCGCCCGCGCCCGCCACCAAACTCGCGCTCACCCCGCCCGACGCCCTGCGTTCGCCGCACTACCTGCGCCTCGACGTGAAAGACCTGCCCGGCGTCCTGGCCAAGATCGCCAGCTGCACCGCCAAGGCCGGCGTCAGCATCGCCAGCCTCGTGCAGCGTCCGAGCGAGAAACCCGACGCGGCCGCCCTCCTCCTCACCACCCACGAGTGCAGCGAGGCGCAGATCCGCCGCGCCGTTTCCCGCCTCACGCGCCTCAAGTGCACCCTCGGCAAACCCCTCCTCCTCCGCATCGCGGATTTTTGAACCAGAAGTAGCGAGTAGCGGGTGGTGAGTAGCGAGCATCCGGGCTCGTGCTCATCCGCCTCTCTTCTACTCGCTACCCGCTACTCACTACCCGCTACTCACTACCCGCTACTTCCATGGCAAGAATCGTCCAAAAATACGGCGGCACCTCCGTCGGTGACGTTGACCGCATCAAAAACGTCGCCAACCGCATCAAAAACTACCGCGCCGACGGCCATCAGATCGTCGTCGTGGTCTCGGCGCGCTCCGGTGTCACCAACGAGCTCATCGCCCGCGCCAAGGCGGTGAATCCCCACCCCGACGAGCGCGAGATGGACCAGCTCCTCGCCGTCGGCGAACAGGAGACCATCGCCCTCACCGCCATGGCCCTGCACGGCATCGGCGTGCCCGCCGTCTCCTACACCGGCGCCCAGGCCGGCATCGTCACCGACGCCGTCCACACCAAGGCCAAGATCAAGGGCATCAACGCCAAGGCCATCGAGGCCGACCTCCAGGCCGGCAAGGTCGTGATCGTCGCCGGCTTCCAGGGCATCACCGAGGACGGCCGCGTCTCCACCCTCGGCCGCGGCGGCTCCGACCTCACCGCCATCGCCCTCGCCGGCGCGCTCAAGGCCGACAAGTGCGAGATCTACACCGACGTGGACGGCGTTTACACCGCCGACCCGCGCGTGGTGAAGAACGCCAAAAAGCTCCAGGAAATCAGCTACGACGAGATGCTCGAACTCGCCTCGTCCGGCTCGAAGGTCATGCAGTCCCGCTCGGTCGAGTTCGCCCACAAATACGACGTCGTTTTCGAAGTCCGCTCCTCCTTCAACACCAACCCCGGAACCATCGTGAAAAAAGAAGTCGCCTACATGGAAAAAGTCGTCGTGCGCGGAGTCGCCGTGGACAAGGACCAGGCCAAGGTCGTCGTGTCCGGCATCGCCGACCAGCCCGGCACCGCCGCCAAGGTTTTTCAGGCGCTCGCCGAGGCCAGCGTGATCGTGGACATGATCGTGCAAAACGTCGGCCGCAACGGCGTGGCCAACCTCACCTTCACCGTGCCGCTCACCGACACGCACAAGGTCGAGACCACGCTCGCCCCGGTGCTCGCCGCGCTCGGCGGCGGCCAGGTCGAGATCAACGACAGCATCGCCAAGCTCTCCGTGGTCGGCGTCGGCATGAAGACCCACAGCGGCGTCGCCGCCACGCTCTTCACCGCGCTGGCCGACGCCGGGGTGAACATCCAGCTCATCAGCACTTCCGAGATCAAAATCTCCGTCGTGATCGACAAGGCCAAGGCCGACGAGGCCGCCCGCGTCGCCCACGGCGCCTTCGCGCTGGAAAACCTGTAAGCGCCGTCGGCGCTTGCAGGTTTTCCCAGAGGCCAGAGAACAGAAGCCAGAGGCCGGCCCCAAACCTCTTATGGCGGCGATCAGGCACTTCACCGACCTAATCGCCTACCAAAAAGCGTTCGAACTGGGCCGCGTCGTTTTTCGTGTGTCGAAAGGTTGGCCCGTGGAGGAGCGCTATGCGCTGACCGATCAGGCCCGCCGTTCCGCACGCTCCGTCGGTGCCAACATCGCCGAAGCGTGGGGGAAGCGACGTTACGAAGCCCATTTCATCAGCAAGCTCTCGGACGCTGACGCCGAATTATTGGAAACCGAACACTGGCTCCGCTGCGCGTTGGATCACGGCTACATTTCGAACCAGCAGTTCGACGAGTTCCATTCGCTCATGCGCGAGATCGGGCGCATCCTCGGTAGCCTCATGCAGAACCCGTCTCCGTTCATCCTGTCGCCGGCGCCATAGGTTTTTTCTGGCCTCTGGCTTCCGGCCTCTGGCCTCTTCGCTCCATCTCCCCCTTTCCATCCGGCCCCTCGAAAACCATGAAATACATCAGCACGCGTGGCCAGTCCCCCGCCCTCGGCTTCTCCGACGCCGTCGCCACCGGCCTCGCGCCGGACGGCGGGCTTTACCTGCCCGAGACCCTGCCGACCTTCACCGCCGCCGACCTCGTCCGCCTCGCGCCGCTTTCGTATCCGGAACTCTGTTACGAGTTCCTCTCCCGCTTCGCGACCGACATCCCGGCCGACACCCTCCGCGCCCTCGTCGCCAAGAGCTACACCACCTTCTCCCACGCCGACATCGCCCCGGTGGTGGAGCTCGACGACCGCACCTATGTGCTCGAGCTCTTCCACGGGCCCACCCTCGCCTTCAAGGACTTCGCCCTCCAGCTCCTCGGCAACCTCTACGGCCACCAGTGCGCGACGCGCGGCCAGACCATCAACGTCCTCGGCGCCACCTCCGGCGACACCGGCTCGGCCGC
>CBINNW010000126.1:0-14788 GCA_966252115.1 uncultured Akkermansia sp.
GCGGAACACCTGTTACCCTTGACCCGAGTCCATACACGCCGGGCCCGCCGCCGAGCACGGACGGAGATCGTCACCCAAACCGGCGCTCCCGGCGGTCGCGCCCTACCTTCCCCGAAAGTCCCAACTCAACACGCAATTGGTATCACTCACGCTCCGTCTCGGGGCGCTCGCCGGTCCGGCCTGGTCCGGGGATGCGGGGGATGAACCCAATCCGGGCGTGGGCGGCCATCGGTGGAATATGCCGGGGTTTTTGTAAGGCCGACCAGTTTCCCTTGGTTATGGAGTATAGCGGGTTCCGGAATCGCCCCGATTGACGCGCGTCCGGCCGTTGCGGGGGTGAAGCGTTCGGGAGGGTTTGCTGGCATGGCCGGTGCTCGGAGGGGAAGCGGTCCGAACGGGACGTCGTCCCGTGTATGCTGAATTAACGCAAATCAATGATGAAAATTACCTTATCTACAGTTTGGGGGCGGCTCGCCAAGGCGGGTCTGGGAGTTCTGCTCGGTTTGGCGCTTTTCTCGGTGGCGGCGCATGCGCAGGAGGCGGCGGATGCCGCGTCCGCGGTCGCCGACGCGGCGGCTCCGATGGCGGAGGCCGCGGCGGAAGTCGCCGAGGAGGTGACCTTCCTGCCTCAGAGCGTGGCGGACATCATGTGGCTGGTGATCGCCGGTCTGCTGGTGTTTTTCATGCAGGCGGGTTTCGCCATGGTCGAGACCGGCCTCACGCGGGCGAAGAATGCCTGCAACATTATGATGAAGAATCTGATGGATTTCTGCATCGGCGCGCTGGCCTTCTGGGCCGTCGGCTATGCGGTGATGTATGGCGGCAACGGCAACGCGTGGATCGGCTGGGACAGCGACTTGTTGTTCCTCGGTTCCGCCACCGCCGGGCAGGATTACGCGACGAGCGCGGGCTGGTTTTTCCAGGTCGTCTTCGCCGCCACCGCCGCGACCATCGTCTCGGGCGCCATGGCTGAGCGCACCAAGTTCATCGCCTACTGCTTCTACTCGCTGATCATCTCCCTCGTCCTCTACCCGATCTCGGGGCACTGGATCTGGGGTGGCGGCTGGCTCAGCGCCATGGGCATGCGCGACTTCGCCGGCTCCACGGTGGTTCACTCGGTGGGCGCTTGGGCGGCTTTGGCCGGCTGCATCGTGATCGGGCCGCGCATCGGCAAGTTCACCGCCGACGGTCGCATCAACCCGATCCCCGGGCACAACCTCGTGCTCACCGCGCTCGGCGTGTTTATCCTCTGGTTCGGTTGGTATGGATTTAACCCCGGCTCGACCTTGCTCGCCATCCCCGGCCTCGCCCACGTGGCGGTGACCACCACCCTCGGCGCGGTTTCGGGCGCCATCGCCGCGATGCTCATGACCTGGTTCCGTTTCGGCAAACCCGACCTCTCCATGACGCTCAACGGCACCCTCGCCGGCCTGGTCGCCATCACCGCTCCCTGCGCCTCGGTCACCACCGGCGCTGCGGTCATGATCGGTCTCGTCGCGGGCGTGTTGGTTTTCTTCTCGGTCATCACGCTGGAGACGAAGTTCAAAATCGACGACCCGGTCGGCGCGATCTCGGTGCACGGCGTCTGCGGCGCCTGGGGCACGCTCTCGATCGGCCTCTTCGGCAGCCGCGCGGTGGATCTGCCCTTCTGGAGCGAGGAGAGCGCGATCAAGGACGGTCTCTTCTACGGCGGCGGCCTGTCCCAGTTTTGGGTGCAGCTGGTCGGCGTGGTCTCGGTCTTCGTCTTCACCTTCGTCACCACCTTCATCCTCTTCAAGATCCTCAAGGCCACCGTCGGTCTGCGCGTGAGCGCCGAGGAGGAGGTCAGCGGTCTCGACGTGCTCGAGCACGGCCAGGAGGCCTACCCGAACTACGTCATTCGCGAAACCTGAGTCCCGGCCGAGGACCGGAAAACCCGTTCCCGCGCGACCCATCCCACCCAACTCATCCCAAACCCACGCACATCGCATGAAACTCATCATCGCCATCATCAAACCCTTCAAACTCGAGGAGGTGAAAGAGGCGCTGGCCGAGATCGGCATCGAGGGCATGACCGTCACCGAGGTCAAAGGCTTCGGTCGCCAGAAAGGTCACACGGAGATCTACCGCGGCAGCGAATACACGGTGGACTTCCTGCCCAAGGTGAAACTCGAGATCGTCGTCGCCGACGATGTCGTTCCGAAGACCGTCGAAGCCATCGTCAAGGCCGCCAAGACCGGCAAGATCGGCGACGGCAAGGTCTTCGTGATCGATATCGAGGACGCCATCCGCATCCGCACCGACGAACGCGGCGACGCCGCCGTCTGAGCGGGTTTTCGCCGCCGCCGATCACCCTCCGGCTCGATCACCTCGTTCACCGCTCCCAGCCGGCCCCTCACTCGGGGGCCGGCTTTTTTTAGCCCGCCAAAAAGAATCACCATGAAATTCGTTCATTTTGGCACAGGCCGTGCTTAGAGACGGCTGAAACCCTTATCGGCCACGATAAGTTTTTATCGTAAACAATACTACCCAAACAAAATATGAAGCTATGGTCCAAGCCCTTCCTGGGGCTGCTGAAACTGACCGGTGTGCTTGCGATGTTCGCATTCGCGGCTGCCACCCACGCACAGGACGCCGCCCCGGCCGCCGAGGAAGCGATGGCGGCCGCCACCGAGATGGTCGCCGACGCCGCCGCCGCGGCCGAGGAGGCTCCCGAGTTCACCGATTTGGCGACCTTTGAGGCCAGCTCGGGCTACGCTCTTTTCACCGCCAACAACATCTGGATGATGCTGTGCGCCGGTTTGGTGTTCATCATGCACCTGGGTTTCGCCACCGTGGAGTCGGGCCTCACCCGTTCCAAGAACACGGTCAACATCCTCTTCAAGAACACCTTGATCCCCTGCATCGGTCTCCTGACCTATGCCATCTGCGGTTTCAACCTGATGTATCCCGGCTTCGAGGAAGGCTCGAAGTCCTTCCTGGGCTTCGCCGGTTTCGGTATCTCCGTCACCGATGAGATGGCCCTGACCAGCGATTACGCCGCCGGCTACACCTACTGGACCGACTTCCTCTTCCAAGGCATGTTCGCCGCCACCGCCGCCACCATCGTCTCCGGCGCCGTCGCCGAGCGCATCAAGCTCAGCTCCTTCCTCGTGTTCTCCACCCTCTTCGTGGCTGTCGCCTATCCCATCGCCGGTTCCTGGAAGTGGGGCTACGGCTGGCTGAACGATCTCGGCTTCTACGACTTCGCCGGTTCCACCCTCGTTCACTCGGTCGGCGGTTGGGGCGCTCTCGCCGGCGTGCTCGTCCTCGGGCCCCGCCTCGGCAAGTATAAGGACGGTCGCGTGCATCCCATGCTCGGCCACTCCATGCCCCTCGCCACCATCGGCGTGTTCCTCCTCTGGCTCGGCTGGTTCGGCTTCAACGGCGGCTCGGTGCTCTCCGCCAATCCCGCTCTCGTCTCCCTGACCCTCGTCACCACCAGCCTCGCGGCCGCCGCCGGTGGTCTCGCCGCCGCCTTCACCTCCTGGATCATGCTGAAGAAGCCCGATCTCTCCATGGCCCTGAACGGCATCCTCGCCGGCCTCGTCGGCATCACCGCCGGCGCCGACCAGATGGCCGCCATGTCCTCCACCATCATCGGCCTCATCTCCGGCGTGCTCGTGGTCTTCTCCGTCTTCTTCTTCGACAAGCTCAAGATCGACGACCCCGTGGGCGCCCTCTCCGTCCACCTCGTGTGCGGCATCTTCGGCACCCTCGCCGTGGGTCTCTTCGGCAACATGGCCGGCGGCGCCCAGCTCATGAAGCAGCTCACCGGCGTCGTTTCCATCGGCGCCTTCACCTTCATCTTCGCGCTCGTGTTGTTCCTCGTCATCAAGGCCATCATGGGCCTGCGCGTCAGCGCCGAGGAAGAGACCGAGGGTCTGGATCTGGGCGAGCACGGCAGCGAAGCCTATCCCGACTTCACCGCCGCCCACAAATAAGGCACACCCTTCGCCAAGCGGCGCACGGTCTCCGGTCTTGCGCCACCCCGGCGAGAAATCCAAACCATTGCCACTTCCCAAACTTTTACCCGCATGAAACTCATCATCGCCATCATCAAGCCCTTCAAACTCGAGGAGGTTAAGGAGGCGCTCTCCGAAATCGGCGTCGAGGGTATGACCGTGACCGAGGTCAAAGGCTTCGGCCGCCAGAAGGGTCACACCGAAATCTACCGCGGCAGCGAATACACCGTGGACTTCCTGCCCAAGGTGAAACTCGAGATCGTCGTCGCCGACGACGTCGTCTCGAAGACCGTCGAAGCCATCGTCAAGGCCGCCAAGACCGGCAAGATCGGCGACGGCAAGGTCTTCGTGGTCTCCCTCGAGGACGCCATCCGCATCCGCACCGACGAGCGCGGCGACGCCGCCATCTGAGCTCCGCTCACCCGGCTCGGCCAGCCCTTCCAGCGTAACGACAACCAAGACAACAAACCCGACCTCCAACCAAGGTCACCCGGCCGGCTCCCGTTTTGCGGGGGCCGGTTTTTTTGCGCCCCGTTTTCCCGCCGTCGATGCCATGAAATGGTCGAAAATTACCAGCGCCACCACCGCATCCGATCAAAATTTTTCATGATACAAATAAATGACAAACGCGAGGATCCGGCATCGGATTACGAATCGTAATAATGAATCGCATTCATGGCGCGCCGGCTGCTTCGCCCCCGGTCGCTCCATGATGAAAACCCTCCTGAAAACCCTGGCTTGGGCGCTGGTTCTCTCCGGCCCCGCCTTTGCCCTCCACGCCCAGACCGGCGACGACACGTCTCCGGCCGCCGTCACGGCGACCGCCGCCGAGACCTCGACCGCCGAGTCCGCCGAAGCCGCCCCCGCCGAGCCCACCGTCGAGCAGCGCCTCGCCGACCTCGAAGCCTACGTCAACAACACCGCCCGCACCGAGGGCGTCGCCTCCAAGATCCCCGGGCCCGGCCCCGGCCACAACGCCTGGCAGATGGTCAGCACCGCCCTGGTGATCTTCATGACCCTGCCCGGCCTCGCCCTCTTCTACGGCGGCTTGGTGCGCAAGAAGAACATCCTCTCCGTCATGGCCCAGTGCATGGGCATCGCCGGCCTCGTCACCCTGCTCTGGTGGGCGGTCGGTTACAGCCTCGCTTTCGGTTCGGGCGGCAACGCCTTTTTCGGCGGCCTGGGCAACGCCTTCCTGGCGGGCGTCGATCCCGCCGCCACCGGTGCCGGCTACCACTGGATCAGCGACATGATGTGGTGCATGTTCCAGCTCTCCTTCGCGATCATCACCCCCGCGCTCATCGTCGGCGCCATCGCCGAGCGCATGAAGTTCTCCGCCGTGCTCGCCTTCGTCACCGTCTGGATGTTCGCGGTGTATTTCCCCTTCGCCCACATGGTCTGGGCCACCGACGGCTTCATGTGCGGTCCGCTCAACGCCGAGGCCGGCATCAAGGCCATCGACTTCGCCGGCGGCACCGTCGTTCACATGACCTCCGGCTGGTCCGCCCTCGTGCTCTGCCTGATCCTCGGGCCGCGCCTCGGCTTCGGTAAGGAAAAGATGACCCCGCACTCCATGGTGCTCTGCTCGGTCGGCACCGGCATGCTCTGGGTCGGCTGGTATGGCTTCAACGCCGGCTCCGCCCTCGGCGCCGACGGCCTCGCCGCCACCGCCTTCGCCACCACCACGCTCGCCGCCGCCGTCGGTGGTTTCGCCTGGGGCATGCTCGAATGGGTCACCAAGGGCCACGCCTCCGTGCTCGGCTTCTGCTCCGGCATCGTCGCCGGCCTGGTCGTCATCACCCCCTGCGCCGGCTTCGTGAGCGCGGGCTCCGCGGTCTTCATCGGCCTGCTCGCCGGCATCATCCCCTTCATCTTCGTGACCTATCTGAAGGCCCGCTTCGGCCTCGACGACGCGCTCGACACCTTCGGCGTGCACGGCGTCGGCGGCACCCTCGGCGCCATCCTCGCCGGCGTCTTCGCCGACCCCAAGGTCAACTCGGTCCTCGGGCCGGACGGCATGAACCTCATGGACGGCCTGCTCGCCGCGCAGCTGAAGGCCGTCGCCCTCACCGTCGCCTGGAGCGTGGTCGCCACCGCGGTCATCGCCTTCGCCATCAAGGCCGTCATCGGCCTGCGCCCGACGCCCGAGATCGAGCGTCAGGGGCTCGACATCAACGAACATGGCGAGGAAGGTTACGTCGGCTGACCCGGCCCTCCGCGTAGTCAAACATCCAATACCTCTCCCATGAAACTCATCATCGCCATCATCAAGCCCTTCAAGCTCGAGGAAGTGAAGGAAGCCCTCGCCGAAATCGGCGTCGAGGGCATGACCGTCACCGAGGTCAAGGGCTTCGGTCGCCAGAAGGGCCACACCGAGATCTACCGCGGCAGCGAATACACCGTGGACTTCCTCCCCAAGACGAAGCTCGAGATCGTCGTCACCGACGAGCTCGCCGCCAAGACGGTGGACACCATCGCCGCCGCCGCGAAGACCGGCAAGATCGGCGACGGAAAGATCTTCGTGCAAAACGTGCTCGAGGTCGTCCGCATCCGCACCGAGGAGCGCGGCGAGTCCGCCGTCTGATCCCGCTCGGTGAACGTCAAGCAGGTGGAACGCGTTGTCCCCAACGCGTTCTTCCCCGCCCCCCGCACCCTTCGCCCCGGCCGCGCGTCACGCGCGCCGGGGCTTTTCCGTGGGTAGGGCCGGACCGCCGGGCCGGCCGCGTTTGAGTGGATGCTCGGGCCGCGATGGGATCGCGCCCGGCCTCACGTTTCTCTGCCCGGCCCCGCCGCGCGCCGCGTCTCGCCCGGGCTTTCCCCGTAGCGTCGCCGGTAGGCGCGGCAAAAGGTGTTGGCGTCGGTGAAGCCGCAGCCGAGCGCCACCTCCTGCACCGGCAGCCGCGTGGCCCGCAGCATGCGCCGCGCGTGCTCCAGGCGCAGCCGTCGCAGGAGCGCGCCGGGCGGTTCGCCGTGGCGTTTGGCGAAACCGCGGATAAAGTGCTCGCGGCTCACCCCGCAACGCACCGCCACCTCCTTCAGGCTCAGCGGCGAGCGAAAGTTGTCCCGCAGATAGTGCCGGCCGTATTCGATCGGGTCATACGCCTGCGTCGCCGCGACCTGCTCCCGGTAGAGCTCGACCAACAAACGGTGCAGCAGCTCCGTCTCCCGCACCCGGTCGGTGAAGAGCCGCTCGCGAAAGCGCCGCGTCGCCTCGCCGAAGACCGCCGCCGCCTCGCCCTCCGGCGCCATCCGCAACACCGGGCCGAACTCCGCCCGCAGTCGCTCGAGCCACAGCCGCAGCCCCGCGAGGCGGAAAATCAAAAAACTCAGCCGATACGGCTCCGTCGCCGTCGGCGGATAACCGTAGCGCGAATCCTCGTCGTGGGTGAACAGCATCGCCCGGCCCGCCGGCACCGCGTGACGGACCCCCGTCGCGTCCTCCAGGAAACCTTCGCCCGCCAGCGTGAGCTGCACCACCGCCTCGTCCCGCGAGCCCCGGCCCCGGTTGTCCCAAAAATAACCGGCGTTCAGCCGCGTCTCCTCGGCCGCGCCGAGCACGGTCGAAAACGGATCGGGTAGGGTGGGGGCGGTTTGGCTCACGATCCGAGCATGTCACAAAATGCCGATGCGCGATCAACTATTCCCGCTTGGTCCGCGCTCCCGGCCCCTGTCTGGCTGACGATCAACTCCCCATGAAATCACTCCGCTCCCAAGCCCCCGCCAAAGCCGCCCGCTCGCGCTCCGCCGCCAAACTCTCCGGTCACGCCGCGCATACCCGGGACGCCGTCTCCGCCGGCCTGCCCGGCGGCTTCGACCGCCCGATCAAGCTCACCCTGCTCGGCGCCGGCTCCGGCTTCACGCCGCGTCTGGTCAACGACGTCCTGCGCATCCCCGGCAACCAGGGCGGCGTCGTCGCCCTGGTGGACATCGATGCCTCCCGCCTGCGCACCATGCGCCAGCTCATCGCCAAATTGATCGCCCGGCTCGGGCAGGAAAAACGCTGGAAGGTCGTCGCCTCCGCCGAGCGGACCGAGCTGCTCCCGGGCACCGATTACGTGGTGAACTGCATCGAGGTCAGCGGCGTGCACTGCGTCCGCTTCGAGAACGACATCCCGCTCAAATACGGGATCGACCAGTGCATCGGCGACACCATCGGCCCCGGCGGCCTCTTCAAGGCCCTCCGCACCATCCCCGTGTTTCTCGACGTGCTGCGCGACTGCGAGCGGCTTTGCCCGCGGGCCCTGGTGCTCAACTACACCAACCCCATGGCCATGATGTGCACCGCCGCCGGCCGGACCTCCGCCATGCCGGTGGTCGGTCTCTGCCACAGCGTGCAGGGCACCGGGCACCTGCTCGCGAAGTATTCGGAAATCCCCTACGAGGAGCTCGATTGGGAATGCGCCGGCATCAACCACCTCGCCTGGTTCACCCGGCTCGAGCACCGCGGGGTGGACCTCTACGCCGACCGCCTGCGCCGCAAGTTCGCCGCCGACCTCGCCGCCGCCGAGGCCGAGCGCGCGGCCGGCCTCACCTCGCACGACGGCGCCGACGTGAAGGACTGGGGCCGTTCGCAAAAACGCGCCTACGAGCAGGTGGACCTGGTGCGGAAGGACATGTGCCTGCGCTTCGGCGCCTTCATCACCGAGAGCTCGGGACACCTGTCCGAATACCTGCCCTACTACCGCAAGAGCGAGGCTGGCCGCGCCCTCCTGCGTCAGGGCTACGACGGCGGCTCCCGTTTCTACGCGACCAACTGGCCCGAGTGGCGGCGCCAGGCCGACGCCTCCCGCCTCGCCATGCTCAAGGGCACCGAGTCCATCGACTGGGCCCGCTCCTGGGAATACGCCTCGTGGATCATCGAGGCGCGGGAAAAGGACAGCCCCTTCCGCATCCATGGCAACGTGATGAACAACCACGGCGGCGCCGGGCAGCTCATCGCCAACCTGCCGGCCGACGCCTGCGTGGAGGTCGCCTGTCTCGTCGATGCCAACGGCGTCCAGCCCACGCGCTTCGGCGCGCTGCCGCGTCAGATGGCGGGGCTCTGCGCCGCGAACCTCGCCATGTTCGATCTCGGCGCGCAGGCCGCGATCGAGCGCAGCAAGGAAGCGGCCATCCACGCGCTCATGCTCGACCCGCTGACGGCGGCGGTCTGCACCCCGGCGCAGATCGAGGCGATGACCCTGGAGATTTTCGAGGCCGAGCGCGACCACCTCTCCGACTACCGCTGAGCCGTCCCGCGCGGCCGCTCGGACAGGCCGCGCCCGCTCGTTCGTCGGCCTCGGGGTGGTGGTCGCGAAGTGGCGGGGAAAACACGTCCAAAGGTCTGTAGCGGTCCGGGGAGCGCACGCGTCCCGCGTGCTGGTGAGAGCGTCCCGCTCTCACCTCTCCGAAACGGCGGGCGAGACGCCCGCCGGAGCACCCGGGACGGGTGCGCTCCCCGGACCGGGCCGGGCACGGCCGATCCGGACGGGGGCCGGTTGGTTGGCGAACGCCGCCCTAGTCCCGACGCACCAGCACGTGTTCGCCCGAGCCGACGCCGGAGACATACAGGTAGGCGCCGATGCGCTCGGCCTCGGTCGGCGCGCCGTCGAGCAGCAGGGTCGGCGCGGGCGCGGAGCCGGCGGGAACGCCGACGCGGGCGGTGACGTTGACCGGGAGTTTCACCCGCACTTCGTGGCCGCCGGGGACGCGTTTCCAGTCCACCGCGATCTCGCCGCGATCGGTGGTGATCCTGCCTTTCGCCCAGGGCAGCCTCTCGCCGAAGTCGAGGGGCTGGACGAGGACCTGTTCGTATTGCGGCGCGAGCGGGCGGATGCCGAGCACGTAGCGGACGTGGGCCTCCAGGCCCGCCGCGCCCCAGGCGTGCGAGAGGCTCTGGCCGGTCTCGTCGGCGTCCCACGATTCCCAGGTGGCCGTGCCGCCGCGCGCGAGGGTGCGGGCCCAGCCGGGCTGCTCGGGGCGGGTGAACAGATCGAGCAGCGCGGGGCCCTGGTCGCTCTCGCCGAGGGCGCGGATCAGCCAGGAGACCGTGACCATGCCCACGCTCATGCCCTTGGATTTCACGTGCTCGATCACGGCGGCGCGGTGCTTCGCCGGGGCGATGCCGAGGGCGAGGGGAAACAGGTTCGCGTGCTGCGAGGCATGCGGGCTCGGCGTGCCGTCGGCGGCGAGGCCGTCGATATAGACCCCGTCGGGGCCGAGCAGGCGGGCGTTCATCGCGGAGCGCAGCGCCTTGGCGCGGTCGAGCCAGCGATCGCGATCCTCGGGGCGGTCGAGCGTGTCCGCGACGGAGGCGAGGATCAGGTAGTCGGCGATCGCCCAACCGTTGATGACGGTGCTCGCGGCGACGCTCATGTCGTGGCCGTGGCGCATGGTCGCGGGCCAGTCGATGATGCCAAACTCGTAGGCGCCCTTGCCGCCGGTCAGGCGGGTGACGAGACCCGTGGCCGGGTCGGTGTGGCGGTGGACATGGTCGCCGATGTCCTGAAGTTTTGAATACGCCGAGGCGAGGAAGGCGCGGTCGCCGGTCTCGAGGTGGTGGTTCCAGACCCAGGGCAGGTAGGCCTGGGTGAAGTCCGGGATGTCGCGCCCGCCGTCGTTGTTGGGGTAAACCGCGTTCATGCGGCCGCGGTCCTCCGGCCTCGACCAGTGCTGCTCCATCGACTGGAGAAACTCGCGCAGCGTCCGGCGGGTGAGCGCGCGCTCGGCCAGCACGGGCATGGCGACGGTGCTCTGGATGACGGAGTCGCCGAGGAAACCGCCCTTCTCGCGGGTGGGCGTATCGACGAATTCCTCCTGCGCGCAGGTGAAGAGCGAGTGCTTCATGAGCCGCCACGCCGCGTCGAGCGCGGGGTCGGCGGACGCGAAGGCGGAGGCGTCGGCGTCGAGCCGGCTGTGGCGGACGACGAAGGAAAAGTTGTCCGCCGTCACCGGCATGGGCGCGTTGTCGATTTGGAAAAAGCGGAAGCCGAGATACTCGATCGGCGCGTGGGTGAAGGTGCCGCCGTCGAGCGTGGCGCGATACTCCAGCAGGGTGGACTGCGCCTTCGTGCCGGGCGGGATCTCGCCGCGGGCGTCGAGCTCGAAACCGCCGCGCATGGTGACGACGGCGCCGGGCGCGCCGCCGCTGAAACGGATGCGCGGCATGCCGGCGTGGACCTTGCCGAGATCGACGACGTATTTGCCGTCGCCCTTGTCGGCGATGGAGGCGGGGCCGATGGTGTTTTCCTCGATGCGGGTGAGCTCGGGGGCGAGCGGGCCGGTCCACGGGGCGGTGGGGTGGGGGCCGATCACGGTGACGGGCTCCCAGGCGGAATCGTCGTGGGCGGGCGTGGTCCAGTCGGGCTGGAGCAGGCGGGCGTCGATGTGCTCGACGAAGCCCACGCCCTCGCCGCGATTGCGGTGGGTGAGCTCGTCGAGGACCCAGGCGCGGGCGCGGCTTTGTTTCCAGGTCGCGTCGGTGCGGATCACCGAGACGGAGCCGTCGGCGTGGTGGGCGACGAGTTTCAGCAGGAGTCCGCGGGCGGACGCGGGGCGGCCCTGGCCGCCGCCGAACCAGTGGGTGAGCACGGCGAGCTGGTTGTCCGCGCCGGGTCGCAGCAGGTCGGTGACGTCGAAGGCGCGGTAATACTGGTATTGGGGATGGTGATACGCCTGGCCCTTGCCGACGAGGGCGCCGTTGAGGTGCAGCTCGTAGTGGTGGACGGCGGAGACGTAGGCGGTGGCGCGGACGACCGGCGAGGCGGGCAGCGCGGCGGTTTTCCGGAAATGGGTGTAGTCGTCGGCGTCCTTGTTTTCGCGACGGATCCACGCGGCGCCCGACCAGTCCTCGTCGGCGAGCAGGCCGACGTCGAAGCGGGCCGGGGTGGACCAGGGGCCGGGCTGGCCGTCCTTGTCCCAGGTGCGGACCTGCCAGAAGTAGCGTTGGTCGGACCGGAGGGAGCGGCGGTCGGAACGGAGCGGCTCGGGGGCGGGGAAGGCGACGTGGTTTTGGGCGCGGGAGGCGACCTCGCCGCTGTCCCAGACGTCGGGCACGCCGGCGGCGAGGGCGGCGGCGGAGCTGGCGACGCGGATTTGGTGGCGGGTCTGGATTTCGTTCGGGTCGGGGTCGTGGGCCAGCCAGCCGAAATAGACGTCGGCGCCGGTGCCGACCGGGGAGGCGACGTCGTTGACGCGCAGATGGGTGGGGGCGGCGGGCGGCGCGGCGAGGGCGAGGGGGGCGAGGGAAAGCAGGGCGAATGAAAAACGGGGAAACATGGGGCGCTACGGGGACCGGGGCGGGAACGACGGGGAAAGCGAGGTGAGCCGACGTCGCCGTGGTTGACGACGTTTTCCGCCCGGAGGTTTTCGCCCCGGTGGCGAACGACTGGAGCCTGCGGGATCCGCTGGGCAAGCGGCGCTCCCTGGCGAGCCGGACGTGACCCCCGGATGACACCCGCATTGCGGAAACGGAACCGCCGCGCATGGTGCGCGCCATGGAACCTTCCGACCAAAACGTCCCGGCCTGCGGCTTGTCGCCCGCGGAAAAATCAGCCTGCGGGCTCTCGTCCCATGCGGTCATCGACATGACGGGACGGCCGGCGCGGCACAGCGACGAGGAGTGGCGCGCCCTCCTCACTCCCGAGCAATACCGCGTCACGCGCCTGCAAGGCACCGAGCCGCCCTTTCGCAACGAATACTGGGATCACCATGCCGACGGCGTGTATTTCTCGGTCGGCAGCGACACGCCGCTGTTTGACTCGCGGGACAAGTTCGACAGCGGGACCGGCTGGCCGAGCTTCACCCGGCCCATCGAGCCGAAGTTTGTCGGCGCGCAGGTGGACGAGAGCCACGGGATGAAGCGGATCGAGGTGCACTGCGCCGTGGACGGCGGCCACCTGGGGCACGTTTTTGAGGATGGTCCGAGGCCGTCGGGGCTGCGTTTTTGCATAAACTCCGCGGCGCTCAAGTTCATGCCCCGCGCGGACTACGAGGCCTGGGTGGCGGCGCGAACCTGAGGGGCCGGTCGCCGCCCCGGGCGTTCACCTCGCGGCCCGGTTGGACAAAGACCTTGCCAAATCCCCGCTTGACACCGCCGGGCGCGACTCGTGTTTTCCACCCTTTTCCCAATCACAAGCCCTCGTCACAAGACCTTCCATGGCCCTTAAAATCCGCCTTTCCCGCATCGGCTCCACCCACAACCCGATTTACCACGTTGTGGTTGCCGAAGCCCGCTCCCGCCGTGACGGCGCCGCCACCGAGATCCTCGGCACCTACAACCCCCGTGCCAAGAAGGACGCGCTCACCTTGAAGCTCGACCGCGCCGACTACTGGATCAGCAAGGGCGCCCTCCCGACCGACACCGCCCGCGGCCTCATCAAGTCCGCCCGCAAGGCCGCCGCCGCTCCCGCTCCCGCCGTCGAGGCCGCTCCCGCCGCCTGAGTGGCGTTTTTCTCTTCTCCCGTTTCGGGACCGACGCCTCGGATGTCCATCCGGGGCGCTTTCGTTTCCAGCCATGGCGCTCCAGATCGACGTTCTCACCCTTTTCCCCCGCATGCTCGAGGGCTTCCTCGCCGAGAGCATTCTCGGCAAGGCCATCGAGGCGAAACTGCTCGGGGTCTCGGTCCACGATCTGCGCGCCTGGTGCACCGACAAACATCGCACCGCCGATGACCGCCCCTTTGGCGGCGGCGCCGGCATGGTGATGAAACCGGAACCGGTCGTCACCGCCATCGAGCAACTCCAGACCCCCGGCTGCCGCCGCATCTACCTGACGCCGGACGGGGCGCCCTTTTCGGAAAAAATCGCCCGCCGGCTCTCGACCGAGCGCCACCTGATTTTCCTCAGCGGCCACTACGAGGGCATCGACCAACGCATCCGCGACACGGTCATCGACGAGGAGATCAGCATCGGTGATTACGTCCTCACCAACGGCACCTTGCCGGCCGCCGTGGTCATCGACGCCCTGGCCCGTTTTATTCCCGGCGTGCTTGGCGATGAAAAGTCATTGACACACGAATCCTTCACCGGTCGGTTTCTCGACTTCCCGCAATACACGCGTCCCGCCGAATTCCGAGGTCAGTCCGTGCCGAAAGTCCTGCTTTCCGGCAATCACGCTGAAATCGAAAAGTGGCGACACGAAAAGCGCGTGGAAAAAACCCGCCTCGTCCGACCCGATTTACTCGAAAAACATCCGTCATGAATCCGATCATCAAAGAGATCACCTCCGCCCAAGTCCGCGACGTCCCGTCCTTCAAGGTCGGCGATGGCGTCAAGGTGCACACCAAGGTCCGTGAAGGTGACAAGGAGCGCGTTCAGCTCTTCGCCGGTATCGTCATCGCCCGCAAGGGCACCGGCATCCATGAAACTTTCACCGTCCGTCGCATCAGCTACGGCGAGGGCGTCGAGCGCGTGTTCCCGGTGAACTCCCCCAACATCGAGAAGATCGAGGTGGATCGCGAGTCGGAGATCGGCCGCGCGCGCCTCTTCCACCTCCGCAACCTGAAGGGCAAGGCCGCCATGCAGGTCAACGTCAAGCGGACCGACAAGGCCGCCGCCAAGGCCTGATTCGGAGTCGTCTCCGCCCCCTGTTTGTGAAGCCCCGGATTCCGGGGCTTTTTTTTCGCCTCGCGTTTCCGAGCGGAGCCGGGCGCCGGCCCCTTGGTCGTAGAAATACAGTCGGAGGCGGAGTAGCGGGGCAAGATGGCGAGCAAATTTCGGTGCGGACCGAGCGAAGGAATACTCGGAGAGTATTTCGAGCCGAGGGCCTCATCGAAAGGTGCCGTCAGATTGCCTCGATACGACCCTCTCGACTGAATTTCTACGGC
>CBINNW010000127.1:0-14724 GCA_966252115.1 uncultured Akkermansia sp.
CGGCACGACGCCGCCCTTGACGAGCCGACACGTCGGCTCGCCCAAACTCGCCCCGCCCCTCGGAAGCGCCCCGTCCGCCATCAAATTTTATTTACGTAATTACCGTCCGTGGCTGCGCTCCTCGGCCACTATGCGGCGCACCCCACTTCGGACTTTTGGCACCTGGTTTTCTTCGGCTCTGGCCTCGCTCGTGTTTTCCGCCGCCCCCGTCGCGGCCGAAAGTCCGGCGGATCTGGTTGCGCTGGGGCTGGCCGAGACGCCGCTGTCGCCGGACTTTGACCGGGAAACCTCCCTCTACACCGCGCAGGTCCCCCACGCCACGTCCACGGTCACCCTGAGCGGCTCGGCGGCCGGTCCCGACACCGCCACGATCCTCACCCGCCTCAACGGCGCCCCGCCCGTCGTCGGCCTGCCGCGCGAGATTCCCCTGCGCCCCGGCCTCAATCGCGTCTCCCTGAGCGTCACCGCCGACGGCGCGCCACTCCGCGATCTGGCCTTCGCCGCCGGATCCTCGCGTTTTCTCGCCGTCCACCCAGACGGCCACCTGATGCAGGCGCCGCTGAGCGGATCGGGCACGCTGCCGACCCTGCCCCCCGAGGTGCAGTCCGGAGTGGTCGGAGTGATCGCCGACGGCGGAAACATATACGTGCGCAAGTCCGACGGTTCGATCTTCACCCTCGGCGGCTACGCCGCCCCGGCCGCGCTGGGCGCCGGTCAGGCCGGTGTCACCCAACCGCGCGTCGTTTCCGCCGCAGCCGGCGCGCAGATCAACATCGCACTGCGCGAAGACGGCACGGTGCTCACCTGGCCCGCCACCCTCGCCACCGACGCTCGGGATATCGTCTCGGTCGCGGCCGGACGGGACCACGTCCTCACCCTGGATCGGCAGGGGCGTGTCTGCGCCTACGGTGGCAGCAACGGCTACGGCCAGCTAAACGTGCCCGCCGACGCGCAGGCCGGAATCGTGGCCATCGCGGCCGGCCCGACCCGGAACCTCGCCCTCCGGGCCGACGGCCGCCTGGTGCAGTGGGGAGCGAGCAGCACCGCACTTGCCGCGATTCCCGAGGCCGCCATCGATGTCGTTTCCATAGGCCTCACCGCAGGAGCCAATATCGCCCGCACCCGCACCGGGTCCCTCGTCACGTGGGGCGCCGGTTTTGCTCCGCCTCCGGATGCGGCCGGACGCGTCGTGGCCCAGTTGGCAAATGCCGGCCTGATCATGGCATTGCTCGACGACGGCTCCCTCATCCACTGGGGCATCAGCGGTTCCGCCACCGCCATCGCCGGCTTCGAACCGCTCTTCACGCCCCCCGTGCGCAACTACGAACTCACCGTGGAGCGCACGCCCGCCTCGGCGGCGCTCGCCTCGCTCACGATCGGCGGAGGCGCCCTCACCCCGAGCTTTGATCCCGACGCCCTGTCCTACTCCGCCTCGCTGCCCTACTCCGCCAAAACCCTCGACCTCGCCACCACCCTCGCCGCCCCGGACACGGCCACCCTCCGCACCCGCATCGACGGCGCCCCCTCCCGCCCGGGCCTGCCAACCGGGATCCCGCTTCAAATCGGCACCAACCTGGTGGAACTGCGCGTCACCGCCGACGGACAGACGCTCCGGGACTTCCCCATCGCCGCCAACGGCACCCGCTGCCTCGCCGTCTCGGCCGACGGCGCGCTCATGCAGCTCCCCAACAACTCGTCTTCGCCAGCCCTGCCGGCGGAGACCGCATCCGGCGTCGAAGGCGTTTTTTCCGGCCCCTTCGGCGACTATGCGCTCAAGACCGACGGGCGCCTCGTCCGACTCTCCGGCGCCGCCGTCCCCGACGACGCGCAACCCACCGCGGCCGGGGTGGAGCCGGCGCGCGCGCCGGGAGTCGCCCTCGCGGTCGGCGGCTCCCACGCCCTGCTTTTGCGCGCCGACGGCACCACCTTCGTCTGGGCCTCCGGCGGCACGAACCCGACGTTGAACATCCCCGAGGAGGCCCGCTCCGGCGTGGTCGCCGTGGCCGCATCGACCAACAATTGCACCGCGCTCAAAGCCGATGGCACTGTCGTCGAGTGGGGCGGGTATTTCACCGGCACCTGGACCAACTGGACCACGCGCATCGTCGCGATCAGCGCCAGTGCCACGGACGCCCCCGGCGGCGGGAGCCTTTTCACCCTCACGACGGATGGCCGCATTTTTGCCATCAGGGACTACTCGCTGGACGCGACCTTGGCCCAGGTCCCCACGCCCTTTGTCTCCATCGCGGCGGTCGGTTCCGCCGTTTACGGACTCACCGCCGAAGGCGGGGTCCACGCATGGAAAAGCGGCTCCAGCACTCCCCTGACCACGCCCACGGCGCTTCAGTCCGGGGTGGTGGCCATTCACGGGAGCCCCAACCACCTCCTTGCTATCAAGACCGACGGCACCGTGGAGACCTGGCCCGCGTCCACATCGACTCCGCCCCTGCAGACCTCGTTCGCCCGACCCCTCACCGAAGCTTCGGTGCGCGTTTACCGGCTTGGCGTCGAACGTCGCACGCCGGACGACGCGCTCGCCCATCTGACGCCACTCACGCCGGCCGCCGGCCCCGCCGGCCCGGATTTCGATCCCGAAACACTCAACTACACGATCCCGGACAGCACCCCGGCGACCGCGGCCACGATCAACGGATTACCCTTCGCCGGGCAGCCTCGGCTCGAGGTGCAGGTCAACAACGGCCCCCGCCTTCCGGTGGTGGCCGGCAAGACGCTCGCCACACAGGGAGGAAGCGGGATCGCGATCCGTGACGACGGCTCCGTCTTCGGCTGGGGCTCCGTCGCCGACGTGCCCCCCGCCGCCTCGGCGGACGTGGTGTCGGTCGCCATGGCCAAGGATCACGCCGTCGCGCTCAAGGCGGACGGCACGGTTGTCGAATGGGGCAGCACCCCCGAATCCTGGCTGCCGCTGCCGACCCACATGAAGGTCGTCGCCATCACGGCCGGTGATCGTTTCGTCGCGGCCATCTTGCCAAACGGGCTGCCCTACGTCTGGGGCGATACGAGCGCCCTCCACTACATCCGGCGCTCCCCCGACGCCCGGGATTTGGTCGCGATCGAGGCGAGTTCGAGCCACCTGCTCGTGCTACGCCGCGACGGACGCGCCATCGACTGGGGCCACGCCTACATCGCCAACGAAAAGCTCGCGCTGGCCGTGCCGGCCGACGCCCAATCCAACGTGGTCGCCATCGCCGCAGGCCCCGAAGTCAACTTCGCCCTCCGCGGTGATGGCCGCTTGATATCCTGGGGTCCCGCCGTCGGCGCCGGCACCGCCTATGACCTGAGGCTTCCCCCGCTCGTCCACGACGACGTCGTGGGCATCGCCGCCAATCCCATCCAACGCCGATTCGCAGCCCTCAAATCGGACGGCGAGGTCGTCACCTGGAGCAGCTATCCCGACGGCACGTGGTCCTATTATCCCTACGGCCCGAACCTGATCGAAGCCCGGGACGCGATCTCGGTCACGGCCGATAGCCACAACGCGCTGGCGCAGGGAGCCGACGGAAAGTTCGGGGTCATGCCAGCCGCCATCTCCGCCTACCCTGCCGAACTCTTTACCCAAAGCTTCGCGCTCCCGCTCAATGTCCGGCTTCCCCTGCAAACCGGCGCCAACACCCTCGTCCTGCACGCAACCCCGCGCGACACCCCCTCCGCCCCCGGCCAAGCCTACACCTACTCGCTCACGCGCCGCTCCGCGCCGAAAAGCCAATTGATCCGGACCGATCCCACACCGGACGAGATCGTCCCCGCCGGATTGGCCGTCACCCGATTCGGACCGGCACGCGTGGGGCTGGGCGCCAGCCAATCTTGGATCCTTCGCAATATCGGCGACGCGCCCCTGAACATCGACTCGATGACTTTTGCCCAGCTCCCGCCGGATGTCTTTTCGGTCTCCGGCATCGCTTTGCCCCTCACCCTTCCGCCCGGTGGCGAAGCTCCCTTTGCCGTGACCGCCATTCCGGTGGACACCAGGACCACCCAGGGAGACCTCACCATCCATTCCGACCAACCCTTCGCCTCCCAACGGTCCCTGCGCTTCGATGTCCGCGGCGTCACCGCCACCCGCTGGCTCTCCAGCATCCGCGCCCACTATTTCTCCGACACCGAACGCAACAACCCCGCGCTCGAAGCCGATCTCTGGGGCAACCTCGCCGACCCCGATGGCGACGGACTGCCCAATCTGCTCGAATACGCCGCCGCCAACTCGCCCAAGGTCGCCGGTTCCGGCCGGATCGGCGCGCTCTCGCTCGAGCCTGCGGATGAAGAACTCGGCACCCCGCGCCGGCTGACCCTCACCTACACCCGCCCCATCGACGCCCGTGTCGCCGGGGTGGTCTTCGCCACCGAGTGGAGCGACGAACTTTCGCCGGGAGAGTGGTTCACCCACGGCGTCACCGAAGAAATCAAATCGACCGATTCCAACGCCGGCACCGAGCGGGTCGTCGCCTCCGTCCCCCTGCCCGGCGACTCCGCCCGCCGCTTCCTCCGCCTCCGCGTCACCCTGCCGGAGGCCGCGACGCCTTGAGCGGGCGCGGCGCCACCCAAGCGATTCCCCGCACGGCCCCATCCCGCGCGCAAGAGCACCGCGAGTGAGCGGCCAGCTGATTAAAAAGGCTGGAGCATCGGCACCAGAGGGCGCCGCCCCGTCCCACGTCCCACCGCACCCGCCTCGACCCAGCGCCCGGGCACGAGCACCCGGTGCGGCTCGGCCGGCAGTCCGGTTTCTCCGCGGTGCATCATGCCCACGACCATGTCCACCGCCAGCCCGCCCACGATGCCGGGGTCCAGATAAACACCTCCCTGGTGCGGCCTGGGCTTGTCGCTCACCAAAGGCACCAACCTCAGGTTCTTCGCGCCCGGGACGCCGCACGCCGACAGCAGACCGAGCATCGGCCCCTCGCAGGTGGTCAGCAGCACATCCGGACGCTGGTTCGCGAACCATTCCGCGAAATGCGCCATGCCCGGGCGATGCTCGCAAACCGGCAAACGATCCTCCGGCGCGAGCGACATCTGGAAACGCAGGTATGCACCCAGCCAGCGGTCCGCCATCTCCGGACTGTCGTTCGGCTCCGGGAACGCGAAGCCGATCCGCCGCTCCCCCCCGGCCACGCAACGGTTTATCGCCACCGCCGCCGACGCGAAGGCGTCTTCCGTCACACGGTTCAGATCGGGGCTGCGCAAAGTGAGTCCGAGCGCCACGGCGGAAAAACGTTCCCACGGCAGATCGATCTCGTCGCGTCCGAACGGGAGCCGGCCGATCAAAAGTCCGCCGATGCCGCGATTGATCAGAATCTGCGCGAAGCGCCCGGGCTTCATCCCCGGCTCCGCCAGCCAGAAATGCTCGAGCTTGTAACCCAGCTCCCGCGCCCGCGCCTCCGCGCCCGGAAAATAGTCGGGGCGCTCGTGCGTGGGCGGACGCCAGCCGTAGCGCGTCGGATGGCAGGTCACGTAGGCGAGGGTGACGTGCCTGACCCGCTTCCCCGTCCGCCGACTCCGCATCAGCGCGGCGATCAGGGGATTCGTCCGGTAGCCCAGCTCCTCGGCGATGCGTCGCACTTTTTCGCGCATGGCGGGTGAGACACTCGGGCTGTCGCGCAAGGCCAGCGAGACCGTGGATCGGTGCACGCCGGCGCGCGCCGCCACGTCCTGCAAGGTCGGGGCCTGGGGCATGGGGCAAAGGGTGGGGTGGGCAGAAAGCTAAGCCCCGACGGATAGGCGATCACCCCGCGTGGACAAGCCGCAAGCACGTCAACTCAACAATGGCGGAAACAGTCCGGCTGGGAAACCCGGCGCCACGCCATTTGGTTCCCGAAAGCGCGAGGCGTCGCACCCTCACCGGTCGCCCCGCCCCGCGCCGTCGCCCCGCTCCCCTCGCCGCTCCGCTTCGCCGGCCCGGCGTGCGGACGACCCCACAACCCCGCACACGCCCCGCCCCGGGGCGCCACCCCAACCCCATGATCAACTCCGCATCGTTCCTGCGGCGCAGCCTCGTGCTGGCGCTTGTTTTCCTGTCCGCCCTCGCCCCCCGCGTCCTCGCCTGGGGCAACGGCTACTGCGGCACCATCAGCGGCGGCGATGGCGGCTCGACCGTCACCGTCACCAACGCCACCGACCTCGCCAACTACGCGAAATCGGCCTCCGCCCACACCATCATCGTCTCGGGCACCATCGACCTGGGCCTCAACGGACGCATCAACCTCGCCTCCCACAAAACCCTCAAGGGCGCCAACTCCTCCGCCACCATCAAGGGCACCATCAACCTCAGCGGCGTCACCAACGTCGTCATCACCAAGCTCAACATCTCCGCCAACACCGGCGCCCCCGCCTCCAACGACGGCATCTCCATCAACAACTCCACCCGGGTTTACGTCACCAAATGCACCATCTACGACTGCACCGACGGCAACCTCGACATCGCCAAGGGCTCCGACCTGATCACCATCTCCTGGTGCAAGTTCTACTACACCCGCAACAACGGGCATAACTTCTCCAACCTCATCGGCTCCTCCGACACCGACTCCGGCGGCTACCGCGTCACCTGGCATCACAACTGGTGGAGCACCGGCTGCAAACAGCGCATGTTGGCCGACCGTTTCGGCCCCTGCCACATGTATAACAACTACTGGGACTGCGTCGGAAACGACTACTGCACCCAGGCGCGCAACGTCACCCAGATGCTGAGCCAGAACAACTACTACGACGGGGTGAAGAACCCCCTCTCCAAGACGCAAAGCGGCAAGCTGAAGACCTCCGGCAACATCTTCAACAACTGCACCGGCACCCAGATCACCAGCAACGACAGCGTATTCACCCCGCCCTACGGCTACACCCTGGACGCCACCGTGAACGTCCCCGCCCTCGTCAAGGCCGGCGCCGGCAACCGCTGATCGCCCCTCCCGCCCCGGACGCGGCGGCGCGTATCAGCCTTCCCGATACGCATCGCCGCGCCCGTTTTCCCGCCCCGCCCCCGCCCCCCCGCCGCTCCCGTCCCCCCACACCCCATGAAGCTGCTTCCCCTCCTTTCCGTCGGCCTCCTCGCCGCCGCCTCCGCCCCGGCCGTCACCCACATCTACGTCAATAAAACCGGCGCCAACGGCGCCCACACCACCGTCCAGGCCGCCGTGAACGCGGCGCCCGCCGGCACCGCCTCCAACCGCACGATCATCCACATCGCCCCCGGCACCTATAAGGAGAAGATCAACGTCCCCGCCTCCAAGACCTTCCTCTGCTTCATCGGCCAGACCACCGACGCCACCAAGGTCGTCCTCACCTACAACCAAAACGCCACCTCCTCCAACGGCGCGGGCGGCACCGTCGGCACCACCGGCAGCGCGAGCACCCGCATCAACTCGCCCGACTTCGTCGCCAAAAACATCACCTTCCAAAACTCCTCCCACGACGGCATCGCCCAGGCGGTCGCGCTCCTCACCTACGCCGACCGCATGGCCTTCTCCAACTGCCGCTTCTTCGGTTTCCAGGACACCCTCATGGCCCACAACGGCCGCCAGTATTTCACCGGCTGCTACATCACCGGGGACACCGACTTCATCTTCGGCAACGCCACCGCCCTCTTCAACTCCTGCACCATCAACGAAAGCGGCCCCTGGGGCTTCATCGCCGCCCCGAACACCGAACCCACCACCGCCGTCGGCTACGTCTTCAAATACTGCGCGCTCACCAGGAAACCCGTCACCCTCATCGATCCCGAAACCGGCACCCGATACTCCACCGTCACCTCGGTCTCGAACAACGCCACCTACCTCAGCCGCCCCTGGCAGTATGCCACGAAACGCCCCTCCTGCACCTACATCTCGTGCAAGATGGACACCCACATCATCGCCGCCGGCTGGAGCCCCTGGGATGCCAACAACACCAACCCCGCCGCCACCACGCGCTACAACGAATACGACAGCAGGAACATCACCAACACCGCCCTCCTGAACCTCTCCGGCCGCGTCGGCTGGGCCCACATCCTCACCGCCACCGAGGCCGCCCGCTACTCCACCGCCAACATCTTCGGCCCCGCCTCGTATTGGGGTTCCTCCTACACCAACTGGGGCGCCTACGTCGCCTGGGATCCCGTCGCCAGCCTCAACAGCGTCCCCGCCCAGTAGGCCCCCCGCCCCGCTCCAACGATGTTTTCCCCGCGCAAACTCCTCGTCCTCGTCGCGGCGCTGGTCTTCGCCGGCGCCGCGCGGGCGGCGACCGCCCACCTCGTCGGCGACTCCACCGTCAGCCTCTACTCCTCCGCCTACTTCCCCCGCACGGGCTGGGGCCAGGTCTTCGGAAGCTACTTCAAGCCCACCCTCGTCGTCAGCGACAAGGCCCTCTCCGGCCGCAGCTCCAAAAGCTTCTACGACGAGGGCGCCTGGACCCCGGTCAAAAACGCGCTCAGAGCCGGCGACTACGTCTTCATCCAATTCGGCCACAACGACGAAAAGGTCGGCGACGCCGCCCGCTACACCGCCCCCTACACCACCTATCAGCAATATCTCACCCTCTACATCAACGACGCCCGGGCCAGGGGCGCCATTCCCATTCTGGTCACCCCCGTCGAGCGCAACAGCTGGAGCGGCGGCACCATCAAGGCCACCCACGGCGAATATCCCGCCGCCATGCGCGCCCTGGCCTCCGCGAAAGGCGTGCCGCTGATCGATCTCACCGCCGGCAGCACCGCCAAATACATCAGCCTCGGCCAAACCTACACGACGTGGAACGTGTTCATGAACCTGAACGCGGGCCGATACGCCGCCTACCCGAACGGCAACTCCGACAACACCCACTTCCAGCAAAACGGCGCCCACATCATCGCCCGTCTCGTCACCGGCGCCATCCGCTCCAGCTCCAACGCCCAGTTGAAGACCCTCGCCCCCCACCTGAAATAGCCCAAACCACACTCGCCCCCCCGACTCGTCGCGTTGACCCCCGTCCGAAACGATCAACGCGGCCCCTAGGTCGCCCCCCCGACCCATCCCCCTTCCTCGACGGCGTCCCCCTTTTCCGGGGGCGCCGCATTTTGCTTTTCCCATGCTCCCCTCCCCACGCATCCCCCGGGCGCTTCTCGCCGCCCTGTCCCTGGCCTGCGCCGCGCGCGCCGAGCTCTCGACCGTCTTCGACGACACCTTCGGCGACGGCTCCACCATCAACAACGCCACGCCCGCCCCGGCCACGCCCTCGCTCCGCGCCACCGCCTATCAACAGCTCTCGGGCAAGGCCTTCCAGCCGGTCTCGGTCGGCCCCGGCGCGCTTCGCTTCGGCCTGCCCGGCACCAGCTCCGCCTTCACCAGCATCCAGGCGCTCTTCACCCAGTATCCCGTCACCCTGGCCGACACCGGCGACTCGGTGCGCCTCAGCGTCACCTTCACCCCCGTCGCCGACATCGTGGATTACGCCAACAGCGGACTCTGCGTCGGCCTCCACAACGCCGGCCAGACCCAGCCCAAACCCGGCGGCATCAACGGCACCCAGACCACCGCCCTCGCCGGCCACGCCGCCGCCTGGCAAGGCTACATCGACCGCATCATGTATGCCGGCGGCGCCCACCAGATCCTCTTCCGCCCCGCCCAGGCCGACACCTCGGCCAACAACCAGGACCTCACCTTCAGCACCTCCTGGAGCCCCGCCGCGACCACCATCGGCTCGCTGACGACCTCGACCTTCACCGACAAGCTCCTCGCCGCCACCCCGTATCGCGTCGATCTCGTCATCACCCGCACCGGCGCCACCACCCTGGACATCGCCTCCGACCTCCACCTCCTCACGCCCGGCCTCCCCGACACCCTGCTCGTCTCCAAGACCGTTTCGAGCACCAGCGTCCACACCGACACCTTCGACGGCCTCGTCTTCGGCTACTACGCCCGCGCCGCCTCCACCGGCAGCGCCCACATTCAAAACGTGGACGTCAACCGCATCACCGTCACCACCACGGCCGCCACCACCATCGTCCCGGTGATCGGCACCCAGCCCCTCTCGCAAACCCAGCAGGCCGGCGACCCCGTCCACCTCGTCGTCACCGCCAACGGCGGCGGCGCCCCCGCCGCCGCCCTCTCCTACCAGTGGTATAAAAACGACGCCGCCATCACCCTGGAGGAAAACCCCACCGCCCGCGACGCCACCCTCAGCCTCCCCAGCCCCGTGGTCGGCGACTCCGGCGACTACCACGTCGTCGTGACCAACATCGCCGGCTCCACCCCCAGCGACACCGCCAGCCTCACCATCTCGGACGGCGCCGTCGCTCCCCAGGTCCTCAATCCGCCCACCGGCGGCACCGCCCTCGTCGGCGGCGCCAAGACCTTCACCGTCCTCGCCAACGGCACCGCCCCGCTCTCCCACCGCTGGGAAAAGAGTCTGGACAACGTCACCTTCACCGAAATCCCCGACGCCACCGGCACCAGCCTCACTCTCGACCCCATCACCACCGCGGACGCCGGCCACTACCGCGTCGTCGTCTCCAACTCCCTCGGCTCGGCCACCAGCCCCTCCGTCGCGCTCGTCGTGGGGCCCGTGCTCACCACCACGCCCGTCCCCACCATCGTCGCGCCCGGCGCCCCCTTCACCATCTCCTGCGTGGCCGACGTCGGCGCCGGTTCCCCCGAACCCGTGACCTACGTCTGGAAACGCGACGGCGCCACCGTGAACAACGGCGCCAACGTCAGCGGCGCCACCACCGCCGATCTCGCCATCGCCGCGTTTTCCTCCGCCGAGTCCGGTTACTACACCGTCACCGCCTCCAACTCCGCCGGCACCGTCACCAGCGACTCCGTTTACATCGGCCTGGCCAGCACGCAGAGCGTCACCTTCGCGCCCGGCAACAACGCCACCGGCATCGCCATCGACCAGCAGCTGCGGCTCGTTTTCCCCGGCGGCCCGAAGCTCGGCCGTTCCGGCGCCCTTCGCGTCCACGACGCCGCCACCGACAGCATCGTCGCCACGATCGATGTCGCGCAGTTCGTCTCCTATGCCCCGGGCAATTCCTCCGCCCAGATCCCCAACGCCGCCATCCGCAGCGTGCAATCCGGCACCGGCACGACCAACAACACCTATTACTACACCCCCGTCGCCATCTACGGAAACGAAGCCTGGATCACCCTCGGCCCCACCCAGCGCCTCGCCTACGGCAAGACCTACTACGTGACCATGGACGCCGGGCTCCTGCTCGACTCCACCAACGCCTCCTTCCCCGGCATCTCCGACTCCGCGACCTGGCGCTTCTCGACCAAGGCCGCCGGCCCCGCCACCCCGACCACCTCCACCGGTCCGACCACCATCACCGTCGGCCAGGACGGCGCGGGCGATTTCGCCACCCTCCAGGGCGCCTTCGACTGGATCCCGCAAAACAACACCCTGCGCCGCACCGTCCAGGTGCTCCCGGGCATCTACCGCGACAGCGCCACCCTCGCCCAGAACCGCGACTTCGTGACCATCGTCGGCACCGGCGCGCTCCGCACCGACGCGCAGATCATCTACCCCTACGCCTACTTCGCCCCGCCCTCCAACGTCTTCACCGCCGGCACGCTCCGCATCGAGAGCTCCGACGTGACGGTGCGCAACCTCACCCTCGATAACCTCATCTATTATCCCTACAGCCCCACCGGCCGCTCCGCCGACACCAACTCCGCCTTCAGCGGCGCGACCAACACCCTCGCCACCACCGGCAAACGGCTCGTGTTCGATGATCTCCTCATCAAGGGCGGCCAGGACACCGTTTATACCGTCAGCGGCATCGCCTACTTCAACGGCTGCGAGATCTGGGGCAGCGTGGACTTCATCTACGGCGCCGCCCTCGCCGTGCTCGAAGACTGCGACATCGTCCAAGTCCGAACCGTCGGCGGCCCCGTCTGCGCGCCCAGCACCCCGCTCGCCCAGCCCTACGGCGAGGTGTTGCTCAACTGCCGCTTCCCCCGCGCGCTCGTCGCCAACGGCTACCCCTACGATGTAAACATCGGCAGCACCACCTTCATGCGCCCCTGGCGCCAGGACGGCGCCACCGCCATCATCAACTGCCAGCTCGACACCCACATCAGCACCAAGGGCTGGCTCGAATGGGTCGGCACCGAGGGCAACAAGGAGGTCACCTGCCGCGCCCGCGAATACGGCAGCACCCTGATCGGCGGCGGCGCCGCTCCGACCATCGCCCAGCGCCAGGCCGCCGGCGCCTACTGGCTCAACACCATCGACCCCGACTACACCGGCCTGCCGATGGAGCCGTCCAACTCCTTGCTCGCCCCCGCCACCGGCACGGGCAACCGCCAGCAGGTGACGGTCAACCCGGCCGACTACACCCTCGCCGCGATCTTCGGCCACCCCTACTTCGCGCTCAACGGCTGGATGCCCGCGCTCGCGCCGCGCGTGCTCACACCGCCGGACTCGCTGACCGTGACCGCCGGCCAATCCGCCACCTTCACCGTCGTCGCCTCCGGCACCCCGGCGCCCACCTACCAGTGGTTCCAAAACGAGGATCCCATCCCCGACGCCACCTCAGCCACCTACACCATCCCGACCACCCTCCCCTCCCATGCCGGCAGCTACACGGTCGTCGTGACCAACAGCGCCGGCACCGTCACCAGCACCGTCGCCACCCTGGCCGTCACTTCGTCCCTCTCGACTTGGGCCGGCGGCCACGGCCTCGACTCCTCCGCCGCCGGCTTCGCCTCGGCCGATGCCGACGGCGATGGCGTGGCCAACCTGCTCGAATACCTCCTCGACGGCGACCCCACGACGGCCGACTCCGCCATCCTGCCCGTCGCCACCACCGTGGACGCCTCGGGCGAGCGAAGCCTCGTCCTCGACTACGACCGCTCCACCGCGGCCGCGGCCTCCCTGATCCTGTCCGTCGAGATCTCCGACGACCTCGGCGCCTGGGATCCTGTCACGCCCGGCGAGGGTGGCGTCACCCAACAAGTAACCGCGCTGGACGCCCAACGTGAACACGTCCGGGTGGCCATACCCGTTTCCGGCCCCCACCTCTTCGCCCGCCTCCGCGCTTCAACTCCATAACCCCCGGGCGCTCACCGCCGCTCGTTCCTCCAACGGGCGGCGTTTAACCCTCCTCCCGCCTCCCGCTTCCTCCCGCCTCCCGCTTCCTTCCGCCTCCCGCAAGGCCCCGCCCGCCGCCCCCATGGCGCTCTCCTCCCTCCGCCCAGCCGTCCTTTGCTCGCTGACCATCGCGTGCGGCCTCGGCATGGGCGTCGGTTACTCGCTCGGCCGCCGCTCCGCTCCGGGCGGCGCGCCCGCCATCGCCCCGTCCCCCGCCCACACGGCCGCCACCCTCCCGCCACCGAGCCCGCGCGATCCGGCCTCCGCCCCGCCCGCCATCGCTCCGCCCGCTCCGGCCCGCCTCGCGCTCACCACCGCCCCCGCCGGCCCCGCCGCCGAGGCGCAAACCCTCTTGGAGCTCGCCGCGCTCGCCGCCACCGATCCGCTCCGCGCACTGGACCTCGCCGCCACCGCGCCGACCCCGCGCCACCGCGCGCTTTTCCGCGCCGCCGCCCTCCGGGGCTGGGCCGGCCGCGATCCGCTCGCCGCCGCCGACTGGACCCTGGTCAACGTTCGCGCGGACGAACGCCAGGCCGCCGTCGAGGCCGTCGCCGCCGGCGCCATCGCCGATCCGGAAGCCGCGCTCGTCGCCTTTGATTACCTCGTGGCCACCGATCCCGTCCACGCCTCCGAACACGGCGTCGCCCTCGCCGAGGCGCTCGCCCGCGACGGACAATTCCTCATCGCCAGCCGCTTCGCCGCCACCGGCCCCGCCGCCTGCCACGCCACCTGGCTCGGCGTCGTTTACCAGAACTGGGCGGCCTACGAACCCGGCGTCGCCCTCGAAACCCTCGCCCGAATCCCCGACCCCGTCGCCCGCGAGGAAGCCCGCGCCGCCCTCTTCGTCGGCTGGAGCCGGAGCGACCCCGCCGCCCTCGTCGGGCATGCCGCCACCCTCCCCGTCGGTGAAGCCCGCTTCGCCGCCCTCCGCGACGGCCTCACCCAGTGGGTCCACCTCGACCCCGCCGCCGCCTCCGTCTGGATGGACACCCACGATCCCGCGCCCGATCTCGACGCCGGCGCCGCCGCCATCGCCAACACCCCGGCGCTGGTCGCCAAAAACCCCTCGGTCGCCGCCAGCTGGGCGGAGAGCATCACCGATCCCGAACTCCGGGCCAGCACCCTGCTCGACTTTATCCGCCTCTGGGCCGAACACGACCCCGCCGCCGCCCGCCGCTACGCCGCGACCTCGCCCTCCGTGTCCCCGCAAACCCGCGACCTGGCCATCGCCGGCATCGACAACAACCCGCCCTGATCGGGAAGCCCAAACCTTTGAACCGCCGGGGCCACCGGATTCGGACTTACTCATTGTCCCTGCGTTCCTACCAGTTCCCACTCCAGCGACACCTTTTGAAGGCCACGCAGGGAAAAGCGGCGGAACCCCATGGCTTCTTTTATGATGCCAAAGACCGGCTCGACCGTCTGCTGGCGCAAGCGGTAGAGCGCACGGCCGGCGGCGGTGGCGGTGCGGTGGCGCATGCGTTCGGCAAAGGGCGCGTCGGGCGCGGGAGCCGGCGGATCGTTCCGCTTTTCCAGCTGCGTCACCGTGCGTCCGTGGGGCTCGCGTATCAGGGCGGCCAATACAGCGAGGCCCGGCCTTTCGCGTTCGACCCGGCCCGCCGCGGCCAAGGAAACCGCCTCCCGCATCGAATCCTCCGTCGCCAAGGGTCG
>CBINNW010000128.1:0-14685 GCA_966252115.1 uncultured Akkermansia sp.
TCCAGCCGAGGCGCTCGTCGCGCGCGGGGGTGTCGGTCGGGATGGAGAGGAAGTTCCCGCGCTGGCCCCAGCGGATGTTGCTCACGAGTTTGTCGAGCATGGGGTGGCCGGTGTGGAGGTCGCCGGTGTCGGGCAGGTCGGAGCCGAGCACGACGCCGTGGACGTCCTCGAGGGCGGGGGGCGTGGCGACGCCGGTGATCTGGAGGTAGCGGAAGCCGTGCTGGGTGAAGGTGGGCTGGTAGGTGACGGTGCCGTCGGCGGCGAAGGTGTAGGTGTCGGTGGCGCGGGCGCTGCGGAGGTTGTCGGTGTAGATCTGGCCGGCGCGCGGGCCGGTGCGGTGGAGGTCCTCGGCGTGGCGGAGGGTGACGGTCCGGCCGCGGGCGCCGGTGAGGACGACGCGGGCGACGCCGACCATGTTTTGCCCGAAGTCGTAGATCCAGGTGCCGGGGAGGATCTCGGTGCGGGTGAGGGCGGGGAGGGTGAGGAGTTCGCGGACCGGCTCGTCGGGCTGGGGCGTGAGGCGGGCGGTGAGGTCGGGCGCGGCGGCGACGGCGCGCCAGCCGGAGGCGTCGAAACCGGGCGAGTCCCAGCCGGCGCGGGCGAGGCGGGCGTCATGGTCCTCGCCGTCCTGGAGGTCGCCGCGGACGAAGGGGCCGTCGCCGGCGCGCCAGTGGGCGAGGTCGGTGGCGAACCACTCGGTGGTGCCGTCGGCGTAGTCGAGTTTGAGCTTGGCGATGAAGGCGAGCTCGGTGCCGTAAACGCGGGTCCAGTTGAGGCCGACCTTGCCGCGGAACCAGCCCTCGCCGAGGGCGGCGCCGAGGACGTTGGCGCCGGGGCGGACGAGGGCGGTGACGTCGAGGGTCTGGTGTTGGATGCGCTGGTCGTAATCGGTCCAGCCGGGGGCGAGGTGGTGGTCGCCGGCCTTTTGGCCGTTGATGGAGGCGACGTAGAGGCCCTGCGCGGAGGCGTGGAGGCGGGCGGAGACGAGGCCCTCGCGGGCGGTGAATTCGCCGCGCAGGAGCGGGAGCGAGGAGGGCAGGTTGGCGAAGAGCGCGTCGGTGGTGCCGGAGACGCGGAGGGCGCCGTCGATGAGCGAGCCGCCGGCGAAGCCGTTTTCGCCGTTGGCGAAGTCGGGCGCGGCGAGCGTGACGGAGCCGGCGGTGGCGACCACGGAGACGGCGTGCACGCGCGCGGCCTCGGCGCCGAAGGTGCGGAAGCCGACGAGGCCGGCCGGAAGGTCGATGCCGGAGCGGGTGTCGATGAGGGTGCCGTCGAGGTGGGTGCGGAGCGTGGTGCCGGCGAGCTCGAAGCGCAGGGTGTGGCGCGTGCCGAGCAGGGCGGACTTGGTGAAGCCGAGGGGCGCGAGATCGACGTTGGCGAGCACGGCGTAGGCGCCGTTGCTGCGGCGGTGGGGCCTGAGCACGGGGGTGGCGCCGGTGAGGTTGAGCTGGAGCAGGAAGGCGTTTTGCCCGTCGGCCGAGCTGCGGAGGAAGACGCCGAAGGCCTCGTTCTCCAGGGTGAACTCGACGGTGGCGGTGTAGTCGGTCCAGAGCGCGAGGTCGGGCGCCTGCACGGGGCGGGCGATCCAGGTGGCGCCGGACCAGTCGGCGGCGGTGATCAGGCCGGTTTCAAACCAGGCGGGGGCGCTCCACTCGCTCGCCTGGTCGGCCTGGTCCCAGACGCGCACCTGCCAATGGTAACGCGTGGCGGACGCGAGGCCGAGCGAGCCGGGCGGGACGATGTCGATCTGGCGCGAGGACTCCACGCGGTCCGAGTCCCAGAGGTCGGCGAGGCCGGGCGCGGTGCCGACGCGGATCTGGTAGGCGCGCTGAGTGACGCCGCGGGCGGAGGCGGGCGCGGTGAGGCTCCACGAGAAGGACGGCGACTCGGCGGGGATGCCGAGCGGGTTGGCGCGGCCGTTGGTCGTGAGAGCGGCCACGGCGAGCGGCGCGGGCGCCTCGGCGGCCTGGGCGGCGGCGGTGTTGGCGCCGGCGGCGGCGGGCGGGAGGAGGAAGGCCGTCACGAGGGAGAGCGTCGTGAAACAGGTGAACAGGGTGCGGGGCCGCGCGGGTTGAGCCCGGGGCGCGCGTGGGGCGAGGAGAGGTGGCATCGGCAAAAGGACGGGGAAACGGAAAAATCCGGGAAGGCGGGGACGCCATCCCGGATCGAGGAAAGAGGGGGGCAGGGAAAGGGGCGGGGCGGGGGCGGAGCTGGTTCTGGTTTCTGGGTCCAGTTATATGACGCTCGGGGACTGGGGGACTGGTGACGATCGGGGGCGTCGAAGGGGGGCGCCGCTCAAAGGGGCGCTCTCGGAGAGAGCGCCCTACTTTCCGGAAGGTGTGTCAGCGGCGACGGCGGCGGCGGGAGGCGGCGCAGGCCAACATCAGGCCGCCGGCGAGCGCGGCGGCGGCGGACGGCTCGGGAATGGCGGAGACGGAGGCGACCTGGAAGTCGTCGAAGGCGTTGATCTGGAAGCCACCGCTGTAACCGTGCAGCGTGATGTAGTTGTCGGTGAAGCCGCCGGAGCGGGTGTAGGTGGTCGCGATGGAGCCGTCGGCATAGACGTCGATCAGGGCGTCGCCCGAACCGTCGAACGCGTTGCCGTCGCCCACGCCGCTGATCCGGATTTCGATCATATGCGTCGTGGTGACGGTCGGGGTAAGGGAATAGGTTCCGGACTCCACCGCGGAGCCGTTGTTGAAGGCCTGGTATCCGCCGTTGTCGCGGAAAAGAATGCCGTAGTTGGCCTCGCCCGAGATGATGCTCTGGCCGCGCGCGCCGTTTCCGGAGCCGCCCCAGCCGGCGGGGTTGGACGCACCGAAGGTGATGGCCGCCCAGTCGTCGCTCGTGCCCGCGGCGCCGGTGACCGGATCCATGGTAAAGCTGATCGAGAGATAGCCGCCGCTCCCGGTGTTGACGTTGAAATTATGCTCGGGCGACGCATAGCCCACTTCATCCCCATCGCCGGCCGACCCGGCGCCGACGAGCCACAGCTTGCCGGGGCCGCCGGCGTTGCCGATCTGGGTTTGGTAACCGCCGAATCCTTCGTTGGCGATGGTGCCGGTGCTCGCGGCGCCGATGTTGCCGACGCCCTGGCGATACTGGAGGTTGCCGAGGGTGCCGGACTGGCGGCCGGCGGTGTATTCGAAGTTCACGTCGTCGCTCTGGCCGGACGTGGTGAAGTCGTCGGCGAAGAGGACCGTGGTGACCTGGGCCTGCGCCGGGAGGGCAAGCGAAGCGAGGAGCGCGGTGAGGCGGAGGGTGGGAGACATGGGGTGTAGGGTGGGTGTGAACCGAAGCGGGAGGCGGAGTCTATCCGGCCCGGCGCTTCGGGACAATGGGACCAAATGGTCCATGCCTCGCGGACCGGCTGGGAACTTGCCTCGGGCGCGGGCGCGCGGGAGTTTCGCCGCACGCGGGAGTCGGCGCGTTTCGCCGTTCGGACCGCGTGCCCCTTCCCCCACGGTGATCGCACGGACTTTCGCATGTTTCCTTCTGCTCCTCGGCGCGGCGCGCGGCGCGATCGATGCGGTGGACGCCTTGCCGCTGGCGGAGGATCGTGTGCTGCGGACCTGGGAGATCGCCGACGGGCTGCGGGACAACCACATCTCCGGGGTGGCGCGAGACGCCGACGGCTACCTCTGGTTGACCAACTTCAGCGGGCTCCTCCGTTTCGACGGGGTGCGCTTCGTTCACATGGACGCGGAGCGTCTGCCGGGGCTGCCGACGCCGTGGGTGGCGCCGGTGTTCGTGTCGGACTCGGGGGCTCTCTGGCTCGGCCTCGAGCGCGGCGGGGCGGCGCGCTGGAGTAATGGAAAACTCGATACGCCGGCGCCGGTCCGTCCGCGACCGACCGACGAAGTCTGGCCCTGGTCCTTCGCGGAGGACGCGGCGGGGGCGGTCTGGATGGGGGCGGCCCACACGGCGCGGGTGACGCGCTTCGCGGGCGGGGAGCGGCGCGAGTTCGGCGTGGCGGAGGGGCTGCCGGGAGGGCACCCCACCTGGGTGCGCGTGGCGGTGGACGGCACCCCGTGGGTGGCGACCAGCGAGGGTTGCGCGGTGTGGGATGGCGGCGGGCGCTTTCGCGCCGTGGATCCGGCGACCGGCGGCGGTTGGCGGCCCGCGCTGGCCGCGGCGCGCGGAGGCGGCATGTGGGCGCTGCGTGGCGGGCGTCTGATCCGCTACGGCCCGGGGGGCGAACGCTTGGAGACGCTCGCGCCGGAGTGGTTGTCCCGGGTCGGGCAGGTCAACGCCCTCCACGAGGATGCGGAGGGCGCGCTGTGGATCGGCACGCGGGACGTGGGCCTGCTGCGTTTCCGGGGCGGCGTGTTCGAGCGCGTGCCCACCTCGTTCGCCGATGTCTCGTGGTTGAGCGAGGATCGCGACGGCAATCTCTGGGTGGGGACCTGGGGCGGAGGGCTGGACCGGCTCTCGGCGCGCCGCTTTTTCCTGCGCGCGGCGGAGGCGGGGCGGCCGGGGCAGGCTTTGTATTCGGTTTGTGAGGACACGGAGGGGCGGCTCTGGGCGATCGGGCGGCGGGCGGAGCCCCTGCGGAGCGTGGCGACGGGAGCCGGGCGCGGCGCGGACGGGGATGCTGACGGCGTCGGCGGGGGCGGGCGCGAGGGCGACGCGGCCTTCGCGCCGGTGGCGGGATGGCCGGCCGGGCAGGGAGCGAACGTGGTTTGCGCCGACCCCGAGGGCGGGGGCGTGTGGCTGGGCACCTCGACGGGCGTGTTGCGCTGGCGGGACGGCGTTGTCGCAGCCTTCGAGCTCGGCGAGCGGGTGGTTTCGCTGCTGGTGGGGGCCGACCGCGGTCTGTGGATCGGGACCGACGCGGGGGCTTTGTGGCGTTTGCACGAGGGGCGGCTGACCGCGCAGGCGGGGCCGCGGGCGGTGCGGGCCTTGGCGGAAGACGGTCGCGGGCGCCTGTGGGTGGGGGACCAGACGGGCGGGGTCTTCGTGCGGGAAGCGGAGGCCGCGCGCGCCGGTGGGCGGGGCGGTTTTGTTCCGGTGGCGTTGCCGGGCGCGGGGGCGGAGGAGACGGTGCGCTTCGTGGTGGCCGACGGAGAGGACACGGTGTGGATCGGGACCTTGTTGGGCGGGCTGTATCGCTGGCGGGAGGGGCGGGTGGCGCGGGTGCCGGAACCGGCGAACCGGTTGCTGGCGGAGGTGCGGTCGCTGTTGATCGAGCCGAGGTCGGGCGGCCCTCGGGCGGAGCAGAACGCGGCGGATGTGTTTTGGCTGGGGACCGCGACCGGGCTCTGGCGGACCACGCGGGGGGAGCTGGAGGACTACATCGACGGGCGGCGGACGAGTTCCCCGCTGACGCTTTGCGGGGCGAACGAGGGCTTGCCGACGCTGGAATTCGTCGCGCGGGGGCAAAACGCCTCGGTGCGCACGCGCGACGGGCGTCTGTGCTTCGCGACCAACCGGGGCTGGCTGGAGATCCCGCCCGGCACCGCCGTCGAGCCCGCGGGCGAGGCGCGGGTCTTGATCGAGGAGGCGAGCGTGAACTTGGGGCGCGGTTCGGCGGCCGGGGCGGACGCGGGCGTGGGCGAGGAGGCCGACGCGAATGCCGGGCGGCGCAGGTATTTTTTCACGGGCGGCGCGCCGGGGGCGGTGGAGTTTCCGGCGCGGCCGGAGGCGGTGAGCATCCGCTACACTCTGCCGGAGCTCGGCGGGCCGGAGCGGGTGCGTTTCCGCTATCGTGTGGGAGGCGGGGGCGCCGGTGGCGCGGGTGTGGCGGAGGCGTTTGGGGAAAACGCCGACGCGGGCTGGATCGAGGCGGGCGCGCAGCGCGAGGCGACGATCGTGCGGCCGGAGCCGGGGAACTATCGCTTCGAGGTGGCGGCCCGGGTGGGGGACGGGCCGTGGTCGCGGGCGGCGGCGGTGTTGGATTTTTCGGTGCGGGCGGCGTGGTGGCAGACGGTCTGGTTTCGGGGCGGGGCGGTGTTGGTGCTCGCGGCTGGGCTGGGCGCGGCGGTGCGGGCGTGGGCGACGCGGCGCATGCGGGCGAGGATTCGCCGGCTGGAACAGGAGCGGGTGATCGAGCGGGAGCGGGCGCGGATCGCGCGGGACATGCACGACGAGCTGGGGGCCGACCTCACCTTGATCACCTCGATGGCGCGGGCGGCCGAGGCGGAGCCGGCGACGGATCCCCGGCAGATGGGGGACCTGAGCGAGATCGCGCGCCGGACGGTGGAGTCGCTCGACGCGATCGTGTGGGCGGTGAATCCGCGCAACGACAGCCTGGCGGGCACGGTGGAGTTTGTCGGCAAGTTCGCGGCGGGTTTTCTGGCCAAGGCCGGCATCGAGGCCGAGCTGGTGTGGCCGGAGAGCGTCGGCACCCCGTCGCGGCCGGTGTCGGCGGAGCCGAGGCACCACCTGTTCCTCGCGATCAAGGAGAGCCTGGCGAACATCGTGAAACACTCCGGGGCGCGCCGGGTGCGGATGGAGATGCGGGCCGAGGCGGCGCGGCTGACCATCCTGATCGAGGACGACGGGCGGGGGTTCGAGCCGGGGGCGGGGGATCGGTTTTCGGACGGGTTTGCCAACATGCGCCGGCGCATGGCGGAGGTGGGCGGCGACTGCCGGGTGGAGGGCCGCGCCGGAGCGGGCTGCCGGGTGGTATTTGAGTTGCCACTACGCGACGGGCCGCCGGAGGCGGGGGCGGCGGACCCGGCGCCGGGG
The DNA here is from genome assembly GCA_966252115.1 of uncultured Akkermansia sp. Classification (GTDB taxonomy): domain Bacteria; phylum Verrucomicrobiota; class Verrucomicrobiia; order Opitutales; family Opitutaceae; genus IMCC26134_A. The sequence goes on from CBINNW010000128.1 coordinate 6,691, forward strand.
GATTCCGCTTGAGCGGGGACGCGCCCGGGCCGGTAGTCGCCGTCGCGCATCTTCCCTCCCCATGAATTCACCCGAAGAAAAAGCGGCGCGCCCGGCCGCGTTTTCCGCCTCCGTTCCCGCCGCGTCTCCGGCCCCGGTTTCGGCTTCCGCTCCGGCGCGGGCGGCGGGGCCGATTCGGTTTTGTCTGGTCGAGGATCACGAGGCGACGCGGGAGTTTTTGCTCAAGATGCTGCGGCGCGAGGACGGCATGGTTTGTCTCGGGGCTTTCGGCGACGGGCGGAAGGCCCTGGCGGAGATCCCGCCGCTCGCGCCGGACGTGGTGTTGATGGATCTGCACCTGCCGGGGCTCGGCGGCATCGAGTGCGTGCGGGCGCTGAAGCGCGCCCATCCCCGGATCGAGTTTCTCGTGCTGACGACCTACGACGACACGGACCTGATTTTCGACGCGCTGCGGGCTGGGGCCTCGGGGTATTTGTTGAAACGCGCGCCGGTGCCGGAGCTGGTCAACGCGATCGTGGAGGTGAGCCGCGGGGGCTCGCCGATGTCGATGGAGATAGCGCGGCGGGTGGTCTCGCATTTCCATCAGGTGCGGCCGGCGACGCGGGAGGAGGAAAAGCTGAGCCAGCGCGAGCGTGAGATTCTGGAGCTGCTGGCGAAGGGGCTCACCTACAAGGCCATCGCGGACCGGCTGGGGCTGAGCCCGAGCACGATCCACAATCGGTTGCACGGCATCTACAAGAAGCTCCAGGTGCAGTCGCGGACGGAGGCGGTGACGAAGTTCCTCGGGCACTGAGCCCGATTTGCGTTTGCGGTGGGGCCGTCCTGGAAATTGGCCGGGGACGGCCAACGCCACACGGAGAGCCCGATCCTCCCGTCGATTCGGTCGGGCGTCACTCCGGCGGGTGGGCGGGCAGGCGGAGGGTGAAGGTGGCGCCGGTGCCCGGCCCTTCGCTGTGGGCGAGCAGGGAGCCGCCCATCTCGTGGGCCGCGAGGGCTCCGCTGTGGAGGCCGAAACCGTGGCCGTTTTTGCGGGTGGTGAAGCCGTGGGCGAAGATGCGGGTGAGGTGGTCCGGAGCGATGCCGACGCCGTTGTCGATGACCGAGATCCGGACCCCGTCCCCGTCGGAGGCGACGCGGACCGTGATGCGTTTGTCGCGGCGGTCCGAGTCGTCGCAGGCGTGTTTGGCGTTGGCGACGCAGTTGACCAGAATCTGGAGGATTTTGTTTTTGTCCGCGGTGATGGCGGGGCGGGCGACGTAGTCGCGGACGACCTCGATTTCGTGCCGGACCAGGCTGGCGGCGTTCATGCGGAGGGCGTCCTCGACCAGCTCGACTATCTCGACCTTTTCCAGGACGCCGGTGATGCGCGCGAAGCTCTGCTGCATCGCGACGATGGATTTGATGTGATCGACGTTTTTCTGAAGCGATTCGAGCTCGGCGAAGAGCGCGGTGCGCTCGACGGAGACGGAGTCGGCGAGGCCGGCGAGGTAGTCGGGGATGAGGCGGCCCTTCGCGTCCTCGGTCAGGTAGCGGGGCAGCTCGTCGCGGTGGTCGCGGAGCATGCCGGCGAGTTTGGGCAGGTTGGCGGTTTTGGAGCGGCGGAGGTGGTCGGCGATGAGGCCGCAGGAGATGTTCACGCTGTTGAGCACGTTGCCCACGTTGTGCAGCACGCCGGTGGCGACCTCGGCCATGCCGGCCTGGCGAGAGGTCTCGACGAGGCGGCGGTGGATGCCCTCGATCTCGGCCTCGGCCTGCTTGCGCGCGGTGATGTCCACGATGGTGGTGACCGACTGGCGCTCGCCGGTGTCGGGGTCGCGGGACATGCGGCTCATCATCATGGCCCAGACCACGCGCCCGTCGGGATGGATGTAGCGTTTCTCGACCTCATACTGGTCGATCTCGCCGGCGAGCATCCGGTCCACGAGCCCGAGCTGCCGCGGGAGGTCGTCCGGGTGGGTGGCCTGGTGAAAGGCGATGCGGGTGTCGGCCACCGAATCGGGGTCCACGCCGGTGATCAGGTGGTGGGCGGGGTTGAAGAGCGCGGACTCGCGCTCGCCGACGTGCCGCCAGGAGACTCCGACGGGCAGGGAGTTGAAGATAAACTGGAAGCGCGCGCGCTCCCGCGCCGCCTCGAGCTGGGCGCGTTTCAGCTCGGTGATGTCCACGAGGGTGGAGAGGACCTCGACGCGACCGTCGGGATAGTCGGTGCGCGCGGTGGAAAACGCCACCCACACGGTCGAGCCGTCGGCGCGCAGATACCGTTTTTCGAGGGCGTAGTGTTTGATGGCTCCGGATTCGAGCGCCTGGTTCAGCGGGACCTGCCGCGCGCGGTCGTCGGGGTGGGTGATGTTGGCGAAGATGGCGGTGTCGGCGAAGGCCTTGTCGGCCTCGACGCCGCAGATGCGGAGGTGGGCGCGATTGATGAGGCGGAACTGTTTCTGCCGGTCGTGCAGCGTTTGCAGGCAGATGCCGACCGGCACGTAGTCGAAGATGAATTTGAAGCGCGTGCGCTCGAGGGCGATCTCCGCGTGCGCCTCCTCCAGCGAGCGCGTGCGCTCCTCGACGCGGCGTTCGAGATCGCGCTGGGCCTCGTGGAGGCGGGCGTCGCGCAGCTGGAGCTGGTCGAGCATGTGGTTGAAGCCCTCGATGAGCCGGCCGATGGCGTCGTTGCCCGCCTTGACCGCGCGGGTGGAGACCTCCCTGCCGGCGGCGACGTCGGCGGCGAGGCGGGCGAGATTTTCGATCGGGCCCGACACCACGTGTTGCAGGCGGCGGGCGAGCAGCCAGCTGAGGCCAAACGCGACCAGCAAAACCGGCGCCAGGGCCAGAAAGTAGTCCGCCTGCCGCGCGGCCAGCTCCTCGCGATCGAGCTCCATGTAAACGCCTCCCTCGGCGACGCCCGCGCCGGGCGGCGGCCCGCCCGTTCCGGCCGTGAGCGGGGAGAACTCGCGGAAGAGGCCCAGTCGCTCGTCCGCGCCCGCCGGGGATAGATCGCCCATGGTCGGCCAGCGTTCGGTGGCGGAGGATTCGCGTTCGAAGATCGCGACGACGCGGCCCTCCGCGTCGTAGATGCAGGCTCGCCGCACGGGGGGCAACGAGGCCAGGCCCTGCAGCGAGCGGGCGGCGGCCGCCGGATCGCCGTCGGCCAACGCATGCGCGGCGTGTTCCGAAATGACGTGGAGCAGCGCGTCCGTCGCCCGCCGCATGTCGCGCCGATGCGCCATCTGTTCGAACGCGACGAAGGCGGCGGTCGAGAGCACCAGGGCCACCCCGGTGGCCAACATGCACAGGGCGACGAGCTTGCGGTCGAGCGGGAGCGAGTGGATGAAGCGCGCGAGCATGGTCGGTGGAGGGGGTAAACGGGAACGGGCGCGGTGGCGCTTGCCCCACATCGGCACATTTTCACCGCGCTTGCGAAAAAACCTGTTTCTCCGGGGCCGTCGCTTGGTCGTCCCGCCGCGGCCGGGCTTGCCGTCTCGTTCCGGATCGAACACCAGATCCCTCCATGACGCGAAACGCATGCGTGCGCCGGATGTCCGGGTTTGGGCGCCTGTCGATGACGGGCTTTTTCATCGGAATCGCCATCGCCTCCCCGCTCGCCGCGTCCGCCGCCGCGCCGATCGCAATCGAGTTTGCCGGCGTGGACGCATCGGAGAGTCCCGTGCGGGTCTCGCTCGTCGATCCCGCCACCCGGGAGCGCGAATGGGTGCGGGTCGGCGGCCGCTTCGCCGGCTGCGAGGTGCGCGCCTACGACGCGGAGCGGGAGGCGCTGACGCTCGCGCGCGGCACCGACACCTGGCAGGTCCGCCTCAACGCCGGCGTCATCGCCACCGCCACCCTGACCGACGAGGAGCGGGAGCGAATCATCAAACAGGTGCTCAACAATCTCCGCCAACTCGGTGCAGCGGCGGAGCAGTATTACCTCGAAAACGGGGTCGCCACCGTCTCGTTCGCCCAGCTGGTGGGCGAGGGACCGAACCATTTTATCAAAAAATTGGAGGCCGTGGACGGCGAGGACTACACCAAGCTCGACTTGAAGTCGGCGGTGGCCGGGCCGGAGAGCGCCGAGTGGGTCATCCGCACCCGCCAGGGCGTCGAGGTTCGTTACCGGCGGATGTAAAAAATGCGGGGTGGCGTCGGTGAGGGCGTATGACCTAGCTTTTCCGGCTCCATGAAGTCCGTTCCCGAGTTTCGCGCGCGCAAGGGTCAGGCGCCCATCAGCATGGTTTCCGCCTACACGCACTGGGAGGCGGCGTTCATCGCGGCCTCGCCGGTGGACTGCGTCCTGGTCGGCGATTCGCTCGCCACCGTGCTCGACGGGGAGCCGACCACCTTTTCCGCGACCGTGGAGATCATGGCCCGCCACACCGCCGCCGTCGCCCGCGGCCTGGGCGCCCCGGCCGAGCGCAAGCTGATCATCAGCGACTTCCCCTTCCTCGCCGCCCGCCGCGGCCTCGCCCCCGCCATCGACACCGCCGCCGCCCTGCTGCGCGCCGGCGCCCACGCGGTGAAGATCGAGGGCATCGACGGCCACGCCGACCTCGTCTCGCACCTCGTGCAATCCGGCGTGCCCGTGATGGGCCACCTCGGCCTCACCCCGCAGTCCGTCCACGCCATGGGCGGCTACAAGGTGCAGGGCAAAAGCGCCGCCGCCGCCGAGGACCTCCTGCGCCAGGCCCGCGCGCTCGAGGCCGCCGGCGCCTTCGGCCTCGTCCTGGAATGCGTGCCGGCCGCCCTCGCCGGCGAGATCGCCCGCGCCCTCGGCATCCCCGTCATCGGCATCGGCGCCGGCGCCCACTGCGACGGGCAGGTCCTCGTGATGGCCGACCTCCTCGGGCTCACCGCCGGCCACAAGCCCCGCTTCGTCCGCGAATTCGCCGCCGCCGGCGAGGCCGTGCGCGCCGGGCTCGCGGCCTTCCACGCCGCCACCGCCGAGCGCTCCTTCCCCGCCGCGAAGGAGAGCTACTGAAACCCATCCCGCCGCCACTCCGTCTTCGCCCACGGCTCGATTTCGCCCCCGCCCCCGTCATGCCCCGCCTGCTTTTCGCCCTCTCCGGCTCCATTTCCTGCTACAAGGCCTGCCACGCCATCTCGCGCCTGGCCCAGGCCGGTGTGGAGGTGCGGACCGTCGCGACCGCCGGGGCGCTGCGTTTCATCGGCGCCGCCACGCTCGAGGGCCTCACCGGCCGCCCGCCCTTCACCGATCTCTGGCAAGCCGGCCGGGCCATGGACCACATCGAGCTCGCGCGTTGGGCCGACCTCGCCCTGCTTTGCCCCGCCTCGGCCAACACCCTCAACCGCCTCGCCGCCGGATTGGCCGACGATCCGGTCGGCGCGCTTTTTCTCGCCTGGGAGTTGAAGCGAAAACCGTGGTGGGTGGCCCCGGCCATGAACTCCGCCATGCTCGCCCACCCGACCACGCAGGCGAGTATTCAAAAACTGGTGACGGCGGGGGTGCGCGTGCTCCCGCCCGACTCGGGCGCGCTGGCCTGCGGCGAGATCGGCGCCGGCCGCCTGATGGAGCCCGAGACCATCGTCGCGCACGTGCTCGCCGAGCTCGGGCCCAAGATCGCCTGACGGAGCCGCCCCGTGGCCGATCCCGCGCGCCCGGCCCGCCGTCCCCACCGCCGTTTTCCTTCGCCCCCGATGAAAGTCCTCCTCACCGCCGGCGCCACCCGCGAGCCCATCGACGCGGTCCGCTTCCTCTCCAACGTCAGCACCGGCGCCACCGGTGCCGCCCTGGCCGACGCGCTCGCCTCCGCCGGCCACGACATCACCTACCTCCACGGCGAGGCGGCGGCCCGCCCGCGCGGCGAGAGCGTCGTCTGCGGCTCCTTCACCTCGACCGAACACCTCGGGGAACGTCTCCGCGCCGCGCTGGCCGGCGGGGAGTTCGATGTGGTGATCCAGGCCGCCGCCGTCGCCGACTACCGCCCCGATGTCTCCCACGCCGGCAAGCTCAGTTCCTACGCCGACGAGATGACGCTCCGTCTGGTGCCCACGCCCAAGCTCCTTTCGCAGATAAAAAGCTGGTCGCCGCGCCCGGTGCGCGTGCTCGGCTTCAAGCTCACGCACGGCGCCGACGACGCCGCCCGCGCCGCCGCGGTGGGCCGGCTCTTCGCCTCCGGCGGGGTGGACGCTGTGATTCACAACGATTTGGAGGAGATGAACCGCATCGGCGCCGGCCGGCTTTTCCGCATCTACCGCGCCGGCGACTCCGCCGCCGCCGCCCGCGCCGCCGGCCTCGGCGCCCTCTGCGCCTGGGTGGAAAGCTGGGTCGGCGGCACCTGATCGCCCATGTGGGCGGGGGGGAAGCGGGACGGGAGGCGCGGGGGCGGGAGGGGGACGGGGATGTGGGAGGGGGGATGTGGAAAGCTGGAAAGTTGGAAAAGGCCTCCGGGCGGCGGGGCGGGGAAGGGTGGGGAGGGGAGAATTCCGGCTCCAGTTTTCCCGCTTTTCACAGTGGAGAAGCGCCTCGTGCGGGGTGATGCCCGGATGGCGGTTCCGCTTCCCGCTCTCGGCCGTTCCCGTTTTCCAGCTTTCCACATCCACAGTCTCCGGTTCGCGGCTTTCCGGCTTTCCACATCCCGCATTCGGCGCCCGCGACTTTCCCGCCGTCCACATTCCCGCTGGCGCGGCGGGCGGGCGCGTGTTCACTGCCGACAAGAAAACGCCTCGCGATGCCCGACATGATCCAAGGTTGGCTGGACTTCGCCGCTCCTTCGGGGCCGTCCCGCCCGTCGCCACCCAAGCCCCCGCCCACGCCTCCGTCCGTCCCCGCGCCTGCCCTCCCGCTCGCTCCGACTCCGCCGCTCGCGCGCGCCCGTGACGACGCCTCCGCCTCCGACGACGCGGCCGCCAAACCCGACGTGGTCTTCGAGCGCAGCCTGCGCGCCGAACGTTACCGCCTCACCCTGCGCAAGGACGGCGTGGCCGTCGCCACCATTCCTCCGCGCGGCACCGAGCGCGAAGCCCGCGCCTTCGTGGAGCAGCACCGCGACTGGCTAGAACGCGCCCGCGCCCGCCAGCGCCTCAAACCCCGCGTCGCCTCGGTCTGGACCCTCGGCACCCACGTGCTCTGGCGCGGCGAACTCACCGAGATCCGCAAGGCCGCCGACGGCGAGCGCCCCATGGTCTGCCTGGCGGCGGACGTTTTTCGCGTGGCCCGGCTCGACGGCGACCTGCGGCCCACGCTCGAGGCTCATTTTCTGCGCAAGGCGAAGGTGGAGCTCACCGCCCGCACCTGGGAGCTCGCCGCCGAGACCGCCATGGAGGTGAAGGAGGTCATGGTGCGCAACCAACGCACCCGCTGGGGCTCCTGCACGACCGGCGGCATCATTTCGCTCAACTGGCGTCTGATTCAGGCGCCGGACGGCGTGCGCGACTACGTGATTTACCACGAGCTCATGCACCTGAAGGAGATGAACCACTCCGACCGCTTTTGGCGCCGCGTGGAGGAGGTCTGCCCCCCCTGGCGCGAAGCCGAGGCCTGGCTCAAACGCAACGGCTCGATGCTGGGTCTGTGAGCGCCGCGCCGCCCCCGCGATCCAACGCGCCCAACGCCCCGTCGCCGGGTGGACCCCGCACGCCGGGTGGAACGCGTTGTCCCCAACGCGTTGACGCGGCCCGGCCGCGCCCGGGTCCCGGGCAAGCGTGTTGGGGACAACACGCTCCACCTCGAACCAGGCGTGTCGGGGGGCGACACGCTCCGCCGCGAAGCGAGAACCAAGCGCGAGGCGTTTCTTGGGGGCCGCCCGCTCACTCCGCACTTTCCCTACGAGTGCCGCGTCGCTCACGCGGTCCAACGCGCCCGCCCCGCCGGGTGGAACGCGTTGTCCTCAACGCGTTGACGCGGCCGGGCCGCGCCCGGGTCCCAGGCAAGCGTGTTGGGGACAACACGCTCCACCTGAACCAAGCCCGAGGCGTCTCTTGGGGACGCGCGCTCACTCCGCACTTTCCCTACGAGTGCCGCGTCGCTCACGCGGTCCAACGCGC
>CBINNW010000129.1:0-14581 GCA_966252115.1 uncultured Akkermansia sp.
TGGCCGGCCAGCCCTACTGGACCCAGGACACCGGCGGCTTCTTCATCCCCGGCCAGTATCGCGACGGCTACGACAGCAACCCCGTCTATCGCGAGCTCTTCGCCCGCTGGCACCAGTTCGCCATCTTCAACCCGATCTACCGCATCCACGGCACCGCCATTCATCGGGAGCCCTATCGGTTCCGCGAAAGCGATCCCGAGTTCTACGCCTCGATGCTCTCCGCCGCGCACCTCCGGTATCGACTTCTCCCCTACATCTACGGCCTCGCCTGGCGGAGCACCGACGCCGGCTACACGATGATGCGCGGCATCCCGATGGACTTCCCGGACGACGCCGCCGCGCGTCGGATCGACGACCAGTTCCTCTTCGGCCCCTCCTTCCTGGTCCACCCCGTCACCCGCGCCATATATCGCGTCGGCACCCCGCCGCCTCCCGCCATCCCCGCCGAGTTTCTCCAGACCCCCGACGGCCGCCCCGGCGTCGCCGTCGAATACTTCGAAGGCCGCAACTTCGAGAAACCCGTCGGCAAGCTCGTCGAGCCCGCCGTGGACCACACCTGGCCCGGCCCGCCCCTCGCCGAGCCGCCCGCCGGTCTGCGTTCCTTGGAAAACTTTTCCGGTCGCTGGCAGGGCTTCATCGTCGCCGCCGAGGACGGCGAACACGAGATCGGCGCCGAGGCCGACGACGGCCAGCGCCTCTGGCTCGACGGCAAGCTCGTCGCCGAGGACTGGCGCACCGGCGGCATGCGCTTCCGGGGCGTCAAGGTCGCCCTCAAGAAGGGCCAGCGCGTCGCCTTCAAACTCGACTACTATCAGGGCGCCGGCGGGCGCGGCCTGCGCCTCGGCTGGCGCACCCCGAGCCAGCTCGCCGCCGGTCCCGCCCCGGTGGACAACCGCGTCGAGACCCACCTGCCCGCGGGCGCCGACTGGTATGATTTCTGGAACAACCAGCGCCACGCCGGCGGCCGCCGCCTGACGACCGCCAACCCTCTCGACCGCTTCCCGCTCTTCGTGCGCGCCGGCTCCATCGTGCCCATGGGCCCGGTCATGCGCTACGTCACCGAAAAGCCCTCCGCGCCCTACGAGATCCGCGTCTATCCCGGCGCCGACGCCACCTTCACGCTCTACGAGGACGACGGCGAGACCTACGCCTACGAGCGGGGCCGGCGCGCCACCGTCGAGCTGCGCTGGGACGATGCGGCCCGCACGCTCTCCATCGGCAAACGCCGCGGCTCCTTCCCGGGCATGGTGGCCGAGCGCGAATTCCGCGTCGTCCTCGCCTCCGGGACCACCGGCGCGGGACTCCCCGAAGCCGCCGACGTCCGCCCCGTCCGCTACGACGGCGACGCCCTGCGACTGAAGCTCTGACACGCCTCCCTCGGGTTCGTCTCCACCGATCACCCGCAAGCGCCCGCGGCCAACCCGCCACGGGCGCGATATTTTTCCCTCCCCCATGCTCTCATCATCCCTCCTCCGCTTCGGCGGCGCCGCCGGCCTCGGACTCCTCGCCCTCTCCACCGCCGACGCCGCCCCGGTCGCAACCCAGGCCTCCGCCTTCCCGCTCGACCACGTCCACCTCCTGCCCGGCCCCTTCAAGGAACGTCTCGAGGTCAACGTCCGCTACCTCCTCGACGACATCGATCCCGACCGCCTCCTCGCCGGCTTTCGCCAGCAGGCCGGCCTCCCCGAAAAGGCGAAACGCTACGGCGGCTGGGAGGCCCGCGGCATCAACGGCCACGGCCTCGGCCACTACCTCTCCGCCGTCTCCGCCCTCCACGCCGCCTCCGACGATCCCGACGTGAAACGCCGCGCCAAGGAGCGCGTGGACCACATCGTCGCCGAGCTCGCCGCCTGCCAGCAGGCCAACGGCGACGGCTACGTCCTCCCCGTCAACAAGCGCATCTACGAGGACCTGCGCGCCGGCCGCATCAAGGCCTCCGGCTTCGACCTCAACGACGAGTGGGTGCCCAACTACACCCTCCACAAGGTCTTCGCCGGCCTGCGCGACGCCCACCGCCTCGGCGGCAACAAGCAGGCCCTCGAGGTCGAGCGCCGCCTCGCCGACTACCTCGCCGGCATCTACCAAAACCTCACCCCCGCCCAGGCCCAGGAAATCCTCAAGGCCGAGTTCGGCGGCATGAACGAGGTCTTCGCCGACCTCACCGTGGACACCGGCGATCCCAAATACCTCAAGCTCGCCGAGACCGTCTTCCACCACGACGCCATCCTCGGCCCCCTCAAGGAGGGCCGCGACATCCTCGACGGCAAACACGGCAACACCCAGGTCCCCAAGCTCGTCGGCCTCGCCCGCGACTACCTCCTCACCGGCGACCCCGCCGACCTGCGCGGCGTGGACACCTTTTGGGACAGCGTCGTCAACCACCGCTCCTTCGCCAACGGCGGCCACGGCGACCACGAGCATTTTTTCCCGCCCCGGGACTTCCCGCGCCACCTCGGCCCGCAGACCGCCGAGACCTGCAACACCTACAACATGATCAAGCTCGCCGGCATGAAGTTCAGCTGGGCGCCCTCCGCCGCCGACATGGACTTCGTCGAGCGCGGCCTGATCAACCACCTGCTGACCAACATCGGCCGCGAGCCCGGCGAGTTCGGCTACTTCCTCCCCTTCGGCAACGTCGCCTACAAGACCTTCTCCACCGGGCACGACTCCTGGTGGTGCTGCGTCGGCACCGGCATGGAGAACCCCCAGCGCTACGCCGAGCAGACCTATTTTCACCAGGACGACACGCTCTGGATCAACCTCTACATGGCCTCCCGCCTCGACTGGACCGAGCGCGGCTTCGCCCTGAAGCAGGAGACCGCCTTCCCCGATTCCGACACCGTGCGCTTCAGCGTCGCGGCCCGGCGCCCCACGCGCCTCGCCCTCAAATTCCGCCACCCCCACTGGTGCGCCGCGCCCGAGGTGAAGGTCAACGGCCGCGCCGTCGCCATCGACTCCACGCCCTCGTCCTACTTCACCATCGAACGCCGGTGGCGTCGCGGCGACGTCGTCGAGCTGCGCCTGCCCATGACCCTGCGCACCGAGCCCCTGCCGCACTCCGACGGCAAGATCGTCGCGCTCATGTATGGCCCCATGCAACTCGTCGCTCGCGTGCCGGCCGACGAGGGGAAAAACGATCCCGCCCGCCAGCGCTACGGCGACCACCTCAAGTCCCCCGGCCGCGTGGACACCGCGCCCCCCGTGCTCGTCGCCGCCGACACCGCCGCGCTCCTCGCCGCGATCAAGCCCGACGCCGCCGCCGGCCTCGGCGCCTTCCGCGCCACCGGCGTCCTCCGCCCCGACCACCCGCTCGCGCCCTTCCACCACGTTTATCGAGAGCACTACGCCGCCTACTTCCGTTTCCATTCGCCCGCCGAGTGGGCGGCGATCGAGGCCGAGGTCCGCGCCGCCGAGGCAGCCCTCGTCGCCCTCGAGGCCGCCACGATCGACCGCGTCGAACCGGGCTTCCATCAGTCCGAGGTCGAGCACAAGTTCGCCTCCGAAAAGAGCGAGACCGGCGACTTCCGCAGCCGCAAGTGGCGCGACGCCCTTCCCGGCGGCTGGTTCTCCTACCGCATGGCCGTCCACCCCGACAAACCCGTCGCCCTCCTCACCGAGCACTGGGGCGCCGACCGCGGCCGCACCCATGAGCTGTGGGTGGACGGGCACCGCATCGCAGCGACCCTCCGCCCCGGCAAACGCGACGGCTTCTTCGTGGCCGCCTACGCCCTCCCGCCCGAGCTCACCCGCGGCAAACGCGAGGTCGCCGTGCGCTTCGTCGCCTCCGGCGCACGCTCCGGGACCTTCGGCCTCCGCATCGTCGAGGCCTCCGCCGTCACCGAATCCCAGTGGAGCGAGGGCGTCGCGCCCTGAGCGCGTGCCCCCCGCATTCCGGAGCATTTCAAAGAAACCATAGCCACAAAGAACACAGGGAGCGCAGAGATCACTGCCACGCTAACCTCATGTTTTTGAGTTCTCTGAGTTCTTTGCGGCCAATTCTCCGATTCATAAATCACTGAACTTCCCGGCTACGAATCAATTGAAGGTGCTTTAGTCATCCGCAGGGCCGGCGGTCTCCGCCGCCCGTGCCCGTCAGTCCTCATCCTCAACAACCGCTTTCCTGCCCGCGTCCCCATGTCCACCCGCACCCGCCTCGCCACCCTCGCCCTGCTCGGCGCCCTCGCCGCCGCGTCCGCTCAACCGGTCACGGTCACCGTGGACACCGCCGCCCCCGGCAAGGCCATCAGCCCCGACCTCGTCGGGATCTTTTACGAGGACCTCAGCCACGCCGCCGACGGCGGTCTCTACGCCGAGCTCGTTCAGAACCGCGACTTCGAATACTCCTCCGCCGACAACCCCGACTGGCACTCGCTGACCTCCTGGCAACTCGTCCAGCGCGACGGCGGCCGGGGCTCGCTCGCCGCGGAGTCCGCCGCGCCGCTCCACGCCAACACGCCGAACCACGCCGTGCTCACCATCGACTCGTCCTCCGGCCAGGTCGGCCTCGGGAACGGAGGTTTCGACGGCATCGCGGTCAAGGCCGGTGAAAACTACGACGTCTCGCTCTTCGCCCGCCGCGTCTCCGGCACCGGGCGGCCCCTCATCGTCCGCCTCGAAAGCAAAACCGGCGACCTCCTCGGCGAGGCCACGCTGCCCGCGCCCACCGGCTCCTGGGCCAAATATACCGCGCGCATCACCGCCAAGACCACCGACGCCGACGCCCGCCTCGTCGTGCTCGCGGCGGGGCAGGGGAAGCTCGCCCTCGATTTCATTTCCCTCTTCCCGGAAAAAACCTTCCGCGACCGCCCCAACGGCCTGCGCGCCGACCTCGCCCAGGTCATCGCCGACCTGAAGCCGAAGTTCATGCGCTTCCCCGGCGGCTGCCTCGTCCACGGCGACGGGCTCGACAACATCTACCACTGGAAGGACACCATCGGCCCCGTCGAGCAGCGCAGGGGCCAGCGCAACATCTGGAAATACCACCAGACCGTCGGCCTCGGCTACTTCGAGTATTTCCAGTTCTGCGAGGACATCGGCGCCAAGCCCGTCCCCGTCGTCGCCGCCGGCGTGTGTTGCCAAAACTCGAATTTCCTCGTCACCCGGAAATACGGCATCGGCCAGGAGGGCATCCCGATGGATCAAATGGGCGCCTACGTGCAGGACGTGCTCGACCTCATCGAATACGCCAACGGTCCCGTCACCTCCGAGTGGGGCGCCAAGCGCGCCGCCGCCGGCCACCCCGAACCCTTCGGCCTGGAATACCTCGGCGTCGGCAACGAAGACCACATCACGCCCGTCTTCCGCGAGCGCTTCGAGATGATCTACAACGCCGTGAAGGCGAAGCACCCGGAGATCGTCGTCATCGGCACCGTCGGCCCCAACACCGAGGGCGCCGACTACGTCAACGGCTGGCGGATCGCCGACGAACTCCGCCTGCCCATGGTGGACGAGCACGGCTACAAGTCGCCCCAGTGGCTCTGGGAAAACCTCCAGCGCTACGACGCCTACGACCGCACCAAGTCCAAGGTCTATCTCGGCGAATGGGCCGCCTTTGACGACAAGCGCCGCCCGACCCTGCGCGCCGCCATCGCCGAGGCCGCCTACCTCACCGCCCTCGAGCGCAACGCCGACGTCGTGCGCTTCTCCTCCTACGCCCCGATGCTCGCCAAGCGCGATCACACCCACTGGAACCCCAACCTCATCTTCTTCACCAACACCGAGGTCTTCCCGACCATCAGCTACCACGTGCAGCGGCTGTTCAGCGTGAACAACGGCGACACCTACCTGCCGACCACCGTCTCCCTGCCGGCCGACTCCGCCGAGCGCCGGACGCTGATCCTCGGCACCTGGAACACCCAGGCCGAGTTCGACGACATCCGCCTCACCACCGGCTCGAACTCCCTGCTCGACGAAAACTTCGACTCCGCCGCCACCGACTGGAAGCCCGCCTCCGGCGACTGGCAGCGCACCGACGGCCGCTACGGCCAGACCTCGTCGCGCCAGCCCGCGCTCAGCCGACTCGAAGTCCCCTTCGCCGGCACCGCCTACACGCTCACCCTCCGGGCCCGCAAAACCGGCGGCGCCGAAGGCTTCCTCATCGGCGTCGGCACCACTCCCGACAACCACTACTGGTGGAACCTCGGCGGCTGGGGCAACTCCCGCCACGGCGTCGAACGCAGTGTTTCCGGCGCCCGCAATCTCGTCGGCGGCAACGTCCCCGGTCGCATCGAGCCCAACCGTTGGTATGACGTCAAAATCGAGTCCGACGGAGAGCGCGTCCGCTTCCACCTCGACGGCACGCTGGTCCACGACATCGGCGGCACCCTGGAGTCCTCGGCTCCGACCTTCGCGGCCTCCACCGTGAAGGACTCCGCCAGCGGCGACCTCATCGTGAAGCTCGTCAACGGCGCCAACACCTACGTCCCCGTCCGCGTGAAACTCGACGGCGCGAAAAAACTCCCCGCCACCGCCCAGGCCACCGTGCTCGCCGGCGCCAAGCCGGGGTTCGCCAACGACTATGACAACCCCCGCGCCGTGCTTCCGAGCACCGTGCTCCTGCCCATCACGTCCGACTTCACCTACGAGGCCCCGCCCAACTCGCTCACCGTCCTCCGCATCGCCCCGGCCGACGCCGCCGAGGTCGCGGACAGCGCCGCCGCCGACCCCCGCCGGTGGATCAACCCGATCGTGCCCAACCGCGCCGATCCGCACGTCTATCTGCACACCGACGGCTACTACTACATGACCGCGTCGCATCCCCTCTACGACCGCGTCGAGCTGCGCCGCGCCCGCACCCTCGGCGGCCTCTCCACCGCCGAGCCCAAGGCCATCTGGCGCAAAAATGAAAGCGGCCCCATGAGCAAACACTTCTGGGCGCCCGAGATTCATTACCTCGACGGCAAGTGGTATGCCTACTTCACCGCCGCCCGCATGGAATCGCAGTGGGATCTGCGCCTGTATGTCCTCGAAAACGCCTCCGCCAACCCGCTGGAGGGCGAGTGGACCCTGAAGTCCCGCATCGTCCTGCCCATCGACACCCCCGCGCTCGACGCGACCGTCTTCGAGCACCGCGGCGTGCGCTACCTCGTGTGGTCGCAGCGCCCGCCCGGCGCGCCCGGCAGCGATACCTTCATCGCCAAGATGGACACCCCTTGGTCGGTCACCGGCAACCAGGTCAACCTCTCCCGGGCGACCCTGCCGTGGGAACTTCGCCAGCACCATGTCCAGGAGGGCCAGTCCGTGCTCATCCGCAACGGCCGCGTCTTCATGACCTATTCCACCAACTCCACCGACTACAAATACTGCATGGGCCTGCTCACCGCCGACGCGGACGCCGACCTGCTCGACCCGAAGTCCTGGACCAAGTCGCCCCTCCCCGTCCTCGACACCGACGAGGACGCCGGCCAGTGGGGCCCCGGCCACAATTCCTTCACCACCACGCCGGACGGCAGGACCGACATCCTCGTGTATCACGCCCGCAACTACAAATACGACGGCGACGACCCGCTCAACACCGGCGACCGCGCCACCCGCGCCCAGATCGTCCGCTGGCGCGCCGACGGCACGCCCGACTTCGGCACGCCCGTCCCCGACGGCCCCTACACCCTCCGCTGATCCCCGCCCGCCCCGTATCCCGGACCACCCCCGGCAACCCTTATCCGACGAATCGATGAAAACGCTTCCCGCCTTGGTGAATTTGGCCGACCGCTTCGCTCCGGCACACTCGTCATCGGCGAACTTGCCCCGCAGGCCGTCGCCGAGCTGGAGATTCCGCTGCCCCGCGTCGAGTTCCGCGCCGGCGCCGAATACCACCTCGACGTCGAGTATCTGAAAAAAAGGCCCGACACCGCTTGGGCCACGGCCGGCCATGTCTTCGCCCGCGACCAGCTCGTCCTCGCCCGGGGAAAACCCGCCGCGCCCGCCGCGTGGAGCGGCCGCGCGGAGGAGTTTACCGTCACCCCCGGCGACGGAGAGATCGCCCTCGCCGGCCGCGCCGCCGCCGGTCGTCATCGACACCCGTTCCGACCGCGTGAACTCCTACCGCGTCGCCGGCCGCGAGCTGTTAAAGCGCCCCCTCGGTCCGGACTTCTGGCGCGCGCCGGCCGACAACGACATCGGGGCGAAGATCCCGGCCCGTGTTGGCGTCTGGCGCGACGCACGCGCCGAGGCCCGCGTCCTGAGCACCGCGCACGAACGCGCCAAGGACCGCGTCCGCGTGACCTGCGAGCTGGCGATCCCCGTCGGCGAGACGCGCGCCACCGTCTCCTACGAGCTGCGCTCCGACGGCTCGCTCCGCGCGGCCTTCGCGTTGCGTCCCGCCGGCGACAAGCTGCCGGAGATCCCGACTGTCGCGCTTCAGGGCGCGCTCGATCCGGCCTTGCGCGTCTGGACCTGGTTCGGTCGCGGCCCCGAGGAAAATTACAGCGACCGTGCCGAGGGCACGCCCGTCGGCCTGTGGTCCGGCTCCGTGGACAAGCTCTGGTGGCCTTATGGCCGGCCGCAGGAGACCACCAATCGCACCGGCGTGCGCTGGGCGAGCTTCACCGACGCGGACGGTCGCGGCGTGCGCATCCGCGCCGACGACGGGCAACACCTCGAGATCGCCGCCTGGCCCTTCCTGCGCACCGACCTGGAACACCTCCGGCATCCGGCCGACATCCCGGCGCGCGACCTCGTGATGGGCGTTGGCGGCGAGAACAGCTGGGGCGCCTGGCCCCGGCCCGACCACCTGATCCGCGCCGACCGCGAGCACGCCTTGGCCTTCGTGATCAAGCCGCTCGCGCCGTCTGCGAGATAGACCGACGCTTCGCCCGCAGGGCGCAAGCAAAGCGCCGATTTATTCTGAGGAAAGCGACGAGAAGATTGGCTCGACCTCCTCGTCGCCACGCCTTCGATAACGCCTCGGTGCCGTCCTCGTCAGCGGTTTTTTGGCGGAAGGGTTTTCCCATCCACCCAACGTCCTTCGACCAAGAGGTCGCGGCAGATTCGGGGGATGCCGCGGTCGTTGTCGTTGATGAGCGAGATGGCGGCGAGCATGGCGGTCCGCCCGATTTCCTTCGGGTTCTGATCGATTCCCGCGGAGATCGGAGTGTCGAGCACGGTGGTCGTCGCCAGACCGATGTCGTCAGGGACCCGGTATCCGGCCACCGCGATCATCTGCTCCAAACATCCCACTTCCGTGAGGATGGCGTCGGGTTTCTCCTTTTTTAGCCAGGCGGTGAACTTCCTTTGGTGTGCTTCGATGCCGGGCCGCTCGATAAAGAAGGGGGGCACTTGCTCCATCACGGGGACGTCCTTTTGCGCCCACTGGAAACCCGCGCCGAACAGGATAGCTTGCTCGCCTCCGCCGACAAACGCGATGCGCCGGTAGCCCAGTTGCCTCATTCGCGTGAAGGCGGTGACTCCGTTCATCGCCTGCGCGCTGCCCACCAGATGGAAGCGAACGTCGGCCACCCGCCCGCCAAACCCGACCACCGAAAAGCGTTCCCAGTTAAAATCCCTCCAATCGACGGGGAAGGAGCGATGGGGCGCGATGAGCATGCCTTGGATGTTTCGAGTCAGCAGAATCTTCTCCAGGCGCGGCAGCGTCATTTTCCCGCCGACCACGAACTCTTCGAGGCGGTAGCCATATTCCTCCGCGCAGGTCGCGGCCCCGAGCCAGTAGTGGTCGAACTCGCGCCAGCCGCGCAGTTTTTTCGGCTCGGGCCAGACGTTGAGCCACGCGATCACCGCATGCTTCGAAGCGGGCGACTTCTGTTTTCGATACTGCGACAGCGCGGACAACATCGGGTCCGGCTGATAACCCATCTCGGAGGCCTTTCGCAGGACCTCGTCGCGGCGCACCTTCGGGATGCTCGGGTCATGCCTCAACGCCATCGTCACGGTCGAGCGCGCCACTCCGAGCGCACGGGCCAGATCTTTTTGGGTAACTCGCCTCTCCATGGTCGCTCCGTTCTCGGTGGAAAATCGCTCCCACGCAACCGTTCGCTGACCTGGGTCAGTAGCGCCGCATTTGAGCGTCCATTCGATTCAGAAAGACTGCCTCGACACCGGCGCTTTGCCCGTTCCCGACCCCGCCCCGTATCCCGCTTCGATGGACCTCACACGGTCCGCGCACCCGAAACCATGATCCGCCACTCCCTTCTCCTCGGCGCCACGCTCCTTATGACGACAGGCCAATCCTCCCTCCACGCGGCCATGCCCATGGAGTCCGCCCACGCAGGCGCACGGCCCTCTGTCATCCTGCGCGGCGATTATCCCGACCCCACGATCCTGCGCGATGGCGACGACTACTACCTGACGCACTCGCCGTTTTTCTACACGCCGGGTTTTCTCATCTGGCATTCGAAAGACCTCGTGCGGTGGAAACCGGTTTGCCGCGCCATGACCAAAGTCGTCGGTTCGGCCATGGCCCCCGACCTCGTCAAGCACGGGGGCAAATACTACATCTACTTCCCCGCCGCCGGAAAAAACTGGGTGATCTGGGCGGACAAGATCAGCGGTCCGTGGAGCGATCCGATTCGGCTTGAGGTTAACTACATCGATCCGGGCCACGCCGTGGACGAGCACGGCAAGCGCTGGCTCTTCCTCTCCGAGGGCTACCGCATTCGCCTCTCCGACGACGGCCTCTCCGTGGTCGGCCAAAAGGAAAAAATCTACGACGGCTGGGACTACCCGACCACGTGGAAGACCGAGGGCAAGTTCCTCGAGTCTCCCAAAATCCTCCGCAAGGACGGCTGGTTCCACATGATCTCCGCCGAAGGCGGCACCGCCGGCCCGGCCACCAGCCACATGGTGATCACCGCCCGCTCGCGCTGCCTCGCCGGCCCTTGGAAAAACTCGCCGCACAATCCCGTCGTCCGGACGTGGAGCGCCGACGAGCGCTGGTGGTCGAAGGGCCACGGCACGCTTATCGACGACGGCCGCGACCATTGGTGGATCGTTTACCACGGTTACGAAAACGGAGCCTATCCGCTCGGCCGCCAGACGCTCATCGAACCCGTCCAATGGACCGCCGCCGGCTGGATCAGAGCCGCGCCCGAAGCGCCCCGTCTGCCGGATGCCGTTCAGGACATGCCTCTCTCCGACGACTTCGACGGCCCCGCGCTCGGACTGCAATGGACCACGTGGCGCGACTACGATCCCGCCGACTTCACCTTCATAGGCGGCGGTCTCCGCATGCGCGCCAAAGGCACGACGCCCGCCGATGCCCGTCTGCTGCTAACGACGGCCACGGACTCCGCCTACACGATCCAGACCGAGGTCACCCTCGTCCCCGGAAGCACCGGAGGACTCGTTCTCTTCTACAGTGAAAAAGCCTTCGTGGGCATCACCGCCGATGGCCACGGCCTCACCGTCCACGAAGACGCGCAACGCACCACCCGCCACGACAATCTCACCGGCGACCACTGGTTCCTGAAACTCGTCAACGACGGCAAAACCTGCGCCCTGCTCGCCAGTCGCGACGGCGCCGACTGGGTGACGATTCGCTCCGGCATCGACGTTTCCCAGATGCATCACAACCGCTTCAAGGGTTTCTTCGCGCTGCGTCCCGGCCTGATCGCCGCCGGCTCCGGTGACGTCCACTTCAACCAGTTCCGCTACATTCCTGCCGCTCCTCAAACGCGGCCCTGATGCCGGCACCACGCCTCCTATCTGTCTTTTTATGTCCGCCCAAATGGTATCCCGCTCTCTGCTTTCCACCCTCGCTCTTCTTGGGGCCCTGCCCGCCGCCGCGCTCGCGCAGCCGATCACACTCATGATCGACGCCTCCGCTCCGGGCAAGGCGATCAGCCCGGACCTCGTCGGCGTTTTTTTTGAGGACCTTAATTACGCCGCCGATGGCGGCCTCTACGCGGAACTCGTCCAGAACCGCTCCTTCGAATACAGCGCCACCGAGCAAGCGACCTGGGGACCGCTCACCAGTTGGGAGTTCATTCGCCGGGGAGGCGGGGCGGGGGAGCTCTGGGTGGATTCATCCGCTTCGATCCATCCGAACAATCCCCGCTGCGCGCTCATTCAAATAACGGCCGCGGGCGAAGGCGTGGGTTTGTCCAACACCGGTTTCAACGGCATCGCGGTCAAGGCGGGCGAGGCCTACGACTTCTCCGTTTTCACCCGCCTGCTCAACGTCGGCGGCCGGCGCGACAGCAAGCCGGTCGGCAAACTGCCCTTGAGCGTGCGGCTGGAAACCAAGGACGGCGCCCTCATCGGCGAGGCGGGCATCGAAGCCTCCTCCCCCGCGGATTGGAAGCGGCTCACCGCGACCATCATCGCCAGCCAGACCGTCGCCGACGCGTGTCTCGTCGTGCTCGTTAAAGAGCCCGGCTTGATCGCGCTCGATGATATCTCCCTCTTCCCGCAAAGAACCTTCAAGGGGCGAGAGAACGGCCTCCGTGCCGACCTCGCGCAAACCATCGCCGACCTGAAGCCGAAGTTTATGCGCTTCCCCGGCGGTTGCCTCGTCCACGGAGATGGCGTCGCCAACCTCTATCGTTGGAAAGACACCATTGGCCCCGTCGAGCAGCGCAAAGGGCAGGCCAACATCTGGCGCTACCACCAGACCGTCGGTCTCGGTTACTTCGAGTATTTCCAATTCTGCGAGGACATCGGCGCCAAGCCCTTGCCGGTCGTCCCGGCGGGCGTCTCGTGCCAGAACTCCTCGCGCACCCGCGGCACCGGCCAGCAATGCATCCCCATGGAGGACATGCCGGCCTACGTGCAGGAGATTCTCGACCTCATCGAATACGCCAACGGCCCGGCGACCTCGACCTGGGGCGCCAAGCGCGCCGCCGCCGGCCATCCGGCGCCCTTCGGCCTCACGTATCTCGGCGTGGGCAACGAGGACCACATCACCGACGGTTTCGAGGCGCGCTTCCGTCTGATCCACGACGCCGTGAAGGCGAAGCATCCCGAGATCGTCGTCATCGGCACCGTCGGTCCCGCCTCCGACGGCCACGATTTCGTGCGCGGCTGGAAATACGCCGACGCGATCGGCGTCCCGATGGTCGATGAGCACTATTACAAAAAACCGCAGTGGTTCTGGGACAACCTCGCGCGCTACGATTCCTACGACCGCGCCAAGTCCCGCGTCTATCTCGGCGAATACGCCGCCCACGACGACAAGCGCCGCTCGACGCTCCGCGGCGCCCTATCCGAGGCCGCCTTCCTCACTTCGCTTGAACGCAACGCCGATGTCGTGCGCTTCGCTTCCTACGCCCCGTTGCTGGCCAAGCGCGGCTTCACCCAATGGAGCCCCAACCTCGTTTATTTTAACAACACCCAGGTGTTTCCCACCCTCAGTTACGAGGTGCAAAAGCTCTTCTCGCTTCACGCCGGCGACCGCTGGATCGAATCGCGTCTTGCGCCCGCCGCAGGCGGGGAAGTGCCGCGCGATCTCGCTTACTCCACCGTGTGCGACAGCGCTTCCGGCGACGTGATCGTGAAAATCGTCAACGGCGCCGCCTCCCCCCGTGCGCTCCGGTTGGAACTTCACCCACGCTCCGGCCCGCCCGTTCAGGCGACCCGCATCGTCTTTTCCGCGGCCGACGCGAACGTCGTCAACGAGGACAACCGTCCTCCCGCCGCGCTCCCGGAAACCAGCTCCGTCACCGTTTCGTCCGCCTTCGACTACGAGGCGCCCGCGAATTCCCTGACCGTATTCCGCGTCCCTTCCCGCCAATGAAAATCCGTTCCATGCGGCCCCGCCGCCTCCTCGGCGTCCTCGCGCTGTCCCTCGCTTCCATGCTCGTCGTCTCCGCCCGCGTTCCTGCGGAATCCGAACTCGGCGCCTACCTGCTCGTCTATTTCAAGGACGACACCCACAGCCTGCACATGGCGCTCAGTTCCGACGGTTATAGCTTCACCTCGTTGAACGACGACCAACCCGTCATCGACGGCAAGGAGATCGCCGAGCAGAAGGGCATCCGCGACCCGCACATCACGCGTGGCCCCGACGGCGCCTTTTATCTCGCGATGACGGACCTCCACCTCTTCGCGCAAAAAGAGGGCCTGCGCTCCACCGAATGGGAACGCCCCAAGAGCTACGGTTGGGGCAACAACCGTGCCTTCGTCTTCATGAAGTCCGCGGACCTGATCAACTGGTCGCGCTCCAACGTCCGCGTGGACACCGCCTTCCCCGGCTTCACCGAGATCGGCTGCGCGTGGGCTCCCGAAGCCGTTTACGACGCGAAGGCGAAAAAGCTGATGGTGCATTTCACCCTGCGTTTCGGCAACGGGCGCAACCGGCTCTACTACGCCTACGTGGACGATGCGTTCACCAAGCTCGAGACCGAGCCCAAGCTGCTCTTCGAATATCCCAAGGACCGCTCCTACATCGATGGCGACATCGTCCAGGTCGGCGACAAGTTCCACCTCTTCTACGTTCCGCACGACGGCCCGCCCGGCATCAAACAAGCCGTCTCCGACTCGCTCACCTCGGGCTATGTTTACGACCCGGCCTGGTGCGATCCCGAGCCCAAGGCCTGCGAGGCGCCCAACGTCTGGAAACGCATCGGCCAGGAAAGGTGGGTGCTCATGTATGACTCCTACGGAACGCAGCCGCACAACTTCGGCTTTTGCG
>CBINNW010000130.1:0-14310 GCA_966252115.1 uncultured Akkermansia sp.
CGGCAACATGGATCACCTCATCCCATTTGGCTATAGTTTTATTTAAAACGCTCTATTGTGATTCGGGTAGTCCGTAAGGGTGAGGAGCAGACGGCAGACTTCGATGGCAAAGGGGTCTTTCTCCACCCCGGTGAGGCGGCGGCGGAAGTAGTCATGGCGCTTGGCGGGGGCGAGCGAGGTATCCAGGTCCATTCCCATCCGCTGCATGGCTGAAGCCAGCAGCATCCCGTGGCCGCTGAAGGGCTCGAAGACGCGGCGACGCTCCACGGGAAGCGTGCTCCAGGGAAGGTGGTTCACGAGATACTCGGCAAGCCCGTGCGGCGTGCTGTGCGTGCCAAGTTGCCTGCGGGTTTCATCGGTGATGAAGGCACTCTCGTAGATCTCCGCGAGGTCCGGCACCCATAGGTTTTGAAAGTTTAGGCTGCCGGAAATGCTCTCCCAGGCTGTGGCCAAGACTCGCGAATGAAGAAATTGGCGCGGTAACTTGGCAAGGAGCCCAGAACCAGAATGGTCCTCCGCCTTTTGAAAAATCTGTCGTGGCGTTCCGAGGCCGTTCCAACCGCGTGCATCGGCCCGGTCCATGAAAATCTTCGCAGTGACAAACCGAAAAAGGAACGGAAACAGCGAACGGACATCAGGTTCCGCAGAATGCACCCGGCGGTAGCAGTCCACCGTCGTAGCGAAGGCCGTCTCTAGCAGGATCTTCAATTCCCGGCTAAAAAATTTCTCCAACACCGGCAGCAGGCCCCGATTGAACAGGTCCAACTGAGGGTCCGCAGTCACATCCGCTGCCTTCTTCACTCGCCCAAGGATTTCCGGAGTCCAGAGATCGCGATGGCGGCGAAATTCACGGTCGATGGCATCTGGCTTGAAGGTTTTTCCCAGCAGCCTCGGCGCATCCGCCCCTAGGCTCCACGGTTGGATGCTTGAAGCGCCGACCTCGAAGAACAGCGGAGCTCCCAGCGCTTGGAATTCTGAGGCAAAGGCAGCAGACGGTTGGCCGGCTCCGGAAAAGGCGACGCCGACACAGGCATTGCGGTAGCTCAATGGGTGTCCGGAAAATGCCGCCAGAGGCACTTCCACTGGAAGGGAGCGTCCTTCTCTGATGTCCGCAAAGCTGTAGCGGCCTGCTATCTGTCGGTCATTGAATCCGAGAGAGTGCAGCCCATTCTTGAAGCTTGAGATGACAGATTGGCGATCCAAATGAGCAAATTGCGGTTTCCCTTAGCAAACTACGCGGACGCTCTCCAGCCGTTCAAGTAGAACTCGTCAGCGAAACGGTGGCCTCGGTGGCCTCCACTCACCCACCGGCGATCCGACGGAGTCGTGCCGTTGATTGTCACGGGCAGATCAGCGTGTGCGGTCGGCGACAGCTTTTTCCACCAAGGCCCAGTCCACGCCTTTGCCGAAGTCCCGTATCTTGAGCAAATCGCCAGCCGTGGCTTTGGCTGGCGGCGGCGGGATCGGGACTGCGGCGGACCGACGGACCGGGGTCGCAACCGGCTTCGCGACGGATCGACGAACGGTAGTCTTGCGGGCGACCTTGGCGACGGTGGGCATGGGTAAACGCTGCGGGATTCATGCCGTCAGACAAGGCGGGCGTATCTCGCGGTTCGATCAGATGGCATCCGGTCGATCCCGCCCGGCCCCAAACTGCCCGTCGGAGCTCAACCCGCGAGGAACCAAAAAGTTTTCCGGGGCGTGTCGGGTTTCGGGCGAAAACGGCCCTTCTTGCTTTGCCATGCTCAAACCCCCGTTCCCCCGCTCCGCTTTCGCCGCCGCCTAGCGCTCGCTCGGCGAGCCCGGCCCCGGCCCTTCGTCTCCGCCCCCGTCCTGCTCGCCGAGTCGCCCGCGTCGCTTCCTAAGCCTGCGTTTTCGCGTGGGGTGAGGCGCCGCCGCCCGAGCCCATCCCGCACCGCCCCCTTTCCCCATCCACTCAGAAGACCCACCCGGGAACCCGCCCCATGAAGAACACCTCCTATCCATCCCGTCCCGCGCGCCCGCCGGGACGTTTACTGGCCATCGGAGCCTCCGCCGCCGGCTTGTATGCCGCGATCCTGCCCGCCGCCCACGCGGCCAGCCGCAACTGGGACGGCAGCGATTCCGCGGCCTGGGAAACCGCCGCCAATTGGGGTGAAAACGCCGTCCCCACCTCGGCCGACGTCGTCTTCGTCGCGACCACGGGCACCATGCCCAACTTCCCCGTCATCTCGACCAGCGGCCAAGCCGCGTCCGAACTTTGGCTGGGCGCGTTCAACGGCAACCCCAGTCGTCTCGACGTCACCGGCGGCGACTTCACGGTCTCGACCCTCTTTTTCATCGCTCCGGATGCGACGTCCAACGCGACGCTGAATCAAAGCGGCGGAACCGTGGCCTTCACCAGCGCCGGCAACAGCTTCAACATCGCCACCGGCACCGGCGTCTCCGCCCAGGGCACCTACAACCTGAGCGGCGGCACGCTCTCCAACCTCACCTGGTTCAACATCGGCAGCAGCGGCACCGGCACCGGCACCTTTAACCAAAGCGGCGGCACCGTGGACGCGGCGACCAGCACCGGCGCGGTCAACATCGGCGACCAAGGCGGCGTCACCGGCATCTTGAACGTCAGCGGCGGCACCTTCAACTCGACCAACACGACCACGAACGGAGGCATCGTGATCGGCAACCACTGGACCGGCTCCGGCACCAACAACGGCACCCTCACCGTCTCCGGCACCGGCTTGGTGAACACCGGCGAGAACACCGCCGGCAACGGCCTCAAGCTGGCCTCCGGCTCCGCCTCTGTCGGCACCGTCAACCTCGACGGCGGCGCGATCCAGACCGCCAAGATCCAAAAGGGCGCCGGCACCGGCACCTTCAACTTCAACGGCGGCACGCTCCGTGCCATGGCCTCCAACGCCACCTTCATGACCGGCCTCACCAACGCCTACGTGAAGGCGGGCGGCGCGCTCATCGATACCAACAGCTTCGACGTCACCATCGGCCAGGCCCTCACCGCCGACCCGATCTCCACCGGCGGCGGCCTCACCAAGCTCGGCTCCGGCACGCTCACCCTCGCCGGCCTCAACACCTACACGGGCAACACCACCGTGTCCGAGGGCACCCTGGCCCTCGCCGACAACGCATCGCTCAAGTTCGTCATCGGCACCACCGGCGTGAACAACAAGATCACCGGCACCGGCACCTTCGCCGCCGACGGCGACTTCGAATTCGATCTCGCCTCCGCCAGCACCACCGTCGGCGCCACCTGGCAGATCGTCGATGTCTCCACCCTCGCCGAAACCTTCGGCGGCACCTTCACCGTCACCGGCTTCGCCGCCAATTCCGGCACCTGGGTCAAACCCGCCAACGGCACCTTCTACGAGTTCAGTCCGACCACCGGCGTCCTGCGCGTGATCGCCGACCCCGGTATCTCCTACCCGGCCCCGACCGTCACCCTCGGCGCGCACAACAACACCTACGTCATCGATTCCACCATCCTGCTTCAGGTCAGCGCCAGGGGCACCGGCGAGCTCACCTACCAGTGGTATTATCAGGCCACCGCCGAGGACACGCCGACCGCCATTCCCGACGCTACCGAGCCGAGCCTCACGATCTCCGACGCCCAGTCCTCCGCCGGCGGCATCTACTCCGTCATCGTCACCGACCACGCCGCCGAGGCATCCGGCCTGGCGCCCACCACCACCACGGCCACCTTCCCGCTCCTCTCGGTCGTCCCGGCGCCTCAGGTTTCCCTCGCTTACTATCGCTTTGAGGAGGGGGCCAACGCCACCCCGATCACCTCCGCGCTCGACTCCGTCGGCGGCAATCATCTGACCACCCCCGGCGCTCCGACCTACTCCTCCGGCAGCATTCCCGCCACCCGGATCCCGGCCACCGGCGCGACCAACACCCTCGGGGCGAACTTCCCGGCCGCCGATAACCACGGCCTCGTCGCCTCCACCAGCGGGACGCTCGCCGACACCGTCCTCACCAACTTCACGATCGAGGCCTATGTGCGTCACAGCAACCTAAGCGGCTGGCAGACCTACGTGGGCCGGGATGACAGCGACGGCGGCGCCAACGATACGGGTCAAGGCACGGGCGACGCCTCGTTGATCTACTTCCAGAAGACCGACACCAACTCGTTCCGCATCAGTCTCGTTGACCGGTCCAACGTCATCCTCACCGCCGGCGGCGGCACCGCCGCGCTCGACACCTGGTATCACCTGGCCGCGGTGGGCGATGCCGTCGCCGGCACGCTCACGTTCTATGTGAATGGCGTCGCCGTGGGCTCCACCACCGGCTTCACCGGCCTCTACGTTCCCACGAGCGGATCCAACACTCCCTGGACGGTCGGCCGTGGCGACTTCAACGGCGCCGACACCGATCTTTTTCGCGGCGATATCGACGAGGTTCGCATCAGCCACGCGGCGCTGCCCCCCAGCCAGTTCCTCAACTCCTCCGGTGGTGTCGCGGTGATCCCTCCGACCGCCACCATTTCCCCCGCCGGGCTTACCGCGCGCCCGGGCGGCTCCGCAACCTACACCGTCACCGCCGCCTCCCAGATGGGCGGCACGCTTACCTACCAGTGGTATAAAGGCGCCACCCTCCTCACCGGCGAGACCGGTGCCACTCTCACCCTCACCGGCCTGGGCACCGACGCCGACGGCACCTACTCGGTCCTCGTCACCGACTCCGCCGGCACCGCCGCCGGCACGCCTGTCACCGCCCGGCCCACGGCCCTGCTGCGCGTCATCGACGCGCCCGACGCCGCGCGCGCCATCGGCCTGAACTTCGTCGGCACCGGCAGCGGCACCGCCTACTCCGCCGCCCTCGGCTCCGCCATCGGCACCGAGTCCGCCGGCTTCGTGCCCGCCGCCAACTGGAACAACTCCGCCTCCGTCACCGGCGTGGCCAGCTCGACGAGCCCGCTCGCCGTGTTGGAAAACACCGGCGCCACGCCCTCCTACGCCACCGCCGCCTGGACCTCGGCCGGCACCTGGTCCGCCCGCGCCGCCACCGGCGACCCCGCCACGGAAAAGACGCCCGACGCGCGCCTCTTCCACGGCTACATCGAGTCCCGCGCCGCCACCGGCTCGAGCGTCACCGTATCCAACATCCCCTACGCCAGCTACGACGTGTATGTCTATGTCGTCGGCGGCACGGTCGGCAACGTCGGCACCGCCCGTATCGACCGCGTCGGCGCCCCGATCTATTATTACAAGGTCATCCAGCACGACAGCTACGTGCCCGCCGTCACCCCGACCACGGTCAGCCCCCACACCGTGCCCTGGATGATCGGCGAGGCCCTTGATCGCCCAGCCGCCCTGGC
This sequence comes from uncultured Akkermansia sp., assembly GCA_966252115.1. Taxonomy (GTDB): domain Bacteria; phylum Verrucomicrobiota; class Verrucomicrobiia; order Opitutales; family Opitutaceae; genus IMCC26134_A. Next base: position 5,315 of record CBINNW010000130.1, read on the forward strand.
CGCCCCCGCGGCCAGCTTCGTGCGCTTCGCCGGCGTCACCGGCCCGGACCTCACCGTCACGACCATCGACTCCGTGCCCGGCGCCAATTCCGGCGGCATCGCCGCCGTGCAGATCGTGGACCGCACCCCGGCCGGCGCCGCCTATCCGCCCACGATCACCGCCGGCCCCGTCTCCCTGATCAAGCAGGGCGGCGCCTCCGCCACGTTCTCGGTCTCCGCCATGAGCAGCAACTCCGGCGGCACGATCTCCTACCAGTGGCGGAAGGACGGCGCGGACATCGGCGGCCAGACATCCGCAACCCTGTCGCTGAGCAATCTCACCGGCTCTGCCAGCGGGACCTACGGCGTGGTCGTCACGGAAACCGCCCCCGGCCTCGGTTCTGCCAGCACCACCCGCACCGCCACCCTCGTCGTGGTGGACGCCACCCGCCCGTTGCTCATCAACGGCGACGTCAACACCGCGGGCAGCCCGACCTACGTGGGCGACGGAATCTTGCGCGCCGATGGCACGCAGGCCGCGACAAACGTCGTGGAAAGCAACCCGACGGTCTGGAACGGCATCCTCGGCGCGGCCGGCGGCGCCACCCGCGTCCTCGCCAAGGAGTCCACCGGCCTCGCCTTGCCCGGCGTGACCTTCACCTACGCCGGCGCCACCGGCGTCGAGGATAACACCACGGGAGGCGGAGGTGTCGTCGACCCGGCGTCCGAGCTGGAGCGCGATTATCTCTACGCCGCCGCGATCAGCACCACGCCCCTCACCGGTTCCGTCGGCGGCCTGCAGGCGCTCGCCGGCAAGCAGGTCACCCTCCTCGTCTATGCCGTCGGCAAGACCGCCAAGGCCGGCACCGCCTACAACTCCGCCTTGGTCAACGATACCGCCAACGTCGCCCTCGCCACCGCCAACAACCACCTCGCCAGCCCCACCGGCACCACCACCGTTCTCGGCGTCGGCGGCAGCGAGGACGCCGGCCGCAACATCGAGTTCAACAACCCCTATTACTATGGGGCCGAGACCTACCCCGGTGCCGCCTACGTCGCTTTCACCGGCGTGGTCGCCGCCGACGGCACCGTCGCCTGGTCCATCACCCCCGACACCAGCCCCAACGGCGGCGGCCTCGCCCCCCTCGTTGGCTTCCAGCTCCTCGTCACCGCCACGGACATCGCCCCTGCTGTTCCCGCCGGTCTGAGCGCGACGGCCGGCAGCGGCCAGGTCGGCCTCTCTTGGGCGGCCTCCGGCGGAGCCACTGGCTACACCGTCAAACGCGCCACCAGCATCGCAGGTCCCTACGCCGCGATCAACCCGGGAGCGGTGACGGGGACCAGCTACACCGACACCAACGTGACGGCAGGCGCGACCTACTACTACACGGTGGCCGCGGCCAACGGCCTCGCGCAAAGCGCGGACAGCGCCCCGGTCTCCGCCATGCCGACCTCCAGCGTCACCGAGCTCCAAGCGTGGCGCCAAACCTACTTCAACACCACCGCCAACAGCGGAGACGCGGCCAACACCGCCGACCCCGATGGCGATGGCCAGTCCAACCTCTTGGAGTATGCCCTCGGCACGACCCCGACCGCGTCCAACGCGTTGGCGGTGACGGTGGCCCGCTCCGGCGACTTCCTGACCCTGAGCTTCAACCACATCGGCGACACGACTTTGGTCTACATGATCGAGGCCAGCGACGACCTCGTCACTTGGAGCACGGTGCGGACCTACCCGGAATTCTCCACCACGGGCGGCGCGACCTACACCGACACCGTCTCATTCGCCACCCAGGCCCGGCGATTCCTGCGTTTGGTCGTGACCACACCCTAAACGACCGCCCCCGCCCGGCCGCCACCACCACCGGCGGTCGGGCTCATTCTTCCTCCCAGAGCTCCACCCCATGAAAAGTTGCTTTTGTTTCCCGCGCGCCCCGCGCCGCGGCTTCACTCTGATCGAACTGCTCACGGTCATCGCCATCATCGGCATCCTCGCCGCCATCCTCATCCCCACGGTGGGCCGGGTGCGCGAATCCGCCAAGCGTGCCAAGTGCATGAGCAACGTCCGACAGATCGGCGTCGCCCTGATCAATGCAGCCAACTCCAACCGGAATCAAAATTTCCCGAGCAACTCCGGCCCTGCCAACTGGGCTTGGGACGTCGCCCACTCCGTTTCGGGCGATCTGGTAAGCACCGCCGGCCGCGAGGTGCTCTTTTGCCCGTCCTCCAGCATGCTCGCCGAGCATGGCATCGAGAAGCTCTATGACTACGAGGGGAACAAATACACGGTGACCGGCTATGTGTTGCTCATATCGGGAACCAAACAGGTGGCGCCTCAATACCTGAACGGCCGCTTGCAGGCCTCCTACAATGTCACGGTAGGACTCGACATCGTTTCGCTCCCCCCTAGCCGACGCCCTCTGGTCGTCGATGGAGTCGTCTCCGCCAATGGCAACTTCACCAATGTCGTGGCCGGTGGCCTCAACAACGTCAGCAACCACATGGCCGGATCGATGCCCGCCGGCGCCCACACCGGCTACGTGGACGGCCACGTGCGGTGGCGCGCCTTCAAGCAAGCCACCCTCGGCACCATGAACGATCCCGCCGTATTCACCATGAAGACCATCAGCAACACGCCAAACTTCTGGTTCTGAGCCGGTCCGCATCACCGCGCTTCCGGTCCGTTTTGGAGCGCGGAGCCCCGGCTCCGCTTTCGTTCATGCGCCTCGGCGCACGTCGCGCGCGACAGCCGGTTCACCCCGGGTGCGCCGGCCAACGCCGCGTCTGGCCGGCGCGCTCCACGAGACACCTTTTTTCGCCCGATCAAAAGTTTTCCTCCGCGTGTCGGGTTTGAGGCGAAAACGGCCCTTCTTGTTTGGCCACTCCCTCTCGGCGGCGAGTCGCCTCATCCGCTTCCTCCGCCCGCCCATGCGGTGAGCCTCCGCCCCTCGCGCCGCCCCGTCCCTTTCCTCATCCAGCAATACAAAACACGGAATGAGCCCTATGAAAACCACCCCGCACCAATCCCGTCCGGCACGCGCGCTCGGACGTTTCCTCACCGTCGGCGCTTCCGCCGCAAGCCTGTATGTCGTCCTCCCCACCGCCCAGGCCCAGACTTGGGACGGCAGCGATTCCGGCGCTTGGGAGACCGCCGCCAACTGGGACACAAACGCCGTTCCCACGACCGGAGTCGTCTTCGTCGGCACGACCGGTTCTCTTCCCAATTTTCCCGTCGTATCGACCGGCGCCCAGACCGCGGGCGAGCTCTGGCTCGGCGCCTTCAACGGCAACCCCAGCCGCCTCGACGTCACCGGTGGCAGCCTCACGATCTCGACGCGATTCACCATCGGTCCTGATGCCACCTCCAACGCGACGCTGAATCAAAGCGGCGGCACCGTGGCCTTCACCAGCGCCGGCAACAGCTTCAACATCGGCACCGGCAACGGAGTGTCCTCGCAGGGCACCTACAACCTGAGCGCAGGCACGCTCTCCAGCGTCACCTGGTTCAACATCGGCAGCAGCGGCACCGGAGCCGGCACCTTCAACCAGAGCGGCGGCACCGTGAACGCGGCGACCGGCACCGGCGCGGTCAACATCGGCGACCAAGGCGGCGCCACCGGCATCCTCGCCGTCAGCGGCGGCGCGTTCAACTCCATCAACACCACCGTCAACGGCGGCATCGTGGTGGGCAACCACTGGACCGGCTCCGGCACCAACAACGGCACGCTCACCGTCTCCGGCACCGGCTTGGTGAACACCGGCGCGAGCACCGCCGGCAACGGCATCAAGCTGGCCTCGGGCGCCGCCTCCGTCGGCACCGTCAACCTCGACGGCGGCGCTATCGAGACCGCGAAAGTCCAGAAGGGCGCCGGCACCGGCACCTTCAACTTCAACGGCGGCACCCTCCGCGCCACGGCCGCCAACGCCACCTATATGACGGGCCTCACCAACGCCTTCGTGAAATCGGGCGGCGCGGTGATCGACACCAACAGTTTCGACGTCACCATCGGCCAAGCCCTGCTCACCGACGCGATCTCCATCGGCGGCGGCCTCGCCAAGGACGGCTCGGGGACCCTTACCCTCACCGGCGCGAGCACCTACACCGGCACCACCGCAGTGAACGCCGGCACCCTGGCCATCGGCACCGGCGGCTCGCTCGCCAGCGCGGGTTTGAACATCGCCAACGGCGCGACCTTCGACACCTCCGCCCTTGCCGCCTACGACCTGGGCGCGGCCAACGTCAGCATCGCCCTCGACGCCGCCACCGCCGGCTTTTTCAACGCCGGCGCCGGCACCCTCACGCTGGGCGGCGGCCTGACGCTGACCTTCTCCACCGCGAGCCTCACCGCGGGCACGGATTACAACCTGTTCGATTTCGGCTCCCACATCGGCGACTTCGGCTCGGTCAGCCTCGGCGGCAGCTTTGGCGGCTCGCTCGTCCAAGCCGGAGACATCTGGAGCGGCTCCTCGGGCGCGTTCACCTTCTCTCTTAACGAGACGAACGGCGTGCTCTCCGTCGGAGCCATTCCCGAGCCCTCCAGCGTCGCGGCCCTCCTCGGCGTCGCGGCCCTCGGCGCGGTCGGTCTGCGCCGCCGCCACCGTCGCTGAGCCGGCACTCGCTCCCGGGAGCGCCGGCTTTCCCGCCGACGCCCTCCCGTTGTCCCGCTTTCCCGCTCTCGTCGGCGAGTCCTTCGCCGACGCGGGCTCCGCATTGCCTCCGATTTCCCCCAAAAAAAACATGACCCCGACAAAACATACCCGCGGCCGCTCGCTCGGCCTTTCCCTGTGCCTGCTCATCGGCGCCTTCGGCTCCGACCTTCTCGCCGCCGTCCACCCCGGCATGCTGCACACCGAGGCCGACTTCACTCGCATGGCCGCGAAAGTCGCCGCCAACGCCCAACCTTGGAAAGGCAGCTGGGACAATCTCGTCGCCAGCGCCAACTCCCAGAGCACCTGGGGTCCCCGGGCCGTCTCCTACATCAACCGCGGCACCTCGCCCGACAACTCCGCCCTGCTCTACAATGACGCGCACGCCGCCTACCAGAATGCCCTGCGTTGGAAGATCACCGGCAACACCGCCCACGCCGACAAGGCCGTCCAGATCCTCAACGCCTGGGGCTACACGCTTCAGGGTGTCACCGGAAACGCCGACCGCTTCCTCGCCGCCGGCCTCTACGGCTACCAGATCGCCAACGCCGCCGAGATCATGCGCACTTACTCGGGCTGGGCCGCGGCGGATTTTAATCAGTTCAAGACGATGATGCTAAACGTCTTTTACCCGCTCAACAACCAGTTTCTCCTCTATCACAACGACGCCCACATCCAGAATTACTGGGCCAACTGGGATCTCTGCAACATGGCCTCGGTCCTCTCCATCGGCATCCTCTGCGACGACCAGGCCAAGATCGACCAGGCGGTGAACTATTTCAAAACCGGCGGAGGAAACGGCGCCATCAACAACGCCGTGCCCATCCTCCACTCGCCCACCCTCGGCCAGTGGCAGGAATCCGGCCGCGATCAGGAACACGCGATCATGGGCATCGGCCTCATGGCCTCCATCTGCGAGATGGCCTGGAACCAGGGCATCGACCTCTACGGATATAACAACAACCGCTTCATGGCCGGCGCCGAATACGTCGCCCGCTACAACCTCTACAAACCGGTGCCCTTCGCCTACTATTCGTGGCGCAGCGGTCAGGGGAACGGCTCTCCCAACACCCACTGGTATGTTTCCAACGCCGCCCACGGCGCCACCCGGCCCGTCTGGGACATGATCGTCGGCCACTACGCCCAGCGCCTCGGCATCACCATCCCCGAGGTCGAGGAAAAAGCCGCCGCCCTCCGTCCCGACGGCGGCCCGTCCTACGGCGCGCACGGCAGCGCCTTCGACCAGTTCGGCTTCACCACGTTGACCTGCTATCGCGACCCCGTTCCCACCAGCCTGCCCACCGGCGTTTACCAGGTCACCAACCGCAACAGCGGCAAGGCCCTGACCGCCTACAACAACGGCACGGCCAACGGCACCAACATCGAGCAAAACACCATCGTCGATGCCAACATCGCCGATAAGCAGAATTGGACCGTCACCGCCCTCGGCTCCGGCCAATACAGCGTCATCGGCGCCTTCAGCGGACGCGCCATGGAGGTCACCGGCCTGTCCACCGCCAACGGCGCCAACATCAACCTCTGGGACTACTGGGCCGGCAACAACCAGAAGGTCACCCTCACCGACACCGGCGGCGGTTTTCTCCGCCCGCTCTTCGTGCATAGCGGCAAGACCGTCGCCGTCTCCGGCGCCTCCACCGCCGACGGGGCCAACGTGCTCCAGTGGCAAAACACCGGAGGCAACGACCAGCAGTGGAAGTTCACCGCCGCCTCCACCGTGCGCCGTCTGCGCCTCTCCACCACGACCAACCAATACATCTGCCACTCCTGGTATCGGGCCTCGATCATCACCGATCCCGATCCGGCGCAGAACTCGGAATTCCGCGTCGTCACCGGGCTTGCCGGTCTCCCCGGCGTGTCCTTCGAGTCGATCAACTTCCCCGGCTACTACCTGCGCGTCCGCTCCAACGGCGAAATGTGGATGGATGCCGCGGACGGCACCTCCACCTACAACAACGGAGCCACCTTCCGCCGTGTCACCGGTCTGTCCGACACCACGAAGTATTCCTACCAGATGTGGACCGACGCCACGCGCTACCTGAGCAACGTGTCCGGCGTGGTGAACGCCATCACCGTCTCCGGTGCCACCGCCCAGGCCAACGCGACCTTCGCCGAAGTTTTCCCCGCCCCCGGCTACTGATCTCCCCGCCGCATGCTCGGGGCTTTCTCACCGCCGGCGGTGCCCACGCATCGCCGGCGTTTTCCTTTTCTGCCACCCATGCTCCATCCCCTGCGATCCCGACGCCGAATCCCGGCCCGCGCGATCCTCGTCGCCGCGCCCCTGCTGCTGATCCTCGGCATCCTCCTTCGTAGCGGAAGCGCGGAGCGCTTTCGTCCGCCCGTAGCCGAATCCGTCCCCTCCGACCGTGGCGGAACGGCGGAGCCGTTTCGTCCGCCCTCCGTCAAATCACCCTTCACCCCGCCCGTCTCGTCCTCCGTCGAGCCTCCCTCCGCCCGGCAGCCCACGTCCGCCGACGAGGAGGCCCTGCTCGCGCTGATCGCGGACGCCCGGCGCGAGACCGATCCCGCCAAACGCCACGAGCGCCTCGTCGCCGTCTGCCTGCACTGGGCCGGCTTCGATCCGCGCGCCGCAATCACCCTCTCCGCCGAACTCGGCCTCGATCCCATGGCCGGCCAACTCGTCCCCAACCTCGCGCAGCAATGGGCCGCGCGCGATTTTGCCGCCGCGCAGGCCTGGGCCGGCCGGCTCCCCGCCGGCGATCTCCGCGACCAGGTGTATTCAAGAATTGCCTACGAACGCGCGACCTCCGATCCCGCCGCCGCCGCCCGCCTCCTCGCGGCCATGTCGCCCGCGGGCCCCGCCCGCGAGGAAGCCGCCCTCTCCGTCCTCCACGCCTGGGGTCTCCGCGACCCCGCCGCCGCCCGCGCCTGGGCCGACACCTTCCCCGCCGGCCCCCTCCGCGAACGCGCCGACCTCGAACTCGCTCGGACCGCCCCCCTTTCCCCATGAGTCAGCACCGCCGTTTATCCATCCTCGTCCTGGTGTTCTCCGCCCTCCTCGGTGGCCGCGCGCTCGCACATCCGATCTCTTTCGAGTCCACCGTCACCTACTCCGCCACCCAGCCCTCCGCCGCGGCGGACGACATCTCCCAGTGGACCGGCGCCGCCTTCGACGCCGCCAACCTCGGCGGCTCCGGCGTCAACGCCGACGGCGGCGCGAACAACGGCCCGGCCAACGACGCCAGCACCTACGTCGCCAACAACCAGCCTCGTCAGGGCCAGACCTTCACCACCGGCTCCAACCCCAACGGCTACGAGCTTACGCGCGTCACCGCCCGCATGGCCGGCTACACCGGCAACACCGCCACCGGTGGCAACACCACCGTCTGGGATCTCAACGCCCACAACGGCCCCATTTTCGTCGAGATCAGCCAGATCAGCGGCACCGAGGCCACCACCCTCACCAAACAGCCCTTCATCATGGGCGGCACGGGCAACCCCGGCTACGGCGCCAGCGTGAACGGCGCGGGCACCTACATCACCTTCAACCTGCCCTTCACTACCCACTTGGAGCCGAACACCACCTACGCCTTCGACTTCTGGGTCGGCAATGGCAGCGCCAACTTCTTCGAGTGGCTCGGCATCGACACCAACTTCGCCCCCGATCCCTACGCCGGAGGCACGGCCTACACCCGCGCCTGGTGGGGCGGCCCCATCACGCCGCTCGCCGGAGACCGCGTCTTCCAGCTCGACCTCACCCCGCTCGCCGCGCCGGCCCCCGCCTTCGCCCATCCCGGCGCCCTGCACACCCAAGCCGACCTCGAGCGCATGAAGACCAAGGTCACCACCGGAGCCGAGCCCTGGGCCAGCTCCTACACCACCCTCGCGAACAGCGCCTGGGCCCAGACCGGATGGCCCGCCTACAACGTGGACTACATCGTGCGCGGCGCCAGCGGCAACAACTACACCCGCTCCCAGCAGGACGCCCAGGCCATCTACGAACTCGCCCTGCGCTGGCACCTCACCGGCGACACCGCCTTCGCCGACAAGGCCGTCCAGATCGCCAATGTCTGGTCCGACCTGTTCGGCCTCCAGGGTGACACCAACCGATCCCTCGCCGCCGGCATCTGCGGTTACCTCCTCGCCTCCGGCGGCGAACTCCTGAGCACCTACCCCGGCTGGCCCGCCGCCGAAAAAAAGGCCTTTCAGTCGATGATGATGCGGGTCTTCTACCCCGAGAATCTCGACTTCCTCTGGCGCCACCACGACACCCCCTTCACCAAAGGCGGCAACACCCACTACCGGCTAAATTGGGACACCGCCAACATGGCCTCCCTGGCCGCCATCGGCATCCTCTGCGACAACCGCGCCGTTTACGAACAGGCCGTCGA
>CBINNW010000131.1:0-14071 GCA_966252115.1 uncultured Akkermansia sp.
AGTTCCCCGCGCGCTCGACAAGGCCGGCGGGCTGGCGCATTCGCGGAGGTCGCTCCCCCGATCCATGTCCTACGCCCCCGCCCCCACCCGCTACGACAACGCCTCCTTTTTCGCCCGCTGCGGCCGCTCCGGTCTGCTTCTGCCCAAGATATCGCTCGGGCTGTGGCACAACTTCGGCGGCGTCGATTCCTTCGAAAACGGCCGCGCCATCGTGCGCCGCGCCTTCGATCTCGGCGTCACCCACTTCGATCTGGCCAACAACTACGGCCCGCCGCCCGGCTCCGCCGAGGAAAACTTCGGCAAGATCCTCGCGCTCGACCTCGCGCCCCACCGCGACGAACTCGTGATCTCCACCAAGGCCGGTTACCGCATGCACCCCGGCCCCTACGGCGAATGGGGCTCGCGCAAATACCTGCTCTCCTCGCTCGACCGCTCCCTCCGCCGCATGGGCCTGGACTACGTGGACATCTTTTACCACCACCGCCCCGATCCCCACACGCCGCTGGAGGAGAGCATGGGCGCGCTCGCCCAGGCCGTGCGCTCCGGCAAGGCGATGTATGCCGGCGTCTCCAACTACGACGCGCCCACCACCGCGCGCGCCGCCGCGCTGCTGCGCGAGATGGGCGTGCCCGCGCTCATCCACCAGCCGGTCTATAATCTCTTCAACCGCTGGATCGAACCGGAGCTGCTCGGCGTGCTCGAACGCGAGGGCATGGGCTGCATCCCCTTCTGCCCGCTCGCGCAGGGCCTGCTGACCAACCGCTACCTCTCCGGCATCCCGCAGGACTCCCGCGCCGCCAACGTCAACAGCCCCTTCCTCAACGCCGACCGGGTCACCCCCGAGGTCCTCGCGAAAATCCAAAAACTCAACGCCCTCGCCCAGGCGCGCGGCCAGAGCCTCGCCCGCATGGCGCTCGCCTGGGTGCTGCGCGACGCCCGCGTCACCACCGCCCTGATCGGCGCGAGCAAGGTCGCCCAGGTCGAGGACTGCGTCGCCGCCGTCGAGAACACCCGCTTCGGCGCCGAAGAACTCGCCGCCATCGACGCCATCCTCGCCGGCTGAGCGGTCGGGAAAGCGGAGACGGGGCGGGAATGGGTCGGTGGCAGTTGGTAGTTGGTAGTTCGCAGTTGGTAGTTCGTAGTCGGTGATTGGTAGTTGGTGATCGCGCTCCGCTTTCCGCCTTTTGAGCTCCGCCCTTTGCGCCCCGCCCTTTGCGCCCCTCCCTTTGCGCCCCGCCCTCGAAGTCCCATTCCGGATTCCGGTGAACCTCATCCTTCTCGAAGCCCACGAGCTCGGCGCCCCGCTCCCGCTCTCCGATCCGCGCGCGCAACACATCCTCAAGGTCCTCCGCCGCGCCCCCGGCGACACCTTCGTGGCGGGCGTGGTGGACGGCCCGCAGGGCGTCGCGACCCTGCGCGAGATCGACGCCACGGCCGGCGGGTTGCGGCTGGAGTTTTCCCCGAACGGGGACGCCCCGCCGCCGCCGCCGGTGACGCTCCTGCTCGGCCTGCCTAGACCGCAGACCGCGCGCGACATCCTGCGCGACGCCACCACGCTCGGCGTCGCGCGTATCCACTTTGTGGCGACGGAACGCGGCGATCCCAACTACGCCGCCTCCTCCCTCTGGACCTCCGGCGAATGGCGGCGCCACGTCCTCGCCGGCGCCGCCCAGGCCTGCGACACGCGGCTGCCCCGCGTCGATTGGACGCTCTCGCTCGCCGAGGCCTGCCGCGCCGCGCACGCGCTGCCCGCCGCTCCCCCGCTCCGCCTCGCGCTCGATCCCTACGAGGCCACCCGCCCGCTCGCGGACGCCCTCGGCTGGCACAGGCCGAAAAACGAGGACGCCTCCCCCGCCCCGCTGGTCCTCGCGCTGGGCCCCGAGCGCGGATGGGGACCGCGCGACCGGGAGATCCTGCGCGCGGCCGGTTTTGTCCTCTGCTCCCTGGGAAACCGCATCCTTCGCCTCGAGACGGCGGTGGTCGCCGCGCTCTCCCTCGCCCGGGCCGACGCCCGCTGACCGCGCCCGCCCCCGCGAAAGGTTCGGTATCCGCCCCCGCCACCCGCCCCGGAGAAATCCCACGCGCCCGCTTGCGCGCCGCGCCCGGCCGGCTTGCCTCTCGCGCAAATGAGCTCCGCCTCCCCCGACTCCCCCACCCCGCCCGCCGGCGGCATCGCCGCGTGGCGTATCCTGCTGCGGGGAGCGGGCGTGTTGCTGGCGCTGGGCGTGTTTTCCTTCTGGGCGGCCAAGGGCTACAACGATGGCTGGACCAAAAACGAGGTGCCCGTCACCCGGCTCGATCCCGTCACCGAGATCGAATACGTGGAGTATGAGAAACGCTTCGTTCCCGGCCTCGAATTCCTCGGCGCCGGCGTCTTCGCCGGACTCCTGCTCGCGGGCGTGACCTTTGTCCCGGCTCGCAAACGAGGCTGAAACGAAAACGGAGCGACGACGCGCCCCCCGCCGCCCGGCCCCGTTTCCCCCGTCCCTTTTCCCCCGTCCCCTTTTTCCCATCCGTTCATCATCACCATGACCCATATCCTCCGCTCCATCGTTCTGGCCGGCTTCACCATCGTGTCGGCCGTCGCCGCCCCGCAGGTCTTCGACTTCAAGGACCCGAAGGGCGTGAACGCCATCCAGTTCACCCTCGATTCCGTGCTCGAGCCCATCGCCGGCACCGCCGCCGGCGTGGACGGTGAGGTCACCTTCGATCCGGCCGACGTCGCCTCCGCCAAAGGCAAGATCGAGGTCGAGGCCGGCTCGCTCAAGACCTCCAACTCCACCATGACCGAGCACCTGCTCAGCGCCGGCTGGATCGACGCCGCCACCCATCCCGAGATCAGCTTCGAGTTCGCCAAACTCGAGGACGTGAAATCCACCGGCGACAACAAGTGGAGCGCCGAAGCCAAGGGCACCTTCTCCCTCAAGGGCGTCAGCAAGCAGATCTCCGTGCCCGTGACGCTCAGCTACCTGCCCGGCGCCTTCGGCAAACGCGTCAACAAACCCGAGCTCCCCGGCGACCTGCTCGTCGTGCGCGGCGCCTTCTCCATCAACCGCGGCGACTACGGCATCAAGCCCGGCCAAAACGAGGACAAGGTCGCGCCCGTGATCCAGCTCACCTTCGCCCTCGTCGGCGGCCCCGAGCAAAAGTAAACAAGCCGCCGCGCCACCGCTCGATTTCCCACCCGCGCCGCTCCGTCAGTCGGAGGGCGCGGTTTTTGTTTTCCCATCGTTTCCGTAAGGGCCCATTTCCAATCGTGATGACCGCCGACGAGCTCCAGACCCTGATCGAAGACGCCACGTTTGACCACACCATGGGCGACAGCGACGCCGCCGTGGCGAAACTGGAGCGCGCCGTCGCCGCCGCGCCGGAGAGCTTCGAGGCCTGGCACGCGCTGGCGGAGATCCACTTTTCCACCCGCGCGCTCGACGCCGCCCTCGCCGCCGCCACCCGCGCCCACGCGCTGCGCGGCGACGATCTGTTCATCAACACCACCCTCTCCCGCATCTGGATGGAAAAGGGCGACAAGCCCATGGCCGAGAAATTCGGCGCCCAAGCCAAGATCCTCGGCTGGAAGGACCAGCTCAAAAACCCCGGCGCCCACGAAGGCGGCCTGAAATAAAAAAATCCGCCGCTCCCCCGGCGCGCTCTACGCCCGGTCCACCCTCCGGAAAAGCCAGGCGCCCGTGATCACGTAGGCCAGCGGCGGCGCCCAGACCCACAGCTCGGGCCGCAGCGCCGGATTGCGCTCCAGGGTGCCGACCAGACCGGCCAGAAAGTAGTAACCCAGCACCAGCAGGACCGCCAGACCCAGGTTGGCCGAGGTTTCCTTGCGGGACACCTTTATGCCCAGCGGCACCGCCACGAAGACCAGCGCCAGCACCCCGAAGCTCGCGGCCGCCTTTTCGTTCAGCGCGACGTTCACCCGCGTGAGCTCCCGCCGCTCCGCGTCGCCCACCTCCGGGCCCTTGTCCATCAGCGCCCGCCGACGCGCCATCAGTTGTCCCAGCGTCTGCCACCCCAGCTTCTGCGAGGTTTTCGTGTGCGCATCCGGCCCGTCCAGCGCCCAACGCACGGTAAAAGAATCCGAGTTCGCGATGGGCTGGGGTTTCGAAAAATCCTCCGGCCGATCCTCGTCCCGCGTCTCCACGCTCACATCGTGGAAGGTCAGCGCCAGCACCCCCTGCTCCTTTTGGAATTCCATCGTCCCGCTGCGCGCGCGCACGAAACGCACCACCCGTTTTTGTCGGTCCAGATGCCACAGCCAGATATCCCGGAGTTCGGAGCCGCTCCGCTCGGCGACATAGATGACATTCCGACCGCCGTCCGGATCGCGCACGAAGGTTTTCGGCACGATGAGCTTCAGCAGGTTGGACTCGAGGGCCGCGTCCCGGATCGCCCGCTGCGCGGTGCGCGCCGCCGGCATGAACTGGAAATTCAAGGCCAGCGCCAGCAACACGCCCCCCACCCCGATCAGCCAGATCGGCCGCGAGATGTAGCCGAGGCTCAGCCCGGCGGCGCGCATGGCCGTGATCTCCTGCTGGCTCGACATCCGCCCCAGCACCAGAAGCACCGTCGTCAACAACCCCACCGGCAGGACATACACCGCCGCATACGGCACCATCAGCGCGATCAGCCGGGCCACCGTCATCCACGGCAACTGCCCCTTCGCCGCCAGCGGCAAATACTCCCGCAGCCCCAGCCCCGCGATGAACACGAACCCGAACAAGCCCACCGCCACCACGGTCCCGACCAAGACGCTGGTGAAAAGGTGTCGATGAAGGATTCCCATGATGGCGCGGCGAAAAGATGCGGGCGGGCGAGGTGTTGCCAAGAGTCGGGCGCGTGCGAGCGTGTTGTCCAAGCATGAAGTTCACGCCCGCCAAGCCGCCGCTCACCGGCGAGACCCTGGAATCCCTCGCCGCCCGCCTCAAGGAGCGCGGCGAGCCGGCATTCCGCGCCCGCCAGATCCTCGACTGGCTCTACAAGAAACGCGCGCGCTCCTGGGACTCGATGACCAATCTCTCCAAGCCGCTCCGCGCCTGGCTCGCCGAGACCTTCGAGCTCCTGCCCGCCTCCCTTGTATTCGAAAAACAATCACGCGACGTCACCGACAAGCTCCTCCTCGAGCTCGGCGACCGCTCCCTGATCGAGACCGTCATCATCCGCGCCCCCCAGGAAGGCGTCGGCCTCGACCAATCGCGCAAAACCATCTGCATCTCCACCCAGGTCGGCTGCGCCATGGCCTGCAAATTCTGCGCCTCCGGCCTGGCCGGCTGGAAACGCGACCTCGACGCCGGCGAGATCGTCGCCCAGCTCCTCCAGGTCTGCTACCGCGAGGACGCCCACGACCCCCGCGCCCACGGCGGCCTGGCCACCTTCGACAACATCGTCGTCATGGGCATGGGCGAACCGCTCGCCAACTACGACGCCGTCCTCCGCGCCCTCACCATCGTCAACGCCGACTGGGGCCTCGGCTTCGGCGCCCGCCGCATCACCCTCTCGACCAGCGGACTCGTCCCCAAAATCCTCAAGCTCGCCGACGAGCCCCTCGGCTTCCGCCTCGCCATCTCCCTGCACGGCGCGACCGACGAGGTGCGCGAAAAAATCATGCCGGTGAACAAGGCCTTCCCGCTCGCGAAGCTCCTGCCCGCGGTCAAGGCCTTCTCCGAAAAACACGGCCGCATGGTCACGCTCGAGTTTATCCTCATCGAGGACGTGAACGACTCGCTCGATCAGGCCGAGAGACTCCGCGACATCGCCGCCGACCTGCACGCCCACGTAAACCTGATCCCCTACAACACCGTCGAGGGCCTCCCGTGGAAACGCCCCTCCGGCAACCGCCAGGAACGCTTCGCCGACGTGCTTCGCCAGGCCCGCGTGCCCGTGACGCTGCGCCGCGAAAAGGGCCACGACATCGACGCCGCCTGCGGCCAGCTCCGACTCAAGACCGAACGCGACCGCGAGGCCGCCGCGCCCGCCGGCGCCACCGGAGCCGACGCATGAGCCCCGCCGCCCGCCGCCCTCGCCTCGCCGCCCCCTTGGTCGCGCTCCTCTGCGGCGGCTGCGTCTATGTGCAGCCGCCCCGGGTCGAGATGGCCGAGTCCGGCCAGAGCGTGGAACAGGTGCTCGGCACCTATCTCCTGATGTCCGCCTGGAGCCCCGACGCCGAGTCCCTGCCCGCCCTCGCCACGCTCTACCCCCCGCGCGCCCAGCTGGTCACCTACGCCCTCATCGCCTTTCACCGCGACCACGCGGCCTGGCCGGCCGACGCCGCCGAGCTGGAAGGCTTCGTCGCCTCCTCCCCCGCCAATCCGGCCCTGCCGACAGGCGCGCTCGACGCCTTCGTGATCGAGATTCGCCCCGACGGTTCCTGCACCTATTCAACCGCCGAGGACCGCCGCCGCGGTCGCTTTTTCACCGTCACCTCCGACTACCGCGTCAGCTTCCCCGTCCCCGCCAATCCCTTCGCCGGTCCCGCCTCGCCCGAGCTCGGAGCGCCCGTCACCAGCTCCACCCTCACCATGGACTGGAAACACTTCCCGCTCCCGTGGCCGCTCGCCTCCCCCGCCTCGGCCGCAGCCGCCACCGACGCCCCCACCCCCGCCTCACCGTGAGCCCGCGCGAGGGCGCGCGCTCCGCAAAACCCGCCGCGCGTCTCCGCGCCCTTTCGCCTCGCGACGAAGGAACCTCCGGCCTTTCCTCCGACTCAAACACCACACCATGAAACGCCTGCTTCCCGTCATCATCCTGCTTCTGCTCCTCGTCGTCGGCATCGTCGGCTGGCGCACCTACAAGAGTCGTCAGGCGCAAACGGAAACCGTCCGCGAAACCGTCGCCGAAAAGGCCGACGACCAGCGCCTGGAGGAGGACCAACGTCGCGCCGCCCAGGAAGCCGAGGCCAAGCGCCTCGCCGCCGAGCAGGCCCGCCTCGAGGCCGAGAAAGCCGACGCCGAGGAGAAACGCCTGCGCGAGGCCGAGGCCGCCGCCACCGCCGCCCGGTTGAAAGCCGAGCGGGAGGCCGCCCTCGCCGCCGCCGAGCGCGAGAAGGCGCTCGCCGCCCAGCGCGCCGCCGCCGACGCGGAGGCGAAGCGCCTCGCCGACGAGCGCGCCCGCGACGCCGCCGCCGCCGAACAGGCTCGCCTCGCCGCGCTCGAGCGACTCCGCGCCCAGGAAGCCGCCGCCAAGGCCGCGGCCGACCGCGAGGCCGCCCGCGCCGCCGCCCTGCGCGCGCAGCGTGATCGCGAGGAAGCCCTCGCCCGCGCCGCCGCCGAGCTCGAGGCCGAGATGGAAAACCGGATCATCCGCTCCTCGGACTACAAGCGCCGCTCCCACTACTACAAGCAGGTGGACCTCACCAACGACGAGATCCAGGCCGAGGTTGATCGCCTCCGCCGCGAAGCCGAAGCGCTCGCCAAGGAAGGCGAAGAGGCCAATCCCTGATCCTCGGCTGATAACCGGCCGCCCGATCACGGCGGCCCGCCCCCGCCCGCACGCGCCCGCCGTGCGGGCGACGATCAGGCCGCCACAAACACCCCGTCGTGCAACATCAGCCGGCGGGCGCAGCGCTGGGCGTGGGCCGCGTTGTGAGTGACCAACACGAGCGCGCAGCCCTCCTCCGCGCAGAGCGCGAGCAGCAGATCCATCACCGACTCCCCGCTGCGTTCATCGAGATTGCCCGTCGGCTCGTCGGCCAGGATCAGGCGCGGACGGTTCATCAAGGCCCGGGCGATTGCCACGCGCTGACGCTCGCCGCCGGAGAGTTTCGTCGGCACGTGCGTCGCGCGCTCGGCCAGGCCCACCCGGCGCAACAACTCCCGCGCCCGCCCTCGCTCCGCCTCACCCACCTTGCCCAACAGGCGCGCGGCGAGGAGCACGTTTTCCAGGGCGTCCAGTTCCGGCACCAGATAGAAGGCCTGGAACACCAGCCCGATCAGCCGGCCGCGCCGCTCGGGCGCCAGACGCGAGTCGCCCTCCCACGCGAGCTCGCCCGCATCCGGCGCATCGAGCCCGGAAAGCAGGGTGAGCAGCGTGGATTTGCCGGAGCCGGATTCGCCGCGGATCGACACGCTCTCGCCCGCCGCGACCGCGAGATCGACGCCCCGCAGCACCTCGAGCCGACGCTCGCCGCTGAGGAAACTTTTGCGCAGGCCCCGCGCGCTCAGGAGTGGCTCACCGTTCGTCATCAAGCGTTCGTCATTCGACATGGTTCATTCCCCGCGCCCATCGAGCCCTGTCATTGGTCCTTGGACATTGGACATTGGTCATTCCCGCGCCTCGTCGCGGGCCATTGTTACTCCGCCCGCAAGGCCTCCACCGGTTTGAGTCGCGCCGCGCGCCAGGCCGGCAGGAGGCCGGCGAGCGTGGAAACGAAAAGCGAGCTCGTGACGATGAGCGCCAGATCGCCGCCCGAAAGATGCGCCGGCAGTTGGCTAAATTGATAAAAACGCTCCAGCGCCTCGCGGCTGCCGGTCAGGCGCGTGAAGCCGGCCACGATGTCGTTGCGCAGCCACACCACGGTGAAACCGAAGATCAAGCCCAGCGTGGTGCCGCCCACGCCGATGATGATGCCTTGGAAACAAAAACAGGCCGCCACCTGGCGCGGCGTCGCGCCCAGCGCGCCGAGCAGCCCGATCTCGCGGGTCTTGCGGACGACCGCGATCAACAGTGACGAAGCCACGGAAAAAGCCGCCACGAGCACGATGAAGAGCAGGAGAAAAAAGATCATGTTTTTCTCCAGTTGGAGGATGAAGAGGAACTCCTCGTTCGCATCCATCCACGAGCGCGCCACGCCGTCCACGGGCAGGACCCGGTTGATCTCGCGGGCCACCCGGTCGGGATCCGCGCCCGGCGCGATCTTGACGTTGATCCCGTGGACCGCCCGGCCGAGGCCGTAGAGCTCCTGCATGGCGCGCAGGGTCGTGATGACCACGCTGCTGTCGAGTTGCTGGTGGCCGATCTCGAAGATGCCGCAAACCTCCAGCTCGCGCGGCATGAGGATCTCGTCGGCCTTCAGTTTTTCCAGAAGCAGAGGCGAATAGACCGACACCTTGTCGCCCAGCCGCACGCCCAACATGCGCGCCAGTTGCGAGCTGAGGATCACCCGGTCGTCGTCGAGGTCGTCGAAGGACCCCACCCTTACGAACTGGCGCAGCGGGACCACCTGCTCGACCCGCGTCATGTCCACGCCCTGGATGGCGGGAAAGGCCGGCTTGTTCTCGTATTGGAGCAAGACCACGCCCTCCGCGAAGGGGGTGGAGGCGACGACCTCGTCGATCGAGTTGACCGAATCCATCACCGCCTTCGGCTCGTTTATCAGTCCGAAGGCGCGCACCTGCACTTCGCCCTGGGTGTTGACGATCATGTTGCGGATCTCGCTGCCGAATCCGCCCATCACCGAGATGGAGACGATCAGGAGCGTGACACCGAGCGACACCCCGAGGATCGAGATGCAGGTGAAAAACGAAAAGCGCCGCCCCGTCGGGAAGAGCTGCTTCAGCGCGAGGTAGAGCGGCCAGGGCATATCGGGAAAAAAAGAAGTCGGGAGCCGGAAGTCGGAATTCAGAAGGACAACCAAGCCAGCGAAGGGTCGCTGCATTTTTTCCGAATCCCGGCTTCCGAATTCCGACTTCCTTGCAGTCGCATCATCCCGCCGTGTTCCGGAGCTGGGGGAACAGGATCACGTCGCGGATGCTCTCGGCGCCGGTGAGCAGGATGGCGAGCCGATCGATGCCGATGCCCATGCCGCCGGCGGGCGGCATGCCGTGCTCCAGCGCCAGCAGGAAATCCTGATCGACCTTCTGCTGCTCCTCGCCCGCCTGGGCCTCGAACATCGCGCGCTGCACGTCGGGATCGTTTTGCTCCGAGTAGGCCGGCGCGACCTCCATGCCGCCGATGATGAGCTCGAACACGTCGATCGTGCTCGGATCGTCGGCGGTGATCTTCGCCAGCGGGCAAAGCTCCTTGGGCAGATGCGTGACGAAGGTCGGCTGGATGAGATTCGGCTCGATGAGCTTGCCGAAGATCTCGTTGGTCAGCTCGAACTCCTCCCACTTCGGGTCGGCGAAGAGGCCGAGCTTCTGCACGCCGGCGACCTTCTCCTCCTTGCTCCGCGAGAACCACTCGGGGTCGCCGGTCTTCTCGATGATGAGGTCCTTGTATTTCACCTCGCGCCACTCGGCGCCAAAGTCGATCCACTCGCCGGAGGCCGCGTGCTTGATGCGCATGCTCGGGCGGCTCACCGCGGTCTCGCCTTCGCCCTCGGTCTCGGTCGGCTTGACCACGTCGCGCACCAGGTGGCGCAGGAGGTCCTGCACGAGCGTCATCATGCCGCGGTAGTCGCTGTAGGCCTGATAAACCTCGAGCATGGTGAACTCGGGGTTGTGGCGACGCGAGATGCCCTCGTTGCGGAAATTGCGCCCGATCTCGAAGACCCGGTCGTAGCCGGCCACGAGCATGCGCTTGAGATAAAGTTCCAGCGAGATGCGCAGCACGAAATCGGCGCCGAGCGCGTTGTGGTGGGTCTGGAAAGGCCGCGCCGCCGCGCCACCGGCCACGCTTTGCAACACCGGCGTCTCCACCTCCAGAAACTGCCGGTCCTCCAAAAAGCGCCGCACCGCGCTGACGATGCGCGCGCGCGTCATCAGCCGATGACGGCTCTCCTGGTTGACGATCAGGTCGAGGTAACGCTGACGGTAAACCTGCTCCGCGTCGCTGAGGCCGTGCCACTTCTCGGGCAGCGGACGAAGCGCCTTGGAAACCAGGGTGAAGCTGTCCACCCGGACGGTGATTTCGCCGGTCTTGGTTTTGAACAGCGGCCCGGTGACGCCGATGATGTCGCCGAGGTCGAGCTGCTTCTTGAAAACCAGATAGCGCTCCTCGCCCAGCACGTCCTTGCGGAAGTAGAGCTGAATCTGCCCCTGCTGGTCCTGGATCTTCACGAAGGAGCTGCCGCCCTGCACGCGGAAGGTCACCAACCGCCCCGCGACCGTGACCGTGGTGGCGTAGTCCTGACCGTCCACGTGAAGCGCTTTCGCGTCCCCGGAAAAATGGGTCGTCGCGACATTGGCGCGAAAGGGGTCGAAACCCGCCGCGCGCAGCTCGGCCAGCTTTTGCCGGCGCACGGCATGTTGGTCGTGGGAAATATCAGTCACGGAGTCGCTCATGGAACCCGGCAACGTGAGCCGCGCCCGAGCCTCCGGCAAACGCAAATCCGGGGACCGCCGCCGACGAGCCGGCGAGTCGCCCCATCCCGCCGCGTCACACGTCGATCACGTCATCGCCCCGACCACCACCGCGCACGCGCCGCGGACCGGCGCCCGGTTCCTCCCCGGCACGGCCGCCGCCCGCCCCGCCGTCACCACCGCGACCACCGCCGGGAGGCCCCGACCGCCGCATGAACAAGG
The DNA here is from genome assembly GCA_966252115.1 of uncultured Akkermansia sp. Taxonomy (GTDB): domain Bacteria; phylum Verrucomicrobiota; class Verrucomicrobiia; order Opitutales; family Opitutaceae; genus IMCC26134_A. The sequence goes on from CBINNW010000131.1 coordinate 11,406, forward strand.
TCATCACAAAATTCGTCAGACCCACGATGACCGCGCCCCAAAAGGCGGACCAAAATCCGTCCACCACGAAACCCTCCACCAAGGCGCCGACGAAAAGAAAAAGGATCGCGTTAATGATCACAAGACCGAGCCCCATCGTCAGCACGATGAAGGGCAGGCTGAAGAGCACGAGGATCGGCCTCAGCACGGCGTTGAAAAAACTCAACAACACCACGACCACGAAAAGCGTCAGACCGTCGGCGCAGTCGATGCCGTCCACGAGTTTTTCGGCCAGCGTCACCCCGAGGGCGAGCACCAGCCAGCGCGCGATCAAGGCCAGGAAGGCGTTGCTTTTCATCGCGCGCACCATCCGTCCCCCGCCCACGCTCGCAAACGAAAAACCTCGCCTCCGCCGCCCGCACTCGCGCGATAGCAGGCCCGCCATGACCACCAAGCAGCGCCTCGACCTCATCGAACGCTACATCCGCGAGCACAAATACGCCGACCTGCACACCCTCGCCACGCGCTGCGAAACCTCCCTCTCCACCATCCGCCGCGCGCTCGACACCCTCGAAAGTCGCGGACTCCTCCGCCGCCACCACGGCGGCGCCACCCTGCTCGAAACCGACGAACGCGCCCGCGAGTATGACTTCATCGCGCGCGACGAACGCCAGGCCGCCGAGAAATACGCCATCGCCCGACGCATCGCCGACCTCGTCCAGCCCGGCATGACCGTCATCCTGGACGGCGGCACCAGCGTTTACGCGGTCGCCCGCCTGCTCGTCGCCAAACGCCTGCAGGTGATCACCAACTCGCTCCCCATCGCCGCGCTCTACGCCGACCTCGGCTCGCTCGAGACCATCGTGCTCGGCGGCAGCATCGACAGCCGGCTGGGCGTGCTCGTCGGTCCGCTCTGCGAACAATCCCTCGGCCAGATCCACGCCGACCTGGCCATCCTCGGCGGCGCGGGCGTCACCGAAGCCGGCGTCTGGAACCACAACGCGCTCATCGTCGCGACCCAGCGCCGCATGATCGCCGCCGCCGAGCGCACCGTCTTCGCCATCGACGGCTCCAAGTTTGGCCGCAAGGCCCTCGCGCTCGCCACGACCTTCGACCCGCGCCTCACCGTCGTGACCGACCGCGCCCCCGCCCCCGCCGTCGCCGCCTCGATCAAGGCCGCCAAAGCCCGCCTCGAAGTCGCCACGACCGAGTGAGCGGCGGGCGCGCGGCGCGCCCGCCGCTCAGTGACGTGTGACGTGTGACGAGTGACGAGACCCGATCCGCCCAAACCGGCACAACGCCCCCGCGGTCCTCCGCCTCCGTCCGTTTCGCCGTCGCTCCATCCGCCGCCACCTCCTCTGACGCGCCGCCCCCCTGTCTCTCTGTCCTTCCGTAGCTCTGTCCTTCCGTCGCTCTGATCTCCGGCCCCTGGCCTCTGTCCTCTGGCCTCTGGCCCCCGGGCCCTCCTGACAGCGTCCCGTCAGCAATCCCGACCCTCGCCCGCGTGCGAGTTGCTTTCGGTCCGAGCGCCTCCATCGGTGTGCGCGTGGTTCGTTCCGCCTCCTCTTCCGCCCCGTCTTCGTCCGTCTCCGCGTCCGCCGGCGCCCCCGCGCGCCGTCCCGCCGCCGCGCCCCAGTGCATCCGCCTGCGCGGTGTGCGCCAAAACAACCTGAAGGGCTTCGACCTCGATCTGCCGCTCGGCCGCTACATCGTCGTCACCGGCCCCAGCGGCGCGGGCAAGAGCTCCCTCGTTTTCGACACGCTCCACGCCGAGGGGCAGCGCCGCTACGTCGAGACCTTCTCCGCCTACACCCGCCAGTTTCTCGACCTGCTCGACAAGCCCAAGGTGGACGCGATCGAGAACATCCGCCCCTCCATCGCCATCGAGCAGACCAACACGGTCAAAACCTCCCGCTCCACCGTCGGCACCATGACCGAGCTGACGGACTACTTTAAGGTCTGGTTCAGCCACGTCGCCACCTGCTTCGACCCCGCCACCGGCAAGCCGGTCGAGGACGACACCCCCGCCAGCATCTGGGAAAAAACCTTCGCCGCCCACGCCGAGCAGACCCTCGTCGTCGCCTTCCGGGTCAAACGCCCCGCCAAGCTCGAATGGGCCGAGATCCTCACCAGCCTCAAAGGCCAGTCCTACGTCCGCGTGCTCGTCCCCTCCCCCGCCTCCGATCTCGCCACAGGACACACGTCACACGCCACACCATCCGTCCCCGCAAACGCCCACCGCATCGACGACCTTCTCGCCGATCCGTCGCCGCTCGCCGGGGCCGAGCACCTCTTCGTCGCGCAGGACCGCATCGCCATCACCGCCGACTCGCGGATACGTTTCCTCGAAGCCGCCGAGCAGGCCCTCCACTTCGGCCAAGGCGAGCTCACCCTTTTCGCCGCGGCGCCCGCCCCCGCTTCATCAAGCTCCGCCCCCGCTTCCGATCCTTCGTCATTCGGAATTCGTCATTCGGAATTTCGCGCCACAGGCGCGTTCTCCCGCGGCCTGCATTCGCCCGAGACCGGCCGCAGTTTCCGTCCCGCCTCGCCGGCCCTGTTTTCCTTCAACTCCCCCCTCGGCGCCTGTCCGCGTTGCCGGGGCTTCGGACGCGTCATCGAGATCGACCTGAAACTCGCCATCCCCGACCGCTCGCTCTCCATCGCCGACGGCGCCATCAAGGCCTGGC
>CBINNW010000132.1:0-13922 GCA_966252115.1 uncultured Akkermansia sp.
GCCCCGGGGATATGACTTTCACATTCTGAGTTCATGGTTTCATGGACGCACTAGGCCCGACCGCCGGTCGGGCGGCCTGACCGATTTAGGCCCGACCGTTGGCACGGTGCCAGACATCGAGGACACTTGGAGTGACAGACATCGAGGACACTTCCGAGTGGAGTGATGGCATGGAAAACACGTGAGAAGGAAGAGGCCCGGAAGGTGTTCGTCGAAGAATGGCTGAGCGAAGGGTGCGGATCGTTCGCGACGCTTTGTCGTCGGCACGAGATCTCCCGGTCGTGCGGCTACAAGTGGGTGGGGCGCTTTCGAGAGGAGGGGCGGAGAGGGTTGCGTGAGCGCAGCCGGCGACCGGAGAGCGCGGCGGCGTTGAAGGCGCTTTGGCTGGAGCGGCTGCGGGCGGCGTTGATGCAGGAGAAGGCTTTCGGGGCGAGGAAACTGAGATGGAAACTCAGGCGCGATTATCCGCGTCAACACGCGCCAAGTGTGCGGACGATTGCGCGCTGGCTTGCGGCGTTAGGGCGGACGCGTCCACGAAAGATCAGGGCGAAGGAGGGGCCGAGCGCGAGGGCGAAGGGACGTCTGCGCGCGAGGTTTGCCAACGACGTGTGGACGGCGGACATCAAGGGATCGTTTCGCACCGCCGACGGGCGTGTGGTGCTGGCGCTGACAGTGCGAGATCTCGCCTCGCGATATGTGTTATGCGTGCGACACCTGCCGCGGGCCAACGAACAACACGTCGGTCGGGTGATGAGACAACTGTTCCGCCGCCACGGACTGCCCCGCGCGATCCGCACGGACAACGGCGCGCCCTTCGGAGGCGACGGCCCGCGAGGCTGGAGCAAGTTGAGTGTCCAATGGGTGAAGCTGGGAATCCGCACCGAATACGGCCGGCCGCGACATCCCGAGGACAACGCCCAGCACGAGCAGATGCACGGCGTGCTCAAACGCGAGACGGCCCGTCCGCCGGCGCCGAACCTCGCCGCGCAGCAACACCGCTTCCAACGATGGATCGATCATTACAACCGGCGCCGTCCGCATGAAGCCCTGGCGATGCGGGTGCCCGCCTCGCTCTACCGAGCCAGCCCCCGCCGCTTCCAACCCGCCCCGGCTCACGTCTATCCGCCGGACTGGGAACTGCTGCGTCCCGACCCACGCGGACGCTTCTTCTGGCGCGGTCGTCAACGACTGATCGGCAAGGCCTTCACCGCCGAACTGCTCGGCGGAAAACCCGCCGGTCCGAACACTCTCCGGCTCTACTTCCGGGAACACCTCATCGGCTCTCTTCACGCAAACGATCTCGCCGGCCTCCGTCCTGTTCCTCGCTCAACCCACCAATACAGAGCGGGAGGGGCTGCGCCCCTCCCTGCTCCCTCCCCTATCTTTTGAAGATCTTCTTCCCAAACCGTCCTCGATGTCTGTCACCATAACTGTCCTCGATGTCTGGCACCTTCCCGCCGGTCGGGCTGCCTGACCAGCGGTCAGGCCTACAGGTGGCGATCACCGGCCTTATCACGACGAAACGCGAATCGGCCTCAGCGCGTGAGCTTGCGATACTTTATGCGGTGGGGGCGCTCGGCGTCCTTGCCCTTCCGTTTGCGAAAATCCTCCAGGTAGTCGCTGTAGTTGCCCTGAAAATACACGACCTGGCTGTCGCCCTCGAAGGCGAGGATGTGCGTCGCCACCCGGTCGAGGAACCAGCGGTCGTGGGAGACGACGACCGCGCAGCCGGCGAAGGTCTCCAGGCCCTCCTCGAGCGCGCGGATGGAGTTCACGTCGAGGTCGTTGGTCGGCTCGTCGAGCAGGATGAGGTTGGCCCCGGCCTTGAGCAGGCGGGCGAGGTGCACGCGGTTGCGTTCGCCGCCGGAGAGCACGCCCACCTTTTTCTGCTGGTCGGCGCCGGTGAAGCCGAACTGCGCGCAGTAGGCGCGGGCGTTCACCTCGCGGCCGGGCATGCGGATGATCTCCTCCCCGTCGCTGATCGCCTCGTGGATGGTCTGCGTGTCGGGCAGCGAGTCGCGCGATTGGTCCACGTGGGAGATGACGACGGTCTCGCCGACGCGCAGCGCGCCCGCGTCGGGTTTTTCCGCGCCGGTGATGAGCCGGAAGAGCGTGGTTTTGCCGGCGCCGTTGGGGCCGATCACGCCGACGATGCCGCCGGGGGGCAGGGCGAAGGAGAGGTTTTCGAAGAGGACTTTGTCGCCGTAGGCCTTGGTGATGCCCTGAGCCTCGACGACGAGCTGGCCGAGGCGGGGACCCTTCGGCAACACGAGCTCGAACTCGCGCTCCTGCTCGGCGACGTTGGACGAGTTGACCATCTTTTCGTAGGCGCTGATGCGGGCCTGCGACTTGGCGTGGCGGGCCTTGGCGCCCTGGCGGATCCAGGCGAGCTCGCGGGCCATGGCCTTCTGGCGTTTGTCCTCGGCGCGTTGCTCGGCGGCGAGGCGCGCCTGTTTCTGCTCCAGCCAGCCGGAATAGTTACCCTTCCACGGGATGCCGTGGCCGTGGGAGAGCTCGAGGATCCACTGGGCGACGTTGTCGAGAAAGTAGCGGTCGTGCGTGACGGCGATGACCGTGCCCTCGTAACGCGCGAGGTGTTGTTCGAGCCAGTGGACCGACTCGGCGTCGAGGTGGTTGGTCGGCTCGTCGAGGAGGAGGATGGAGGGCTTTTGCAGGAGCAGGCGCGCGAGGGCCACGCGACGCCGCTCCCCGCCGGAGAGGGTGTCCACGACGGCGTCGCCGGGCGGGCAGCGGAGGGCGTCCATCGCCATCTCGACCTGCGGCGCGACATCCCAGGCGCCGAGGCGCTCGATCTCCTCCTGGAGCTTGGCCTGTTTTTCGGCGATGGCGTCGCGCGCGTCGTCGTCGGCCGCCTCGGCCAGCTCGTCCCAGGAGGCGTCGTAGGCGGCGGTGAGATCGGTCAGGTGTTTGACGCCCTCCTCGACGCAGGCCCGCACGGTGGAGCCGGGGGTGAGCTGCGGCTCCTGCTCGAGCAGGCCGACGGGGTAGCCGGGCTCGAAGTGGATGCGCCCGTCGAACTCCTTGTCGCGGCCGGCGAGGATGCGCAGGAGGGACGATTTGCCCGAGCCGTTGAGGCCGAGCACGCCGATCTTGGCGCCGTAGTAGAAGGAGAGGGAGATGTCGCGGAGGATCTCCTTGCGCTCGATCTTCTTCGAGACGCGCATCATCGAGAAAATGATCTTGGGTTCTTCGGGCTTGGCCATGGTCGGGAAAGGTCGGGAAAAACGAAGACGGACGGGGAAAACCGTGAAGGCAAAGGCGGACCGGCGGTGAAACGCGAGCCGGCGTTGGCCGACATCCCGGGAAACGAGCCCGCCCGCCACCGGAGCGCCGGCGTCCTCGGCCCATCCGTCATCGCCGGCCCATCCGGCTCCTCCACCTCATCCGCCCGAGCCCGCCAGCGCCCCGCCCTCCGCCCCCACACTCCCCGTCCTCCCGCCCGTCCCGCGCCCCCCGACCCGCCCCTTCCCCCATTTCCCGTGAAAATGGGCTCGGCAATCCCCGGGGCATGTGGGATGCGTCGGGGGCTTTTGCGCAAACCCTACAAAACATGGCCCTTTGGGAATATAAAGTGATCACCAGCGGCAAGGGAGGCTTCGCCTCGGCCACGATGCTGGAAAGCTATCTTAATCAACTAGGCAAGGACGAGTGGGAGATTGTCGATTTCCGAACCGACCCCGGCAACTCCCTGGCCTTTAATGGCTTGGCTCGACGCCCCACCCAGCGTGAATGGACGCTCGAAGCCGCCGTCGCCGCCGCCGCCAAGGCCGAGGCCGACAAACTTCGCGCCGAGTTGATGCAAAAACAATACGCCGGCGACCCCGCCGCGTCCTCCGACGCCCCCGTCGGCTCCACCGCCGGGGAAAAAGCCGCCGGCCCCGACGACCTGCGCCAACTCCGCGACACCGACCGCGACCACGACCCCGAGGCCCTCGCCGACGAGGCCTCCCAACCCGGTGAAGACTGGGCCAACATGGAGGAGTTCGAGGACGACCTCCCCGTCTTCTTCGACGCCGTCAAACCCCACCTCCGCAAGAACCAGAACACCCCCGGCCAATCCGTCGCGCTCAACTACCTCGCCAAACGCTGGGAGCAACCCGAGTCCGACCTCCACGGCGCCCTCCAGGAGTGCGGCTTCGTCATCCCCGAAAACGAGACCGACGCCCCCGTTTACCTCGAATTCGAAGGCGACCTCTACTGGGTGGAGAAAAACAACCGCGGGCAGTTCTTCCTCAACACCCGCGAAAAACCCCGGCCCAAGTTCCGCGTCGCCCCCGGCAAACCCCTCGATCCCTCCGACCCCGCCTTCGTCGCCCTCGCCGAGGAACACGCCGCCGCCGAGGCCGAAAAAGCCCGCCGCGCCGCCGAACAGGCCGCCCGCGAAGCCGAGGCCCAGGCCCGCCGCGCCGAACGCGACGCCCAACGCCAGGCCGCCGAACAAGCCCGCCGCGAACAACAAGCCGCCGCCCAGGCCGCCCGCGACGCCGCCCGCGAGGCGCTCCAAGCCGCCGCCCTCGCCAACGCCAACGGCAACGTCAACGCAAACGCCAGCGACACCGGCGAGCCCGGCGCCGCCCCCGCCGCGACCACCGCCCCGGCCGCAGCCGAGGCCGATGCCGCCACCCCGGCCGACGACGACTCCACCGCCAGCCCCGCCGCCGCACCCTCCGGCGACGCCGCTTCGGCTCCCGCTTCCACCGCGCCGGCCCCCGAGTCCGGAGGCGCCCCCGCCGCCCCCGCCGCCCCGGCCGCGCCCGCCGCGCTGCCCGCCGGCGAGACCCTTCTCGACGCCATCCGCCCCCAGATGCGCCGCAACCGTCGCGGCCCCGGCTACTCCGGCTCCACCGCCTACCTCGCCAAACACTTCAAGATCGAGGAAAGCGCCTTCCGCGCCGTCCTCGCCGGCCTCGGCCTCGCACCCGGCGAAGGCCCCGCCGCCAAGGGCGAACCCCGCACCATCGGCGCCTACGTCTATTGGGTGAACAAGGACAACGGCGGCGGCTGGTGGATAAACGGCCGCGAAGCCGGCTCCCGTGACCGCGAGCGCGAACGCCCCGAGCGCGGCGCCAAACCCGGCGCCGACGGCTCCGCGCCCGACGCCGATCCGGCCCTCGCCACCGACCCCGCCCGCGTCCAACCCGCCGCCGACGCCGAAGCCGCCACCGCCGGCCAGTCCGCCGCAGCCGACGTCTTCCGTCCGATCCCGCGCGCCATGCCCCCGATCCCCGCCGCCGCCCCGGCCCCGGCCCCGGCGCCCGAGCCCGAAGCGTCGGCGGCGCCCGAGCCCGCGACCCCGCTCGAAACGGAGGCCGCCACCCCAGCAGCCACCTCGACCGAGCCCGCTCCCGCCCCCGAGGCCTCCACGCCCGCCTCGGAGCCCGCCACCGCCGCCGCCGAGACTACCGACACGCCTCCGCCCGCCGCCGAGCTCGCTCCGGTCCCCGCCCCCGCCGCCGAAACCTCGCCCACCCCCGCCACCGAGACCGCCCCCGAGCAGTCCGAGACCGCGGAAGCCAAGGAGGACGACCCGGCCTCGGCGCCCGCGACGCCGACGGAAACCTCACCGACCGCCCCCGCCGCCGAAAGCGATCAACCCGCCGCCCCCGAGACCGACAAGCCCGCTGCGGAGACCGACTCCGGCGCGGAAACCGCCGACGAGGCGCGCAAAGCCGCCCCCCGCGGCGCCGCCAAGACGGCCAAGTCCGCCTCCGCCAAGAAGTCCCGTTCCCGCTCCGCCGCCTCCGGCGAGGCGACCGAGGCCGAAGGCGACGAAGCCCCGGCGGCATCCACCCCCGAGGGCGAAGCCGAGAAGAGCAAGGCCGCGCCCCGCCCGCGCACCAAGCGTCGCGCCGCCGCCGCCATCGAGGAAGACAGCGCCGCCGAGGAGTAATACCAGTTACGGGATGGATTGACTCTCAAGGGGTAGGGCGAAACACGCCGGGCCCGCCGCCGAGAACGGACGCGGATCGGCACCCCAAACCGGCGCGCCCGGCGGTCGCGCCCTACCTTCCCCGAAAGTCCCAACTCAACACGTAATTGGTATAAGCCCGGTTACGTTCCGATCCGGGACCCTCCGCCCAAGTTTTGCGCGCCCTCCGGGCGCTCCAGCTTGGGCGGCGACCACGGTTCATCCTTCGCGGCGTGCCCGGCGCGCCCGGCAGTCTCGGCGGTCTCGGCGGCCCCGCCCTAGTCGCCTCCCTCCCGCCGCCCCGCGCCGTCCCGTCGCCGCCCCCCCGCCGCCGTAGTCAGTTTTTCAACACAGCGTCCAGCCGTTCGCGCAGCTGGACCATGTTGAAAGGCTTGGCCAGCACCCCGGCCGGGTGGATCGCCGAGGGCGGCAGGTTTTCCAGTTTGCTCGAAAACCCGCTCATCAAAATCACCGGCACCCGCGGGTCGATGCCATGCATCGCCGCATGCGCCTCGAAGCCGTCCATGCGAGGCATCGTCAGATCCAGCAGCACCGCCTTCAGCTGCGCCGCCCGCTCGCCGAAACGCGCCACCCCCTCCGCGCCGTCCTCCGCCGTCAGCGGCGTGTAGCCCATCGCCTGCAACACCCCCGCGCCCACCTCCCGGATCATCGGATCGTCATCCACCAACAACACCAGCCCGCCGCCCGCCGCCGCTCCGCCCGCCCGGTCCGCGCCCGCCTCCGCCGACGCCCCGCGCCCGCCGTCCCCGCCCACCGCCGGAAACGCCAGCCGAAACAGCGCCCCCTCGCCCGGCTCGCTCCGCACCACGATGTGGCCCCGGTGCGACTTCACCACCCCCGCCACCGCCGCGAGCCCCAGGCCCTGCCCCGTGAACTTCGTGGTGAAAAACGGCTCGAAGATCCGCGCGCGCACCTCGGCCGTCATGCCCGCGCCGCTGTCCCGCACCTCCAACAGCGTGTGCTCGCCCACGCTCACCGCGCATTCGGGAAACAGCTCCGCGATCGCCGCCTCGTCCAGCCGCGCGCTGCGCAGCCGCACCACCACCTCGCCCTCGCCTTCGCCGATGGCCTCCGCCGCGTTGATCAACAGATTCATCACCACCTGCTGCATCTGCGTCTCCGCCGCCAGCACCGGTGCCAGCGGCCCCTCCTCCTCGATGCGCACTCGCACCTTCGCGCTCACCGACGACTCGACCAGCCCCCACACCTCGCGCACCAGCCGACCGAGATCCAGCTCCGCAAAGGCCACCGGGTTTCTCCCCGCGTAGGCCAGCATCTGTTGACACAGCCGCGCCGCGCGCCCCGCCGCCTGCTCCACCTTGTCCAGATGCCCCCGCGCCGCCGCCTCCGCCCTCAACTGCGCCCGCGCCAGATTGGTGTGCCCCACGATCGCCGTGAGCAGGTTGTTGAAATCATGCGCGATGCCCCCCGCCAGCACCGCCAGGCTCTCCGCCTTTTGGAGCTGAAGCAGTTCCAAGTCCCGTTCCCGCCGCTCCGCCTCCGCGCGCTTCTGATCCGAGATGTCGCGCAGGATGAAGGAAAACGTGTGCCCGTCCGCGTCGGCCTCGTGCCGCGCCACCGCCACCTGCGAAGTCGGCACCTCCCGCCCCTCCGCGTCCGGCAGGCTCCCCTCGCCCTGCCACGCCCCCGCCACGCGGGCCGCCGGCATCGCCTCCCTTCGCCACCGCTCCGCCAGGGCCGCCGGCACCCACCGCTCCACAGGCGGACGCTCCGCCAACGCCGCCTCGCTCCGACCCAAAAACGCCAGCAAAGCCCGGTTCGCGTAGAGCACCCGCCCGTCCCCGTCGAGGGACAGGATCAAGTCCGGCGACACCTCCACGATCCGCGACAGCCGCGCCACCTCCGCCTCCGCCTGCTTGCGCGCCGTGATGTCGGTCTGCGTGCCCGACATCACCAGCGGCCGCCCCTCCGCATCCCGCGTCATGATCGAGCCGCGCGACTCCACCCAGCGCCAATGCCCGTCGCGATGACGCATCCGCACCTTCGCCTCGAAAAGCTCCCGCCGCCCCTCCAGGTGATCCCGCCACGCCGCGCTCGCCACCGCCAGGTCCCCCTCGTGCATCAGGGCAGGCAGCCCCTTTTCCAAGGGCGCCAGCTCCTCCGGCGTGTAGCCCAGCATGCCCGGCAGCCGCGCGTTCGACTCCAGGCGCCGCCGCCGCACATCCCACTCCCAAACCCCCAGCTTCGCCCCCTCGATCACCCGGTCCAGTCGCGCCCGGCTCTCCGCCAGCTCCCGCTCCGCCTGATCGCGCCGCGCCACCAGCGTGCCGAGCCCCAGCCCCACCACCGCCACCGCCACCTCAAACAGCAGAAACATCTGCGAAAAATCCCGCGTCGTGCCCGCCAGCCGCATGCCCACCAGCCCCGTGATCATCACCGCCAGAGTCGCCAACGTCGTCCCGCGCATGCCATGCCGCAGACCGATCCAGATCAAAGGCAGGAAACACAGGTAAAACGCGCTGTGCTCCCGCAGCGCCGGCACCGCCAGCACCACCGTCAGCGTCACCAGCAGCACCGCCATGCGCAGCAACGCCATGGCCAGATCCTCCGGGCGCCGCCGCCAGCCGCGCAAGGACCACGACCGCTCCTCCAACCACGGGCCCACAAACACCATCGCCGCCGGCACCACCACCAACGCGCCGCACGCATCTCCCACCCACCAGGCGAACACCGAGCGCCAAAACTCCCCCGCCGTCAGCGCCCACCCCTCCGCCCCCGCCGCCGCCGCCGCCACCGTGGTCCCGATCAAGGCCGGCGCCAGCGGCGCCAAACCCACCGCCGCGCAAAACACCGCCGTCTCCCGCCGCCCGCCCGGCATCAAACGCGGCCCCACCCGACCCCGCACCCACCACGCCGTCGCCGCGTAACACCCCGTGATCATCGCCGGATAAAACACCGCCTCCCAGTCCAGCCGCGGCGTCGGGGTCAGGCACGCCAACAGAAAATTCGCCCCGAACACCCACCCCGCCGCCCGCGGCCCCCGCAGCACCAAAAAAGCCAGCGCCAGCCCCGCCGGCGGATACCACACCGAGATCGTTATCCCCGGCTGCACCTCGAACCAAAACGCCGACAGATGCGCCAGCGCATGCGCCACCCCATATCCGACGCCCAGCCAAACCGGGCGCGACAAACGGGGAATTGTGCCGGGGACCGAGCTCAAAACGGGGCCAAACCCCCGCCCTTCCGGCCGCGAAAGGCAAGCCCTACGGCGGGCAAAACGAAAACCGCCCCCGCCCGCGCGAGCCATACAGGTGGAACGCGTTGTCCCCAACGCGTTGCCCCCGCCCGCGCGATCCGCCCCCCTCGCCACGCCCGGAACCGGCCTCGTCCCCTTTCGAAAACGCCGTTTCCCGCCGTCACCAAACCGTAAAAATACCGCAAGGCTTTTCGTCCAAGTTCCTTAGCGCAGATTCCAATCCCGCCGCCGGCGAAAAGCGCATTTCTCCTCTGTAGCGCGCCCGCCGCCCAAACGGGCCTAGGCGCAAACACGACCTCCGATTGCGCAACAATGCGCAGAGGTCGGCCTTGCTTGCGCTCCACCCGCCCGCTCAGTCCCGCCGCACCCCGACCGCGTTCTTTCGCTTTCCCCGGTTTTTTCCCCGCTTTCGCGCCCCTAACCGGGCGCGGATTCCAACAAAACCAACCCAAACCCCAACAAAACATGATTAGCTCCACCCCGCGTGCGCTTCGCGCGCTCTCGGCCCTCGCCGGCCTGTTCATCGTCTCCGCCGCGGCCCACGCCGCCACCATCACGTTTACCAGCACCTACGTCATCCCCGCCGGTGCGACCTACAACGGCAACGGCAACACCATCAAGGCGGTCGGCATGGGCGACGGCGGCCAGGGCGAAGGCCAGAAAGCCTTTTTCCGGCTCAACGCCAACTCCTGGCTGCGCAACGTCAAACTCTCCGCCCCCGGCGTGGACGGCTGCCACTTCTACGGCAACGGCACCATGAACGAGGTCACCTGGCAGGACGTCGGCGAAGACCAGTTCACCGTGAAATCCGGCGGCAACTGCTGGGTCTCCGGCGCCTCCGCCGTCAACGCCTCCGACAAGTTCGGCCAGGCCAACGCCGCCACCTCCGTGACGCTCTACTACCACACGCAAACAAACGGCCTGAAAAACATCCGCCAGCTCGGAGGCTCCACCTTCACCTGCAACTTCTACTACGACAACAACACCGCCAACCAGACCCGGGAGGCCATCGGTCGCACCGACGCCTCCTCCACCCGCTTCGGCACGCGCAACATCCGCGTGAACAGCTTCTCCGGCCCCAACGGCTGGTGGTATGGCCGCAACTCCCAGGCCTTCACCTACTGAGCCCGCGCACGCCGGCTGAGCTAAAACCCGGCCCTGATATCGTCGGGCCGGAGGCGGCCTTCAACCCCACCGCCTCCGGCCTTTCCTCCCGGCTCCACCGGGAGCGCTGGCGTCCCGCCGGCCGATTGTCCTCTCCCGCCCGCCCCCACCGGCCTCCGCGACTCGCCCGTCGCCCCCCCTCCAACGACGTCACCCCACGTCGCCATGTCCGTTACCCCCGCCCCTCTCCGTCAACCGGCCACGCACACCGGCGCCCCACCCCGCCGGCTCTCGCCTCGCGCCACGGTCGCGGCCGGCCTCCTCGCCCTGCTCCTCGGCGCGCTCGTTGGCCGTTTCACCGCGCCACCCACCCCGTCTGCGATCGCGCCTTCCCCGGCCGATGGCCGCGCCCTCGCGCCCCGACCCGCCCTCGCCTCGACCGACGCCTCGCCCGGCCCGGCCCAGGCCCACGTTTCCGACACGACGAGCGCCGCCCCCTGGGCCGACCGCTGGGAAAAAACCCTCGACCTCGCCAGCACCCCCGCCCGCACCCGAGCCTTGTCCGCCCTGCTCGAGGAGCTCGCCCGCACCGACCCGCACCGCGCCCTCTCCCTCGCCCAAGGCCAAGCCGACTGGCGCCTGCGCGAACTCCTGCGCGACGCCTCCCTGCGCGGCTGGGCCTCCGTCGCGCCCGACGCCGCCGGCGACTGGGCCCTCGGCGTCCGCATCGAGGACCGCCGCGCCGTCGTCGGCGCCGTCCTCCAAGGCGCCGCCGCCGACCCCGACGCCACCGTCGGCCTCGCCCTCCGCCTCTGCGCCGCCGCCCCGGAGCCCGCCGGCGATTACGGCCACGCCGCCATCGCCGCGCTCGTCGAGACGGGAGCCTTCGCCCACGCCGCCGACTTCGGAGCCGCCATGGGCACGGAAAACTACGCGTTCCTCTTCCAATCCGCCTACTTCCAGTGGGCTCGCCAGCGTCCGGCCGAAGCGCTCGCCGCCGCCGAAAAAATCACCGACCCGCAGCTCGCCGCGCTCGCCCGCGGCCAGGCCATCACCGGCTGGTCCTGGGCCGACGCCGCCGGCCTCGCCAACCACGCGCTCACCCTGCCGCCCGGCGCCGAGCGCAGCCAAGCCCTCGCCGAGGCCCTGCCGCTCTGGCTCGAACGTTACCCCGAGCAGGCCGCCATCTGGATTCAGGAGAATGAAAACGGCTCCGAGTTCGACGCCGGCCTGGCCGCCCTCGCCAACCAACAGTCCTTCCTGAAATCCCGCCCCGACGCGGCGCTCGATCTCGCCACCGGCATCTCCGACCCTGCCAAGCGCACCGAGACCCTCCGTTCCGTCTTCGGCCAGTGGGCGACCCGCGACCACCGCGCCGCCCGCGCCTACCTGGAACGCACCACCCACCCCACCGACCGCCAAACCCTCGCCGCCGTCCTCACCGACACCTTCCCCGACGGCCCCTAATCACCCGTCCGTCCGTCCGTCTGCTCTGTCGTTCCGTCCTCTGTCCTCTGGCTTCTGTCCCTTCCGCCATGCCCTCCCGTCCCCCCGGCTGGTCCCCGCCCGCCGCCACCGCACTCGCCCTGGCCGCCGCCCTGCTCGGTTTTTCCCTCGGACGCGCCTTCCTCCCCCCGCGCCCCGCCTCCGCCACGCCCTCCGCCGCCGCCCTCGCCGGCGCCGCCTCCGACCACTCTCTGGTCGCCTCCGCCGCCCCGTCCGCCGCCGAAGCTTGGGACGCCCGTTGGCGCGATCTCTCCGCCCGCCCCGGCTCCGCCGCGCTCACCCGCGAACGCGAAGCCCTGCTCGAGGAACTCGCCCGCACCGACCCGCAACGCGCCCTCGCCCTCGCCGAGGCCGAGGCCAACTGGCTCACCCGCGACCAGCTCCGCGACGCCGCCCTCCGCGGCTGGGCCTCCGTCGAGCCCGACGCCGCCGCCGATTGGGCCATGCAACAACCCGTCCTCGGCGAACGCATGAAGTGCGTCGCCGCCGTGCTCGCCGGCGCCACCGCCCAGCCCGAGGCCGCCCTCCGCGTCGGCCTCCGCCTCTGCGCCGCCGACCCCGAGCCCGCCGGCTTCTACGGCCACATGGTCATCAACGCCCTCGTCGAGCGCGCCGGCGACTTCGACTCCGCCCTGCGTTTCGCCACCGCCGCCACCATGGTGGACCGGCAATCCTTCCTCCTCGACTCCGCCTTCTACCAATTCGCCCAGCACGACCCCGACCGCGCCTACTCCCGGCTCGCCGCCATCACCGACCCCGCCGTCCGCGAATCCGCCCTCAAGGGCATCATCGAGGGCCGCTCCGACTTCGACCCGCAAAGCTTCGCCACCTTCGCGCAAAATCTGCCCGCCGGCGCCGACCGCTCCCAAGCCCTCGCCATCTCCCTGCAACGCTGGGCCGACAAGGATCCGCAGGCCGCTCTCCAGTGGATCAACCGCGGCGACCCCGACCCCGATTTCGACCCCGGCGTCGCCGCCCTCGCCACCTCCTCCACCCTCATCGCCGCCCGGCCCGAGATCGCCTTGGAGCTGACCGACAGCATCTGCGACACCACCAAACGTGTCCTCACCAAGAGCCGCGTTTTCTTCGAGTGGGCCCTGCGCGACCCCGCCGCCGCCCGCCGCTACGCCGAGGCCGTCGAGCACCCCGAGACCCGCGCCACCCTCCTCCAGGACCTCGAATCCCTCCCGTCCCACGCCGGCCGCACCGGCTCCTGAAAAACTCGTCCGCAGCCGCCTCGCCGCCCGTGCCCATGCGCCCCCTCGCCCTCGCCGCCCTCGCCCTGTTTCCCGTCCTGCCCCCGCTTTTCTCGGCCGACATCCCCGCCCTCCTCGCCCGCCCCCCCGCACCACCGCCCGCCTCCGATCCAGCCCCCGCCACCCCGCCGCGTTTTCCCCTCCACCGCGCCGCCCAGCAAGACGACCTCGCCACCCTGCGCGCCCTCCTCGCCGCCGATCCCGCCTCCGTCAACACCACCGATCCCCACGGCGTCACCCCGCTTTTCGTGGCCGCCCACTCCGGCCACGTGGAGATCGCGCGATTCCTCCTCGACCACGGCGCCGCGGTGGACGCCGCCACCCACACCGACGGCTCCACGCCCCTCTGCGTCGCCGCCCACGCCGGCCACCTCGAGCTCGCCCGCCTGCTCCTCGACCGCGGCGCCGCCCTCGAACACGCCACCACCGACACCGGCGCCACGCCCTTCGTCCTCGCCGCCCTCAACGGCCGGACCGCCATGATGGACCTCCTCCGCGAGCGCGGCGCCCGCACCGACACCACCGCCCCCGACGGCGCCACTCCCCTCGCCCGCGCCGCCCTCGCCGGCCAACCCGCCGCCGTCTCCGCCCTCCACGCCGCCGGCGCCTCGGTGGACGCCCGCAACACCCACGGCCAGACGCCCCTCATGCTCGCCGCCCGCGAGGGCCAGCTCGAAGCCATCACCACCCTCCTCGACGCCGGCGCCGACATCGCCGCGCGCGACCACGAAGGCCTCACCGCCCTCCACCAGGCCGCCAAGGAAGGCCGCGGCCCCGCCACCCGCCTCCTCATCGCCCGCGGCGCCCCCGTGGACGCCCGCGACGAGCGCCTCCGCACGCCCCTCTTCATGGCCGCCTTCTACGGCTACGCCGAGACCGCCCGCATCCT
>CBINNW010000133.1:0-13574 GCA_966252115.1 uncultured Akkermansia sp.
GGCGCGGGGAAATGAATTGTTTGCGCTGGGGGGATTTCGACCTCGACGGCCCCGCCCCTTCCGTCGTCGTCCGCGCCTCGATCTCGAAAAACGCGCGCACGGAGCGTCTGCCCCTCAAGCCCGAAGTGGTGGAGCTCCTCCGCTCGATGCTGCCGGAGCTCTGTCAGCCCTTCGAGTGGGTGTTTCGCAATCGCGTCCCGAACATGGACACCTTCAAGCGGGATCTCCGGCGGGCGGGCATCCCGCCCACCGATGCGAGCGGGGCGAAATACGATTTCCACGCCCTCCGGACGACTTTCGGAACGATGCTCAACGCGGCCGGCGTCGCGCCCCGCGTCGCGATGCAGCTCATGCGGCATTCCGACATGAAGCTGACGATGCGGGTTTACACCAATGCGAACGGCCTGCCGCTCGCGGCCGGTGTCGCCGCTCTCCCCTCCTTCACGGTGCCGAAAAACACGCCTGCGGAGGTCTGGAACGGCCGGGGCTCCGCCCCGGTTGTTCCAGTGGGTGCAGGGCTAGCCCTGCCCTCCCCGGAGGGGCCGCCGGAGGCATCCCCGAATGAGAGACCTTTAGGCGGGCCGAAGGCCTCTCTCCAAGAAAGAGTGATGGTCGGCCCCTGTGAGCCTGTTTCCGGCTCGGGCCAAGTGGCCGACGCCCCTCTTGCCCCCTCTGCCGGAGGGCCGAAAAACGACACACCCCAGAACGCACCCGGAGGGGTTGTTTTGGGGCAAAACGGGGTTTCTCCCGTCGCCGCGTGTCGCAAGCTTGCAAAATCCGGCCCGCGTGCAAGTGTCGCCTCCAGACGCACTAAGGGGCCGCCGGACATCACCGGCGACCCCTTTGAAATGGTGGACCCTAGCAGGTTCGAACTGCTGACCTCCTCAATGCCATTGAGGCGCTCTACCAACTGAGCTAAGAGCCCCTGTGCGAAACAGGACGGCGAAGAAGCCGGGTGAATGGAATCAATGCAAGCGGTTTTTTCGAAATTTTTCGAGAGCCCCCTTTTCACCGCACCTCCTCCGCGTCTCCTCCCTCCTCCGCGCATCACCGCGCCTCACCGCTCGCTCCTCTCTTCTCTCTCGGCGCCGTCGCCTTTCGGAAAAACAAGAGAGCCGGACAGGGCGCCCGTAGGCTCCTGTCCGGCTCCATCTTGCGACCAAATTTCTCCCGAGGGCGGTCGGGTGCGAAGCGTCCAGCGCGTCCGCGCCGGGTTCGGCTCAGAGCACAAACCCGTCCGGCACGACCACGCCCTTCGGAACCACCAGCACTCCGTCACGGATGATCACGCCGTGATCGTAGGTGCCGTCGGCCTTGCCGTGGGCGCTGAGGCGCACGTTCGCCCCGATGCGGGCGTTTTTGTCGATGATCGCGTGCTCGATGAACGAACCCGCGCCCACACCGAGATTGGGCAAACCCTTGGCCGCGTTGGCCTGGAGCTGATCCTCGCTCTCGTAATAGTCCGCGCCCATCATGACCACGTCCTTGAGCGTGACTCCCGCCCGCACGAAGGAACGCATGCCGAGCACGCTGTGGGTGATGGTCGAGTCCTCCACGATGGAGCCGTCGCCCACGACCGCGTAATCGAGAACACACTTGTTCAGCTTCGAGGGCGGCAGGTAGCGGTCCTGGGTGTAGATCGGCGCGCTGGGATCGAAGAAGTTGAACGGCGGCAGCGGCTGGGCCAGCGCGAGGTTGGCGTCGAAAAACGCCTTCACCGTGCCGATGTCCTCCCAGTAGCCCTCGAAAACGTGGGCTTGGAGCTTCTTGTTGCCGAGCAGGGACGGGATGACCTCCTTGCCGAAGTCTGTCATGTTGTTGTCCAAAGCCTCGGCCAACACCTTGCGATTGAAAACGTAGATGCCCATCGAGGCGAGGCAGTGCTTCTCACCGCTGGGATTGTTGAGGCGGGCCTCCAGTTTTTCGCTGATGGCCAAGCCTTCGATCACCTTCGGATCCTTCGGCTTCTCCACGAACTCGGAGATCGCCAGATCGTCGCCCACGCGCATCAGACCCAGGCCCTCGACCTTCGAGACGGGGAAGGGTATCGCCGCGATGGATACGTCGGCGCCGGTGGCGATGTGCTCCTCGACGATCTTGCGAAAATCCATCCGGTAGAGCTGGTCGCCCGAAAGGATGAGCACGAACTCATGATTGAAGGCGCGGAAGTGCTGGAGGTTGCGCCGCACGGCGTCGGCCGTGCCCTGATACCAGTCGGTGCTCTTCTCGGTCTGCTCGGCCGAGAGGATGTCCACGAAACCGCCACCGAAGGGATCGAAGTGGAAGGTGTTTTGGATGTGCCGATGCAGCGACGCGGTGTGGAACTGCGTGAGCAGGAAGATGCGGTTGATGTCGCTGTTGATGCAGTTGCTGATCGGGATATCGACCAAGCGGTATTTGCCCGCCAGAGGAACCGCGGGTTTGCAGCGCTCCATCGTGAGCGGGTGGAGACGCGTGCCGCGTCCGCCGCCCATGATGACAGCCAGAACGTTCTTTTGAGGGGTCATGGAGGAGAATATGGTCAGCTCGGGTAAAGCCTTGCGAACGCTTCCCGCCGCCCCGTAATTTCGCCAGCTAAAACCCAAAAATTCATGTGCGGAATCGTCGGTTACGTTGGTCGTCAAAAGGCCGCCACCATCATGCTAGAAGGCCTGAAACGCCTCGAATACCGCGGTTATGACTCCGCCGGCATCGCCGTCTTGCAAGATGGCGGCGTCACACTGCTAAAAACCGTCGGCCGCGTCGCCGCCCTGGCCAAACTCTGCGCGGGCCGACGCCTCGCGGGCACCACCGGCATATCGCACACCCGCTGGGCCACGCACGGCGGCGTCACCGACGCCAACGCCCACCCACACGCCTCCAGCGACGGCCAGATCCTGCTCGTCCACAACGGCGTGATCGAGAACTACACCGCGATCAAAAAGTTCCTGCTCTCCAAGGGCTACTCCTTCGCGTCCGAGACCGACACCGAGGTGCTGGCCAACCTGATGGCCTACCATCTGGCGAAGGAGCCCTCCCAGCCCGTCCCCGGCCAGGACGGTGGCGAGTCTCCCTCGCGTTTCCTCGAGGCCGTGCGCAAGACCCTGCTCCACGTCGAGGGCACCTACGGCATCGCCGTGATGTCGCCCGCCCATCCCGACGAGCTCGTGGCGGCGCGAAAAGGCTCCCCGCTCATCCTCGGCGTCGGCGACCACGAGCACCTGATCGCCTCCGACGTGTCGGCCCTGGTGAGCCGCACCCAGAATGTCGTTTACCTGAAGGATGGGGAACTCGTCCACCTCACGCCCGCCGGCTTCACCCTGAGCACCCTTGATCTGGCCGACGTGGCGCCGGTCATCGACAAGGTAACTTGGTCGGTGGACGAGGCGGAGCTCGGCGAGCATCCGCACTTCATGTTGAAGGAGATTTTCGAGCAGCCCCAGGCGCTCGAAAACGCCATGCGCGGCCGCTTCGCCGCCGACGGCTCCACCGCCAACTTCGGCGGTCTCAACCTGACCCCGGCCGATTTTCGCCAGATCGACCGCTTCGTTTTCACCTCCTGCGGCACCGGCTGGCACGCCTGCCTGGTGGCCGAGCACCTGATCGAGCGCTACGCCCGCATCCCGGTGGAGGTGGATTACGCGTCCGAGTTTCGCTACCGCAACGCCCCGCTCGACCGCGACGCGCTGTTTTTCGTCATCTCCCAATCGGGCGAGACGATCGACACCCTCGCCGCCCTGCGCGAGGCCAAGCGCAAGGGCTACAAGTGCATGGCGATCTGCAACGTCGTCGGCTCCACCATTGCGCGCGAGGCCGACGGCGGCATCTACCAGCACGCCGGCCCCGAGATCGGCGTCGCGTCCACCAAGGCCTTCACCAGCCAGCTCATGATCTCGGCCATGTTCGCCCTCTACGTGGCCCGCATGCGCGACATGAGTTTCGCCGACGGCGTGGAATACGTCGCCGGACTCAAGGCCGTGCCCGAGCTCGCGCGCCGGGTCCTGGAACAGGCGCCGCGCATCCGCGAGATCGCCAACCGCTACGCCAACCACGCCGATTTCCTTTTCCTCGGCCGTCTCTCGCTCTTCCCCATCGCCCTCGAGGGCGCGCTCAAGTTGAAGGAGATTTCCTACGTCCACGCCGAGGGCTACCCCGCCGCCGAGATGAAACACGGGCCGATCGCGCTCATCAGCGAGCAGTGCCCGAGCGTGTTCCTCGTGCCCAGAGGAGAGCTGTTCAACAAGGTCGTGTCGTCGATGCAGGAGATAAAGGCGCGCAAGGGCCGCATCATCGCCATCGCGCCCGAGAGCTGCGAATTGCCCGAGAATCTGGCCGACGAGCTCATCACCCTCCCCGACTGCCACGAGGCCGCCCTGCCGATCCTCGCCACCATCCCGGTGCAGTTGCTCAGCTACTACATCGCCGTCGCGCGCGGCTGCGACGTGGACAAGCCCCGCAACCTCGCGAAATCCGTGACGGTGGAGTGATTCTTGAAGTAGCGAGTAGCGGGTAGTGAGCAGCGAGCATGCTCAAGCCGCAGGCCACCCGCGTCCACTCCGCCAACTACTCACTACCCACTACTTTTCCAGCAGCCATGACCATCCTCCCCTCCGCCGCCGACTTCGCCCGACTCGCCGAACAGGGCAACTTGATCCCGGTCTATGCCGACCTCATGGCGGACTTCGAGACACCCGTCTCCGCCTACGCCAAACTCCGCGGACACGGCCCCTCCTACCTGCTGGAATCGGTGGAGGGCGGCGACACCCTCTCGCGTTACAGCTTCATCGGCTGCCGCCCGCGCAAGATCTTCGCCTGCGGCCCCGACACCACCACCATCCGCGAGACCGGCCGGCCGGAGCGCACCCTCCCCACCCCCCGGGACCCGCTCACCCTGATCGAGGCGGAGATGAAGGACCACCGTCCCGTATCCATCCCGGGACTACCCCGCTTCACCGGCGGCGCGGTCGGCTTCATCGCCTACGAATACGCCACCCGCATCGAGCCCACCATCCCCGCGGCGGAGAAAAACGAGTTGGGCACTCCCCTGCTCTATTTCATGCTGTCGGACTCGCTGCTGATCTTCGACCGCGCGAAACAAACCCTGCGCCTCTGCGTCAACGCCCACCTCGCCCCCGGTGAGGCCCCCGTCGCCGCTTACGCCCGTGCGGTGAATGAACTCCAGGCGCTGCACGCCCTGCTCGCCCAGCCCAGCTCGCTCGCGCCCGCGCCCCTGCTGGAACCCGGCCCCGTCGCCGTTCCCGCCGGCAATTTCACCAAGGACGCCTTCGAGGCCGCCGTCGTCGCCGGCCAGGAGTTCGTGCGCTCGGGCGACATCATCCAGTTCGTCCCCTCGCAGCGTTTTTCCAAACCCTTCGACCGCCCGCCGCTCGACCTCTACCGCGCCCTGCGCACGGTCAATCCCTCGCCCTACATGTTCATCCTGGACACGGGCGACTTCGCCATCGTCGGCGCCTCGCCCGAGGTCCACGTGCGCCTGACCGACGGCCTCGTGGAGATCCGCCCCATCGCCGGCACCCGCAAACGCGGCGCCACCCACGCCGAGGACCTCGCCCTCGAGAAGGATCTCCTGGGCGACCAGAAGGAGCGCGCCGAGCACCTCATGCTGGTGGACCTCGCCCGCAACGACATCGGCCGCGTCTGCCAATACGGCTCCGTCACCGTGCCCGAGAGTTTCGTCATCGAGCGCTACTCGCACGTCATGCACATCGTCTCGCAGGTGGAGGGCCGGATCGCGCCCGAGAAAAACGCCTTCGACCTCATGCGCGCCACCTTCCCCGCCGGCACGGTCAGCGGCGCGCCCAAAATCCGCGCCATGCAGATCATCGCCGACACCGAGCCCACCCAGCGCGGCTTCTACGCCGGCGCCCTCGGCTACTTCGGCTACGACGGCAACAGCGACACCTGCATCATGCTGCGCACCTCCCTCATCAAGGACGGCATGATCCACATCCAGGCCGGAGCCGGTGTCGTCGCCGACAGCGTGCCCGAGAGCGAATTCCAGGAAACCATCAACAAAGCCTCCGCCCTCTTCAAAGCCGTCGCCATCGCCGAGCGACTGTGACGCGGCGCGCGGCGGCGCCCACCCCGCCGATCAAAACGCCCCGCAAGCATCGTGCGAGCGGGGCCAGGTGGGTGGAACGCGTTGTCCCCAACGCGTTGACGCGGCGAAGCCGCGCCCCGCGCCCGGCGCCTGCGCCGACCTACACCGACCCAAACGCGCCCAAACCGGCCCGAACCAGCGGGTTGAGGACAACCCGCTCCACCCCGAAAAAACGCGCCCCTTCGATGTCCAGCTGTGATCGCGAACAGTTCCTGGCCTTCCCCATCACCCACGCGATGGGGCTCGTGCTCTGGACCCTGCTCGTGCGCGACGCGACCTTCGAGTGTCTGGCCTGGTGGTGCATCTGGCCGCCAACGATACGGGTGCTCTTCGACCTGCGCATCACCCTGCTCGTGCTTGCCGGTTCGGCTCCCTTTCTCGGCGTCACCCTGTGGAATCTCCTCCGGTAGCCGCTTCGTTCCTCCCGAAGCAGAGCCCCGGCGCCTCCCGCACTTTTCCCCAAAATCTCCTTGCGCGGCCTTCGACGAAACGGTGTGGTCTCGCCTTTATTTCCATGAAAGCGACCATCAAAACCCAAGGTCAGCAGTTCGCCGTCACCGAAGGCGACGTCCTTTTCGTAAACCGTTACCCGAACACCGAGGCCGGTTCCATCATCGAGATCACCGAGGTCCTTTCCTCCGGTGAAGGCGCCGCCTTCAAGGTCGGCACCCCCACCCTCGCGGGCGCCAAGGTGACCGCCAAGATCCTCGAGAACAAACGCGGCGACAAGGTGATCGTCTTCAAGAAGCGCAAGCGCAAGGGCATGCAGCGCAAGCGCGGCCATCGTCAGGAGCTCTCCGTCATCAAGATCGAGACCATCTCCGCCTGAGGCCCACGATCCTCAACCACAACACAAACCCATCACAGGAGACTTAAGTCATGGCCCATAAAAAAGGTGCAGGCTCAACCAGCAACGGCCGCGAATCCCACAGCAAGCGCCGCGGCGTGAAACTGTTCGGCGGTCAGAAGTGCATCGCCGGCAACATCATCGTCCGTCAGTGCGGCTCCAAGCTACACGCCGGCGACAACGTCGGCATCGGCCGCGATTGGACCCTCTTCGCCCTCAAGGACGGCGTGGTCCAGTTCGACAAGGCCCGCCGCAGCGTCGCCGTCGTCTAAGCGTCCGCGCTCGAAGCTCCGGCGTTTCCGACGCCTCTTCACTCTCTCGCCGACCCGTTTTCGGGTCGGCCTTTTTTGCGCCCGCCAAAAGGCCCCTCGCCGCGCGGCGGGGCGCCTTCACGGCCTCCGCCGACGCCCGGTGGTGTCCGCCGGCCAGCCAGATTCGCCGCCTCCCGCCCCCCCCGTCCTTCCCTCGGCCGATCAACTCCCGCCGCCCGGCGCTCGGCGCCAAAACACCGCCAGCGTCGTCTCGCGAAGGTAGCGACTCCACTCCTCGTCGATCCGCACGAGTTCGTTGTGCATCGGGCAGGGCTCGCCCTTGCCGCACCAGTTGGGCCCGAAGGGACACATCACGCGCGCGTCCTGGCGCTCAAACTCCTCCACGATGTCGAGCAGGCTGATCTCGGCCGGTTTTTTCTTCAGCCAATACCCGCCGCCCGGTCCGCGCGTGCCATCCACCAGCCCGAGCGACGAAACGATGGTGAGCACCTTGGCCACCACCGGCTGGGGCAACTCTCGGCGCGCCGCGATGTCGTGCGAACTCAGCTTCGTCTTCCCGCCGTCGTAAACCTCCGCGAGCAGGCTCATGGCGGAGACGGCGGTCTGGGCGGTTTTTCCGAAGCGGATCATGAGGCGGCGTGCGAAGAGGGCGAAGGGCTAGGGCCGTGCGCGGCGGCCGGCGAGCGCGTTTCCCCGGCCGTCTCCGGATGCGGTTCGCGCAGGATGGGCAACGCGATCTTCAGCGCCACGGTGAGGATCAGCATCCCCCACGCCCAGATGCCCGCCGTGATCTGCCACTCCACCAGGCTCGGAAAATACTCCACGATCTCGTGCAGCGTGGACGGGATGAAGGCCGGCACGATCAGGCCCATCCCCTTCTCGATCCAGATGCCGGCAAAGGCCAGCGCGCACGCCACCGTGAGCCACACCGGCCGCCCGACCACGCCGGGCCGCAAGAACATCAGCGCCGACACCACGCCCATCGCCACCGCGCTCCAGATCCACGGCACCAGCGCGTGCGCCCCGTGCAGCCCGAAAAACAGATAGTGCCCCGACGCGGTGTGGCTGCCGCCGGAATACAGCTCGGTGAACAACTCCGACGCCACCATCAGCAGGTTGATGAGCAGCGTCACCCGCACGATGTTGACCAATATCTGCACCGGACGCATCGCCACCGGCACGCCCCCGAAGCGCCGCAGCGCGAAAAGCAGCACGATGATGAAGGCCGGCCCCGCGATAAACGCCGTCACGAGGAAACGCGGCGCGAGCAGCGCGGTGTTCCACAGCGGCCGCCCGCCCAGGCCCGAGTAGAGAAACGCCGTCACGGTGTGGATCGAGATCGCCCAGAAAATCGAGAGATACACGAAGGGCACATACCAGCGCGGATCGGGCCGCCGGCCGAGGGAACGGTTGTAGAGCAGGTAGCCGCAGATGTGCAGGTTGAGCGCGAGGTAGCCGTTGAGCACGATCACGTCCCAGGTGAGCATCGAGACGGGGAAATTGAAGCGCCCGACCACGGGAAACATGTGCCAGAAGCGCTCCGGCCGCCCCATGTCCACCACGACGAAACAGATGCTCATCACGATCGCCGCCACCGCCAGCAACTCGCCCACGATGGTCAGGTCGTGCATCTCGTGGTCGTGGTAGAGATAGGCGGGGATGACCATCATCACGCCGCCGGCGGCGAGGCCGACCATGAAGGTGAAGTTGGCGATGTAGAGCCCCCACGACACGTGGTCGCCCATGCCGGTGACGGCGAGCCCGTCGCGCACCTGCACCGCCCAGGCGTGCAGACCGGCGAGCGTGAGCGCGGTGAGCAGGATCATCCACGCGTAAAACCAGGCCGAGCCGTCGGTGGCGTCGCGCACCGCGCGCCAAAGAAAGCGGGGATAACTCGTGCCGTGACGGACGAGGGCGGAGGTGGCGATGGCGGCGTTACTCATCGAAGAAATAGAAGAAACTGGGCTGCGTGCCGACGTCCTCCTTCAGCACGAAGACGCGTTTGTTTTTCAGCACCCAGCGGATCTCCGAGTCGGGATCGAGCAGGTTGCCAAAAACGCGCGCGCCGGTCGGGCAGGCCTCGAGACAGGCGGGCAGCTTGCCCTGGCGCGTGCGGTGCAGGCAGAAGGTGCATTTCTCCATCACGCCCTGCGGGCGGATGCGGTTGGAGAGGTAGCCCTGATCGGGGTTGATCTCGGCGGCGGGCACCTCGGGCTTTTTCCAGTTGAAGCGACGCGCGTGGTAGGGACACGCCGCCTCGCAATAGCGGCAGCCGATGCACCAGTTGTAGTCCACCACGACGATGCCGTCCTTCTCCTTCCAGGTGGCCTCGACCGGGCAGACCGACACGCAGGGCGGCTTGTCGCACTGCTGGCACTGCACCGGCAGGTAAAACTTGTCCGGGTGCGGCACCGGGTGGTCGTAGTTGACCCGTCCCTTCGCGAGATCGAGCGAGCCCTTCTCCATCTCGAGCACGCGGATGTAGCTGTTGCCCGAGGGGCGGTCGTGGTTGTTCTCCACGTGGCAGGCCTGCGCGCAGCGTCGGCAGCCGACGCAGATCGAGAGGTTGAGCGCGTAGCCGAACTTCACGCCCTCCTGCGGCCGATGGTCGGAGATGTGAACGTCCACGCCGGTCTCGTCCTTCGTCCGCTTCTCCAGCCGGGCGATGATCATCGCCATGTCCACCGGCGACATCTCCTTGTAGTGTTTCTGCAGATACTCGTCGAGCGACAGGCCGTCCGTCCACTCGGTGAGCGGCGCGATGGCCTGGGCGAAGGCGGCCGCGCCGAGCGTGGCGCCGAGGGCCTTGAGCGCGGTGCGGCGCGACATGCCGCCGCCCCCGTCGCCCGATGGGGCGTCATCGCCTCCGGCCGGAGGCGGGGCCGGTGGGGAAGCATGGCGGGAGCAGCCGGAGGAACACTTATTCATGGGGAGCCGATGTGGGGTTGGCCGTCCCCGGCCGAGGCCGGGCTGCTGTAGCGTTGTCCGTCCCCGGCCAATCATGGGCCGCTGTAGCGCTGGCCGTCCCCGGCCAAGGCCGGGCTGGTGTAGCGTTGGCCGTCCCCGGCCAATCACGGACGGCATGGCCCGCCCGATCCTCGCGCTCTGCCTGCTGACGCGCGGCGGCGTCGCTCGGTGGGAAAACCGGCGTCCACGCCGGATAGGCCGGGGCGTGCGCATCGTGGCAATCGAGGCAGGTGTTGCGGACGCGCTCGCCCTTGGCCTTGTCCCAGTATCCGCGCATGCCGCCGTGCGAACCGTGCTCGTAGTCGCGCGTCTGCGGACCATGACACTGGGCGCAGAGCTGCCGCGCGTCGGCAAAAGCCAAGCGGCGTCCGTCCGCGAGCCGCAGCGAGTCGTAGTCCTCGGCATGGTGGCAGCTCAGGCAACTTTGCCCGCCGTGCGCATAGGCCAGCCCTTGGTGAAAGGTTTGCGGCGTCTTGCCGCCGACGCCGTTCGCGCGATCCGGTTCGCGCGTCGCGTGGCAGGTGGCGCAGGCGATGGTCGTCTCGTTGCCGTGATGGTCGAAAATCCCGGTCGCCACGCGCGGGCCCCCTGCATCCACCCGGCCCAACGGCATCGCAGGCGATCCCGCTTCGGTCCGTGCGGCGGCGGGTCCGCCCTCCGTCGGTCCGGGGAGCGCACGCGTCTCGCGTGCCGCGCCGGGCGTCCCGCCCGGCGCCTCCGATCCGCCCGGCGAGCCGCCGCCGACCGCCCCGCCGGTCGGCATGCCACTCAACCACCACTGCCCCACCCCGGCGGCAAACATGAGAGCCAGAACCACGAAAACTGAGGCGGCGCGGGGTGTCATCTCGACCCCGACCCAAACAGAACAGCCGACCCAATTCAAGATAACTTTGTCTTTTTTTCTTGTTATAGGACGCAGGGAAGTTCAGTTTGGCCCCCATGGACGCCCCCGAACCCGGCCTGAGCTCACTGATCATCACCTTGGCGGACACCCCGTCCGAACGCGCCACGACCCTCTCCACGCTGGCGCGTCGCGCCGACCTCACCCTCGGCGAACCCGGTGGCGCATGGGTGCCCGCCGTGCTCGATTCGACCGATCCCCACGGCGCCTTCCGCGAGATCGAGGCCACCCCCGGCGTCCAGCTCGTCGAAGTCGTCTTCGTCGAACTCCCCGCCCCCGCCGCCGCCAGGTGAGCCGCCCCGCCGCCTCCCTCCGTTTTCAGGCCTCAGCTTTCAGCCTTCATCCTTCTCCCCTCCGCCCCATGCTCCGCCGCGATTTCCTCCGCTCCACCGCGCTCGCCGCCGCCACCGCCGTGATCGCGCGCCGCCTCGGCGCCACCGTCCCCGAGGGCCTGCCCGCCTACGCCACCTCGCCCGCCGCCACCGTCACCGCCGACGGCGTGCGCTGGGACAAGGCGCCCTGCCGTTTCTGCGGCACCGGCTGCCACGTGCGCGTCGGCGTGAAGGATGGCCGCGTCGTCGCCATCCAGGGCGATCCCGCCGCCGAGGTGAACCAGGGCCTGCTCTGCATGAAGGGCTACCACGTCGGCGGCATCCTCTACGGCCGCGACCGGCTCACCACCCCGCAGCTCCGCCGCGACGGCAAGCTCGTGGACATCACCTGGGAGGAGGCCATCGACATCCTCGCGCGCCGCGTGATGAGGGACTCCGCCGGCTTCGCCTTCTACGGAAGCGGGCAGTGGACCATCCCC
This sequence comes from uncultured Akkermansia sp., assembly GCA_966252115.1. Taxonomy (GTDB): domain Bacteria; phylum Verrucomicrobiota; class Verrucomicrobiia; order Opitutales; family Opitutaceae; genus IMCC26134_A. Next base: position 11,899 of record CBINNW010000133.1, read on the forward strand.
GAGGGCTACGCCGCGCAGAAGCTCATGAAGGCCGGCCTGGGCAACAACCACATCGAGCCCAACGCCCGCCTCTGCATGGCCTCCGCCGTCACCGGTTACCTCTCCGTTTACGGGGTGGACGAGCCCGCCGGCTGCTACGACGACCTCGACGCCGCCGACGTCGTCATCCTCTGGGGCAACAACCCCGCCGAGATGCACCCCGTGCTCTTCTCGCGCATCGTGGACCGCCGCACCCGCGGCGAAAAGGTCACCCTCATCGACATCGGCACGCGCCGCACCCGCTCCACCGCCCACGCCGACCACTACCTCGAGTTTCGCCCCCAGACCGACCTCGCCATCGCCAACGGCATCGCCCACCTGCTCCTCGCCAAGGGCACCTGGAACCGCGCCTTCGTCGAGCGGCATTGCAACTTCCGCCACGATCCCACCGGCAAATCGCTCAACGGCGAGCCGCTCACCTTCGAGGCCTACCACGAGGCGCTCGCCCCCTACACGCCGGCATACGTCTCAAAACTCTCCGGCGTATCCGAAGAAAAGATACGGCTGCTCGGCGACCTCTTCGGCGATCCCGCCCCGCGCATCACCAGCCTCTGGTGCATGGGCATGAACCAGCACACCCGCGGCACCGCCATCAACCGCCTCGTCCACGGCGTCCACCTCCTCTCCGGCCACTGGGGCCGCCCCGGCGACGCGCCCACCTCGCTCACCGGCCAGCCCTCCGCCTGCGGCACCGCCCGCGAGGTCGGCACCCTCTGCCACGCCCTGCCCGGCGGCCTGCTCGTCGCCAACCCCGAGCACCGCGCCGAGTGCGAGGAGCTCTGGCACGTGCCCGCCGGCCGCATCAATCCGAAGCCCGGCTACCACACCGTGCAGATGTGGGAGAAATTCCGCACGCCCGCCGACCAGGGCGGCGACATCCACACCATCCTCGTGCAGGTCACCAACCCCGGCCAGACCCTGCCCGACCTCGCCCGCACCTTCACCGGCAAGGCCGGCCTCGCGGACAAATTTCTCGTCGTCTCCGACGTCTATCCCACCGCCACCACCGCGCTCGCCGACCTCGTGCTCCCCGCCGCGCTCTGGGTGGAGAAAAACGGCGTTTACGGCAACTCCGAGCGCCGCACCCAGCAGTGGTTCAAGCAGGTCGATCCCCCCGGCCAGGCCCGCCCCGACGCCTGGATGACCCTCGCCCTCGCCCGCCGCCTCTTCGAGCTCGGCCACCCCGGCATGCGCGACCGCGACGGCAAGTTCCTCTTCACCTTCCACGACGCCGAAGGCCGCGAGGTGCCCGCCTGGGACTACGCCCACTATTACGACATCAACACCGACCGCACCCTCTTCGAGGAGTATCGACGTTTCACCTACCACAAGCACAAGCACGTCGCCCCCTACGACGAGTTGGTCAAGGCCCGCGGCCTGCGCTGGCCGGTCGTCGAGCAGGCCGACGGATCCTTCCGCGAGACGCGTTTCCGCTTCATGGAGTTCAGCGATCCCTTCGTGAAGAAAGGCGCGGGCATCCAGTTCTACCACTCCGTCACCAAAGACGACCGCGCCCTCGTCTGGTTTTGCCCCTACGAGCCCGCCACCGAGGAGCCGGACAACGATTACCCGCTCTGGCTCTGCACCGGCCGCGTCATCGAGCACTGGCACTCCGGCACCATGACCATGCGCGTGCC
>CBINNW010000134.1:0-13508 GCA_966252115.1 uncultured Akkermansia sp.
GCTTGATGTGGGTCAAGGGAAACGCGGGCGGTGCTTTCGCCCGGCGATGCGCGGGCGCAGACTGCGAGGCGTAACCCCGTTTCACCATGTCCCACGTCGCCCGTTCCTATCCCCGAATCTCCCGCTTCATGGTCTGCGCTTGGATCTTGATCGCAGCCAAGTGCGCGTTTGTCGCTTGGGCGGTGTCGCGTTGGGACGTTCCCGTAAGCGCCGGGTGGGTGATCTGGCCGACCGTGATCTTCGGGCTGCTGGCCACCGGGCTCTGGTTCTCACGCGGCCGGGATTGAGCCGGGCCGCGCACAAACGATGAAAACCTGATCCTCGTCGCGGCTGAGAACATCGTTCCCCTTTTCCGGATCGCCCACCATGCGCCTGCGCATCGCCCAACTCGTCACCTGTTTCGCCTGGCTGCTGGCCTCGGGCGGACATTGGGACGTGATCCAAACCTTCGCATGGGGGCGCATGATCGTCGGCTACTCGCGCACGATGTCGTTGGACGAGGCGATGGCCCAGACCTTCGACGCGGATAACTTGTGCGGCGTCTGCGAGTGGGTGGCCGAAAGCAAGACCCGCGATTCGGCCTCGGGGACGGATACGCCCGGCGACCTCGTGGCCAAGGCCCGACCGCCGCTCGCGATGCCGCCGACGTATGTGTTTTTCCACGCCTCGTCCGCCGTGCGGGAATGGCCGCGCCACGAGGCGCAGCGTGCGGAGCAGTGGCGGGATGCGCCGCCAGTCGAGCCGCCGCGTGCGGCCACGGTTCGCTTGGTCTAAAAACAGACGCTGGCCGGCGCATTTTTTCCCGGGCATGCCGCCCGGAGCGCACGCGTCTGCGCGCCCGAATCCGGGCGATAACTTCAAACACGCTCACACCATGTCTCTTTCATTCCCTTCCTCGTTTTTCTCCTTCTCCTCCGCCGTCGGACTCACGTCCGCGGCCCTGTTTCTCACCGCTGTCGGCGGCGCGCACGCCGCGACGCTCACCGCGCTGCCCTCGCCGATGGTCCAGGGCGGCATGATCCATCTCAACGTCGGTTTCCTCGATCAGCCGACCGGCTCGTTTTCGGTCCATGCGGACGCCGGCACGCCGGTGCTCAAGCCCCTGTCCGAGTGGAGCGCGGGAAACTCGCTCGACCCGAGCGACCCGTGGTTCGGCCGCATCGATCCGTCCGCCGATGGCGCGTATTTCAATAGCCAATACGGCTTTGTTTTCGACGCGGCCGGAAGCGACTCGATCCCGCTGGGGCAATCCATCGGCGTGCGCATGACCGCGATTTCTCCGGGACTCGAAGTGTATTTTTATCGGAGCACGGCGGGCTCGGAATTGTTTACGCCGGTGTTTCTGAGCGTCGGCTTGGTTAAGGACTCGGTGCTGTGGAGCGGCGGCATGTGGCATCCGGTGTTCGTGGCCGATCCCGCGATGGCGGGTGTGGTGATGTCTGCGAGTTTCGAGTTTTTCCTCGCGGACGCCGCTCCGACCACGCCGACAACCACGTTGGACTACGCCACCCTGGCGGCGGCGGTGCCGGGCTATTCGGTCGGCACGTTGACGGTGTCCTTTGCTTCCGTGCCGGAGCCGGCTAACGCGGCCTGGATCGTCGGGGTGGTGATGCTGGGCGCGACGACCTTGCGTCGGCGTCGCGCGGCCACGGTAGCGTTTGGCGGTTCGGCCGTCCGCCTATGAAAGCGCCCGCCTCCTGCCTCTCCCGCCCCGCGCGCCGAAGCCGGGGATTTACCTTGGTGGAGCTGCTGGTCGTCGTCGCCATCATCGGGGTGCTGGCCACCTTGGTGGCGGGCGCGGTCGGCGGGGTGCGCGAGTCAGCGCGACGTGCCCAGTGCGCCACTCGCTTGCGTGGTTTGGCCCTCGGTGTGCGCCTGTGGGCGGATGAACATCGCGGGCAATTGCCGCGCAGCTCACACTCCGCCGCCGCGTATCGCCAGCGCGGATGGGGACGCGAGATACTGCCCTACCTTGGCCGCAAAGCCGACCCGACCTCGGCCGAGTGGCGCGAGATTCTCGGCACCGAGTTGCGTTGCCCCACGCATGAGCCCACGCAGCCCACACACTGGAGTTACGGGATGAACGTCTATTTCGAGCTGAACCCCGACTTCGACGACTATGCCGGAAGCCCCCAAACGTGGCGCGGCTTCGCCAATCTTCCGCGTCCCACCCGCACGGTGTTGCTGGCGGAGTTGAGCGGTGGCGGCGCCGACCACGTGATGGCGCATTTCTGGGCACCGGGCACGCCCCCGACCGAGATGGATGAACTCCGGCACGGCGGGCGCATCGCCTTCGCGTTTTGCGACGGGCATGTCGAGTGTTTGCCCGTTCGCCAGATCTACGATCCGGCCCGAGGGGTCAATAGGTGGCATCCGGAAGGCGGCTGAGCCCTCCATGGCTAAAAAAACACCCGGCCGGACTTGATCTAGATCAAGTCCGGCCGTTTCGCGTCTGGCCCGTGGCGTCAATATGTAGTGGTATGCGCGAAATGGAACCACTACCTGTAGCGATACCCCGCTCCACCCCCGCCCGATCTCCCGTTGAAGATTCCGAGTCCCCTTCCGATGCATCACCGGCCCCAGTCGTGGTAAAACGCGATGGTCGCCTGCTCGCTTTTGACGAGCGCAAGATCGCCCAGGCGCTGGCCCTTGCGGGCGAGGCCACCGGTGCTTTTGGCCCGGAGGTCGCCGCCCGTCTCGCCGCCGATGTCACCGCGCGCGTGCTCGCCCGCGTCAACCCCGGCGAGACGGTCGGCATCGAACAGATTCAGGACGAGGCCGAGGCGGCGCTATTTCACGCCGGGCACCTCGCCACGGCCCGCGCCTACATCGTATATCGCGAGAAGCGCAAAACCGCCCGCGCCGACCAACGCACGCGCGTGGATGTCGAGTCCTCGGTCAACGAATACCTCACCCGCGCGGACTGGCGCGTGCAGGCCAACGCCAACCAAGGCTATTCGCTGGGCGGACTCATCCTCAACGTCTCGGGCAAGGTTACGGCCAACTACTGGCTAAGCCACGTGTATCCGCCAGAGGTCGGCGCCGCGCACCGCAACGGCGACATCCACATCCACGATCTCGACATGCTCTCCGGCTACTGCGCCGGCTGGTCGCTGCGCACTCTTCTGACCGAGGGGCTCAACGGCGTGCCCGGCAAGGTCGAGGCCGCCCCGCCCAAACACTTCCACTCGGCGGTCGGCCAGATCGTCAACTTTCTCGGCACCTTACAAAATGAGTGGGCCGGCGCGCAGGCCTTTTCCTCCTTCGACACCTACATGGCGGCCTTCGTGCGGCTCGACCGCATGAGCTATGAGGAGGTGCGCCAGTGCGTGCAGGAGCTGATCTACAACCTCAACGTGCCCTCGCGCTGGGGCACGCAGACGCCCTTCACCAACCTCACCTTCGACTGGACCTGTCCGGACGACCTAAAGGAGCAGGTGCCGATCATCGGCGGCAAGGAGGTGGGCTTCACCTACGGCGAACTCCAGGCGGAGATGGACATGATCAACCGCGCCTACATCGAGATCATGACGGGCGGCGACGCGAAGGGGCGCGTATTCACGTTTCCGATACCTACTTACAACATGACGCCGGATTTCCCGTGGGATTCGGAAAACGCGACCCGGCTTTTCGCCATGACCGCGAAATACGGGCTCCCGTATTTCCAGAACTTCATCAACTCCGAGCTGAAGCCGAACATGATCCGCTCAATGTGCTGCCGCCTCCAGCTCGACCTGCGCGAGCTGCTCAAGCGCGGCAACGGCCTCTTCGGGTCGGCCGAGCAGACCGGCAGCATCGGTGTGGTGACGGTCAACTGCGCCCGGCTCGGCCACCTGCATCGTGGCGACGAGCCCGCGCTTTTCCGCCGTGTCGAGGAATTGTTCGACCTCGGTCGCACGAGCTTGGAGATCAAGCGCAAGACCATCCAGCGCCTCATGGACCAGGGCCTGTTTCCCTTCACCAAGCGCTACCTCGGCACCCTGCGAAACCATTTCTCCACCCTCGGGGTGAACGGCCTCAACGAGATGGTCCGAAACTTTACTCTCGGCCGGGAGGACATCACCTCCGACGCGGGCCGGGGGCTCGCCCTGCGCCTGCTCGACCACTGCCGCGCGCTGCTCACCCGTTTCCAAACCGAGACCGGGCACATGTATAATCTCGAAGCCACGCCCGCCGAGGGCACGACCTATCGTTTCGCCAAGGAGGACCGCAAACGCTGGCCCGACATCCTCCAAGCCGGCACGACGGAAAAGCCCTACTACACCAACTCCTCACAACTCCCGGTCGGCTTCACCGACGACCCCTTCGAGGCGCTCGACCATCAGGACGCGCTCCAGCGCAAATACACTGGCGGCACCGTGCTGCACCTCTACATGGGGCAACGCATCAGCGACGCCGAGGCCTGCAAGAAACTCGTCCGCCGCGTGCTCGAACGCTACTCGCTGCCCTACATCACCATCACGCCGACCTTCTCGATCTGCCCCGAGCACGGCTACCTTGCCGGCGAACATAAGTTTTGCCCGAGGTGCGACGAGGAACGACTCGCCCGCAAACGCGCCGCCGTGCGCATCGGCGCGAATTGATCCGATTTTCCCTCCGCAACCGCGCGGAACAGAAAACCCAAAACGTAACCACAAAACCACTACGGACACCATGCAAAGCGCCATCCTCGACACCCCCCTCTCCGCGTCCGCCGCGGACACCATCACCCTCGCCGACGCCGAGCGTCAGCCCTGCGAGGTCTGGACCCGCGTGATGGGCTACCACCGGCCCGTCTCCAGCTTCAACACCGGCAAGCAGGGCGAACACCAGGAACGCCGCTTCTTTCAGGAGGCCCGTTGCGGGAGCCGACTCTGACCACGACCGCCACATCCGCCCCCGGCCCGCGTTTGGCCGCCGACCTCGTGGTCGGCGGCTTCGAGCGCTTGTCCACCGTGGACTGGCCCGGGCAGCTCGCCGCCGTGGTGTTTTGCCAAGGCTGCGCGTGGCGCTGCGCGTATTGCCATAATCCGCATCTGCTCGCCTTCGCGCCCGCCGCCGACGCGTCGCCCGCGCCGAGCTGGCCGGAGATTCTCGCCTGGCTGCCGCGTCGGCGCGGTCTGCTCGACGCGGTGGTTTTCAGCGGCGGGGAGGCGACTTTTCAACCCGGCCTGCCCGAGGCCCTGCGTGCGGTGCGCGCGCTGGGTTTTAAGACCGGCCTGCACACCGGCGGCCCTTTGCCGGGACGCGTCGCCCAGTGCCTGCCTTGGCTCGATTGGGTGGGCTTCGATTTCAAGGCCCCCTTCGACGCCTACGAGACCGTGACCCTGCAACGCCAGGGCGAGCAGGCGCGCCAGAGCATGCGCATGCTGCGCGAATCGGGCGTGGCCTGCGAAATTCGCACCACCTGGCATCCTTCGCTGCTTTCTGATGCGGCCTTGCAAATGATGGCCGACACGCTCGTCGCGGAGGGTTTTGATGAATGGGTGATCCAGCGATTCCGTCCGGACGGCTGCCTCGACTCCACCCTCGCCGCGACTCCGGTGGGCGACCTGCCGCCCGGGTTGCTCACGCGGGCCGATTTGCGCGTTCTTGTGCGTTGATCCCCCCTGCACGTTTTGGCCGCTTCGGCTTCGACGTTGCCTGTCGTCGGTTTCGGCGGTTTTCCGATACGTATGTCGCAACCATCCGACTCCGCCCCCGCTCTGACCAAGGCGGATTACGAGCTGCTCGCGGAATTCCGCTACACCCTGCGAAGATTTCTCGGTTTCAGCGAAGTCGCCGCCTCGGAGCATGGACTCACGCCGCACCAATACCAGGCCCTGCTGGCGATTCAGGGGCACCCCGGGCGCGCGCGGGTATCCATCGGTGAACTCGCCGAGCGCATGCAGGTGGCGCACCACAGCGCCGTGGGGTTGGTGGATCGCATGGAGAAGCTCGGACTCGTGCGGCGTGCCGTCGCTAAGGAGGACCGGCGTCGGGTCGAGGTGGGCCTCACGCCCAAAGGACTGCGCATTCTGGAAATGCTCTATCGCGTGCATCGCGACGAACTGCGCGCCGTGGGTCCGCGCCTGATCGGCCTGCTCAAGCAGGCCGCCGACCAACCGACGCCCCAGGGCTGACGCGGAGGCGTCGTCATTAGTATCGTAATGCGATCTATTATGCTCGCGCCCGATCCATGAATCGTTCTCATGGGCGGCTTTTCCATGTCGCCCGTGTTTAGCAAGTCCCAGATCGCTTTCGCCTCCGCCGGTGCGGTGTTGGCGGTTTCCGCTCTGTCCTTTCTGGCCGACGCCACCCAGGCGCTGATGGTGCTGGGCTCGTTTGGCGCATCGACGCTGCTGTTGTTCGCGTTGCCGGATGCACCGTTGGCCCAGCCGCGCGCGGTGGTCGGAGGCCACCTGATAGCGTCCGTCATCGCGCTCGTCTGTTTGATGCTGTTCGGCCCCCAATGGTGGTCGGTGGGCACGGCGACGGGTCTGGCCGTCGGGTGCATGATGTGGACGCGCACGCTGCATCCGCCCGCCGGGTCGAACGCGATCATCGTCTTTTTCGCCAAGCCGAGCTGGGGCCTGCTGTTGTTTTCCACGCTGGCGGGGACGCTCCTGCTGATCGCCATCGCGATCATCTACCACCGCACGACGCGGCGGCATCGTTATCCCCGCTATTGGCGCGTCGCGCCGGAGGCGGATCGCGGCTTGGCGGAGGCACCGAGGGACGAGGCCCTGGCGGCGGTCTCCTCATGAGCGGCGGCAAAGCCGTGGCGCCCGCTCGTGGCTCGGCGGGGCGCTTCATGCTGTTGGTGGCGCTGGCCCTGCCAGTGGCGGGGTTGGCCACGCTGGCGGCGCACGCGCTGCACTTCGGAATAGCGGTCATCACGCGGTTGGCGTTTTACGGCGAATGGTCGCACGACTGGACTTCGCCTACGGAACATCGCCTGGGCGCGTGGGTGATTTTGATCCCCGCGCTCGGCGGCGGCCTGATCGCGTTGCTGGCCCGCTTCGGCTCCCGCGCCGTGGTGGGGCACGGCATACCCGAAGTGATGCAGCAGGTGCTGTCCAACCGCAGCCGTATCTCGCCGCGTGTCGCGGTCCTCAAGCCCCTGGCGTCGGCGATCTCCATCGGCACGGGAGGGCCCTATGGCGCGGAAGGGCCGGTGATCGCGACGGGTGGCGCGATGGGGTCGTTGATCGGACAGGCGCTGACCATGACTGCGAACGAGCGCAAGATACTGCTCGCGGCCGGCGCCGCCGCGGCGATGACGGCGGTCTTTGGCAGTCCGGTCGCGGCGACCCTGCTCGCGGTGGAGCTGTTGCTTTTCGAGTTTCGCGCGCGCTCAGTGGTCCCGGTGGCGCTGGCGGCGGCGGGCGCCCAAGCGCTGCGGATCTCGATGGTCGGAGGCGGGGCGCTGTTTCCGTTGGCCGCATCGCAGACCGGCGCGACAGCTCCGCTCCTTTCTCTGCTGACTTTCCTGTTGATCGGCGCGGCGGCCGGGGCGCTGGCGGTGGCGGCGAGCGAAGCGGTGCATCGCACCGAGGATTTTTTCGCGCGGCTGCGGATCAATCCCTTGTGGTGCCCGATTCTGGGCGGTTTGGTCGTGGGCCTGGTCGGCTGGCGCGAGCCGCGCGTGCTGGGGGCGGGTTACGAGGTGATCGCGGCCCTGCTCGCGGACGATTTTACGGCGGGGACGGTGGCGTTGGTGTGCGGGCTAAAATTGTTGGTTTGGATCGTTTCGCTCGGCAGCGGCACTTCGGGGGGCACGCTCGCTCCGATGCTGGTGGTCGGCGGCGGGCTCGGCGCATTGGCGGCCGTGGGTGCGCGGGAGCTGCAACTGTTCGTGGTGTCACCGACGCTGGCGGCGTTGGCGGGCATGGTGGCGTTTTTCGCGGGCGGGTCGCGGGCGATCTTCGCTTCGATCGTGCTGGCGGTGGAGATCACGCATCAAGTGGACGCGCTCTGGCCGGTGGCGACGGCGGTCACGGCGGCGGTGGGCGTCGCGCATTTGCTGGCCCCCCGCTCCCTGATGACTGAGGCGGTGGAGCGACGGGGCGTGCGTGTGCCGACGGATTTCGACGCCGATATTTTCAAGCAGGTGAATGTGGGCGAGGTGATGGAGAAAGCCCCGGTTGTCGTCGATGAGGGCATGCGCGTGGGCGAGCTTGCCGACCGTATCGGAGCCGGCGACGCGGAGTTCACTCGTTATCCGGCGTTGCTTGTGACCGACGCGGAGGACCGTCTCGCCGGCATCGTCACCCGGCGCGATCTACTCGCGGCGGTGGAGCGCGGGGAGGCGTCGCGAACGGTCGGCGAGATCATGACGCGAAATCCCGTCCGGGCCTTTCCCGACGAGAGCTTGCACGACGCGCTTGAACGCATGCACTCGCACGATGTGGGCCGACTGGCGGTGGTGGAGCGCGCCGAGCCGGACGTGTTGCTGGGCTACCTGGGCCGCGCCGCCATTCTTTCCGCCCGGCGGGTGCGCTGGCGCGAGGACAACGAGGCGGAGCCGGGTTGGTGGAAGCGACGCGGCTGAGTTGGCCGAGGCGCGGGCGGCCCCGCGTTTTTTCTCACGCCCTGACGAAGGTGATTTCCCACGCGCCGTCACCGGTTTCGCGGGAGGTCGCGGTGAAGCCTTGCTGGCCCAGCAACTGGTAGAGGGGAGCCGGCTCAAAGGGCGCGATGAGACGAAAGTCTTGCCCGTGAGCGAGGCGGCCGACGGCGTCGAGGATGGCGGGCAGCGGGGCCTGGTGCGCGGCGCAGAGCGGGCGGATGTCGAGTTCGAGCGGGGCGGGCGTGTGCGTGGGCATGGGTGATGGGTGAATTTCGGGCGATGGGGAAAACATAACCGAGGCGCGGGTCGCCGGCCTTGATTCGCGTCAAGTATCACGCTCAAATAATCCTACATGCAATCCGCCCCCGGAAGTCTGGGCTCCCTGCGCCAGACCGCGATCAGCGCGACCCTGCGCCAGAGCAAAATGTTTTCCTCCCTCAGCCCCGCCGACCTCGCGGCGGTGGCGGATGGTTGCTCTCTGCGCAGTCTGCAACGCGGCGAGATGTTGTTTCGCGAAGGTGAAAAATCAGAGGGCTTTTATGTCATGCAGACCGGCTCGGTGAGCATCTACAAGGTGACGCCGGACGGTCGTGAACAAATCATCTGTGTGTTCCGACCGCCGGAGAGTTTCGCCGAGGTCACGCTCGCCACGGTGGACAATTATCCGGCCAACGGCATGGCGCTGGAGCCGAGCCAGGTCATCGTGGTTAACAAGGCTCGCTTCCGCGACCTGATCCGCCGCCAGCCCGAGCTTTCGTTGCACATGTTGGGCTCGATGAGCCTGCACCTGAAACACCTTGTGCAATCGTTGCAGGACATCAAGGGACGGCAGATCGAGCACAGGCTGGCGGAGTGGCTCATGCAGCAGTCGCCCGCAGCCTCGCTGGGGTGCCCGGTGGGGATCGATCTTCAGGTCTCGAAAAAAGTGCTCGCCGGGCAGCTTGGCGTAACCAGCGAGACGCTTTCGCGCACCTTCGCGCGCTTCCGCGCGGAGGGTCTTATTTCCGTCAAGGGCGCGCATATCCAGATCATGGACGGCGCGCGGCTGGCGGCTTATCGCAACGTGTGATCCGACCGCGGTGTATTCAAATAGTGGTTACGGAATTTACGTCGCGCGCGACAGGCTCGGCGGGCTTGACGGGCAGGCCTAGCAGACGCAGCACGTCCTCGACGCCGTAGTAGAGCCTGCCCTGCGGCAACAGGGGGGCTAGCGTCGCGAGATCGGCCCCGCCGGTCACGATGGGGGGCTCGGTTTCGCCGGTCGGCAGGCGTTGACCGAGGCCGGCGGTGGCGAGCAATCCGTTACAAAGACATTTGCGGCCGACGGTGTCGGCCAGGTCGCCACCTTTGCGCACGTAATCCGCCACCGGTTCGGCCGGACAACGATAACCCACGGTGCCGTCCTCGCGCCGATAGGGCTGGCGCAGGTAGCCGAGATCGCAGCGTCGCTCGCGCGCTTCATACACGTCCGGTTCGGAGAGGGTGCCCGGCACGGTCGCCACTTTGAAGGGCAGGCCGGTGGGGGAAACGCGCGCGTCGGTGAGCACTTCGAGCGAGCCGGACAGGCTTCGGGCCACGATGCGCGCGCGCAGTTCGGGCGCGACGCCCGACTCCTCGCAAAACGCGAAGGCCGTGCCGAGTTGCACGCCTTGCGCGCCGGCCTCCCGGGCCTCGCACAGGCGCTCCGCGCTGGCGAAGGAGCCGGCCAGCCAAAACGGCAGGCCGAGGGCGCGGATCGCGGCGAGGTCCACCTCGTCGCGCGGTCCGTAGATGGGCTGTCCCTGGGCGTCGCGCGCGCCGCCACGCGGAGGCGCGTTGTGCCCGCCGGCGCTCGCGCCCTCGATGACAAAACCGTCCACCCGACCGGAGGCCTTGCGCGCCAGGGTGAGGGCCACGGCCGCCGCCGAGACGACGGCGACAAAGCGCGGTCGTCGTAGCGTGCGGGGCGGCGCGGCTTCGTCGAAGTCGCGCGGGTCGAGCCGCGTTATTACCGGAGGCGCGTCGATTCCGGATCGCTCCGCAACTTCGATGCGAAGCTCGGCGGCCTGGCCGGAGGCAAACGCATCGAGCACGCCGGGAATGGCGCGTGGGATCCCCGCGCCCATCAGCACGTAGTCCACGTCGGCGAGCATGGCCCCGTAGAGCGTGGGCAACGTGGGCAGTTGGATTTTTTCCAGGAGATTGATTCCCACCGGGCCTTCGTGGCCTTCCTTGGCGAGAAACACTTCCACGAAGGCGGCGACGACCGTGATCTCGATCAGCTCGCGCGGGCTGCGCAGGGAATACATCGGGGTGAGGCGATAGGGCGCATCGGCGGGCAGGCCGCCGGGGACGAAATGGCGCGCGAGCACGCGTTCCGCCGCCTCGCGCAGCGGGCAAGCCGCCAGGGCGCGGCGGATGTCACCCTCGGGGTCGCCTTCCTGAAGCCGGCGGCAAAGCAGACTGTTGACCGCCGTGCCCGAGACGACTCCGAGCTGGCCGGTCCGCGCGACGGCGCGGGCGAGTTTCCAATGCGAGACTCCGATGCCCATGCCCCCTTGGATGAGCACGGGGAGCGATGAGTCGGGGACGGACGGTTTTTCCATGCGACAGCGTAGGGGCTGGTGCGGTGCCTGTCCTTGATTCAAGTCAACACGCGCCGCGCAAAGCCGGCAAATTTCCCTCCAGTCTCCTCAGTCCACGATCAGAGGTAAAACATGCCCTTCGCGAGCAGGACGATGCCGAGCATAAGCGCGCCGACGATACGGTGAGTGTATCGAAAACGGCAGACATCCATCGTGCCTTTTCGCGCTGCGCGCATAGCGGAGACAAACACGCCCAACACGATGAAAGTGAGCGCTATTTTGGCGGTCAGAAGCAGGCCGAACTTGGTTTGAAAAAAATCCGGACGCGCGGAGAAATGAACCCAGAACATGGCGGCTCCAGTGAGATAGAGGAGCGAGACGACGACGGGCATGAAAACGCGAACCCGACGCGGGATGGCTTCGGCGATTTGTGAGCCGACTCCGGGCGGTAATGTTTTTTCGATGGGTTCGATCACCAGCACCTCGAAAAAAACCGCGCCGACAAAAATGAGCGCGCAAAGCAGGTGAATCGTGACGAAAAGTGCGTAATAGGCGGCCATGACACGAAGCATGGACGATAACCGTCCGGAGCGCCTTGATTTGGCTCAAGTGGAAGGGAGAGAGAACACATGCAACGCGGTCACTTCGGCTCAAACTGCTGAAAAACGCTATGGGCAGAGTGATGGATCAGAGGGGATTGGTCGGCGGCTCTGATCTGAATGATCCGGTTAATTTCACCGATTTGCCGGACTTCGGTCTATTGGAGCGCGGCACCCTGTTGCCGACCGCATATCGGGATCGGCTGGTAGCCGCTCTGGCTCGTGCTACGAAAATTCTGCACACCTCGCGAGTGCGAGCGTCGGTCTGGCGCGAGTGGCGGCAGCTTGAGAAGAAAATCCACGCGCTTTTGCACGCGGGTTGACCAGGCATCGCCGGATAAGAATTTCGGCCAGTGGCCGTGGCCTGTGGGCGGAATAAAGCCGGTGTATCCGGCAATCCGTCAGGAAAAATCCATCATCTGCTGGCCGAGTGCCGCCTTGATTTGCTCGGTCTTTTGTTTGGATGGCGGCTGCCCCTGTTCATCGGTGGCGGACACGATCACGGTCTTCGCGAGATTCGGCATTGGATCGGCCTCCGGCGCGTCCGCCGCCTCAGTGTTACCGTTGTCGGCGAGTCTGGCGAGCAGGTGTAGGTTGCCCCTGAAAATCCAATGGATGTTTCGCCAAGATGCCCGGAACTCCAGGCGCAGCGTGTCGCCGTGAATCACCTCGGTAGGGATGCCCCAAAGGGTGGTGTTGATGAAGCACATGTCGCAAGCGACCTTGCTGATGTCGATGGCGGTGACTCGCAGGCGTCGGCGAGCGTCGGCCGGAAGGGCTTGGGCGTATGCCAGGATCATCGCCCCGGCGCCACATGCCGGTTCGCAGAGCGTGATCGGGCCTTCATTGGGTGGCGGGGTGTCGCCAGCGATCACGCGAGCCATGAGTTCACAGATGGGCTGCGGGGTGTGAAATTCACCGTTCCACTGCTGCCCCTTGTGGGACAAGGCCAAGTCCATGTAGTGGCCTCCTAGTAGGTCGGTGAAGGGCTGGGCCTCCATTTCCATCACCAGTGCGCCGAGGGCATGGCTGAATATCTCCAGTTCATCCCGATCCCATCGTTTCGCCTCGTCGAGGTATTCGGGCTCTCGGGTGCCGTGCGCGAGTGCGCAGGCCGTCATGTGGGTGAATGCAGCGAACACCTTGTAGGCGTCGTGGCGTCGCATGAGTTGTTCGATCAACGACCTGAATGTCGGTGTGTCCTTTGTGGTTTTCATAGACTGCTGCGAATGCAGGCAGTCCAGTCCCCGAAACCGTTTCGGGATGTCGCAGTTCTGCCCGCGCTTCGGGCAGGTGGTCAGGCGGCGAGTCGTGAGGCCCGCCGAGGAGCGCAGCGACGAGGGGGAAGGGCCGAACGCAAAGGTGGAGCGCAGGCGGCGCAGGTCGCCGCCGAGAACACCTTGACCGCCGCCTTACCCTGAGAAAACCGGCGCGGAAAAATCAGGAAAGGCAGGTCCGATGAGGGCTCACTTGGCGAAGTAACGACGACCGACACAGGTTGCACATTTCGCCCGATGGCGATTATATAATGCCCCGCGAATGCGGGCGCCGGCGGAAACTGTGAAATTCCATTAAGCGGGAGTCGGATTGTATATTGCAGGTTGATTCACCCAACTTCACAAGCGCGAACTCGTGCATGACTACAGCATGACAAAAGATTTCGTTTGCATGCCTTTTTATGCGCCTCATTATCTTTCACGCGAGAACACAAACAAATCCAAACGCGCTACTTGTGAATCCTGGTGAAATATACGGCTAGCCTTCGACGTTAGGCATAATGAAGGAACCATTTTAAAGGCCCGCGGTGAGTGCCTT
>CBINNW010000135.1:0-13485 GCA_966252115.1 uncultured Akkermansia sp.
GCCGTAGGAACACGAACAGGCAGCGAGGCCGCGATGCGGGCGATGAGCGTGCTAGAGAACGCGAAATCCAACCGTCACCGAAAGACGCATCGGGTAGAGCCTGACGGCACGGGTCGAAAGTTCACGCACCTTACCCGGGGAGGCCTCCGGCGTGAGAGCGCAGGAGGAGTCAGCAGAGGCCATAGTAGTGAAGATGCGCGGGGAAACCCGAGCGGAGCGAAGGGCCGAAGGATGCAGAAGGCCAGGAAGGTTATGGCAAGTCGAGTAGTCAGCCGAGACGAGCGGGCACCGAGCGAAACTGGGTTTCCCATGCTCGACGAAGGCCAAACGCGTGGTGGATACACGCGGGAGGCTCCGGGGCTGGCAAGATGCGTCAAACCACGAGGGATAGTAGCCGTCTGTTATCCAACCGCCGGATGCGGAAAACCGCATGTCCGGTGGTGTGGAAGGGTCACGGGGCGCAATCCCCGTGACCCCATCCGATCCTATGCAGTGATGTCACGTCCCATTACACCGGAAGGGGGTGGCGAGATGGCCTCCCTCCCTCCCTCCCTCCCGTGGCTCAGAGTTCGATCATCGCCTTGAGCACGCCGGATTCCGGGCGGGTCCAGGACTCGAAGAGCGCGGGCACTTCGCCGAGGGGGGCGCGGTGGGTGATCCAGGGCGAGGTGTCCACCCGGCCGGACTCGACCAACTCGATGATGCGGGTGAAGTCGTCCGGGCGCGAGTTGCGGCTGGCGAGGAGCGTGAGCTCGCGACGGTGAAAATTGGGATCGTTGAAGGTGACGTCGCCGGGGAAGAGACCGATGAAAACGAGTCTGCCTCCGTGGGCCGGGTAGTCGAAGGCGGCCGCCATGGACTTGGGATTGCCGGTGGCGTCGAAGACGGCGGTGGGCAGCTCGTCGTCGGTGAGGGCCTTGAGCCGGGCGACCACGTCGGCGCCGCGGGCGTCGATCAGATCGTCGGCGGGCAGGCCGAGGCGTTCGCGGCAGAAGGCGAGGCGGGTATCGTTGACGTCGATCACCAGCACGCGCGCGCCGGCGGCCCGGGCGAACTGGATGGCGGCGAGGCCGATGGGGCCGGCGCCGACGACGGCCACCGTCTCGCCGGGGCGGAGCTCGGCGCGGTCCACGGCGTGCGCGCCGATGCCAAGGGTCTCGACCAGGGCGAGCTGGTCGTATCCAAGTTTCCGTGACGGATGGAGCTTGTCGGCGGGGAGGAGGAGGAGCTCGCGGTGTCCGCCGTCGGCGTGGACTCCGAGCACCCGGAGGCCGACGCAGCAGTTGGGTTTGCCGCGGCGGCAGGCCACGCACTTGCCGCAGTTCATGTAGGGCTCGACCGCGCAGCGGTCGCCGGGGGCGACGCGGGTGACCCCGGGGCCGACCTCGAGGACCTCCACGCCGAGCTCGTGCCCGAGGATGCGGGGATAGGTGAAGAAGGGCTGCTTGCCGCCGAAGGCGTGGATGTCCGTGCCGCAGACGCCGACACGATGCACGCGCACGAGGGCCTGGCCGGCGGCGGGTTTTTCGGGGGCGGCCGTTTCGGCGGCGACGAGTTTGCCCGGGGATTCGAGGACGAGGGTTTTCATCGGAGAGGGGAGGGCGGACGATCGGTGGCGAGGATGGGCGACGCGGTTCAGCCGATGATCGGATCGCGGTTCTCGGGCAGGCCGCGGGTGAAATTGTGGTTGTGGACGGGGCGCAGGATCTCGAGGACGCGCGCGATGTGCTCGAACTCCACCGGAGCCTCGGCGTGGGCGATGTTTTTGAGCATGTTGTCCGCGCTGGCGGTGCCGACGAGGGTGGTGGTGATGCCGGGGTGGCTGATCGAATACTGGATGGCGAGTTTGACGATATCGACGCCGGCCGACTTGCAGTAGTCCACGGCCTGGCGGGCGACCTCCACCATGCGGGGCGGCGCGGGGTGCCAGGAGGGGACGCCGCGTTCGGTGAGCAGGCCCATGCCGGTGGGGGAGGCGTTGATGATGCCGACGCCCTTGGCTTGGAACCAGGGCACGAGGTCGGCGAGGGCGGAGTCGTTGAGCTCGAAGCGGCAGAAGGACAGGATCGTTTCCACGACGCCGGGGCCGACGCGTTCGAGCACGGCGGTGAGGACCTTGAGGGGCAGGCCGGTGATGCCGATGTGGCCGATGCGGCCGGCGTCGCGCAGTTTCACCAGCGCGGGCAGGGTCTCGTCCACGATCTGATCAACCCGGGCGAACTCGATGTCGTGGCACTGGAGGAGATCGATGTGGTCCACGCCGAGCCGGGCGCAGCTCTCGTCGAGGGAGCGGGTGACGCGTTCGGCGGAGAAATCGAATTCGCCCTCGCCGTATTGGCCGACCTTCGTGGCGAGGATGTAGCGGTCGCGGGCGACGCCCTTGAGGGCCTGGCCGAGGACGGTCTCGGCCCGGGTGGCGCCGTAGTAGGGGGAGACGTCGATGAAGTTGACGCCGTGGTCGAGGGCGACGTGGACGGAGCGGACGCCTTCGGCGTCGTCCGTGGGGCGGAAAACGCCCCCGAGGGAGGACGCGCCGTAGCCGAGGACGGAGACTTGCAGGCCGGTGGAGCCGAGTTGGCGGTATTGCATAAATGGATACGGGGAGGGCGGGTGATCGGGGTGGGGCTGGCGGGCGACTCAGGCGCTGGTGAGGATCATGTTCGCGTATTGCGTGGTGTCGCCGGTGCGGATGAGGCCGATGGCGCGGGGGACGCGGGGTTTGAAGACGGTCTCGTGGTCCTCGTGGATCACGGGCACGCCGGCGAGCGCCTCGGCGAAGGCGGCCTTGGTCGCCTCGTCGTTGTTGTCCAGGAACTGCCGGGCCATGCGGGCCTCGCCGACGACGAAGTTGGCGCGGATGGCGGCGAGGACCTGAAGCACGGTCGGCACGCCGTCCACGAGGGCGAGGTCGATGGTTTCCACGCCGGGCCAGAAGGGGAAGCCGCGGTCGGCGATGACCAGGGTGTTGGTGTGGCGGACGCGGGCCAGGAGGGAGTTGAGCTGGGGATTGAGGATGCCGGTTTTGAGCATGGCGGAAAAGAGAGGGGGCGGGATCAGGAGGCGGAGTCGGGGATTCGGTAAAAGCGGGCGGCGTTGCCGCCGAGGATGGCGGCGCGCTCGTCGGCGGAGAGCGGGGCGACGCAGGCCTCCACGCAGCCGTGCCAGATCGCGTAGCCGGAGGCGACGAGGCACACCGGCCAGTCGCTGCCAAACATCAGGCGGCGCGGGCCGAAGGCCTCGAGCGCGACGTCGAAGTAGGCGCGCACCAGCTCGGTGGACCAGGTCCAGCCGGGGGCCTCGGTGACGACTCCGGAGAACTTGCAGCAGACGTGGTCGCGCCGGGCGAGCTCGCGCAGGTCGCGCTCCCAGCCCGCGGACGGCGGCCCCTGCACGACGGGTTTGGCGATGTGGTCGAGCACGATCGGGAGGCCGGGGTGGCGATCCACGAGCCGGAGGGCGGCCGGTAGTTGGCGGGCGAATACGAGCAGGTCGTAGCTCAGACCGTGCGCGGGCAGGACGGCGAGGGCGGCGTTGAAGGCGGGGTCGTCGAAATAGGCGTCGGGTTCGCCCTGAAGGACGTGGCGGACGCCCTTGAGGGCGGGGCGGGCGGAGTAGTTTTCGAGGACCGCGCCGATGTCGGCTCCGCGTTCACGGAGCGGCACCCAGCCGACGACGCCGCGGACGAGGTCGGGGTGGGCTTCGGCGAGGGAGAGCAGCCAATCGGTCTCGGCGAGACTTTGCCGGGCCTGGACGGCGACGGTGCCGGAGATGTCGGCGGCGGCGGCGAGCGGGGCCAGATCGGCCGGAAGAAAATCGCGCCGGATCGCGCGCATGGAGTCGTCGATCCAATCGTATTGGACGGGGTCGTAGGACCAGAAGTGCTGGTGGGCGTCGATTTTCATCGGCGGAGGTGGTGACGGTGGAGGCGGTCCGGGATGGCCGGAGGGGATGAGAGGGAGGTCGGGGTGACTGCGGCGGGCGGCGCGGGCGTGGGCTCGCGACGTCGCGATGAGGGGCTTGCGTATTTATAGCATCCGCGCCTTTCGGGGCGAATGGCTGGAAATCACCTTGGAATGACGATTCTTGCCCGCAAGCCGAGCCGTGGTTGGAGTGGGTGATTCTTGCTTCCCATGGAATCTCCAACCCGCACCGAGCCGGATTTTGTGTCGCGTCAGGTGACCCGGGCGCGGCGTTTTTATTTCGAGCAGGCGGCGGGGAAGGGGGCGGATCTGGCGGTGGTCGGCGGGGGCTGGGAGCTGATGGCGAAGGACTACCTCATCAACCGGGACACGTTTCCCTGGCAGGGGGTGGAGTTTGTGGCGGGCGGGCGCGGGGTCTTGCGGATAAACGGGGCGACGCACGAGCTGCGGCGGGGGATGTTTTTCGCCTATGGGCCGGGAGTTCGGCATCGGATCGAGACGGATCCGAACGAGGTGTTGTCGAAATACTATCTCAATTTTTCCGGTCCGGAGGCGGTGGATCGCCTGGCCGCCGTGGGCATGGATCCCGGGATGTGTCGGATGATGAACGACGCCGACGAGATCGAGGATTTGTTCGAGTCCTTGATCGACGAGGGAGCGGCGAATCGACCGCAGGCGGCGGCGATCGTGGCGCTGCAGTTGCGCATTCTGTTCCTAAAAATCGAGGGCGGCGGGGTGTCGGACGATCCGGCGACGCACCGCGCCCGCCAGACCCTGCGGCGGTGTTTGGCGCATATCGACCGGGCCTTTCTGGAGGTGCGGACCGTGCAGGAGGTGGCGGAGGCCTGTCACGTTTCGGTGGGGCACCTCACGCGATCCTTTCTTCGCTTCGGCTACGGTTCTCCCTACCGGTATCTAACCCGGCGAAAAATGATGCACGCGGCCGCTCTGCTGGACTCGGGACGACTTCTGGTGCGCGAGGTGGCGGATCGGCTGGGGCTGGATCCGTTTCAGTTTTCGCGGGTGTTCAAGCGCGTGCACGGCATCAGTCCCTCGGAGTTCGTGCGACGTCACGGAGCGGTGCGGGAGCTGCGGTGAACGTGTTCCGGCTTGGGGGGCGGGATGGGAGCGGCGAGTGATCGTCCGCCTGCGGGATGTGCGGGCTCCGGGCGGGGAGCTGTTTGGTCCAATTCGCGCTCAAGGTGAGACTTATCTCGGAGGTTGGCCGAGGACGGCCAACGCTACACAAATAGCGCGACCCTTCCGACGATTGGGGCTCAGCTTGAACGCAAACTGGAATTACCAGGTGTCCAGCACCAGATTCTTGAGCTGGGCGCCCAGGGCCTCGCCGAGCTGCGGCAGGAGCTGATACTCGGCCTGCGTTTGTTGAACGGGGCGGAGAAAATCGGTGGCGCTGGTATCGGTGGAGCCGTCGTCGGTGAAGATCTGACGGTCCACGCGCACCGGCTGGTCGGCGAACCAGGTTTTGTCGCCGTCGGGATCGCGCAGGGTGGCGGTGGTGAGCAGCTCGATGTTCATTTTCCGGGCGAGACCGCTGTCGTCCGGGGTGCTCGTGAGGCGGGCGCGGTCGTAGGAGCCGAGCGTGACGCTGAGCACGGCGTCGGCTTCTTCCGGGGTGTTGACGATCTTCAGACGGCCGTCGCGGATGAAGGCCTCGCGGATTTGGGTCGTGAGCACCGCCGTGGCCTGGGGCGCCAATCCCTCGGTGGCGACGGGAGCGACGAAGAGGGTTTCGAAGTCGCGTTCGACGCCGGTGCCGAGGCGATAGTGGGAACATGCGGCGAGGAGCGTGACGAGGAGGGAAAACGCGAGGACGGCGAAGCGGCGCATGGCGAGGGGAGCGAGAAGCTGGAGGGGCGGAGAGGGGGCGGGAGATTTACCGTGACGCGAGGCAGGGCGACGGGTCGGAGGCGGAGGCCGGCTGCCTGGTCGCGTCGGGGTCAATCCGGCATGTGGCGGACAGGGCGAACAAAGGGGAGCGCCGGTCGGTGTGGCGGGCTCGAGGTTCTAGAAGAGCCAGAAGCGTTTCGAACGAGGGCCGCCGCGCGGGCCCTTGCCGTCGGTGGAACCGGTCTTGGTCTCGGTTTCCTCGATCTTGGCGAGCAGGCGGCGGGCGCGGTCGGCGGTGGCGGACTCCGGGTGGACGGTGATGGCCTCGTTGTAGAAGATTTTGGCCGCCTTATAGTTGGAGCGGTGTTTATAGTAGAAGTCGCCCATCACCATCTTGCTCTCCGCGAGCATGGTGCGGGCGTCGTTGAAGCCCTCGGTGGCGGTGCCGGCCTCGGCTTCGCCGGGGTAGAGAATGAGGTAGTCCTGGAAATAAGTGAGGGCGAGCTGGGTGGAGGCCTGATCGTAGGGGGGGCCTTGCGTGATGGAGGCCTGGGCCTGGGCGAGACGCAGATAGGCGTCGGAGGTGAGGAAGCTTTCCGGATAGTTGTTGATCATCCGGTCGAGGGCGTCGATGGCGGAGTCACGTTCGCCCATGTCGGCGTAGCCGGCGGAGGCGTTCATCAGCGCGATGGGCGAGTATTCGCCGTAGGGGGCGTTGGTGACGACCCGCTCGTAATACTCGAGGCCCTTGGCGCGTTGTTTGAAGCCGGGGATCAGGCCGAAGTAGAGGGGGCGGGTGCCCTGGGCGAGTTTTTCGGCGATACGGTATTGGGCTCCGAGGACCTCGTTGAAGCGCTCGTAGGACGGATGTTCGTCGATGATGCGCTGGAGGTTGCGGAAGGCTTTGGTGAACTTACGGTCGTTTTCGTAGAAGCCCGCGGTGCGGAAAAGGGCTTCGGCGGCGAAGATGGACGAGGGGTATTTCTTGATGACGCGCTTGTAGTTCTTGAAGGCCTTGCCGCGATCGCCGGAGTCCTCGGCGCGGCGGCCGGCGTCCATGAGCGCCTTGGCGGAGCGGCCCTCGGAGGTGGAGGCGAAGGAGGCGAAGGCCCCGCCCTCGACGCGCCATCCGCCCTGCGTGTCCCATACCAAGTCCGCGCGGGTCGCGGGGAGCGCTGCGGCCAGAACCAGAAGCAGTGTAATGAAAAATCCGATACGGCGCGACGCGATGGGCATGATGAAGCTCACCAGCGAACCAAGGCACCCCCGTAGGTCAAGCCCGCCCCGAACGCGACCAGGAGCACGAGGTCGCCGCGGCGGAGCAGACCCGCGCGCCGGGCCTCGTCGAGGGCGAGGGGGATGGAGGCGGCGGAGGTGTTGCCGTAGCGGTCCACGTTGACGAAGAAGCGCTCGCGCGGGAGCTCCAGGTATTCGCTGATCGCGTGGATGATGCGGAGATTGGCCTGGTGGGGCACCACGAGCGCGAGGTCGGCCGGGGCGACGCCCTCGGCGGTGAGCAGGTCGCGCGCGACCTCGTCCATGGCACGGACGGCGAGCTTGAAGACCTCCTTGCCCTTCATCACGAGGCAACGTTTGGCGTCGGTGTGGAGGGGGGTGCTGCCGCCGCCGGGAATGTGGAGCAGGTCGGCGGTGCCGGGCAGGGCGCCGACTTTGGCGGAAACGAGGCCGGACGCGGGGGAGTCGGCGGGCGCGGGGCCGAGCACCACGGCGCCGGCGCCGTCGCCGAAGAGCACGCAGGTGGTGCGGTCGGACCAATCGAGGACCGAGGACATCTTTTCCGCGCCGATGACGAGGGCGTGGCGATGGCGACCGCTGGCGAGCAGCGCCCAGGCGGTGTCGAGGGCGTAAACGAAACCGGTGCAGGCGGCGTTGATGTCGAAGCAGGCCGCGTGCGAGGGCACGCCGAGCTCGGTCTGGACCAGGGCGGCGGCGGCGGGCATCGGCAGATCGGGCGTCATGGTGGCGACGACGAGCAGGTCGATGTCCTCGGGGCGGAGTCCGGCGTCGGCCAGCGCGGCGCGGGCGGCGGCGGTGGCGAGGGCTGTGGTGGTTTCGCCGACACCGGCGAGGCGGCGTTCGCGGATGCCGGTGCGGGTGTGGATCCACTCGTCGGAGGTGTCCACCAGCTTGGAGAGGTCGTCGTTGGTGACGACTTTCGCGGGAGCGTGGGAGCCGGTGCCGAGGATGGCGAAGCGGGTGGCGGGCGCGGTGGACACGGAAAGAAACGGAAAACGCGGGGGCGCGGCGCGGTCGCTCAGGCGGCGGGCGGGGCCTCGCCGACGGCCGCGGGGGCCGGGCCGGCCTCGGCGGCGGCTTCGACCGCGTCGATGAGCGCGTTGATCGGTCCGGCCTCGCGGGCGACCTGGGCGAGGAAGTCGGCGCGCACGACCTTGTCGGCCGCGAGGATGGCGGCGTGCAGGGCGTGGCGATTGCTGGAGCCGTGGGCCTTGAGCACGTTGCCGCGCAGCCCGAGCAGCGGGGCGCCGCCGTAGCGGTCGGGGTTCATGCGGGCCTTGAGGGCCTTGAAGGCGCCGTTGGACAGGGCGGCCCCGGCCAAGCGCAGGGGGTTGGCCTTCAGCTCGGCTTTGAGCGTGTTGGAGAAAAACTTCGCGAGCGACTCCCAGCTCTTTAGCAGGAGGTTGCCGACAAATCCGTCGCAAACGGCGACGTCGCAGTGGTCCGTGAAAGCCTGAAAACCCTCGGTGGGTCCGACGTAGTGCAGGAGGCCGTCGGCCCGGGCGCGTTTTAGGATTTCGTGGGTCGCCTTGCTGAGCGTGTTACCCTTGCCCTCTTCGGTGCCGACGGTGAGCAGGCCGACGCGCGGTTTGGCGGCGCCGAGGATGACGCGGGCGTAGTGGCTGCCGAGCAGGGCGTTGTGCACCAAGTGGCGAGGCTCGGCCTCGGGATTGGCGCCGGCGTCGATGAGGATGAAGTGGCCGTTTTCGCGCGGGATGATCGCGGCGAGCGCCGGTCGGTCGATGCCGTCGAGCGTGCGCAAGCGGATGGTGCCGCCGGCCATGAGGGCGCCGGTGTTGCCGCAGGACACCATGGCGGCGGCTTCGCCGTTTTTGAGCAGCTCGAAGGCGCGCGCCATCGAGGAATCCTTTTTGCGGCGCAGGGCCTGCACCGGCTTGTCCTCCATGGTCACGACCTCGGAGGCCGGCTGGAGGCGGATGCGGGGATGCGAAGCGAGCCCGTGCTGTTGAAGCAGGGGCTCGAGGAGGGCGGGCTGCCCGACAAGGATGAGATCGCTGGAGAGTCGGGCGTCGTCGAGGGCGAGATGGGCGGCGGCGACTATCTCGGCGGGGCCGAGGTCGCCGCCCATCGCATCCACCGCGACGTGTCCGACGGAACCGCTGGGTGTTCCCATCGGATCAGAAAAACAGGCGGGATACGGGCAAACGAGGGGCTCAGACGGAGACGTCGAGCACCTGGCGGCCGCGATAGAGGCCGTTCTTGGGGTTCACGCGATGGGGGCGGAAGAGGGTGCCATCGACGGGATCCTTGGCGAACTCGGGGGCCTGAAAGGCGTTGGCCGCGCGGCGGTTGGCGCTGCGGCGTTTGGACTGCTTGCGTTTCGGATTGGCCATGGTGAGGGAGGTTTGAGGATTGGGGCACGGCCGGGGCCGCGCGGGTTGTCAGGTGGAGAAAAGTTGATCGGAATGAAGTCCGGCCCGGGCGTGGTCAAGCGAGATGTGGCCTTTTCCGCCGCCCGGGTGTTTTTGGGGATCGAGCGATCTTTCGCCACGGAGGTCACGGAGCCAGGACGCGGAGGTCACGGAGGCGGACAGGTTCTTTGGGCCGTTTCGAGCGAATGCGTCGTTGGCGGAATCAGTCGCTCCCGACGGGTGACGAAAAACCCCGGCCCATCGAAGGGCGCGGGGTTGGGAAGCGAGCGGAAGGGACGAGGCGGCGGAGGCGGTGGGCGATGATGCGCAGCCCGGGGGGGGCCGTCCTTCTCGCGGCCGCGTCACTGCACGGTGACGGGGACGGCGATCTCGCCGGCCGAGCCGTAGCCTTTGAGGAAGAGGCTGCCGGTGCCGGGGCTGCCGCCCTTGACGTCCACCGTCACGGAGCTGCTGCCCTCGGGCACGAGGACCTCGGGCATGATGACGCTGTCGGGCACGTCGGTGGTGACGTCGAGCAGCTGGCCGCCGGCGGGGGCGGGCGCGGGCAGGGTGAAGGTCAGGGGCTGGGTCGCGCCCTGGGTGAGGGTGAGGCTGGAGGGGGAGACCTCGACCAGCGCGGTATCGACGCGGAAGGTGCCGACGGGCGAGCTGCCGGCGGCGCCCTCGAGGGTGACGCGGTAGTTGCGACCGGTCTCGACGGCGGGCACGTAGAAGCTGAGGGAGTTGGCGGATTCGTTGACGGTGCGAACGGGTTGACCGTCGAACTTGACGACGTCGGCGGGGCCGAAGCCGCGGCCGACGACGCTGATCTTGGCGCCGACGGGACCGCGATTGGTTTCCATGGTCAGGACGTAGCGACCGACGACGCGCACGCGGGTGACGTCGGTGTAGTCCTGGCGTTTGGAGAGGATGCCGGTGTCGGTCTCGACGGTGTAGTCGATGAGGTAGTAGTAGGCCAACTCGTCGCGACCGGCGGGCAGCTGGAACTCGTATTCGAAGATGCCTTCGCCGAGCGCGCCCGTGCTCATGTCGTGGATCTGGCCGTCCACCACGATTTTTGCGCGGATGCTGTCCTTGATGACGTTGTTGCTCCGCGGTTCGGCGCGGAGGGCGAAGGTGTAGATGCGCGAGGGGTTCTCGGGCAGCACCTTGGGAGTGAGATCAGTGACCTTGAGATCGCAGCCGGCGAGCAGGGCGAGGGCGGCGGCGCAGAACGCGGCGCGGAGCAGGCGCGGCAGGGTGAAAACAGATTGGTGGTGCATCGCGATTTAAGTATCGAGTAGGGCGACAGCGAAAATGGGCAACCTTTCCATGGCAACGCACGAAATGAACCGTGACGCATCGTCCGCGCCGGGCGACGGAGCGGCGGGGCGCGTGTTGGCCCCCTCGTTCGAGCGGAGTCCGCTCGGGCTTTACGTGCACGTGCCCTTTTGCGCGAGCACCTGCGATTTCTGCGCCTTTTACCAAACCACCCCGACGCGGGACGGCGTGGTGGCGTATCTGGACACGGTGCGGCGCGAGCTCGCCCTGGTGAAGCGCAGGCGGCCGGTGGACACGGTTTTCTGGGGCGGAGGCACGCCGGGGCTGCTGGCGCCGGACGATTTGCGAACACTGGGCGAGACGGTGCGGGCCTTCTGCGGCGGGAGCCCGGCGGAATGGACGGTGGAGCTGGCGCCTGCCTCGGTGACGGAGGCGCGGTTGGCGGCGCTGAGGGAGCTGGGCGTCACGCGGGTCTCGATGGGCGTGCAGAGTTTTTCCCCCGACCTGCTCGACGCCTTGGGTCGGCAGCACACGCGCGAGCAGGTGTTTCGCGCCTACGAGCGGGTGCGGGCCGCCGGTTTCGCGAGCGTAAATCTGGACCTGATGTTCGCCCTGCCGGGGCAGGACGAGGCCGCGTGGCTGGCGGACATGGCGCAGGCGGTGGCGCTGGCGCCCGACCACATCTCGACCTACTGCCTCACCTTCGAGGAGGACACGAAGCTGTGGGTGAAGCTGTCGCAGGGGCGGGTGAAACTCGATCCGGCCCACGAGGCGCGCATGTATGAGCGCACTTGGGACGAGCTGGCGGCGGCGGGCTACGCGCAATACGAGGTGTCGAACTTCGCCCGTCCCGGCCACGTGTGTAGCCATAATCTGAATACATGGCGCATGCACGAGTGGATCGGCGCCGGCCCGTCCGCCGCCGGCCAGCATGGCGGGGTGCGCGGCGCGAATCCGGCCGATCTGGAAAAATGGATCGCGGAGGTCGGTCGCGGCGAGCGGATGACGGAGGACCGGGTGGAGCTGACGCCGGCGCTGTTGTCGGAGGATGCGCTGGTGTTTGGCCTGCGGCTGAACGCGGGGGTGGACCTGGCGGCGTTGCGCGGACGTTTCCCGGGCGTGACGGGGTGGCCGGCGTTGGCGGCGGAGCTGGCGCGGCTGGAGGAGGCGGGCTTGCTGGAGCGCGCCGGCGAGGGCGGGGAGCCGGTGCGCCTGACGCGTCGCGGTCGCCTGTTGGCAGACGCGGCGGGGGCGGAGTTGATGGGCGTGCTGGGCTGAGGCGACGGAGGGGTAGAATCGGGAAAACCGAGCCGCCGTCGGGGGCGTCAAGGCGAGGCGGGCTCGAAGAGCGGCGGGCGCTTCATGCCGGGCACGGTGACGAGGCCCTTGTCGGTGATGCGGATGGCGGGGATCACGGAGAGGGGGATGAGGTTGAAGCCCATGTAGGGCAGGGTGCAGCCGGCGGCGGCCCAGGCTTTTTTCAACTTGGTGGTCTGCTTGGCGACGACCGGGGCGCGTTGGTCGCTCAGCAGGCCGGCGATGGGCAGGGCGACGGAGGCGAGGACCTTGCCCTTGTTGACCACGCAGACGCCTCCGCGCAGGGCGCGCAGGGTCTCGACCGCGAGGCGCATGTCGGCTTCGTCCTTGCCGGCGACGATGAGGTTGTGGGCGTCGTGGCCGACGGTGCTGGCGACGGCGCCGGACTTGAGGCCGAAGTTTTGGAGCAGGCCGTGCGCGACGGCGCCGGATTTGCCGTGACGTTCGAGCACGGAGACGAAGCAGAGGGAGTGTTTTTCGAAGTGCTCGTCCCAGCTTGCGGCGGGCGCGAGCGGGATTTTTTCGTGGTGGAGGAGGATGCCGGGGACGGCGGCGCGGATGACGTTGGCCGCGACCGGAGCGGCGGGCAGGGCCGGGACGAGCGGGGGGGATTTCTCCGCCGGCGGCAGCTTGACCGTGGTGTAGGCTTTTTTCGGATACGCGAAGGGGCGGGATAGGGCCTCGTCGAGGAGCGGGGTGATCCGGCGGTTTTTGACCACGAGTTGTCCGCCATACCAGGTGGACTGCGGCACGAGCGCGTCGTCGAGCAGGACGAGGTCGGCGCGGCGGGCGGGCGCGATGCCGCCGATCTCGCCGTCGAGTCCGTAGCGGGTGGCGGGGTGGAGGGAGCCGGCGCTCCAGGCGGCGGGTTTGGAAAAACCGCAGGGCAGGGTCTGGCGGACGACCCAGTCGAGGCCGAAGAGGAAAAGGTCGTCCGCGTCGCGGTCGTCGGTGCAGACGCAGACGCGTTTGGCGGAGGCGCCGAGTTCGGAGATGGTTTTTATGGCCTCGGGCAGGGAGTGCCAGGGGGTGGCGGGATTGCCGCCGCGGAGGAAGACCCAGACGCCGTTTTCGAGAAAATCGTCGGCGATGTCGCGGTCGATGGCCTCGTGGGTGTCGGAGATGCCGGAAGCGGCGCCGGCGGCGACGAATTCGCGGCCATAGATGTGACCGCAGACGGGGCGGCCGCGTTTGAGGGCCTCGGCCAGAATCGCGTGGGAGCGGGCGTCGCCCATGGCCACCTGCACGAAGTCCATCTTCTCGCCGAGGGCGAGGGCCTCGGGCCAGCGGTCGAAGAGGCGGCCGATCTTGGCGGGGGTGAGGTCGCCGCCGGCGGTTTCGAACTCGGGCGAGGTGGCCGGGACGGTGCTGGGAACGGTGAGGAAGATGTTGAGCGGGGCCTGGCGGGCGTCGCGCAGCATCCACTCGACGCCCTCGGCGTCGCAGACGTTGCCGATCTCGTGGGAGTCGCAGAAGAGCGTGGTGGT
>CBINNW010000136.1:0-13419 GCA_966252115.1 uncultured Akkermansia sp.
GGCTCGGGGGCGGTGCGGACGGGTGGCGGCGGTGGCGGCGGCAGGGCGGGCGGGCTGATCCGAACGAAGGTCAACGACCCGTTGGGCGTGACCGTGGTGCTGCGGGAGAGCACCACCACCGGGATGCCGTTGAGCGTATCGGTGGCGGCGAAGGTGGGTGACTGGAGGGACACGAAACCACCAAGGGCGCAGGCAAGGCGGAGGCGGCGGAGAGCGGGCGAGAATCGCATGATGGAAGAAGCGGATGGCGGTGGCGGCGGGTGAGGTGGCAGGTGAAGCAAGTGACAAAACTCGAACTGAAAACGCCGATGAATGTCGATTAAATTTTAACGCAAGATTTTATCTTGCACATAGTTAAATAAAATACGAACACACCTCCGGAGTATCGTCCCACATGGGCAAAAAAGAGGGACGCACCTAGTTGCGTCCCACCTTCAGGCACCGCTAAGAGCCCATAAGCAGACACTTTCGATGCGCCCCAGGTCGGGGCGCGTTCGATTGGTCGCTTATGTCCTCTGAAATTTAGCGGGTTTCGAAGGTGGACAGCAGCCGAAGCTACGCGAAAGAGATGTGAGGGTATCGAATAAGTGAATACGGGCGGTGTCGATGGGTGCGGGTCCCCCGGCGGCCCGGATGCCGGAGGTGAATGCAACGCATGCGCAACCTCCGCCGCTGTCGAGCCTCGTTTTTGCGCATGGGGCGGAACAATGCAGACGCGGCGGTCTCAAGGGGGAATGTGGAAAGCTGGAAACTTGGAATCGGAAAACCGCCATGCCGCGTCAGCGCCGCTCCTTTTCCTGTTTTCCCGCTTTCCACATTCCTCGCCTGCTTCGATGAGGGTCGATGTGGAAAGCTGGAAAGTTGGAATCGGAAAAACCGTCACGCCGCGTCAGCGCCGCTCCTTTTCCTGTTTTCCCGCTTTCCACATTCCTCGCCTGCTTCGGTGAGGGTCGATGTGGAAAGCTGGAAAGTTGGAATCGGAATAACCGCCATGCCGCGTCAGCGCCGCTGTCCGAACCTTCGACAAGTTATCATCGAGAAACCAACAGGTGGAGCGCATTGTCCCCAATGCGCTGACGCGGCGCCGCCGCGCCCAAGCCAAGCGTCTTGGGGACAAGCCGCTCCACCCAAGGAGGACGGACATTCCTCCTTTTCCTGTTTTCCCGCTTTCCACATTCCTCGCCTGCTTCGTTTTTCACGCGCCACCTGAGGGGAATCGGGCGGGCCGACATGTCGGCCCGTCGAAGGCGGCGTCGTGCCGCCGCACTCCAAAACATCAGCGCGCGGGGGCGTCGGGCGTGGCGGAGAGGTTCTGCATCAACTGCTCGCGGTAGGCGGGTTGCAGGCCGGGGAGGCGCTCGGCGTAGGCGCGCGCCGCGGCGGGGTCGTGCGTCGCCCATTGCTGGATCACGTCCACCAGCGCGATGGAACGCTGCTCCGGGTCGGCCACGCTGTGGGCCCAGCCGAGCGCGGTCTCCACGTCGTTCTCCACCAGGAAAGGACTGGTCGCCAGCTTGGCCGCGCCGGGGTCGAGCTCGGGCGCGGACTCGTGCTCGTCGAGCCAGGCGGAGGCGCCGACCGGATCGTGCGCCACCCAGTTTTGCAGGGCCTCGTTGAAGGCCTGGGAGCGAACCGGACCGGGCGGCAGCGTGGCGGCGTATTTGAGCAGGTTGACGGGTTCGTTCGCGGCCCAGCCGATGATCAATCCGTGCAAGCCCTCGTTGCGGGTGGCGGGATCGGTGAACTTCTCCAGCGCGGCCGCGGCCTCCTCCGGGCGGTATTGGCTCCACGAATACAGGGCGGCGCCGATCAGGTATTCCTTGCCGGCCAGGGGGGCGTCGGCGGCGAAATCCAGGGCGCCCTCGAAGTCCTCCCGCCGCGCCATGGCGGCGATCAACATGCGGCCGTAGTCGGCTCCCGCCCCGTCGGCATCGGCCGCGATCAAGGAGCGAACGGCGGCGGAAAGCTCCCCGGGGAGAACCATGCCGGCCTCGATCACGGCCTCGATCGCCTCGCGGCGGTTGGTTTCGAAAAGATTTTCGGACGCCCACGTCAGCGACGCGGCGGGATCGCGGCCGGCCCAGCCCTCGAGGGACGCGACGACGAGCGACTGGCGCACGCGGAAGTTGTTTTCGGCGCGGGCCAGGGCCAGGGCTCCGGCGGGGTCGGTGGCGGCGAGCCGACGGAGGAAGTCGGCCATGGCCCGCTCGCGGGCCGCGCCGGCGGGCCGGCGCCGGAGATCCTCCCACCCGACCTGCGGATCGTGGGAGGTGTCCTCCGCGAGGGCGGTTTCCGCGGCGGGGACGCCGGGAGCGCCTCCGAACGGAACCTGCGGGACGGCCCCGCCGGGCGGAGGCGAAACGGCGACGGAGGGTCGCGGGGTGCGAAACAACGAGGACTCCAGTCGTCCGGCGAGGTAACCGACGGCGAGGAGCGCCAGCACGCCGCCCGCGAAGCGGAGGCGTTTATACGGCGGGGGATGGGGGGGCATGATGGGGACCGGGGGGCGGGGCCGGGAGCGAGGTAGGCGAAGTCGGCGGGGCTACGGGGAGGCGGGGGGCGGGGTCGAATCCGGCCCCGCGCCGGGTGCGGCGGCGTCCCGCGTTTCCTGAGCGGCGAGGGCCTCGCGCGCGCGCCGCTCCTCCTCGGCGCGTCGGGCGATCTCGTGGTCGCTCCAGCGGATGTCGGCCTTGTTTTTCAGGTCACCCATGAAGCGATCCCAAAAATCCCCGATGTAGTTGTGTTCCTTTTGCGCGATGATGTCGCGTTTGACCTCGTTGAAGGTCTTCCGGCGCTCCTCGCGCAGGCCGGTGAGCAGGATGATCTCGTAGCCGTCCAGGGTTTGCACGACACCGGTCATGTCGCCGACCTTGCCGAGGGCGAAGGCGGCGTCGCCGAAAGGGTCGTTGCCGGGCGTCGTGACGTGGCCGCGGGGAGACCAGCCGAGGTCGCCGCCGCGGGAGCGGGAGAGATCGTCCTCGGAAAGCTCGCGGGCCAGGGCGGCGAAATCCTCGCCGGCGTGGAGGCGGGCCAGGGCCGCCTCGGCGCGGGCTTTCGCCGCGGCGTGACGCTCCGCATCGTGTTCGGAGGTCGCGATGAAAAGGATCCGTCGAACCCTGCGTTCGTGAGGCTGGAGGTAGTCGTCCGGATTGGCGTCGTAGAGAAAGCGGGCCTCCAGCTCGGTGAAACGCCGGGGCGGGTTGGCGTGACGCTCGTAAAGTTTTCGCACGGCGAGGTTGTTCCAGCGAAGACGGGCGCGGACCGCGGACATGGTCTTGCCCTGCTCGGCGATCTCGGCCTCGGCCTCGGCGCGGGTCTGGCCGCGTTCGCGCAGCTTCTCCTCGAAGGCGGCATCCACGTCGGCTTCCGTGATGACGATGCCGTCGGCCTCCAGTTGTCCGGCGGTGAGCACGCGCCCGACGAGGAGGTTCAGCACGCGTTCGCGATAGTAGTCGCGGGTGGCCGGACGGGAGCTTTCATCGTAAACGAGGCCTTTGCGCAGGTTTTCGGCCGCGTAGATGTTGATAAGCTCGTCGAGCTCGCCGAGCACCTCGCGTTCCCGGATCGGGACGCCGTCCACCGTCACGGCGACACGGTCGGGATCGATCGGGCTCCCGGTGGCGGGCATCCCGGGCCCCTCCGGCGAAGGCGGGGCGGCGGGTTCCGCAAAGAGGCCCCAACACAGGAGGCAAAAGGCCAAGGCGTGGAGAGGTCCGCCGTGGAGGATGCGGCGGGGAGACGAGATCGGCATGGCGCGGGAGGGCGTGACCGGAAGCACCGGGCGGGAAAGTCAAAGAGGGGCGTTTGCGAAGAGAAAGCGGTCGCCCGTGTCGCGTCCGACGTGGGCGACCGCCGTTTGGGATCAGGGTGAAGCCAGGGAGGGGTTTGTTCCAATTCGCGCCCGATGTGAGACCATCTCGGAAGTTGGCCGAGGACGGCCAACACTACACAAACAGTCCGATACTCCGGAGGATTTGGCTCAGCTTGGCCGCAAACCGGGGTTCACCACTGGCTGATGCTCTTGCAGATGTATTTGGCGGTGGAGGGACCGGGCGATCCGGAGGAGCCTTCCATCTGGAGATTGCGAATGATCCAGAAGTTTTTGTTGCGGAAGTTGGTGCCCGTGTGCTTCGCGCGCTCGACGTTGTTCACGAGCAGGGAGACCTGCACGTTGTTGCTGGTTCCGATGATCCAGCAGTGGGTTTTGAACGTGGCGTTGGTTTGCCACATGTTCCGCGGAATCTCCTCCCAGCCGCCGTCGTAGGTGTTTTGCCAGACGTTGCCGTTGCCCTTCCATTCGGCGATGTCGATTTCGCCGGTCCAGGCGCCCTCGGTGGTCATCCAGAAGGCGGGCCAGACGCCGCGCACGGGATTGAGGTGGTTGCAGGAGGCCTGGGCGCCCATGGTGGTGTCGCCGCCCCACACCTTGGTCTTAACGGTGCTGTAGGAGCCGCCGGAGTTGTATT
This sequence comes from uncultured Akkermansia sp., assembly GCA_966252115.1. Lineage (GTDB taxonomy): Bacteria > Verrucomicrobiota > Verrucomicrobiia > Opitutales > Opitutaceae > IMCC26134_A. Next base: position 4,467 of record CBINNW010000136.1, read on the forward strand.
TCATGCCGCTGGTGCCGGGCTGGGTGGCGGTCATGGTGTCGCCACCATGGGTCATGTAGGCGTTGCCGGCGTTGCTGTGGGTGCGGCCCCAGGGGTAGCCGATGTTCCAGGCGGCCTGGAGTTGGGTGAAGCCGAGCAGCCCGAAAGCGAGGGCGCCCAGGAGGGTTTTGGTGGGTTGGTTCATGTGTTGGGGTGTTGAAGTTCCGCCTTGGTTGTTGGGGTGAGGTCCAAGCGCCGGACGAGGCGGAGGCGACCCGGGGTTGGGCCGAAAATCGCCACACGAGAGTGACGAACGAGCGGGACTCCACGAAAGAAGATCGCCCTCCGCAACAGGGCAGCCAGTTTATCGTAAAATCATAAACTATAGACTATTACACAATTTTTCAGGATCAAAACTCAAGCGCGAAACGAACACGGCGCCTGGTCATGGTCGGTGTCGGGTGGCGGATGATTGATCGGGTCACCAGAAGTCCCTCCGGCCGCCCGCTATCGGGCAAAGCCGAGGCTGCGGGCGGCGGCGTTTTTCACCTGGCCGTCGGGGAGGAGCATCCAGCGGGCGCGGGCTTGGGTGAGATCGTTTTGGGCCCAGCGTTGGAAAATGGAGACAAACACGTCGTCGCGGGCGCGGCCGGGGCCGAGGTCGTCCTCGGCCATGATGAGGGCGGTGGCGGGGTCGGCGGCGGCGACGGCGACGATGACGCTGGTGAGGAGTTCGGAGCGGAGGGCGGGATCGGTGATCTCCCAAGTCCAGGCGGTGGCGGCGAGGGCGTCGCGGGTGGCCCAATCGGCGGCGGCGCGGCGGAGGACCGCGTCGCGCGTGGGCGAGGGCGCGGCGTCGAGGGCGGCGCGAAGGGCGTCGAGGGGCCGGGTGCGGACGAGTTCTCCCGCCACGGTCAGGAGGAGGGCGGAGCGGAGGTCGGTCGGGGCCGTGCCGGCCGGCGAGGCGGGGGTGGCGCTGGTGACGAAAGCGTGTTCACGCACCCAGCGGAGGGCGGCGTCGGGGTCGCGTTCGGTCCAGGCGAGGGCGAGTTGTTCGAGCCAGGGGAACGAGGCGGAAAGGGTGGGCTGCGCGGCGAGCCAGCGGGCGGCGGCGGCGGGGTCGGCGGCGGCGCGGCGGCGGAAGTCCTCCAGCGCGGACGTGGCCGATGGCGCGGTGGCGGCGGGATCGGCGAGGGGCGTGGCGATGGCGGAGAGGGACGCGGCGGCGGGCGCGGCTTCGGCGAGGTAGGAGATGCCGGCGGTGGAGACGGCTGTGGCCGCGGCGGCGCGCGCGGGCGGGGTGGTGGCGGAGGCCGAGACTGTCGCGTGGTCCGAGACGGGGGCGGTGGCGGGACGGGACAAAACGAACCAAGCCGCGGCGGGGATGAGACCCGCGGCGGCGCAGAGGACGAGGAGACGAGGCGGGACGCGCCGCCGCGGTGGGCGGCGCGTCCCGGTCGGGGGTTGGTGGGCGTGGATCACGCGGAGGTCACGCGGAGCGCATGCGCTCAGGGCGTGGCGGTGACGTTGTCCACCGTGAGGGTGCCGAGGGTGCCGTCGGTGCGGGCGGTGATGCCGAGACCGATGTAGATGTTGGTCCCCATGGTGATCGACTGGCTGCTCACGGTGGTCCAGCTGCTGCCGTTGGAAGAGTGCTGGGCGGTGAGGGTGTTTCCGCTGCGGGTCAGGCGGATCCAGCGCGGGGCGCCGAGGCCGCCGGTGTCGGTGGTGACGCTGCTGCCGCCGGTGGAGGTGCGGCGGATAAACTGGAGCGTGCCGTTCGGCGTGGTGGCGAGGAAGGCGTGGCGCGAGTTGGCCGCGAGGGATTCGCGGATCATGACGCCGCCCTTGGCCCAGGTGTTGGAGGCGGAGATGCCGGAGACGCGGGCGGTGATGCTGCAATCGCCGCTGGCGGGGATGTAGGCGTAGCGGAACTCGTCGGCGGTGCCCCAGATGTTTTCGCCGGAGCCGACCACGGTGAAGGTGCCCGAGCTGTGGCTGGCGGAGCCGGCGGCGCCGACCGAGCCGATGTCGCCCGTGGCCCAGGGGCTGGGCAGGGCGCCGACGCCGGCGAGGGTGGCGATCTGCGAGGCGCTCATGGCGGAGGCCTGGATGCGCACGTCGTCGAGGCGGCCGGAGAAGAGCGGATCGTTCGGGAATTGGCTCTTGCCGAGGTAATTGTATTTCGCCCCGAGGTCGGACGGATTGATGGTGATGCCGGTGTTGGTGGCGACGGCCACGCCGTTGACGTAGAGCGTGCCGGTGTTGCCGGAGAGCGTGACGGCGACATGCGTCCAGGTGTTGGTCGGGAGGGTGGACGCGCTGAGCTGTTGCTCGGAGCCGCCGTTCTTGATCGCGAAGCGCATCTGGCCGCCGTTGCTCGGGCTGAGGAAGAGGTAGCGGTCGGTGCCGTCGCCGAAGTCGAAGATGCGTTGCCAGTTGCTTCCGCCGTTCCAGTAAACCCAGGCGGCGAAGGTGAAGTCGGCGCCGCTGGCGAGGCGGGGCGAGACCTGCACGTGGTCGTTGGCGCCGTCGAGGTTGATGGCCTGGCCGGACTGGCCGGTGGTGAACTGGCGGGCGCCGGACTGGAGGCCGTGGTGGCCGTTGCCGGAGCTGTCCTGCGCGTTGCCGTCGAAGGCGAAGACGGCGGTGGCGGTGGTGCCGGCGTCGGGCACTTCCTGGCGATGGGAGATCTTGGAAACGCGGTCGCGGTAGGTGGTGCCGGCCGGGGTGAGGCCGCCGGCGTTGTAGTCGATCTGCCGCACCTCCTCGACCCAGCTATAGACGGAGTAGCGTTCGACGAAGTAGGCGTCCTCGAGCATGTTGAGCATGGCGTTCATGACGCCCTGCTGTTGCGCGAAGGTGGGGTCGGCGCAGGAGGTCCAGTTGGCGCCGTTGTTCCACTCGGTGATCCAGATGGGCTTCCGGTGGGTGTCATAGACGCCCTTGAGGAAGTTGTAGAACTGGTTGGCGGCGCCGGTGGGGTTGTTGTTGTCGCCGTAGCAGCGGTAGTAGTGGAGCGCGACGAAATCGACGCGTTTGTTCTCGGCGGCGGTGCCGCTCATGAAGGAGTTGAGCCAGCCGAGGCCGCCGTCGGTGGGGGCGGGGGAGCCGACGCGCAGGCCGGTGCCGAGGAGGTCGGGCCAGGACCAGACGGCGTCGCCGACGGCGATGTTGGACTGGTCGGCGGAGTCGGGCTCGTTGTAGCCGAGGAGGGTGTTGACGCCGCGCGCCTGCCAATCCTGGCCGAGGCCGGGCCACCAGCGGGTCTGGCGGATGGCGACGTATTCCTGGTCGATGGAGGAGTTTTTGGAGATGTTCCAGTTGTAGTCCCACTGGACCTTGATGTCGCTGGAACTGGGCACGCCGGCGGCGCCTTTTTTGGTGGTCCAGCGCCAGGGGAAGACGCGCACGAACTTGATGCTGTTGTCCAGGCCGGTCGGGAGGATCGGGATGTCGATGTCGCCGTCCTGGGCGACGTAGTTGCGGCTGACGCCGGTGCCGTTCTCCTCGACGGCGACGGTGGCCATGTATCCGCGTTTCAACTTCATCGAGCTGATGTTGTTGGAGAGGGAGCCGAGCGAGGCGGCGTTGTGCGCGGTGTATTGGGAGAGCGTGGCCGAGGCGCCGCCGAAGTTGGCGTCGGCGTAAACCGTGAGGGGCGCGAAGCCGGGCGCGTGCGGGATGACAACGGCGCCCTGGCCGTATTGCACGACGCGCACGTTGCTGTTGATGACGGCGTTGGCGCCGTTGACCCGGACCTGGGAAAGGTGGGTGGACGCGACCTGCGAGGGCAGGATGTTATCGAGGAAGAACCAGGAGTCGGGCGAGTTGAGGTGGATGGTGGAGCCGGAGATCGGGTTGCCCGTCCCGGTGACGTGCAGCTCGGAGTGGCCGGTGAGGGTGGCGGTGGTGGAAGCCAGGGTGCTGGCGCGGTGGATGTCGTTGCTGACGTTGAGGGTCTGGGCGTGGGCCAGGGACGCAAAAGCTCCGCAGGCCAACGCGAGACCGGCTCCGAAACGAGCGGTTCGTGTGGACATGTTTTTGGGGTGATGGATTTGGGGGTGGTGGGCCGGACCGGAATGACTGGGGAAGGTCCCGACTCGCCCCCGGACCTATCCGGGAAAGGCGCTTCGCACCAGAGGGACGGTGGTTTGACGTATATCGGAGAAATTTTACCAGCAGCCGCGTCCACGCGAATCGCCACTCTCCGCGAGCGGTGAAACACCCTGGGCAAAAAGCCCTTCCGCCACAGGGAAAACACCCCGGAAAGCACGGTGGGGCTTCAGTTTTCGGCCCGACCGGCCGATCATATTCACCAACCCGTAACAACACCCCGACTGTCCCGAAGACCAAGCGTGCAACAACATCGCCGTCCCTCTATCGCCACGGTTTCCCATTTTCATGCCACTCCTCGTGCAAGCTCTTGCTCGTCTTTGCATAAAGCGAGCCAAGTGGTCCTTTGCGGCAGGGCTTTGCCTGCTCTCGTCACTGTGCACTCATGCGCAAACTGGAGACGGTCCTCCGCCGTCGCCCGGCGGACCCGGAGCGCCCGCAGCCGCATCGACGGGCGCGGAAACGCCGCCCCCGCTACGCACTTTCAGCGAGTGGTGGCAGATCCCGGACGAACAGCGCACCCGCGCCCGCGAGCTCGACTCGGAACTGGTCGTGATCTGCTTCGATCCGGGCTGGAGAAATTTCTGGGCGCTTAATTATGGCGCGACCGTTTATCTCGACGTCGGCTCCCGGCCGCTCGCGTTTCGGCCGGGACAACGGCTGCGCGTCACCGGGAACGTCCATCCGAACCGCACCTTCAACACCGACGACTTCACCTTCGAATTGATCGACGAGTCGTCGTTGCCCCCGGCGCCCTCGGCCGCCGGCCGCCTCGACGATGTCGGCGCGCTCACCGCCTCGTGGGCCGAGTTCGAAGGCTATGTCGATGCCCAGCGGGAAATCGACGCCACCCACCACCGGCTGGACGTGATCATGGAGGGACGTCCGATCGAGGTGTCCGTCATCCACACGCCCAGCGAGGACCTGCCCCGCCTCGCGGGGTCCCTGGTGAGATTCCGCGGCATCTACCTGCCTCAAACGTCCACGGACGGCCGGGTGGAGATGGCCCTGGTGCGGGTGTCCGGCTTCGAGCACATCGACGACCTCGGTCCGATCGAGCGGCACCCCCGCTTCTCCGGCCTGCACACCGAGCTCTCCGGCCGGGCGCGCAATCACCCGGAGGGGGACTGGGTGCGACTGGCCGGCGAGCTGGTTAAACAGGAGCCGGGCGTCGGCCTGACGCTCCGAGACTCCGACGGGCCCTTCGAAGTCGCCTCGGCCAGGCGCGCCCCGCTCCCGCCCGGCAGCGCGGTGGAGGTGTTCGCCCGGGTGGCGCGCGCTCCCGACGGCTCGTCGCGCTTCGTCGATGGGATGGTGCGCCGCATGTCCGGCGCCCCCGACGACCGGGCGGAGCTCCGCACCCTGAACCGCGCATCCGAGGTCCTCGCGCTCACCTCCGCCGAGGCCGCCGAGGAGCGCCCGGTGCGGATCAATGGCACGGTCGGCTGGTCGCACCCCGAATCCCGTTTTTTCTACGTTTTCGATTTTTTGCGCGGAGTGCGAGTGGTGCTGACCGGCGACAGCCCTCCGCCGGAGGTGGGCGCGCGGGTCACCGTGACCGGAAGGACCCGGGCGGGCGACTTCGCGCCGGAGGTCGTGGTCGAGGGGCTGGAGACCCAGGAAACCGCCGCCTTTCGCGGGTTCCCCGCCCAGCCGCTGACCTTGGAGCAGGCGCTGAGCGGCGTGGCCGAGGCCCGGTGGGTGGAGCTTGGCGGCTACCTGAAAGCGGTGCGTCGCGAAGGCCCCTTGCATGTGCTCACCCTCAGCGCCGTGGGCGGCCTGTTCGAGGTGGTCGTGCCCGAGGATGAAAACCTCCCCCTGCTCGTCCGCTCCGTCCTGACCGTGCGCGGCGTGTGCGCCACCCGGGTCAACGACCGCGGTCAGCCCGCCGGAGCGCGGCTCTGGACCCCCTCCGCCGCCCATATCCGCGTGGAGGAAAAGCCGCCGCAGGACCCCTTCGCGGTGCAGCTGCGCGACGCCGCCGCCCTCCGCCAGTTCACCGGCCAGCAATCCTCCAACCGGCGCATCCGGCTCCAGGCCACCGTCGTCCATCACCGCCCCGGCTCCCTCATCTACGGCGAGGAGGGCAACGAGCTGCTGCGCATTTTCGGCGACTCCGCCGCGCCCCTCCGGCCCGGCGATCGCATCGAGGCCGTGGGCTTCCCCCACCGCGAAAACACCCTGCTCGTCCTGCGCGAGGCGGTCTGGCGGAAACTCGAGCCCGGCCCCGCGCCCGTCCCGCTGCCCGTCTCCGCCGGCGTCGATCCGGCCCACGACGGAAAACTCGTTTCGCTGAACGCCACCCTCATCGACGTTATCGAACGCGACGCGGGCGCCCGACTCCTCTGCCAGGGCGAAGACACCACCTTCGAGGCACGCCTCGACCACGCCGGCGCGGACCGGCCCGCGCTCTCGCCCGGCGACGAGCTCCGGTTGACCGGCATCCATCGGCTCATCCGCGACGAGGCGCGCCAGCCGCAGGGCTTCGCCCTCGTGCTGCGCGGCCCCGACGACATCGCCGTCGTGCGCCCCGCCGCCTGGTGGACCGCCCGCCGGGCCCTCGGCGCCGCCGCGGCCCTCGCCCTCGGACTCGCCGCCGGCCTGCTCTGGGTCCGCTCCCTGCGCGCCCGCGTGCGCCGCCAGACGGAGCAGATCCGCGGACAGCTTTCCAAACTCGAGGTGCTCGAGGCCCGCCACCGCGGCATCATCGACAACGCCTCCGACTTCATCTTCACCGCCGATTCGGAGGGACGCCTCACCTCCTTCAACCCCGCCGGCGCCCGCCTCCTCGGCCTCACCCCCGCCGACCTCGGCACGCTCGGCCTCCGCGACCTCGTCGCCCCCGAGGACGCCGCCACCGCCGACGCCCTGCTGCGGGCCGGCGAGGGACACGAGGGCGTCGTCACCAGCCGCGGCCGTTTCCGTCGCCGCGACGGCAGCCAGGTCTGGCTCGAGACCACCGCCCGCCGCGTGCGCGACGAGGACGGCCGCCCCGGCCTGCTCGGCATCGCCCGGGATCACACCGAACACAAACAATACGAGGAGGCCCTCACCCGGGCGCGCGACGCCGCCGAGGCCAGCGCCCGCGCCAAGAGCACCTTCCTGGCCAACATGAGCCACGAGATCCGCACGCCCATGAACGGCGTGATCGGCATGAGTAATTTGATTCTGGATACGAAGCTCGACCCCGAGCAGCGCAGCTTCGCCGAGATCATCCGCAACTCCGGCGAGTCCCTGCTCACCGTGCTCAACGACATCCTCGATTTCTCCAAGATCGAGGCCGGCAAGCTCCAGTTCGAAAACCTCGACTTCGACCTCGGCGAGAGCGTGGAGGAGACGCTCGAGCTGCTCGCCGCCCGGGCCTCCGCCAAGCGGCTCGAACTCGCGGTGCGCCTGCCCATGGAGCTGCCCGGCCGCGTGACCGGCGATCCCGGCCGCCTCCGCCAGGTCCTGCTCAACCTCGCCGGCAACGCCATCAAGTTCACCGAACGCGGCGAGGTCTCCGTCACGCTCGCCGTCGAATCGCAGACCGAGCACGACGTGCGGGTGCGCTTCGAGGTGAACGACACCGGCATCGGTCTCGGCCCCGAGGCCGCCGCGCGCCTCTTCCAGCCCTTCGTGCAGGCCGACAACTCCACCACCCGCAAATACGGCGGCACCGGCCTCGGCCTCGCCATCTGCAAACAGATCGTCGAGCTGATGGGCGGCCAGATCGGGGTGCGCAGCACGCCCGGAAAAGGTTCCACCTTCTGGTTCGTCGTCCCCTTCGCCAAGGCGCCGCCCGCCTCCGCCGGCACCCCGCCGCCGGACGTCTCGGCCCTCGCCGGCCAACGCGTGGCCATCGTGGACGACAACGCCACCAACCGCGACCTCCTGCTCTACTACCTCGGAGCCTACGGCGCCGTCGGCGAGGTCTTCGCGGGCCCCGGGCCGGCCCTGGCCGGACTGCGCGCCGCCGCCGCCGCCGGACGCCCGTTCCGCCTCGCCCTGCTCGACTACGACATGCCCGTCACCAACGGCGTGGAGCTTGCCCAAATGATCCAACACACGCCCGAGCTGCGCGGGCTGGGTTGCCTGCTCCTCACCTCGCTCGACCATCGCTTCGACCACGCCAGCCTGGCCGGCTGGGGCATCTCGCGGATGATGACCAAACCCATCCGCAAAAACGAACTGCTCGCCGCGCTGCTGCACACCCTGGGCAGCTCCCCCGGTCAACGCGCCCCCCGTCAAAGCTCCGCCGACACGCCCGCCGCGCGCGAGGCCGGCAGGTCGCGACCACGCGCCCCGCAGGGCGGCCGTCGCCTCCAGGTGCTCATCGCCGAGGACAATCCGGTCAACCAGCGCGTCGCGCGCCTCCAGCTCGAAAAACTCGGCCACCACGCCGACCTCGCCGGCAACGGCCGCGAGGCGCTCGAGGCGCTCGCCGCCACCCGCTACGACCTCGTCCTCATGGATTGCCAGATGCCGGAGATGGACGGTTACGAGGCGACGCGGCGCATCCGCGCGGGCGACGCGCAACCCGACATCCCCATCGTGGCCATGACCGCCAACGCGATGCTCGGCGACCGCGACGACTGTTTCGCCGCCGGCATGGACGACTACATCAGCAAACCCATGCGGGTGCAGGAACTGCAGGCCGCCCTGGATCGGCTGCGGGAAAAGATCGCCCGCACGGCCCTCGCCGAACCGAGCGGATCCGGTTCCCCGCCGTAGCCGGGAGTCCGTCCGCCTCGGAATGGATGTGGAAAGCTGGAAAACGGGAACCGAAACGCGACGTCGCAGCGGCTCGGTTTCCCCTTTTCCCGGTGTAACAGAAAACGATGTCAGCTCTATGTCAGCTCTCGGCAATTCAGGAAGG
>CBINNW010000137.1:0-13208 GCA_966252115.1 uncultured Akkermansia sp.
CTGCCCGGTGCTTTCTGCCTGCCCCGGGGATATGACTTTCACATTCTGAGTTCATCCCGGATTCCGCGATTGGTCTTCTCGATCGAGTAGGAAGCGTGGGCAAAAGCAGTCCAAGGACACTTTCCGTAAGCCGTTGATTTCAGAGTTAAGCATGAAGTGGGCTTCTTGTTGGAGTATAAGGGTAAATATGCCGGAAACCCAATCGCGCCGCGATTGAACCATGGGCCTCCAAAAACGGAATCCGGGTTCATGGTTTCATGGACGCACTAGGGCGCGACCGCCGGGCCCGCCGCGTGGGCCGGACGGTGATCGGCTCCCGGACCGGCGCTCACGGAGTGAGCGCGCTACTTTCCCAAAGGCTCCGAGCTCGGAACCTCGCGGTATGACCGGCCTCAGGCTTGGAGCGGCGGGTCGAGGGGCGCCGGCACGCCGCCGGTTTTGCGCAGGGGACGCAGGCGGCGCAGGAACGGCACCACCCGACGCGCCACCGACCGCGCGGTGGAAACCGACTGGGCCGCGATGCTCGCCACCGACACGCTCGCCGGCAAGCGCATGGTCTGCGTCTCGATACACAACACCGGCTTGCCCGCCCGGTTGGCGATCTCCTGCGCCTGGTGCGCCTCGCTTTCGATAAACAGCTTCGCCCCCAGATCGCGCACGTAAGTCAGGGCCTTGTGCGGAATGTGCGCCCCCAGACGCCTGCGCTCGGCGGCGCTGGGCAGGTCGAGCATGCTCAGGCGTTCGTAGCGGACGCCGTGCTTTTTCAGCCAAGCCTCGGTCTCGGGACGCCAACGCTCCAGACGCGAGGTCACGAGATGCCGGATCGGGTAGGTCGGCAGGATGTGCGGCGCGGCGTTGAGCAGAAAATCGCGGTAACGATCGGCGTCGTCGTTTTCCTCCAGGGTCGGGTCCACGCAGAGGACCCCGTCGATATCCAGACAGGCCCGCGCGAGGTGTTCGTGATGAAACACGTTCCATTCGAACTGCCGCGGGAAAGGGCAAATATCGAAATGGATGTCCACCAGGTCGCGCGCCGCCGGCGTGACGAAGGCCGCCGCGTAGGTCACGCGCGCCCGCAGCCCGAGCTCCGTGATCTGCCGCCTGGCCACCTGCAGCGAGTGCCCGGTGAGCACGCTGTCGTCCACCACCAGGATGTGGCGAGGCTCCTCGCCCGCGACGTGGGAAGGAATGCCGCGGGAGACGCCGTTCTGCGGACGACGACCGGCGAGGAATCCCGGCAGATCGATCATCCGACGATTCAGACTGAGCGCCAGCATCGCGGCCGGAACGTAACCCGAGCGCGGAATGGCCACGATGAGATCGACATCGCGCGGAACCAGACGAAGCCCGCGGGCGACGATGCGGGAGAGATCGGCGTAGGACCGGTAGTGCATCAACGAGAGCGTGAAGGTTGGTGAAGTTGGAAACCCTGACCGCGGTCCGGCATGAGCGGTCGCCGGAACGAGTCCAAGCATGGATAAAGTCCCCTTTGCGCAGCTCCCGGCGGGCCGGGTTCGCGGACCGCCGCGCTTTGGCGAATTCTTCACGGACGCTCCCGCGGACAGAACCAACAAACCTGGCTCAAGCACCCTGCTTAAAACGTTTAACGAAAGACAAAATCCCTCTGCGCAACGACGCGCACAGCCCCCTACCAAACCATGGGGGATTTATCCAAGGGTGGCGCCCCCCGGAGAAAACCGGGGATTGGCGGCCCCCCGCTCGTTCGCCCCCCGCCCCGCCAACCGGTCCCTTCTTGGGCAGGCGCCGGCAAGCCGCCGTTCCTCCCTCTCCACACGGACCTCCGCCCAGCGCGGCCCGTCCACCCCCACCCTCGGCCCCATTTCCATCATGCGCGTCAGCAGCTCCGCCTTCACCCCCGGTGGCGACATTCCGGCCACCTACACCCAGGACGGCCAGGATTGCAGCCCCGCCCTCACCGTCACCGACGTGCCGCCCGAGGCCCGCAGCCTCGTGCTCATCGTGGACGATCCCGACTCCACCGGCGGCGTCTTCACCCACTGGCTGGTCTTCAACATCGATCCGCATGTCGGCGTGATCCTCGACAACTCCATCCCGCTGGGAGCCACCGAAGGCACGAACGACACCGGCGGGCTCCACTATCGCGGGCCCAAGCCCCCCTCCGGCACCCACCGTTACTTCTTTCGGGTCCACGCGCTGGATCGCCTGATGGCCATGGGCGAAGGAGCGAACCGGGCCGAGATCGAGGCCGCCATGCGGGGCCATGTGCTCGCTTCGGCCCAGCTGATGGGCCGCTACACCGCGCCCGCCCGCGCGACCTGAGCGGGTCCTATTCCCCGCGCTTCTTACGTTTTCCCCCAAGCACTGGGGCATTCACCCCGCGCGGCGCGACGCAGCCCGGCGGGAGCGGGGGTTTTTCGCGCCAAAACGTCCGGAAAACTCCGCAAGGCTCGCGTCTTGGGAAATCGCCGCCATGGATCGGGCGCGAGCGGGAACGGTGCGCCGGGCGACCATCCGCCGCGTCCGTCCCCGCCAGTCCAACACCCTCCCGCCCCATGCAAGAATGGCTGAATCAACTGTGCGGCGTCGGCTTCATGCCCCACGGCCAATGCTACCTGTGGACGCCCTCGCTCGTCTGGCTCCACGCCGTCTCCGACAGCCTCATCGCGCTCGCCTATTTCTCCATCCCGGCGGCGCTGCTCTACTTCGTGCGCAAGCGTCGCGACATCCCCTATCCGGCGATCTTCCTGATGTTCGCCCTCTTCATCGTCTCCTGCGGCAGCACCCATCTGCTGGAGGTGTGGACGATCTGGCACGGCCACTACTACCTCACCGGCTTGGTGAAGGCCGTGACCGCCGTCGTGTCCCTCGCCACCGCCGTCGCCCTGGCGCGCGTAATGCCCCACGCACTACAACTCGCCGGCCCCGCCGATCTGCGACGGCTCAATGAAAGTCTGGAGGAACGCGTCCGCCTGCGAACCGCCGACCTGGAGGGCGCCAACCGCCGCCTGCAAACCGAGATCGCCGAGCGGCAGAAGGCCGAGGCCGAGGTGACGCGCCTCAACGAGCTGCTGCAACGCCGGGTGCATGAGCTGCAGGTGCTCTTCGACGTGCTGCCCGTGGGCGTGGGCATCGCCGACGATCCGGCCTGCGCCTCCATCCGCGCCAACAATGAACTCGCGCGCATCCTGGGCCTGCCCGCCGCCGCCAACGCCTCGCTCTCCGCGCCCGACGGGCAGGCGCCCGTAAACTTCCGCGTCTTCCACCAGGACCGCGAGGTCGGCCCGGAGGAGCTGCCCATGCAGGTGAGCGCGCGGGAAAACCGCGCCATCTTCGCCTTCGAGGAGACGGTGCGCCTCTCCGACGGTCGCGCCCTCGACCTGCTGGCCAACGCGATCCCGCTGCACGACGAACGCGGCGCCGTCACCGGCTGCGTCGGCACCTTCCAGGATGTCACCGAGCTGCGCCAGGCGGCGCGGGAGCGGCTGGAACTCGAGCGCAAGATCCAGGAGACCCAGAAGCTGGAGAGCCTCGGCGTGCTGGCCGGCGGCATCGCCCACGACTTCAACAACCTGCTCACCGCGGTCCTCGGCAACGTCTCGCTGGCGATGATGCCGCGCCATTCCGCCTCCGACATGCGGCCCTACCTCAAGCAGATCGAGGCCGCCGCCCGACGCGCCGCCGAGCTCTGCAACCAGATGCTGGCCTACTCGGGACGGGGCCGTTTTGTCCTCAACCGTCTCGATCTCAACGAACTGATCGCCGAGACCACGCACCTCGTCTCCATCTCGATCGGCAAGACCTGCGTGCTGAGGCTCAATCCCGCGCCCTCCCTGCCGGCGGTCACCGCCGACCCCACGCAACTGCGCCAGATCATCATGAACCTGGTGATCAACGCCTCCGACGCCATCGGTGCGCGCGGCGGCGTCATCGCCCTGACCACCGGCGTCGCCCGCATCGACCAGGACTACCGCGCCACCCTGCGCCACGCCTCCGCGCTCCCCCTCGGCGACTACGTTTTCCTGGAGGTGAGCGACAACGGCTGCGGCATGGACGGCGCCACGCTCGAGCGCATCTTCGAGCCGTTTTTCAGCACCAAATTCACCGGACGCGGGCTCGGTCTCGCGGCCGTGCTCGGCATCATCCGGGGCCACAAGGGAGCGCTCAAGGTTTACTCCGAGCCGGGGCGCGGCACCACGTTCAAGGTTTTCCTGCCCGTCACCGAAGGCGCGGCCGAAAAGGAAAACGCGTCCGCGCCCGCGGCCCCCGACGCCCGCCCCCGGGGCCGGGTCCTGGTGGCGGACGACGAGGAAAGCGTCCGCACCGTCGCCGCGCGCATGCTCGAGGAGCTCGGCTACACGGTGGAGCTCGCGTCCGACGGACGCGAGGCGGTGGAGCGGTTCCGCGCCGACCCGTCGCGTTTCCACCTCGTCCTGCTCGATCTCACCATGCCGCATCTCGACGGCGAGGAGACCTTTCGCCAGCTCCGCCATCTGCGCCCGGGAGTGCGCGTGGTGTTGATGAGCGGATTCAACAAGGACGACGCCATCAGCCGCTTCACGGGCAAAGGTCTCGCCGGTTTCGTGCAAAAACCCTTCACCATCGAGACCCTCCACGCCGCCGTGCGCGAGGTCGCGACGGACGAGTGACCAGGCCGGTTTCGGGCCGGGGACTTCCGCCGGGGCGGCACCATGAGTGGGAGAGGACGGACATTCTTGTCCGTCTTCCGTTCGCCAAATCCGGCGATAGCCCCGGCTAAAGATCGCGCAAGGCGCTGAAATCAGGTGGTGATTGCGGCGATTCGAAGGCGCACCCGGAAGGCGCGTCGAACGATCAATGTGATCGGCGGATGATCAGCACGTTGTGCGAGATGAGTCGCGGTTATCCCGGTCTTGGGCTTACCAAGCACTCGAACCGACGGACAGGAATGTCCGTCCTCCACCGGAATCACGCCCCGGCGGGCGCGGACGCGGCCTTCAGGCCGAAGAGATACTTGTCGATCTTGTTGGCGGTGATGACCCCGTAATTGATCGTGCCCAGCCAGCCGCTCATGATGATGCCCACGCTGCCGGCGTGGAAGAGGCCGGGCAGGTGATCGGAGAGGTTCATCGAGACCGGCAGCCCCTCGAACTTGGTGCCGAAGCTCGTGCCGGCCATGTGCGTGGTGTAGCGCTCGATCGTGCGCGGCGTGGCGGCCTCCTTCCAATCGATCTTCTCGCGCACGCCGGGGATGAACTTTTCCAGCGACGCGATGCTCTCCTCGATCATGCGCGCCTTGTGTTTCTCATAATCCTCCTCGGACAGCGCCTTCCAGTCGGGATAACGCCCGTTGAGCGAGGCGACGACGGTGTAGCGGTCCGAGCCGGGACGCGTGTCCGGGTAATAGACGGAAAAGGTCCGGCTCGTCGTGTGCAGATCGGTCAGCTCGTGGTTGCTGTATTCGGGCGCCTCCGAGGTGAAGACCAGGTCGCCGATGTGCGGGATGGACTCGCCCTTGCGAATGCCGAGATAGACCTGGCAGGAGCTCGTGTTGATGCGCACCGCCTCGGCCTGTTTGACGAAGGCGGGATCGAAGTTTTCGGCGCCCGCGAGCCGGAAGATGGTGTTCTTGATGTTGGCGTTGGAGAGCACGGCCTTGGCGCGGATCACCCGACCGTTGCCCGCCACGATGCCGCAGGCGACTTTGCGACCGCCGCGCTCCTCCACGAGGATGCGCTCCACCATCACTTTTTTGCGCAGCTCGACGCCGTTTTTCCGGAGCTCGTCGGTCATCTTCTCGATCAACAGATCGGAGCCGCCCTGGAAGGTGAAGACCCCCGCGCCCATGAAGTTGCTGAACACGATGCCGAAGGTGATGGCGGGGTCGTCGAAGTTGGAGCCGTTGGCGTAGGAGATCGGCTCCATCAACAGGCGGTGAACGTCGGGGCGACCGGGGAAAAAGCGCTCGAACATCTGCCCCGTGGTCTCGGGGTTGTTGTCGTAGTAGTTCATCGCCCGCAGGTGGTCGTAAAACGCCTCCACCTGCTCGCGCGGCAGCTTGAACTGCTCCACCAGCACGCGCGTGTAGTCCTCGCGGGTGAAGGTGGTCCACACGTCCATCTGCGGGTTCACGAAGCGGATGTCCTTCAACTGGTGGATCGAGTCGGCGATCTCCTTGGTCCAGTAGCGGCGGCAGCTCTTGATCATGCCGCTGGGAAAGCCGTGCAGCGAGATGTCGAAGATGTGCCCGCCCTTGCGGGTGAACCAGGTCGCCAGGCCGCCAAACTGGTAGTGGTGCTCGAGCAGCAGGACCTTGTGCCCGGCCTTGGCCAGCACATTGGCGCCGGTGAGCCCGCCGAGACCCGATCCGATGACGATCACGTCGTATTCATCTGCGACACCTTTGAGCCAGTCGTAAGCCATGGAGGGGAAAAAAGAGCCGGCCACCCAAAGCCCCCCGCCCGTCCGGTGCAAGCGTGGCCTCGTGGGTGGCCGCGAAGCGCCCGCTCAACCGGAGGAATTATGCCAAAGCGTCTTTTTACGCTTCAATCCGCCGCGTTTTGCCCTGATTCACACCGACCTCTCCGGCCACTTCGAGCCCCTGCCGCCCCGCACTCCAGCCGTTCCCCGACCCCATGAGTTTTTTTCGCAAACTGTTTGGCAAAAAACCCGCCACAAGCGCCACCACTTCCCCCATCCCCACCGAATCCGCCCCTCCTCCCTCGCCGGCGCAAAAGACTTCGCCGACGCCGGATTCAACAACTCCGACCGCGCCGCCGCCTTCGCCGGCCGGCCACCCCTCGTCCCGCCCCCCCGAGCCACCGTCCGCGAAATCGCCCGAGGCGCCCGGCAGCCCATTTATGCCCCCGCCGCCGTCCGGCGATGAGCCGCCGGCATCCATGACCATCGGCGACCCGATGGCGCGCCCGGGCGCTCCCTCCGGTCCCGCCCGCCCCGCGCGTCCCCCCGAGCAGGTCGAGGTCACGCTCCTCGCCGTCGAGGGCCCCATCTGGCTGCCGCCGGAATCGCCGGGCGCCGAGTTGTTCCCCGCCAAAGCGGACGATGCCGCCCTCATCGCCTTTCTCGGTGGCAGCGTCGAATTTCAGCCCGGCTCGGACCCCGCGCGCACCCAGGCCATGGCCAAAGCCCTCGGCCGCCTCGCGCAGGCGCTCCCGCTCTTCCTCGCCGAGCAGGTCGAGCTCGGCACGACCGCCCTCGCCCGCACGCTGGTTCCCTGGATGGTCAAGCCCCGCCCCGGCTACATCCTCGGCGGCACCCCGTGGGACGACGCCACCGCCTCCCGTCACGCCCGGGCCGTCTCCCCGGACGATCCCGCCGACTACCTGGTCGTCTGCCACCTGCGCTGCCGCACCGAACCGTGGACGGTGGAGCTCCGGCTGGTGCGCACGGCGGACGCCACCTGCCTCGCCACGTTCGAGGTTCCCTGTCCCTCCGCCGATCCGGGCAGCGCGTTGCCCGCGATCCACCGCGCCTTGTTGGACGCCCTGGCGCGCGAAGCAAAGGTGGAGCCGATCCCGGTGCCCTTGGCGCTCGGGCCCGCCCCCGCGCCGGCATCGCGTTATCTGATCGCGTTGGAACAACTCCTCACCCTGCGCACCGCCACGCTTGCCCCCGGGGCGAGTTCCCTCGCCGTCGAACGCGCGATTCTGGAGGCGCAGTGCGAATTCTGCTCGGACCAGCCGTCCAGCCTGCCCCTGCGCCTGC
Organism: uncultured Akkermansia sp.; assembly: GCA_966252115.1. Lineage (GTDB taxonomy): Bacteria > Verrucomicrobiota > Verrucomicrobiia > Opitutales > Opitutaceae > IMCC26134_A. The sequence continues at coordinate 7,684 of CBINNW010000137.1, forward strand.
TCCTCGCCAACACGCTGGCGGTGCTGAAGCGCACGCGGCCGGAGCTGCCGCCGGAGTTCCGCGACACCGTCCGGGAACTCCACACGCTCCGCCCGCTGCCCGAGCCCGCCCATTCCGTGGTGGCGCGCATGCTGGAAGACGCGGTCGGCTGAGCCCCGAGGCGCCGGAAGCGCCGTGCCCGTCTCGCGGCCGGCCCGGCGGTCCGGCCCTACCCTTCCGGAAAGTTGCGCGCTCGCTCCGCGAGCGCGGGCCCGGGGGCAACCGAGCCGTCAAGGGCCCGGGTGGCGATCACCGATCCACCTTGGCGACAGCCCGGTGATCCCGCCCCGTCATATCCCAGCCCCCATCCGTCCCGTGACCGGCATCACTTGCCGATGCCGGAGGCCCGGAAGCCGATCTCCCGTAGCTTGGCCAGATCGAGGATGTTGCGACCGTCGAAGATGAAGGCCGGCTTGGGCATGCCCGCGAAGATCTTGGCGTAGTCGAGGGTCTTGAACTCGTCCCACTCGGTGACGATGGCCACCGCATGCGCCCCGGCGCAGGCCTCGTAGGCCGTCGGCGCGACGCTCAGGCGGGGATTCGCCGGACACTCCTTGCCCAGCACGTCCGACACGATCTCGGCCGAAGGCACCTTCGGGTCGTAAACCACCACGTTGGCCTGCTCGTTGAGCAGATCGCGGCAGATGGCGATGGCGGCCGTCTCGCGGGTGTCGTTCGTATCCTTTTTGAAGGCGAAACCGAGGATCGCGATGCGTTTGCCGGCGACGGTGCCGAAGAGCGATTGCACGATCTTCGTGGCGAAGCGGCGCTTCTGCCAGTCGTTGATCTGGATGACCGAGTTCCAGTAGGCCGCCACCTCCGGCAAGCCGAAGTGCTCGCAGAGATAGGCCAGGTTCAAAACGTCCTTCTGGAAACAGGAGCCGCCGAAGCCGACGGACGCCTTCAGAAACTTGGAGCCGATGCGCGAATCCCGGCCGATGGCGTGCGCCACCTCGTCCACATCCGCCTCGGTCGCCTCGCACAGGGCGGAGATGGAGTTGATCGAGCTGATGCGCTGCGCGAGGAAGGCGTTCGCCACCAGCTTCGACAGCTCCGAGGACCACAGGTTGGTGGTCAGGATGCGCTCGCGCGGCACCCAGCGCGCATAGACCGAGACCAGGGTCTCCAGCGCCTTCTGGCCCTCCGGGGTGCGCTCGCCGCCGATGAGCACGCGGTCGGGATTGGTGAGGTCGGCCACCGCCGTGCCTTCGGCCAGGAACTCGGGATTGGACAACACCTGACACCGGGCGGTGCCCGGCTGGGCCGCGAGGATCTGTTTGATCGTGTCGGCCGTGCGCACCGGGATGGTGGACTTTTCCACGATGATCTTCGGCGTCGTCACCACCTCGGCGATGGTGCGCGCCACCGACTCGATGTAGCGCAGATCGGCCGCGCGGCCGGCCCCCACGCCATAGGTTTTGGTCGGGGTGTTTACCGACACGAAGATGATGTCGGCGGCGGCGATGGAGCCCTTCACGTCGGTGGAGAAAAACAGGTTCCGGCCGCGCGCCTCCTTCACCACATCGTCCAGACCCGGCTCGTAAACCGGCAACACATCCGAATTCCACGCCGCGATCCGGCGCTCGTTCAGATCCACCACCGTCACTTGGATGTCCGGCGCCTTCAGCGCGATCATGGCCATCGTGGGACCGCCGACATAGCCGGCGCCTATGCAACAGATTTTAAGCATGGTAAAAACGTGAGTAGTTGGCTGGCAGAGTGACGATGCAAGCTAGCGACTCCATGCATCATCAGTTCAATTCAAAATGAACTGAACAGGGGGCTTTTACCGGCCTACTCGGCACTTTCAGAAAGCTCCCCGCAGGGTGTCACCGGGATATGCCCCACGCGCCGGCGACGCGGACCTCACTTCGTGAGCGCGACCACTCCCCGTTGCTGGTTGTTGGCCGTGTCCTGATCGGCAAATCCACCGGGCGTCACGAGCCGCGAGGTCACGATCAGCGCGTCCGAACCCGCGAGCCGCGCCGAATCCACCGGCACCGAGAGCGTGGTGGAGCGCCCGGCGGCCAGCTCCGGCACGGAGACCTTGCTCGACACGCCGGCGGCCGTCACCTCGACCGCGAAGCCGTCCAGGGTCTGGGCGCCGCGGTTTTGCACGACCACGCTCACCGTGCCGGCGGAGGCGTCGTAAGCCTGGCTGGAAATCGCCGCGTCCGCGCGGGCGGCGTTTTCCCGGTCGAGCGCCCAGCCGAGATTCACCGTGCCGCGCCCGTAGTCGGCGTCCACGCCGGCGACACCGCCGTCGTTGGAATAGGTCGCCAGGATATCCGCAGCCTCGATCGCGCCGAGGCCCGGGGACTCCGACAGCAGGGCGGCGAGAGCGCCCGAGACGACCGGCGCGCTGGCCGAGGTGCCGCTGAAGAGCACCCGATCCCCGCCGGTGCTCGCCGTCCGGATGGCGTAGCCGGGCGCGGTGAGCTGCAGGCCCGTGCCCGAATTGGAAAACAGGGCCTGCGTGCCGAGCGCGTCCACCGCGCCCACCGAGACCACGCCGGCATAGGCCGCCGGCCACACGAGCTGCGCCGCCTGGTCGTTGCCGCTCGAGGCCACCACCGCCACGCCGGCGGCGAGCGCGTAATCGACCGCCTCCCCGAGGACCAACGAGGTCGCGTAGCCGCCGAGGCTGATGTTGATGATCTGCGCGCCCGCGTCCACCGCCGCGAAGATGCCCTGCGCGACCGAGAAGGTGTCGCTCAGCCCGTCCGGCCCCGTCACGCGGACGCTCAGCACCGAGGCCGAGGGCGCCACGCCGCGCGCATCGCCGGCCGCGCCGGCGGCGAGCGCCGCCACCGAGGTGCCATGGGCGGCGTCCTCGCCGAGACCGGAGACGCCGTATCCGATATCCAGATACCGCAGGCGCGTGCCGAAGGTGGTGTCGGGCACCACCCCGCCGTCCAGGACCGCGATGGTCACGCCCTTCCCCCACTCCGCCTCGGCCGCCCTCACGCCGAGCACGTCCAGCAGATTGTCGCCCACCGGCACCGCGCTGCGCGCCGACCGGTCCTCCGTCGGCGGCGCGGGCGCGGCGAGTATGGCGTTGGACGTCACCGCCGCGTAGGCGCCGCTGTTGTTCACCAGCTCGCCCACGAAGGCGTCGTAATCGGCGATCCGCACCCGCACCGCCAGCAGGCCGTCGATCCGGCCCAGCACCGTGAGCCCGGCCGCGCCGGCCCGGGCGAGAAACTCGCGGTAGGCGGCGGCGTCCTTGAAGGTCAGCACCGCCTCGTCGCCCCGCACATGCCGGCGGTTCAGCCGCTCGCGCAGCTTCGCGATCAAGGCCGCGCGGGCCTCGGCGGAGGCGTCGGCGCCGGACAACGCCCACGCGCCATCGGCGTCGTCCGCCAAGCGAGCCGCCGGCGGCTCGGCGCGCCCCGGATCACCGAGGCGGCGCTCGGCCAACTGCCGTTGCAAATGCCACAGGGCCGGGCCGACCAGCAGCGCCACGAGGCAGAGCGAAAAAAGGGAACGGCGGGCGCGGGGACTCATGGTTTTGCGAGATGGGCCAACGGCGAAAACGACGCCCGGCCACGCGCCACGGTTACCCGCATCCGGTTTTCAGCAAAGCGACCAGCTCGTCACAAAGCGCGGGCGAGCCGGCCACGAAGGGCACGCGCGCCATCTTCAGGTCGAACACGCGCAGCGGGAACAGGGGCTCGCGCAGGTAGCGGACCTCGGCGCCCGCCCCTTGGCAGAAGGGCACGGCGGCGGCGATGTCCCAGACCTTCACGTTGTGATCGACCACCGCGTCGAGCAGGCCGGCGCCCACGTAGGCGAGGTGCAGGGTGCTGCTGCCCAGGGCGCGGATCTTGAACCGATCCACCAAAAGCGAGGCGTGGGGCGAGAAGCGTTTGTCCATCGGACTGTGAAATCCCAACGTGCGCCGCTCGGGGGGCGTGCCCGTGAGCGCCGTCGCCGGGCGGTCGCCATCCCAGGCGCCGAAGCCGGGCCCCCCGTGCAAAAGGACGCGCCGCGCGAGATCGTAGATGACACCGTAAACCGGCACGCCGTCCTCCAGCAGAGCCAGGGAAATCGCGCAGTGGGGGATACCCGTGGCGTAGTTGTTGGTGCCGTCGATCGGATCGAGCACCCAGGCGAAACGGGCGCTCAGGTGGATCGGCGCCGACGCGTCGCCCAGCTCCTCGCTCAACAGCTCGTCCTTGGGAAACTGCGCGGCGAGCTCGCGGAAGATGCCCTCGGAAATGGCGATGTCGGCCGGCGTGACGCGCGTGCCATCGTGTTTCCAATCGCTGCGCACCCGACCGAACTCCCGGTGGAGAAACTCGGTCTGCGCGAGCACGGCGAGTTTGGCGGCGGAAATGCGGGCGAGAAATTCGGGCGACGACATGGAAGCGTCAGCGTGAGGGACTCGGACGGAAACAAAACGCCAAAGATGCGCCGGTCTCGAAGCGCGGCAAAATCCCCCGAAAAATCAAAACCGGGCCGCCGCGCCGCTTCGCCGCGCCGCCGCGGTCGATCATCCCGATCAGCGCCGCCCGCCGCGTCGCCCTCGGCTTTTGGCTCAGCGAAACGCGCCCTTCTCCGCCGCCTGCACGAAGCCCTCCGTCGCGCTCTTCAGTTCTTCCCAACGCGCGCGGATGCTCGTGGCCTCGGCCGCCGTCACCTGCTGGTCGGCGCTCGCCGCCGTGATGGTCGCCAGCAGTTGGGCGAAGTCGTTCACGATCTCGTTGGTCGCCGGCACCAGCGCCGCGCCCGACGATTTCGCCGGCGGATTCTCGATGAAAAAACCACCCGCCCGCGCGCACACCCAGTGCGCGATGCGTTTGTCGCCGGTGGACTTGATGAGCTGCTCGATGCGATCCAGCGGATTGCTCGAGCCGCTGCCCGCCACCTCGCCGGGCGGCTCCGCCCACTTGTAGATCAGCGAAAGCGACAGGTTCATGTCCGCCGCGATCTGCTTGGCGCTGACCCGTTTCAGGACGTCTTTGAGCAACTCGTGCGACTGCATCGGCGCAACTTGTCCGGGGCATTAGCACGAAGCAAGGTCGGTCGCACTTGTGCTAAACGTGACGCGCCGCGGCCGCTTTTATTCGTGCCAAGCCCGCCGCACGCGCGCACCGTCCGGTTTTTTCCGCATGAACATCCACGAGTATCAGGCCAAGGCTTTGTTTGAGCAATTTGGCGTCCCCGTCCCCAAGGGTGCCGCCGCCAAATCCGCAGCGGAGTTCGACACCGCTCTCGCCGCGCTCCCCGAGGGGCCGACGATGGTCAAATCCCAGATCCACGCCGGCGGGCGCGGCAAGGGCACCTTCACCAACGGCTACAAGGGCGGCGTGAAGTTCTGCAAAACCAAGGCCGACGCCCGCGAGATCGCCGGCCACATGCTCGGCAACACCCTCGTCACCGCCCAGACCGGCCCCGCCGGCCGCAAGGTGCAGACGATCTACTTCACCGTCGCGAGCGACATCAAAAAGGAATACTACCTCGCCATCCTCCTCGACCGCGCC
>CBINNW010000138.1:0-13133 GCA_966252115.1 uncultured Akkermansia sp.
CCCCCGCGCTCCGGCCACCGGGCTCGACGGCGCCCCGGCTTCGTGGCCACGCTCCGCCCACCATGACCCTCCGCGAGCCCGAAACCATCGACCTCCCCACGCCCTCCGGCCCCATGCGCACCCTCGTGCTCCGCCCCGCCGGCCCGGGCCGTTTCCCCGGCCTCCTGTTTCACTCGGAGATCTTCCAGATCACCGGCCCCATCCGTCGCACCGCCGCCTTCCTCGCCGGCCACGGCTTCGTCGTCGCCATCCCCGAGATCTACCACGAACACCTGCCCGCCGGCACCGTGCTCGCCTACGACCAGGCCGGCTCCGACGTCGGCAACCGTCTCAAGACCACCAAAACCCTCGCCGCCTACGACGCCGACAACGCCGCCGTCGTCGCGTATTTGAAAAACCACGACGCCGGCAACGGCCGCGTCGGCTCCTTCGGACCCTGCATCGGCGGCCACCTCAGCTACCGCGCCGCCCTGCATCCCGACGTCGCCGCCGCCGCCTGTTTTTATCCCACCGACCTGCACAAACGCGGCCTCGGCGCCGGCATGAACGACGACTCCCTCGCTCGCGCCGCCGAGATCCGGGGCGAGCTCCTGCTCGTCTTCGGCCGGCAGGACCCGCACGTGCCCGCCGAGGGTCGCGCCCTCATCTACCAGACGCTCACCGCCGCCGGCGTGAACTTCACCTGGCACGAGTTCAACGCCGCCCACGCCTTCCTGCGCGACGAGGGTCTGCGCCACGACCCGGAGCTCGCCCGCCAAGCCCTCGGCATGACGGTGGACTTCTTCCGCCGCCGCCTCGCGATCTGAAACCGCCTCGCATTCAAACGTATAAACACACCGCCGCGCTGTAGGCCCGACCGCTGGTCGGGCTGGCTGACCATGGGCGGCGAGACACCGTCACCGGCACGCGAGACACGGTTGCTCCCCGGACCGGCAAACCACCTCCCGCTCCCCGCCCCCCGCCACGCGCCCCCCGCGAACTCGCCTCCGCTCCCCGCCCCCGCCGCGCCCCCCCCAGCCGCATCCCTTCTCGACGCCGTGACCACCGAGTCGCACGCTCCCGCCCCCGCCTCCGTCCGGCCCTACGTCGGACGCCTCGCGCCCTCGCCCACCGGACGCCTGCACCTCGGCCACGCCCGCACCTTCGCCCTGGCCGCCGCGCGCGCCCGCGCCGCCGGCGGACGCCTGCTCATGCGTATCGACGATCTCGATACCGCCCGCTGCCGCCCCGAGTTCACCGCCGCCGCGCTGGAGGATCTCGCCTGGCTCGGTCTGCGTTGGGAGGAGCCACCGATCGTGCAATCCGCCCGGCTCGAGCGCTACCGCGTCGCCCTCGCCCGCCTGCACGCCGCCGGACTCGTATTCCCCTGCCACCGCTCGCGCCGCGACCTCGCCGCCGCCCTCTCCGCCCCGCACGAGACCGCCCCCGCCTCCGGCGTCTTCCCCGCGGCCACGCCGCCTCCTCCCGCCGACGACGAGCCGGTCTATGCGCTCGCCTGGCGCCCGCCCGCCGGCACGCCGCTCCCGCCGCTCGACGCCGCCGGCTTCGCGCTCAACTGGCGTTTCGGCGTGCCCGAGGGACGCACGCTGAGCTTCACCGACGGCCACTTCGGTGAACAACACGCCGTCTGCGCGCGCGATTTCGGCGATTTTCTCGTCTGGCGCAAAGACGGCTTCCCCAGCTACCAGCTCGCCTGCGCGGTGGACGACGCCGAGTTCGGCGTCACCGAGATCGTGCGCGGAGCCGACCTCATCCGATCCACCTTCCGGCAACTGCTGTTGCTGGAAGCGCTGTCGCCGCCCGGAACGCGCCCCCCGGATTTTTGGCACGCGCCCTTGATGACCGACGAACACGGTGTGCGCCTCGCCAAACGCCACGACGCCCTCGCCCTCGCCACCCTCCGCGCCTCCGGCGCCAGCCCCGCCGAAGTGCTGGCCCGCGCGCTGGCGTAGCCCCCGCGACGTTTCCGTCCGCGGCCCGAGAAGGGCAAAAAGGCCGAGCTCATGTTCGTCCAGCACATGCTCTCCGTCCTCAAACCCGACCTCCGCATGGCCACCATCATGCCCCAAGGCGTCCTCTTCCGCCGCCGCTCGCCGCGACGTGCTCCTCCTCAACGCCGACCGCGAATACCGCGAGGGCAAGGCCCGGAATTTTCTCCGCCCCGAGGCCATCCCCAAGATCGTCCACGTTACCGCGCCCGCCGCACCGTGCCCGGCTACGCCCGCCTCGTCCCCGTCGAGGCAATCGCCGCCGAGGATTTCAACTGCAACATCCGCCGCCACGTGGACAACGCCCCGCCGCCGAGATCGAGGCCCTCGCCCGCCACTGGCCAGCTCCCCCGGCCCACGGCCTCGAAACCTGCCTGTGCTTCCGATCTGGCCTCCCCTCCGTGTCCCTCCGTGAGCTCCGTGGTTAAACCTTCCGAGATTTGCTACCACGACCGCCCCCCCCCGCCGCCGAGGTCCAACCCCTCAAAGCGCAGATCAAGGAACTCCGCACCCAGCCCAAGCTCGCCAAAAAAGAGGCGAAAAAGGCGACTGGGGCACCTACACCGAGGAGGCCGCCACGCTGGAGCCAAAACTCGCCCGCCTCCGGCTCGCCTCGCCCCCCCGCTCCACACACTCCCCCGAGCGCACGCGGGATGTCGCGAGGGCCATCCCCTTGGACAAGTCTGCCGAGACGCGACCTCGGTAGCTGATTATTTTTAGATAGGTGTTTTTCTGCCGTTGACTGAGCAAAAATCCCCAAAGTGGAATCCGCCCCTCTGCGCTGAGGCTACGGGGCCTCGGTTCGGTTCACCTATCCATGCTTCGCCAAATCGCCTCCGTCCTTTTCGCGCTGTTCGCGGTCCTCTTCGTGCCCTTCGCCCGCGCTTCGTCCGCCGCCGTGGGCACGGCTCTCGTGCAACAGGTCCCGGCGATCAACGGAGGCGCAACCGTGGAGGGTTCCGTTCACATGATGAGCGGCGGCTCGGTCAACTTGAACGGCGGCGCCACCATCACCGGCGACCTGCTCGTCCCCGGCACCCCGACCGTGCGCGTCAACGGAAAGCCCGCCTATGGCGGCACCGTGGACGGCTCCGGACCGACCTCGCCGTCCAACTACACGATCACGCTCAACGGCGGGGCAAAACTGGGGCAAGTCATTCGCCGGACCGCGCCCATCACCCTCGCACCGGTGCCGCCCACGCCCACGCCCACCGGCACGAGGTCGGTAAACCTGAACAAGGCGACCGATCCCATCGGCCCATGGCCGACGCTTCGCAATCTCACCCTCAACGGCAACGTCGGCCAGATCACCGTGCCCCCCGGCACCTACGGAGATTTCACCGCGAACGGCGGAAGCGGATTCACCTTGGGCACGCCCGGCGCGACCGAAGCCTCGGTCTATAACCTCCAACGCATCAACCTCAACGGCCAGGCGTCGATCCGGGTGCTTGGGCCGGTCGTGGTAAACCTCGCCAACGCCCTCAACCCCAACGGCCCCATCGGTTCGGTCGATCACCCCGAGTGGCTCACCCTCCATGTCGTTTCCGGCGGATTTAACCTCAACGGCGGAAGCGCCCTCTATGGCACGCTCAACGCCCCCGCCAGCTCCGTCATCATCAATGGCAACAGCCGCCTGGTCGGCGGCCTGACGTGTCGGAGCCTCATCGTAAACGGCGGCGGCCTCCTCCGCCTCACCACCGGCGGCGTGGCGCCTCCCGTCAACACCGCCCCGGTCGCGCTCCCGCAAACCCTCGCGACCGCCGAGGACACACCGCTCGCGCTCACCCTGTCCGCCACCGACGCCGAGGGAGACGCGATCATCTACACCGTCACTTCGCTCCCCGCCCATGGCGTGCTCACCCTGGCCGACGGCAGCTCCCTGCCACCCATCGGCACACCTCTCCCCGCTTCGGCTTCCTCGCTTCGTTATACGCCCTCGCCCGACTACTTCAGCCCAAGCGGCCAACCCGATTCCTTCGCCTTCCGCGCCACCGACTCCGGCGGACTCCCATCCGCCACCGCCTCGGTTTCCGTCACCGTTACCGCGGTGAACGACGCCCCCGTCGCCGCCCCCTTGGGCTTCACCACCTCCGAGGATACCCCGCTCACCCTCACCTTCGTCGGCTCCGACCCGGACGGCGACAGCCTGACCTACGAAATCATCGATCCGCCCGCCCTCGGCACGCTCCAACCCGCGAGCCCGGACGCCCAGGGCCCCGCCTTTCTCTTCACGCCCAACGCCGATCGCCACGGACCCGACGCGTTTACCTACCGCGTCCGCGATTCCGCCGGCGCCACCTCCCCTCCGGCCGCCGTCTCCATTGATATTCAACCGGTCAACGACCGACCGCTCGCCGCCGCCCAATCGCTCACCGTCGCCGAGGGCGACACGCTCACGATCATCCTGAGCGGCTCCGACGCCGACGGCGACACCCTCCGCTTCCACCTATCGACCCTGCCCGCCGCCGGCACCCTTCGCCTTCTCGATGGCTCGCCACTCCCGACTCCGGGCGAGCAGCTCCCATCCGCCACCCTCCTTTACGCCCCGCCCGCCAACACCACCGCCACCTATGCGTTCGAGTTTGCCGTTTCCGACGGCGAACTCGCCTCCGCCCCCGCGTCCATTCGCATCGAGGTCAACAATCGCAACGACGTCCCCGTCGCCACCCCGGCCGCCCTCGCCCTCCACGAGGACGGCATCCTGAACTTCGAACTCGAGGGCTCGGACCCCGATGGCGACACCCTGGCCTACGCCCTTGCCGACACGCCCGAGCATGGCGTCGTCACGCTCTCCGGCCGCCTCGCCACCTATCAGCCCCGGGCCGACTACCACGGCCCCGACCACTTCACCTTCGCCGTCACCGACTCCGGCAATCCTCCCCTGAGCTCCGTCCCGGCCACGGTTACCCTCGAAGTTCGCCCGATCAACGACGCACCGGTGGCCGCCTCCACGAACGCCGCCACCGACGAGGACACGCCCCTCGATCTCGCCCTCGCCGCGACCGACGTGGACGGCGACGCCCTCACCTACACCATCTCCACCGCCCCCGCCCACGGCCTGCTGACGCTGCGGGACGGCCAGGACGCCGACTCTCCCCTTTATCTTTTCGCGCCAAACCCGGATTACCACGGCACCGACCGGATCGATTTCACCGTCACCGACAGTTCCGGCGCCACCGCCGTCGGCGCCATCGAGATAACCGTTCGCCCGGTCAACGACACCCCCTCCGCCACGCCGCTGGACCTCGTCACCCCCGAAGACACACCGCTCGCCCTGACGCTCGTCGCGAGCGACGCCGAGGGCGACGCGATCACCTACACCGTCGCCGCGCCGCCCGCCCACGGCACACTCGCCCTCCTCGCCGGCGCGTCGCCCGGCTCGCCCGCTTACGTTTACACCCCGGACGCCGACTTCCACGGCACCGACGAGTTTGGCTACCTCGCCACCGATCCCTCGGGTGCCACCTCGGCCCCCGCCCGCATCGCGATCCAGATCACGCCGATCAACGACCGCCCGCAGGCCTTCCCCGCGTCGCTCGCGCTCGACGAGGACGCTCCCGCCACCCCGCTCACCCTGCTCGGCGACGATCCCGACGGCGACGAGTTGACCTACCAGATCACCGTCCCGCCCGCCCATGGCACCCTGGCGCCCGCGCCCGGAGCGTCTCCCGGTGCGTCCGCCTTTCTCTACACCCCCGCCGCCGACTACCACGGCACCGACACCTTCACCTACCTCGTCCGCGACGGCTCCGCCGAATCCGTTCCTGCCACCTTCGGCATCTCCATCACGCCGGTGAACGATGCTCCCGTCGCGAGCCCAGCCGCCTACACCGTAGACGAGGGCCAGATCCTCTCCTTTGTGCTGGCCGCGACCGATGCCGACGGCGACCCGCTCGCCTTCACCATCGTCACCCCGCCCGCCTCGGGCAGCCTTAAGCTCGATCCCGATTTTCCGTCGCAGGTCCCCGCCTATCTCTATCGGCCACCGTCCAACACCGACGCCGACCTCGCTCTCGTTTTTACCGCCACCGACCCATCCGGAGCCGTCTCCGCACCCGCCACGGTCGCCATCCGCGTGCGCAATCTGCCGGACGCCCCCGTGGCGGAGCACCTCCTCCTCGCCACCCCGGAGGATGTCGCCATCGACTTTTTCCCACGCGCGAGCGACCCCGACGGTGACGCCCTCACCTACGCCATCGTCACTCCCCCCGCCCACGGCGAGCTCGTCGAGCTGCCCGGCTCCACGCCCGGCGCCCCGTTCTACCGCTACACACCCGCCCGCGATTTCCACGGCACCGACACCCTGACCTACATCGCGCGAGATGCCGCCCTCGCCTCCGCCCCCGCCGTCGTCACCATCGAGGTCATCCCGTTCAACGACGCGCCGGTCGCCACACCCCTCGCCTTGGTCACCGCCGAGGACACGCCGCTCGACCTCGTGCTCACCGCCGGCGACGTCGATGGCGACGCCCTCGCCTACACCATCGCCGCGCCCCCCTCGCACGGCACGCTCACCCTCGCATCCGGCGCGTCTCCGGGCTCCGTCGCCTACGTTTATGCCCCGGCGGCCGACTTCCACGGCGCCGACGAGTTCAGCTACCTCGCCACCGATCCCGAGGGCGCCACGTCGGCCGCCGCACGCGTCGCGATCCAGATCACACCGGTCAACGACCAGCCGCGGGCCCTCCCCGCGTCGCTCGCGCTCGACGAGGACGCCCCCGCCACCCCGCTCACCCTGCTCGGCGACGATCCCGACGGCGACGCGTTGACCTACCAGATCACCGTCCCGCCCGCCCACGGCACCCTGGCGCCCGCGCCCGGAGCGTCGCCCGGTGCGGCCGCTTTTCTCTACACCCCCGCCGCCGACTACCACGGCACCGACACCTTCACCTACCTCGTCCGCGACGGCTCCGTCGATTCCCTTCCCGCCTCGTTCACCATCTCCATCGCGCCGGTGAACGACGCCCCGGTCGCAGCGCCCCGGAATCTGGGCACGCCCGAGGATACTCAGCTAAACTTCACTCTGGTCGGCGACGACCCGGATGGCGACATCCTCGCCTTCACCCTGCTCTCCCTGCCCGCCCACGGCGTGCTTACCCTCGCCGACGGCTCGCCGGTGCCCCCCCTCGGAACCTCGCTGCCCGCAGGCCTTGCGCTCCTGTATGCCCCGGAGGAAAATTTTCACGGCGCCGACAGCTTCTCCTTCACCGCTTCCGATCCGGCGGGCGCCGTTTCCGCCCCGGCCTCGATTCGCCTCGACGTGCTCTCGGTCAACGATGCGCCGGTCGCCTACCCCGCCACCTTCACCACGCCCGAGGACACGCCTGTCGCGCTTCCGCTTTCCGCCACCGATGCCGATGGCGACGCGCTTGCCTACGAGATCGGCGTCGGGCCCGCCCACGGAGTCGTGAGCGGAGAAGGCCCCTCGCGCACCTACACCCCCGAGCCCGACTTCTCCGGCTCCGATCAGTTCACCCTTCTTGCCCGCGACACCCTTGGCGAAGCCTCCGCCCCCGCCCTGATCCGGATCGAGGTCATCCCCGTAAACGACGCCCCCGTGGTCGCCGACCAGAACCTCGCGCTCTCCGAGGATCAATCCGGCTCCATGCTCCTCCAGGCATCCGACCCCGACGGAGACGCCCTCGCCTTCGCGCTCCGCCAGCCGGCGACCGAAAATGTCGTCACAGCGTGGAACGCCCTCGCGCTGGACGCCGTTCGTCTCGCCAGCCGTCCCGTCGCCGCCGGCGGCGACGGCATCGACCCCACCATCATTTCCCGGGCGCTGGCCATCGCGCATCTCGCCGTCTTCGAGGCGGTCAACGCCGCCGATCGCTCCTACGTCCCCTACGACGCCGACTATCTCCCGCTTCCCGGTCCCGTTTCACTCGAGGCGGCCGCCGCCCGTGCCGCGCACGACACCCTCTCCGTTTCCTTCCCGCGTTCGGCGCCCGTCTTCGCCGCGCGTCTCGCCCAGGACCTCGCCGCCGTATCCGACGCCTCGCTACGCGAAAACGGCTCCGCCCTCGGAGCCGCGGCGGCCGCCCGCGTCCTCGCCCTGCGCGCCAACGACGGTGCCTTCGGCCCGTCCGACTACGCCCCTCTCGCGCCCGGCACCCTTGGCGCTTGGCAACCCGCCGACGAGACCCTCTGGGGCACGCCCAACGGCGGCGCCATCCGCCCGGAATGGGGATGGGTCGCTCCCTTTGTTCTCTCCGGCCCGGACCAGTTCGCGCCTCCCCCGCCTCCCGCGCCCGACTCCCCCGAATACGCCGCCGCCTTCGCGGAAGTGAAAACGATCGGCTCCTCCACCAGCCCCGTCCGTAGCCCCGACGAGACCGAGACCGCCCACTACTGGGCCGACGGTCCGGGCACCTACTCGCCCCCCGGCCACTGGAACGCGATCGCAGCCCGTGTCGCCGCCCGCTCCCGCCTCTCCCTGGTCGCCACCGCTCGGCTGCTCGCCCTCGTCAACCTCGCCAACGCCGACGCCGCCATCACCTGCTGGCGCGCCAAATACACCCACGACCTCTGGCGCCCCGTCACCGCCATCCGTCACGACGACGACGGCAATCCGCTCACCGAAACCGATCCCGTCTGGAGCTCCCTCGTCGGCTCACCCCAATTTCCCTCCTACCCCAGCGGCCACAGCACCTTCAGTTCCGCGTCCGCCACCGTGCTGGCCGGCCTCCTCGGCGACGCCATCCGCATCACCGTGCCCTCCGAGGACCCCCGCGCCGGCACCCGCGTGATCGACAGCCTCTCCGCGGCCGCGTGGGAGGCCGGTCGCAGCCGCGTCCTCGGCGGTATCCACTACGAGTTCGACAACACCGCCGGCCGCGAGCTCGGCCAGGCCATCGGCCGGCACGTCCTCGCCACCGCCCTCCTCCCCGTCGCCCCCGAATCCGCCCCGGAGATTCAGCGCGGCGAGGCCGTCCTCGACGGCGCCCTCCTTACCTACACCCCTCCAGCCAACTACCACGGCGCCGACGCCGTGCCCTTCGCCGTCTCGGACGGCCAAGCCTCCGCCGACGCCCGCGTTCTCGTCACCATCGCACCGGTCAACGACATTCCCTTCGCGAGCCCCCAAGCCCTCACGCTCCTTGAGGACACGTTCACGCTGGTAACCCTTTCCGCTGCCGACGCCGACGGTGAGGCCGTCACCTACGCCATCACCACGTCGCCCGCCCACGGCACGCTCACCGGCGTCCCGCCCTTGATCACCTACATCCCGGAGGCCAACTACGCGGGCCCCGACGAGTTCTCGTTCACCGCGTCCGACCCCGCCTCGGTGTCCGCCCCGGCCCTCGTGTCGCTCACCGTCCTCCCGGTCAACGACACCCCGACGGCCACCCGCTCCACCGTATCCACCACTCACTACACGCCGGTCACGATTTCCCTCGCGGGCGACGACCCCGACGGCGACGCGCTCACCTACGCGCTCGCCGGTCTCCCCGTCCACGGCGTGCTTACCCTCGCCGACGGCTCGCCCCTCCCGGCGTCCGGCTCCCCGCTGCCCTCCACCGTCGCCCTGCTTTACCGCCCTCGCTACGCCTTCTGGGGCGACGATGCCTTCTCGTTCACCGCCGACGATGGCAGGGCGGTCTCCGCCCCCGCCACATTCACGATCACCGTCACACCGCCCTCCGTCGCGGTGGAACCCATCGTTTCGCTGGCGCCGATCACCCCGGCACCCCTGCCCGACACCGCCTTCGCGCTCCGCGCCACCGCGCTCGACGCCGACGGCTCCATCGCGCGCGTTGAGTTCTACGAGGGATCCACGCTCCTCGCCACCCTCACCCGCGAAGAGCCCGACGCGCCCGGCGTCTATGCCCTTCTCGTCCCCGCGGGTCGCCCCGAGGGCACCTACACCTTCACCGCCCGCGCCTACGACGACCAGGGCCTCTCCGCCACTTCCGCCCCGCTGGAACTGACCCTGATGCGCGACCCCCGCGCTCGCACCTTCACCACCACCGCAGACTTCGAGGAAGGCCGCATTCGCGCGCTCAAAACCGACGACGACCAGCTCACCACCAGCTTCTTCCCCTCCGCCTACGACTTTGTCTGGGTGGTCAACTCCTCCAAGGGCACCGTTGTCCGCCTCGACTCCGAGACCGCCCGCGTCGTCGGCGAATACCGCTCATCGCCCGGCACCGGATCCGCCTTCCCCTCCCGCATCGCCATCGACTCGCGGGGCAACGCATTTGTCGCCAACCGCAACACCGGCACCGTCATCAAGATCGGCCTCGGCCAGGACAACGGCATCTGGGTTGACCGCGACGGCGACCGCCAGCTCGACACCTCCGCCGGTCTCGACGAGATCCTGCCCTGGCCCGTCGGGGGCCAACCCGCCGACGAACAGATCGTCCTCGCCATTGAAACCGGCGCCACCGGTCTCGACCACATCGCCATCGACGCCGAGGACCACCTCTGGGTCGGTCCCTACTCGGGCGAATGGAAGCTCTTCGACGGCGAGACCGGCGAGCTCCTGCGCACCGAGCCCGGCGCTCCCGGTCGCGGTGGTCGCGGCGGCTTCGTGGACTCCGACGGCATCCAAGTCTCCGCCGGGCCGCGCTTCCTTCGCTGGGACACCGCTCTGCCGCTCAACGCCAACGCGGATCCCGTTTTCGCCGCCCAGGTGCGTCGCAACGCCTGGGGCGTGACCAGGGACCTGGAGGGCAACTACTGGACCACCGAGGACTGGCAGGGGACGGCGCACAAACATGCGCCCGACGGCACACTCCTCGGCTCCTTCTACCACGGCGAACCCTGGGCTCAGGGCATCACCACCGGTCCGGATGGCCACATCTGGGTGGCGCACTCCCATTGCGGCTACACCGTGGGCCACCTCCTGCCCGACGGCACTTGGCTGGGCAACGTTCGCGTCGCCAACCACGGCCCGACCGAGGTTTCGGTTGACCGCAAGGGCCGCGTCTGGGTCGTCTCGACCACCGGCGTGGTGGAGCGCATCAATCCGCTCGGCGGCCCGCTCGGCCGGGACGGGGTCACCCCGGTGGGCGAGGTGGAACTGCGCTCCCCCAACCTCGGCGGCACCCTCTGGACCTTTGGCAACTTCGTCGGCAACCGCTCCGGCCTTTTCCTCCAGGACGGCCAATGGAGCTTCGACTACGACGGCCAAATCGCCGGCTCCGCTTGGGGCTCGATCAGGTGGAACGCCTTCCTCTACAACGACGCCTCCGTCCTGGTGGAGATCGCGCTCTCCGACGACGGGGTGAATTATGGCCCCTGGCAGACGCTCACCTCGGCCGCCTCCGTGCCCGCCGGCGCCGGCCGTTATCTTCGCGGACGCGTTCTGCTCACCCCCGCCACCACGGGCGAATCCCCCACGCTCTACGATCTCACCGTGGGCACCGAGGGCTACTCCGCCCCCGATTCACCCCGCTACTGGCGCGTCTCCGCCGGTGACGACATCGACGCCAACTGGCCCGACACCATCCAGCTGAAGGGCGCATTCGGCCGCTCGGACCATGTTTTCGCCGTCCAGCCGACCTACCAATGGTCGCTCGTGTCCTTCACCCCGCTTCCCGCCGGCACTCCCGGCACCGCCCCGACCGGAGGTGTGCCCACCTTCAGCGACCCCACCGACCCGCGTAGCACCGTCACCCTCAACGGCGTCGGCGACTACGTCCTCCGCCTCACCGCCACCCTCGACGGCGTCGTCTCCACCGACGATGTGCGCCTCCACGTCACCCCGTTCAACAAGACCCCCTTCGTGGACGCCGGCGAGACGGTCTACCTCCGCGACGCCGCCGATTCCGCCACCCTCGTCGGCACCGCCCGCGACGACGGTCTGCCCCAGCCCGCCAACCTGACGCTGAAGTGGGAAAAACTCTTCGGCCCCGGCGCGATCACTTTCACCGCGCCCGACGCCGCCGTCACCGACGCGAGTTTCACCGCCCCCGGCATCTACGTCCTGCGCCTCAGCGCTCACGATGGCGAATACGAGCACAGCTCCACCGTCACCGCTTGGGTCGGCCTCGTCTGCCGTCCCGCCGTTCCGGATGGCATCGTCTCCTGGTGGCAGGGCAACGCCGACGGCGCCGACCACATCGGCGGCAATCAGGCGTTCCCGGAAAACGGCGCGAAATTCTCCGAGGGCCGGGTCGGCCCCGCCTTCGATTTCGACGGTTTGAATGATCGCCTGCTCGTCTTCGGCGCCCCACCGCTCGACGTCGGCGCCGCAGACGGGGAACGGACGGGCTTCGCCTTCGAATTTTGGATCCGCCCGACCGAATCGCGCGAAGGGACGATCCTCCAATACGGCCGCAACGCCACCACCCATGGGCTCACTGTCCGCCAGTCCGCCCAAAACCTCGTGGTCAATTTACGCGATCCCAGCGGGCTGAACCGGGAGATCACAATCGCCAATGCCCTCCCGCTTAACACATGGAGCCACCTCGGCATCACCTACGACCGCGCCAGCGGCCTGGCCTCGATCTACCGCAATGGCACACTCGCCGGAAACCTTACCCCGGGATCGGTCTCGGTTGATACGACCGGCGACCTCCGCGTCGGTGGCAACTGGGCCAACGCAGCCCACTTCAAAGGCCAGATCGACGAGCTCAGCGTATATGACCGCGCCTTGAACCTCGCCGAGATCTGGAACGCCTACTCCGCCTCCGCCGCCGGCAAACGCCCGCCCACCACCAATACCGCGCCCGACATCACTCCGGGCCCCGCCCATGGCTATGTCTTGGCCGGCGCCGCACGCACCCTGTCGTTGCAGGGACAAGTGACCGACGACGCGTTGCCCTTCGGCCTCGGCCTCAACACCCGATGGTCCCCGCTGCACGCGCCGGTTGCGACCGCGAACCCGCTCAGCTTCGCGACCGCGACCTTTACCGACGCCACCTCGCCCACGACTGCGGTGAACTTTAGCCATCCAGGAATCTATACCCTTCGACTGGAAGCCGAGGACGGGGCCACCTGCTCCGACCGCGCCATTGACGTGCGAGTCGCCGTATCCGGCTCCGCGCCCGCGCCCTCCGGCCTGGTCGCCTGGTGGCCGGCCAACCATACCACCGAAGAGCTGATCAGCGGCCGACGCGAAGCCGCCGTCAACCCCGCCTACACCACCGGCAAGGTCGGCGGCGCCTGGTCCTTCGACAGCGGCAGCCGCTTCGTCAT
>CBINNW010000139.1:0-13066 GCA_966252115.1 uncultured Akkermansia sp.
GCCACCCTCGCCACCCTCGCCACCCTCGCCACCCTCGCCACCCTCGCCACCCTCGCCACCCTCGGCACCGTCTTGGCCGGCGGCGCGGCCGGTGGCGGAACCCGCATCGACGCCGGAGGTCGGCGGCGCGGCCCCTTCTTCGCCCGCGACCGGAAACAGCGGCAAACCGCCTCCCGGCCCCTCTCGGACGCCTCCTCCGTTTCCGACGCCTCCGCTTCCACTCGTCCCAGCCCCCGCTCCATCTCCATCTCCCGTCCGCGCGCCCGCCCCTCCCGCTCCTCCCGCCCCGCCGGCTCCACCGCCACCGCGCATAGAGCCGATCCCGGGCCGTGAGCTTGAGCTCGGGGCGCAGCTGGACTTCCGGCTTGTTGCCAGCGGTGGGCCGGTCAGGTGGGAAGCCGATGGGCTGCCGCCCGGACTAGCCCTCTCCGATGGGGGCCGCTTGTTTGGCGCTCCGACTCGGGCGGGCGAATTTCAGGTGCGCATCCGGGCGAGCTCGGACGGCGGAAGCGACGAACTGCGTCTTGTGATGCGGGTGCGGACGAGCGTTCCCGCGCCGACGCCGACCGACCGGCTTAGCCTTCTCCTGCCGGGCGGTCGCCGTTTGCATGTCTGGGCGACGCCGGGCCTGCGGCTGGGTCGCACCGGAGAAAGCGATTTCGCGGTTTTCGCCTACGTCCCGGGAAATCCCTCCGCCACCAAGGCCCTGACCGGCGAGATCAGCCGACAACACGCCGAGATTTGGCTGGAACCGCCTCCCGGCGGCGCCTTCGTCCGCGATGGATGGCGCCCGGGGAAAACGGGTTCGTCCTTCGGAACTCTTTTGGACGGCCGGCGGCTGGGGCCTGCGGGACAGCGTTTGCAGAGCGGGCAAATCCTCGGGCTGACCGAGCGCGGCGCGGCGGCCGGGCTGCCCGCTTGGCGCGTCCAGACCATGGACGCGCGGGATTTGGCCGCCGCGCCCGAGCCCTTGCGCGCGTTGACCGGGTCCGCCGGCGTGGGAGCGGTGGCGCTATGCCGTCAGGACGCTGTTCCGGACGATTTGTTGATTCTGCGCGGAGCCTTCGATCTGGCCTCCCTCGACGGCCGGAGCGGCGGGCCGTGGCTTTGGCGGGAGCGGGAGGGCTTCCTGCTGGTGGACGGCGGCGGTCGGATCGCCCCCTTGGAAAGCCTCGAAAGCCTCTGGCCGGGCGCCCGGGTGTTGGCGGTGGGCAAGATCGAGGCGAGCTCGCTGCGCGAGATGCTCATCCGCGGCTGACGCCATTTTCGTTCGCCGTCGGTGTGGCGCCGGATGATCGCGGCTCGTGGCCCCGGCCCCGCCCGGCCCGCCCGACCACGAGCACCCAGCGGATTCGGCCTGATCCATGCGGGAGGACGGACATTCTTGTCCGTCGCTTGGTCCCGACGGACTTGTCGGACATCCAGCCCGCCGGACAGCCGACGGACAAGAATGTCCGTCCTCCTTGGGCGGGCCGGCTTGGGTCCCGGCCCCGGCTCAGTGAGCCAGGCGGAAGGTGAGGCGCCAGACGTTGTAGGCGCCGCGGCGGTTGGACATGAAGTAGATCACGTCGGGCTCGGTGGGCGACCACACCGGGGCGATGTCGTCCGAGATGTTGTTGGTCAACTGGATCGGCTGGCGGGTGCCGCTCAGGTCCATCAGCCAGATGTTGTTGTCCTTCCGGGCAGAGGCGTCGGGGTTGTAGTCCGACACGAAGAGCATGCGTTGCCCGTCGGGGCTGATGTTCGGGCTGTGGCAGTTGGCCAACGAGAAGTCCGAATCGCTGAGGAAAGTTTCGCTGCCGGTGCCGTCGGCCAGGATCGAAAACAGCTGGTAGCGCTTGGTATCGGGGGCCAGGCGGGCGAAATAGATGCGGCCGTTCTCGGCGTAGTTGACCATGTCGGCGGCCTCTCCGTGGTTGGTGAAGGCCGAGCCGTCGGCGCGCACCGAGGCGATGCGGGGATCGGCGCCGGGGAAGGCCTCGACCGAGGCGAAAAAGATCGGCTGGGCTTCGGAGACGAAGGAGGGGCGGAAGCTGAAACGGCTTTCCCGGGTGAGTTGCTGAATGCCGCCGACCAGGCGCCCGTCGGCGATGCGGAAGCTGGAGATGTCGGAGCTTTCGATGCGTCCGCGATTGGACTGGAAAACCACCAGGCGGCTGTCGGCCTCGCGGCACAGGGTGGGGTTGGTGTCGAGGAAACGCGGGCCGCGGGTGAGCTGGACCGTGGTCGAGTTGGACGGGTTGGTGCCGCGCAGGTGCAGGTTTGAGTAGTATTTGCCGTCCTCGGACTCGTAGGTGACGCCATAGACGACGCTCTGGCCGTCGGGCGTGATGGCGAAGGAGTTGAGCGCCTGCAGGCTGATGTTTCCGCGCCGTTCGAAGTTGGTGATCTTGACCACGCTCTCGGCCGCGGTGCCCTCGTCGCGCTCGTCCACGGCGGTTCCGATGGTGGCTTCGGTATCGACGGCGAAGCGGGGGCCGCGCGGGGTCATTTCCACGACGGGGAAATACTTCGTGACGCGCATCTCGGTGACCGGGCTGAGCTCGAAGACTTGATCGACGGCCTGCTCGAGCGCGATTTCGCGGCGGACGGGTTTATACTCGTCGGGGATTTCGACCCGAACGGAAAAAACGGGCCAGGCGGTGGTGCGGGAGCCGCGCTTGTAAACGAGTTCGGCCTCGAGCGGCGTCTCGCCCAGTTTGTTGTCGTTGATGAAGACGTGGGCGCGCTCGATGGGGAGCCCCTCGGTCGTGCGCGCGGTGATGCGGATGCGTTTCTTGTCCAGCAGCTTGGCCG
Organism: uncultured Akkermansia sp.; assembly: GCA_966252115.1. Classification (GTDB taxonomy): domain Bacteria; phylum Verrucomicrobiota; class Verrucomicrobiia; order Opitutales; family Opitutaceae; genus IMCC26134_A. The sequence goes on from CBINNW010000139.1 coordinate 2,797, forward strand.
GGGTGAAGGTGATGTCGCGGCCGCCGTTGTCCAAGTTCACCGGAAGCGAAAGCGTTTCGTGGTTCTCCAGCTCGGCCCGCAGCGAGATGACGGACCAGGGCTGGCGCTTGTCCGCGCGGGTGAACACGAACTTGGTGAGCAGCGGCGTGACGCCGATCAGGCGGTCGTTCGCGTAGATGGATGCGCCGGGTGGCTCGGAGATGATGCGGGTCTGGTCCTCGTGGCGGAGCGGGGCGAGTTTCGGGTTCGCGTAAAGTTCCTTGGCCCGCACGTCCAGGGTGACGACCTCGCTCTCGTAGCCGTCCTTGCTGAAGACCAGTTGGTAGGGCTGGCCGGTGCGATTGCGCGAGATGTCGGCGACGACCGGGGTGGTCCACTGGGTGATCTTTTTCTCCTGTGGATTACCCTCCGGGCCGATGATGCGCACGGTGGCGCCCGCCGGCTCGGAGCTGAGCTGCACTTTTTCCGCCCGCAGGAGGCCGAGCCACCCTCCGAACAACACCACCGCGAAGAGAAACCGACAGGTTGAAGCTTTCATCGGAGGCGCGATGTAGTTGCAGCTGCCGAAGTCTGGCGAGCATGGAAACGCCACAGGGCGGCCTTTTGGGCGCGGCATGGTGGATTTTGATGGCACGCCCTTGCGTTAATCTCCCGGAGCATGGATTCTGCTAGGCGGTCTCCCTCCCGGCTTCCGCACATGAATCCAGCACGCCCTCCTTTTTCCCGCATCGGCGCGGGTGGTCCCTCCTCGGCCGGCCAAGCCCCCGAGATGATCGGGCCCTACCGGATTGTTAAGTTCATCAACGAAGGCGGGATGGGGCGCGTGTATCTCGCCCACCACACGGTGCTCGACCGCCCGACCGCCTTGAAATTCATGCCGGAGGAGCTGGTGCGCCAGGCGGGCTGGATCGACCGTTTTTGCAGCGAGGCGCGCACGCTGGCGAAGCTCGACCATCCGCACATCGTGCGCGTGTATGGCGCCGAGGCCGACGCCCGGCAAAACCGGTGTTTCCTGGAAATGGAGTTCATCGACGGGGGCGACCTCGAAAACCGCGTGCAACTCAGCGCTCCGGGCCTCGACGAGGAGGTCGCCAAGCGTGTGCTCGACGAGACCCTGCAGGCCCTCTCCTACGCGCATGCGCGGGGAATCGTTCACCGCGACCTGAAGCCGGCCAACATCCTCCTGCGCAAGGACGGCACGGTGAAGATCTCCGACTTCGGCTTGGCCACCGTGGTGGGCGAGGACTACCACCGCAGCCTGATCCAGAAGTCGATCACGCTGTCGCAGCTCAACACCGCCGCGACCATCCAGGCCGATACGCCCAACATGCTCAGCGCGGTCGGGGGCACCATCCCCTACATGTCGCCCCAGGTCAAAGAGGGCAAAAGCGCGCCGGATCCGCGGGACGACCTCTACGCCATCGGCGTGATGGTTCACTACATGCTCACGCAGCAGCTTCCCGATTACGAGACGCGCTCGCTGCGCCAGCGCCGCCCGAGCCTCTCCCCGGGCTGGGACACGTTTTTCCGCAAGTGCATCGCCCGCGAGCGCGAGCATCGTTTCCCCACCGCCGACGCCGCGCGCGCCGCCCTGCTGCGCATCACCCGGAGCCGGCCCGCGCTCCGGTGGACGGGGCTCGCGCTCGGGGTCGCCGCCGCGGCCGCCGGGGCGTGGTTCGCCTACCCCCGCCTGGTGGGCGGCTCCGGAGTCGCGCCGTCGGCTTCGCCCGCGCCATCCGCCTCCAGACCCCCGGGCACCGCCACTTCCCAGGCCGCTCCGCCGCCCGTCGTGGCCGCGAATGTCTCGTCCCAGGCGGCGCAGCCGGCCCCCGTCGAGCTGCTGGCCCAGACGATCAGCTTCGGTGTCATCCCCGACCAGCCCTCCACCGCGCCGGCGTTCCGGGTGGACGCGCGGAGCTCCAGCGGTCTGCCCGTTTCCCTGCAGGTGGTGTCGGGCCCGGCGGAGATCGCCGCGGACGGGGCCGTGACGCTCACCGGACAGGCCGGCGAGGTGGTTCTGCGCGCGATGCAGGCCGGCGACGGCGTCCACGCCGCGGCCAGCCCGGTCGAGCGGCGTTTTCTCGTGTTCCAAGCGCGGGCGCAGGAGTTGCGCGTCAACCTGCCCGGCGGCGTCGCGACGGAGTTTGTGCTCATCCCGGCCGGCGAAGTCCTGATCGGCAGCGCCGAGGGCGAGGTGGGGGCCACCTTGACCGATTCGCGCCGGGAGCGCCACGTGCAGGCGGCGCCGTTCTACATGATGCCCACCGAGGTCACGCAGGCGCAGTATCGCGCCCTCACCGGCACCAACCCGAGCTTCCACAACCGCAGCAAGGGCAACACCCACCCGGTGGAGCAGGTCAAATTTTCCGACCTCGCCGACAAGGGCGGCTTCATCGATCGCTTCAACGCCCAGCTGAAGGCGCAGGGGATCACCGATCTGGTGGCCGCCCTGCCGACCGAGCAGGAGTGGGAATACGCCTGCCGCGCCGGCTCCGAGACCGCCCTTTACGGCGGCGCCACGCTGGCCAATCCCACCCGTGATCCCGCCCTTGATCTGCTGGCCGTTTACGGCGACTTCAAGGCCCCCGAGGCGGTCGGCAGCCGCGCGCCGAACGCGTGGAAACTTTACGACATGCTGGGCAACGTCGCCGAGTGGACCGCCGAGGGGCACCTGCGCGGCGGCTCCTTCCGCGACTCGGCCGCCTCCGTGCGCGCGGCGGCCCGGCTGCGCGACGCCCGGCGGCTCAAGGACGACTACGGTCGTTTCGGCTTCCGCCTCATCCTGCGCCCCGTCGAGCCATGAGCGAAGCCGGCGCCGCGAGCTCCCGTCGGCTCTCGTATGCCTGGGTGAGCCATCGCGGAAACTTTCGTCCCAACAACGAGGACGCGGTGCGTGTCCTCGCGCTCGCCGGGCCGGAGCCCGAGCCTGCCGCGGAGGCTGCTCCCCCGCTCCAGCCCGACGATGCTCTCTCCGGGGCCGGCGAGCTGGACACGGCCGGCGCGGGCTGCCTGGCCGTCGTGTGCGACGGCGTGGGCGGAGGCGCCGCCGGCGAGATCGCCAGTTCCCTCGCCGCCGCCACCCTTTGCCAGTCCCTCCGCGAGGCCTTCCTCCGGGAGCCCGGCGCCACCGTCACCGACGAGTGCGCGCACACCTGGCTGCACGCCGCCGTCCGGGCCGCCCACCACGCGATGCTGGACCGCATCCGCGCCGAACCGGCGCTCGAGGGCATGGGCACCACCCTGACCGCCGCCTGGCTGAGCGGGGATCGGCTCCACCTCGCGCAGGTCGGCGACAGCCGCTTGTATCGCTTCCGGGACGGCGCGCTGGAGCAGCTCTCGCTGGATCAATCCCTGGTCGGCGGCCTGGTCCGCGCCGGCACCCTGTCCGAGGCGGAGGCCCGCCGGCACCCGCTGCGCAACATCATCGATCAGGCCGTGGGCGGCACCTCGGGCGAGATCACCCCGCAGATCGCCCACTTCGATCTGCGCCCCGGCGACGAGTTTCTCGCCTGCTCCGACGGGCTCACCGACGCGCTCGGCAACGGCAGCCTGCGCCACCTCCTGCGCGAGCACGGCCGGGCCGCGCCCGACCAGGCGGCGGCCGGACTGATGCGGGCGGCCCTCGATTCCGCCGGCCGCGACAACATCAGCCTCGCCCTCCTGCGCGTGGCCCGGGATCGCGGACGGCTCCCCTCCTGGCTCTCCGACGCATGGCGAAAGATCGGCCTGCGCGACGGCTGAGCGGCACCTTGTTTTTCACCCCGATGCTCTCCCGTTTCTTCAAGCTCGCGGAAAACCACAGCTCCGTCGGTCGCGAACTCGCCGCCGGCCTCACCACCTTCACCGCGATGGCCTACATCCTCGCGGTGAACCCCGGCATTCTGATGAACGGCTTCGGCGCGGATCCGGCCATCGGCACCGACCCGACCGCCGCCTCCTTCATCGCGGTCAAGGGCGCGCTCCTCGCCGCCACCGCCATCACCGCCGCCCTGAGCACCCTCCTCATGGCGCTGCTGACCAACTACCCCCTGGCGCTCGCCCCGGGCATGGGCATCAACGCCTTTTTCGCCTTCTCCATCTGCCTCGGCGCCGGCGTGCCCTGGCAACAGGCCCTCGGCATGGTGTTCGTCAACGGCTGCCTCTTCCTCGCCCTCTCCCTGACCGGGGTGCGGGAAAAGTTGATCAACGCCATCCCGTATTCGCTCAAGGTCGCCATCACCGCCGGCATCGGCGTTTTCATCGCCTTCATCGGCCTGGAAAACGCGGGCATCATCGTGGACCACCCCGCGACGCTCGTCACGCCGGGCAACTTCGCCTCGCCGCCGGTCGCGCTCGCGCTCGCCGGCCTCATGCTCACCGCCGTGCTCGTCGTCCGCCGGGTGCCGGGCGCCATCATCCTCGGCATCGTCGCCATCACCCTCGTCGGGCTCTTCGTCCCCGACGGCAAGGGCGGCCATGTCACCGCCCTGCCGTCCTCGCTTGTCTCCGCGCCGCCCTCGCTCTCGCCCATTTTTCTCCAGCTCGACCTGTCGTTTCTCGGCGATTTCCAGTCCCTGTTCAATGTCCTGCATCTCATCCTTTCGCTCCTGCTGGTGGACATGTTCGACAACATCGGCTCGCTCATCGGCGTCACCAAACGCGCCGGATTGCTCGATCAACAGGGCCATCTGCCCCGGGCCGGCCGCGCGCTCGTCGCCGACTCGCTCGCCGCGATCCTCAGCTCCCTTTTCGGCACCAGCACGGTGGTGAGCTACATCGAGAGCTCCACCGGCGTCGAGGCGGGCGGGCGCACCGGCCTCACCGCCGTCGCGGTGGCCGGGCTGATGCTCCTCTCCCTGTTTCTCGCGCCCCTGTTCCTCGCCATCCCCGCCGCCGCCACCGCGCCGGCGCTCATCCTCGTGGGCGTCTTCATGCTGCAATCGGTGGTCGAGATCGACCTCTCCGATCTGCGCGTGGCGATCCCCGCCGCCCTCGTCATCATCGGCATCCCGCTCACCTTCAGCATCGCGGAGGGCATCGGCTTCGGCCTCATCACCGCGGCGTTTCTCGCGCTCCTGGGCGGTCGGCCCCGCTCCGTCTCCGCCGTCGGCTACGTCATCGCGGCGATCTTTTTCCTGTCGTTCTTCAAGATCTTCCCCTTCCACGCGGCGGGACATTGAGCCCGTCGCACATGAAGTCGCGGCCGAAAGGGCGCGACCGCCGGGCGCGCCGCGCCGGAGTGGCGAAGGCCGAGAGGTGAAGTCATCTTACCCCGCTACTCCGCCTCCGCCTGCATTTCTACGGCTTCAGCGAAAATCGTGCGACGCCTGCTCGGGGATCGGCGCCACGCGCAGGGGATCGACCCGCTCGGCGCGCACATGGATCACGCCGCCGCGCCGTTGTAGTTTTCCGGTGATACGCAGGGTCGGCTCCTCGTTGATCACCGGTCGCAGGCGCTCGAAGAGCTCCGACACCACCACCGCGTTGGCCACGCCGGTCTCGTCCTCCAGCGACACGAAGACCGTGCCCTTCGCCGTGCCGGGACGCTGCCGGCAGATCACGCTGCCTCCGATCACCACCGACTCGCCGTCCTGCCCGAGCACCAGATCGCAGGCGCGCCAGACCTCCGGAATCTGGTCGCGGACCAAACTCATCGGATGCGCGCCCACCGTGAGGCCGAGCCCGCGAAAATCTTCCCCCACGCGCTCCTCCGGCCGCATCGGCGCGAGCGGCACGGCGACGCCGGAGCCCGCGCCCGCGCTGGAGCCCGCGTCCGCGCTCGCGCCCGCGTCCGCCGCCGCCTCGTCGAGCAGGCCGCCGGCGTGTTGGAAAAGCGTGTCCTCCGCCGCCCACGCCGCCTCGACCTGCCAGAGCGCCGCCCGGCGGTGGCCGGCGAACGCGTTCAGCGCGCCCACCGCGGCGAGCGCGCGCCGCTCCGCCGCCGACAGGGGCACGCGGCGCAAAAAATCCCCCAGCGACCCGAAGGCCGCCTCCGCGCGCCGCGCCACCAGCGCCCGGCCCCGCTCCTCGTGCAGCCCGCGCACGTAACGCAGCCCGATGCGGATCGCGCGCGCGTCCTCCACCGTGCAGTCCCAGTCCGAGCGCGCCACGCAGACCGGCGCCACCTTCACGCCGTGCCGACGCGCGTCCTGCACCAGCGTCGCGGCCGAATAAAATCCCATCGGCTGGTTGTTCAGCAGGCTGGCGTAAAACTCGGCCGGCCGGTGCGCCTTGAGCCAGGTGCTGGCGTAGGCCAGCAGGGCGAAGGAGATGGCGTGGCTCTCGGGAAAACCGTAGAGTGCGAAGGTCGCCGAGGCCTCGACCATCTTCGTCACCACCTCCTCCGAAAATCCGCGCGCCTGGAGCGCCTCGCGCAACCGCGCCGTGACGCGTCGCAGCCGCCGGTCGTCGCGGTGAAACCCGAGCGCGCGGCGCAGCTCCTCCGCCTCCGCGCCGCTGAAGCCCGCCAACTCCATCGCCAGCGCGAGCATTTGTTCCTGAAACAGGATGACGCCGAAGGTGCGCTCCAAGATCGGCCTCGCCAACGCGTCCACCTCCCCGGCGAGGCAAACGTAGGGCGTCTCCGGGTGCGCGCGGCGTTCGATCAGGGGCGAGGTGACGCCGCCCGTGATCGGTCCCGGGCGCACGATGGCCACCGCGATGGCCACGTCGTAGAAGCAACGCGGCAACAGGCGCGGCAGGGTCGCCATCTGCGCGCGCGACTCGATCTGAAAAACACCGACGGTGTCGGCGCGGCGCATCATCTCGAAGGTCGCCTCGTCGTGCGGCGGCACGGTGTGCAACTCGAAGGGACGCCCATGCGCGGCGCAGAGGCGTTGGCAGTCCTGGAGCACGGCCATCATGCCGAGCCCGAGGAAATCGATCTTCACCAGCCCGAGGTCCTCGCAGTCGTCCTTGTCCCACTGCACCACGGTGCGCGCCTCCATGCTGGCGTTCTCCACCGGCACGATCGTATCCAGTTTTCCAGGACGCAGGATCATGCCGCCGGGATGTTGCCCGATGTGGCGGGGCAGCCCGCGCAGCGCCCGGTGCAGCGCCACCATCGCCGGCAGGCGCGGATGCGAGGCGGGCAGGCCGGCCTGTTCGAGCTGGCGCGTGAGCTCCATGGTCTGCGGGAAATCCCCGCTCGCGTAGAGCGCGGAGAAGCGGTCCAGCACGTCGTCCGGCACGCCGAGCACCTTGCCGACCTCGCGCGCGGCGCCGCGACCGCGGAAGGTCACGAGATTCGCCACCAGCGCGGCGCCGCGCCGGCCGTAACGTTGATAAACATCCTGGATCACCCACTCGCGCAGCTCGCCGCTGGGCAGGTCGAGGTCGATGTCGGGCCAGGAGGGATGCCCGTCCGCGCCGACCCGGCCCTCGCTTAGGAAACGCTCGAAAAGCAGCCGGTGCGCGATGGGGTCCACCGCCGTGATGCCGAGGGCGAAACACACCGCGCTGTTCGCCGCCGAGCCGCGCCCCTGCACCAGGATGCCGCGCTCGCGGCAGCGCCGGCAGACATCCCACACGATGAGGAAGTAGCCGCTGAACCCGAGCTTCTCGATCAGCGCCAGCTCCTTCTCCAACTGCGCCAGCACGCGCGGCGTCATCTCCGGGAAACGCCTCCGCGCGCCGGCGAGGGCCTGCTCGCGCAGCAGGCCGGGCATGGTCTCGCCCGGGCCGACGGGAAACTCCGGAAAACGGTAGCCGAGGTCGCGCAGCGTGAAGCCCAGCCGGTCCGCCAGCCGCACGGTGTTGGCCAGCGCCCCGGGGTGTTCGGCGAAGAGCTCGCGCAGCTCGGCCGCCGGGCGGAGGTGGCGCTCGGCGTTGGGCGCGAGCAGGCGGCCGGCGGCGTCGAGCGTGGTGTGGTGTCGCAGACAAGTGAATACATCCGCGACCAGCCGCCCCTCGCGTGTGGCGTGCAGCGCGCCGCCGGTGGCGAGCAGGGGCAGGCCGCGCGCGGCGGCGAGGTCGGCCAGCAGGCGGAGCGTGGCGCGTTCGCCGCGGGCGCGGTGTTGCTGCGCCTCGACGAAGAGCCGCGCGGGGCCGAAGACGGACGCGAGCCGGTCCAGCGCCTCGCGCGCGCCGGCCTCGCCGCGTTGTTGCCAGGCGCGGAGCAGCGGGCCCTCGGCGTCGCCGCTGAGCGCGACCAGCCCCTCGGCGTGCGCGGCGAGCTCGGCCCAGGTGGCGAAGCAGGGGCGTTTGCGCGCGTGGGGATCGACGCCGGGCGTCAGCCCCTCGGGCGCGAGATCGGCGGGGCGCGGGTCGAGTTTGGCGGTGGTGACCAGGCGGCAGAGGTTGCGGTAGCCGGTCGCGTTTTCCACCAACAGCGGCAGCACGGAGCCGTCTGCCAGGGTGATCTCGGCGCCGACGATCGGCCGGATGCCCTGTTCGCGCGCGGCGGAGTGCATGCGCGGCGCGGAGAAGAGCCCGTCGCGGTCGAGCAGGGCCAGCGCGGGCAGGCCCAGCTCGGCCGCGCGCCTGGCCAGCTCGTCGGGCATGGAGGCGCCGCGCAGGAAACTGAATGCGCTGGCGGCGTGGAGCTCGACGTAGGCGGGCGTCATGGCGGGGGGGGGGGGCCGGGGCGGGGTGGGGCGGGGGACGCGACGAAGCGAGGCGGGCCGCCGAGGGACAGGGGATGCGCGCCCGCGGTCGCGGCTCGGGCCGGGGGAGGGGCGGGGGCCTCAGCCGCGCAGGCCGGCGAAGGGGTTGAAGCGCCGTTCGTGGCCGATGGTGGTGAGCGGACCGTGGCCCGGAGCGATCACCGTTTCGGGCGCCAGCCCGCCGAGGATCCGGGCCACCTGCGCGCGCAGGCGTTGACGGCAGAAATAGCCGCCGCCCACCGAGCCGGCGAAAACCAGGTCGCCGCCGATCAGGAGCGGCGGCGCCTGCCCCGCGCCCGGCTGGCGCACCAGGTAGGCGTTGTGCGCCTCGGCGTGCCCGGGGGTCGCCAGCGTCTCGATCCGCAGGCCCGCGCACTCCATGCGCGCCCCGTCGGGCAACCACGCCGCGCCGGCGATGTTCGCGCCCACCGGCGCGAACACCGGCGCCGGGCCGAAGAGCCGCTGCAACTCCGCTAGGGCGCCGGTGTGCTCCGTCTCCGCGTGGGTCAAAAAGATCGCCGCCAGCCGCTCCACGCCCGCCGGCCACATGCGCCGCAGCCGCACCGGGTCCGGCCCGGTGTCGAAGAGCACCCCCACGCCGCAACGGCAGTCGGTGAGCAGGTAGGCGTTGGCCGTGCCGAGCCCGTGGGGAAAGCGCAGCGCGTGCAGGCAAAACGGCAGCCCGTGGATCGGCGGCAGCGGGTAGCGTCCGCCGGCCAGCGCGCGCACGCCCTCGGCGTTGAGCCCGAGCGCGGCCGAGAGCCGGTCGAGCTCCTCGTCGGTGAAGTCGTAGCGGTAGTCGATGGCGTCGCGGATGCGCTCCTCGGCCACGCCGGTGCGGCGGGCGAGCGCCTCCGGGGAAAGGCCGGTGTGTCCCATCCCTTTTTCCAGGACGTCCCCCAGCTCGTCCTCCAGCGGTGCCTGTTCGATGACCATGCACCGACAGACAACCCGCCCCGCGCCCGCGGCTCAAACTTTGGTTTGGATTTCGCGACGCCCTCGCGGCAGCGTGCGCCCTCCATGGACGCCTCCCAACAAGAGATTCTCGATATTTTCACCCGCACCCGCGCCCTCCTGCGCGGCCACTTCGTGCTGCGTTCCGGACTGCACAGCGGCCACTACTTCCAGTGCGCGCAGGTCTGCCAGGACATGGGCGCGGTCAGCCGCCTCGCCGAGCTGCTCGTGGCCAAGCTTCGCGGCCTGCCGGGGCTGGAGTTTTCCACCGTGCTCGCGCCCGCCATGGGCGGCCTCGTCATCGGCCAGGAAGTCGCCCGCCAGGCCGGCGCGCGCTACATCTTTGCGGAAAAGGAGAACGACCGCCTCGTGCTCCGTCGCGGGTTCAAGTTCGCCCCCGGCGAGCGCGTGCTCGTGGTCGAGGACGTGGTCACCCGCGGCGGGCGCGTGCTGGAGAGTCTCGAGATCGTGCGTCAGGGCGGCGCCGAGGCCGTCGCCGTGGCGATGCTCGTGGACCGCAGCGCCGGCACCATGCGCTTCGATGTTCCCGCCATCTCGTTGCTCGAGCTGAGCTTCCCGACCTACCCGGCGGACCGGCTCCCGCCCGAGCTCGCGGCCCTGCCGGTGGAAAAGCCCGGCAGCTGAGGGGGGCGGATTCCAATTCACGCTCAAGGTTCGACTAGAGCGTTTTAAATAAATCTGTAGCCGCACGAGACAAACCAGCCGGCGGCATC
>CBINNW010000140.1:0-12881 GCA_966252115.1 uncultured Akkermansia sp.
CACTAGCGGAACACCTGTTACCCACAAAGCGGAACGAAACACGCCGGTCGCGCCGCTTCGGGTGGCGAGCACCGGCCGTCTCCGGCGACCTTCCTCGGCGGCCGTCTCCGGCGGCCGGCCCGGCGGTCCGGCCCTACCCGATCCGGCTACGAATTTATTCGGGAAACACTATCCGAGCGCTCGGCGGGCGAGGCGGGCCTGCAGGCGGCGCGCGCGCTCGAGCGTCGTGTCGGCGTCGGGGCCGGTGACGGTGAAGTGCCCCATCTTGCGCCCGCGCCGCGGTTCTTTTTTCCCGTAAAGATGCAGGTGCGCGCCCGGCTCGGCGAGCAGCGCGGCCCAGTCGGGCTCGCCGACGAGGCGATCCCCGTCCCACGACCAGGAGTCGCCCAGGATGTTCACCATCACGGCGGCGGGCGCGGTCATCGACACGTCGCCCAGGGGCAGGCCGGCGACGGCGCGGACGTGTTGCTCGAACTGCGAGGTTTCGCAGGCGTCCATCGACCAGTGGCCGCTGTTGTGGGGACGCGGGGCCATCTCGTTGACCAGGATCTCGCCCGACGCGGTGAGGAAGAGCTCGACGGCCAGCAGGCCCACGAGCTCGAGGCGGGCGGCGACGGTCTCGGCCAACGCGCGGGCGCGGGCGCCGACCTCGTCCGGCACGCGCGCGGGGAGGATGGAGAAGTCGAGGATGTGGTGGGTGTGGATGTTTTCCGCCACCGGGAAGCTGCGGGTCTCGCCGGCGGCGGAGCGCGCCACGACGACGGAGAGCTCGCGGGTGAACTCGACCCAGCGCTCCACCACCGCCGCCTGTCCTGAGAAACCGGATACGGCGCGCGCGAGCGAGGCCTCGTCCGTCACCTTGAGCTGTCCCTTGCCGTCGTAGCCGAAGTCGGCGGTCTTGACCACGCAGGGCAGCCCGATGCCGCGGATGGCGGCGGCGAGGTCCCCGCCGGCCGGGCACTCGGCGAAACGGGCGTGCGGGAGGCCGTTTTCGCGCAGCCAGTTTTTTTCACGGCGGCGGTTCTGGGCGATCTCCAGCACGCGCGGGAGCGGATGAAAAACCGCGGCGGAGGCGAGCGCGCGGAGCGGCTCCGCGGGAATGTTCTCGAACTCGTAGGTCACGACGTCGCAGCCGCGCACGAAGGCGTCGAGCGTGGCGAGGTCGGTGTAGGGCGCGTGGACCGCGTGGGCGCTGACCTCGGCGGCGGGCGAATCGGCGGACGGTTCGTAGATGTGGACGCGGTAGCCGAGGCGTTCGGCGGAGTGGGCGAACATGCGGCCGAGCTGGCCGCCGCCGAGGACACCGATGGTTTTGCCGGGAGAGAGCATGGCGGGAGAGTGGGACGTGTGGCGTGTGACCTGTGACCTGTGACGAGGGAGAAGATGCGGCGACCAGTGACGTGCGAAGCGGGCGGCTTGCGGGAGAGCGGGGGCGTTTTGGGGGCCGGGAACTCGCCACTCGTCACATGTCACTCGGTCGCCGGCAGCTTGGCCGCGAGGACGGTGGCCGTCTGTTCGGAGCGGAAGGCGTGCAGGGCGGCGCGGATTTTCTCGTCGGTGCCGGCGAGGATGGCGGCGGCGAAGAGGGCCGCGTTGATGGCGCCGGCCTTGCCGATGGCGAAGGTCGCCACGGGCACGCCGCCGGGCATCTGCACGATCGAGAGGAGACTGTCCTGCCCCTTCAAACTGTGGCTCTCGACCGGCACCCCCAGCACGGGCAAGGCGGTGAAGGCGGCCGTCATGCCGGGCAGATGGGCGGCGCCGCCCGCCCCCGCGATGATGACGCGCAGACCGCGCGATTCGGCGGTCTTGGCATAGTCGGCCATCTTGTCCGGCGTGCGATGGGCGCTGACGACGTCCTTCTCAAAAGGCACCCCCAGCCGGCCGAGCGTCTCCGCCGCGTGGCGCATGGTTTCCCAATCGGACGTGCTGCCCATGATGAGACCGACGAGTGGTGATGACATAGGCCGGCGAAGATGGGAGCGGAGGCCGGCCCGAAAAAAGCACAAAAAAGCGTCCGCCCGGGCGAAGTGATGTCACGGCATGGGTAGGGCGGGACCGCCGGGCCCGCCGCGCCTGCCTGCGCGCTTCGTCACGTTCTCGGCGCGCCCGGCGGTCGCGCCCTTGTTACCAGGGGGGCGCATATGTCTGCCTGATATCCCCCATAGGCCCATCCGGCCCTGGCCTTGCACCTATCGCCATTTCGTGGCTCCTTAGCGCTGTGATGGCTGCTAGCGTTCTTTTAACAAAAGCCCCGAGCCCGGTTTTCCGCCGCGCCTGCCGGTTTTTGTTATCCGCCGTCCTGGGCCTGCCCGTCATCGTTCCGCTCGCCCGCGGCAGCACCGCCTTCACGGAGAGCTTCACCGGCACCACGGCCGCGGGCTGGGTCTTCGGCGCCAACCCCGGCGACACGCAGCCCGTCCTCACCGCCAACACGGTGGACAGCCCCGGCACCGGCTGGCTGCGCCTCAACACCAACACCAACAACCAGTCCACCTTCGCCCTGCTCGACACGCAGATCTTCTCGGTCAACGCGCGGATCGAGATCGAGATGGAGTATGCCTTTTTCAACGGCACCGGCGCCGACGGCATCACCTTTTTCCTCGTGGACGGCTCGGTGGACTCATCGACCTTCGCCCCCGGCGCCTACGGCGGCTCCATGGGCTACGCCAACCGCACCGGCGAGGCCGGCATGGCCGGCGGCTACCTCGGCTTCGCCCTCGATACCTACGGCAACTACTCCAACGACGAGGAGGGCCGCAACGGCGGCTACCCCAGCGGCCTCCGCCCCAACAACGTCGTCGTGCGCGGCCCCGAGTCCTCCGGCTGGACCTACATCGACGACTCCGGCGACCTCGCCGCCTTCGACTTCAACGGCGCCGCGCCCGGCGGCACCGGCCAGTCCATGGCGTTCTACGGCTCCGCCACCCGCCCCGACCAATCCGGCGCCAACTACCGCCAGTTCCGCGTCGTCCTCGACGCCAACAACCAGCTCTCGGTGGACATGCGTTTCGGCGTGGGCAACGACTACGTCACCGTCTTCGAGTCCGACCTCTCCGCCTACGAACGCCCCGAGACCTTCAAGCTCGGCTTCACCGGCGCCACCGGCGGCTCCACCGGCATCCACGAGGTCCGCCAGCTCGAGGTCACCAGCACGCCCTGGTCCTCCGGCTCCGGCGCCTACGAGTGGGACCACGGCGCCGGCACCACCACCTGGGGCAGCTCCGCCGGCACCGAGGCCAACGACAACTGGTATTCCGAGATCCCCGGCGACGACAACAAGACCCCCACCCCCGGCTCCGACATCCTCTTCGGCAACAAACCCGCCTCCGGCCCCCAGACCGTCAACGTGGCCAACGACGTCGAGGTCCGGAACATGACCTTCGACACGCCCTACGACTACACGCTCGACGGCGCCGGCACCATCACCTTCGGCGACCCCGGCGCCGCCGGCCTGCCCTCCATCAACGTCAACAACTACAACGAGGCCAACGCCAACGGGCGTCACAAGATCAACAACGACCTCGAGATCCTCGAAAACATCGCCGTCCGGAACTACTCCTACTCCACCCTCTGCCTCAACGGCGACATCGACCTCGGCGCCCACACCCTCACCACCTCCGGCTACGGCCTCACCAACCTCAACGGCCAGATCACCGGCTCCGGCCCCATCGTCGTCAACGGCGCCAGCGCCGACCCCTCCACCGGCCAGGGCATCGTCACCCTCTCCGCCGACAACAGCGCCACCTACACCGGCTCCATCACCGTCAACAAGGGCCAGCTCGTCGTGCTCGACGACGGAGCCCTGGGCGACACCGGCGCCGCCACCACCGTCAACGACGGCGGCACCCTCACCTTCCGCGGCGGCGTCTCCACCGCCGAAAACATCACCATCGCCGGCGCCGGCGCGGTCCTCGGCCGCGGCTCCGGCGTCGCGCTCACCGAGCAGGCCGGCGCGATCTACAACGACGGCGGCGACAACACCCTCACCGGCACCGTCACCCTCTCCGCCGACGCCGCCATCGGCTCCCGCGCCGGCACCCTGACCATCAGCGGCCTCCTCACCAGCGGCGGCGGCGAATACACCCTCACCAAAACCGGCGACGGCGTCGTCGCCCTCTCCAACACCTCCAACGACTGGCGCGCCGACACCCGCATCGAGGGCGGCGCCCTCCGCATCCTCACCAACTTCGGCTCCCTCCCCGGCGGCTTCGGCACCAACGACGGCGCCGAAAACTGGGGCGCCCTCATCCTCGATGGCGGCGTATTGGAGATCGGATACAACGGCACCTTCACCCGCTCCGTCGGCACCGGCGAGGAGCAGGTCGCCTGGGCCGGCGACGGCGGTTTCTCCGCCCACGGGGGCGACCGCACCGTCACCCTCTCCGGCGGCACCATGACATGGGGAGCCGGCTCCTTCGTCCCCACCGACAACGCGCTTCTCCTCTCCTCCGACTACGCCGACTCCACCGTCACCTTCACCAACGCCATCGACCTCGGCTCCGCCCAGCGCGAGGTTCGCGTGGCCGACGGTTCCGCCGCCCTCGACGGCACCCTCTCCGGCGCCCTCACCGGCACCGGCGGCCTGATCAAAGCCGGCGACGGCACCCTCTCCCTCTCCTCCGGCTCCAACACCTACTCCGGCGCCACCGAGATCCGCGCCGGCGCCCTCCGCGGCAACGTCTCCGCCAGCTCCAACACCGAGCTCGCGGGCGGCGTGCGAGAACTCTCCGCCAACTACACCGGCAACCTCGGCTCGGGCGCGGGCGAGATCCGCTGGACCGGCTCGGGCGGCTTCTCCGCCGAGACCGGCACCGTCACGGTCAACTTCGGCAACCAGGCGACGCTGGTCTGGAACTCCACCTCCGGTTTCCTCACCACCGGCTCCACCCTCGTCCTCGGCTCGGGCGGCGCCGCCGGCACCATCGTTCTCGCCGACGCCATCGACCTCAACGGCGCCGAGCGCACCATCCGCGTGGTGGACGGCTCCGCCGCCACCGACGCCCGCCTCGATGGCGTCGTCAGCAACGGCTCGCTCCGCCTGACCGGCGACGGCCGCCTCGACACCGACACCGCCCACACCCTTTCCGGCGCCCTCACCCTCGTCGGCGCCGAACTCCGCCTCGCCGGCGGCAACAACGGCCAACTCGACGACGTCACCGCCATCGAGCTCCGCCAAGGCGGTCGCCTCACCATCGACAACATCGACGGCAACAACAACAACCGCCTCAACAACGCCCTCGCCATCACCCTGGCCGGCGGTCGGCTCGACTACCTCGGCGACGACGGCGGCAACTCCTCCGAAACCATCGGCTCCGTCATCCTCTCCTCCGGCGCCAACACCATCAACATCCAGCGCGGCGACACCGACGACCGCGCCCGCTTCACCACCGGCGCCCTCACCCGCTCCGCCGGCGCCACCCTCGACCTCACCAACGAGGCCGGCGGAGGCTCCTTCACCGGCGGCAACAACGACAACCCCCAGTTTCGCGTAAATCCCGCCGCCACCTTCGACGACGGCATCCTCGCTTACGCCACCGTCAACGGTTCCGATTTCGCCGGCCTCACCAACACCACCTACCTCACCAACTACACCGGCTACGACACCGGCGCCGAAACCGCCTGGACCAGCACCGCCGACAACGCCGCCCCCACCGTCGATCAGACGCTCACCGCCGCCCGCACCATCAACTCCCTCAAGCTGGCTGACGGCATCGACGTGGCGCAGGCCGGCTTCACCCTCACCCTCCAGTCCGGAGGTCTCCTCAGCACCGGCACCAACGCCGTCTCCATCTCCGGCGGCACCCTCACCACCGGAAACAGCAACGAGCTCATCGTCCACGCCTACAACAGCGGCGGCACCACGATCTCCTCCACCATCACCGGCACCGGCGGCCTCACCAAATCCGGCGCCGACTCGCTCACCCTCTCCGGCACCGCGGCCAACACCTACACCGGCGTCACCACCGTCAACGCCGGCACGCTCGATCTCGCCAAGTCCGACGGCGTCACCGCCGTCGCCGGCGACCTCACCGTCGGCGACGGCCGCGGCGAGGACATCGTGCAAATCTCCGCCAACGAGCAGATCGCCGACACCGCCACCGTCACCCTGCGCGGCGGCGAAGTCGGCAACGACGCCAACCGCGCCCTCCTCCGGCTCGACGGCGCCACCGACGATTCCTACGGCTCCCGGGTCGAGTCCTTCGCCACCCTCGAGGTCACCGGCAACAGCGTGCTCGACTTCGGCGGCGGCACCCCCTGCTCGCCCACGTTCCTTTATCTCGACGTGCTCAACGTCGCGGCCGACGCGCTCCTCACCATCACGAACTGGATCGAGTTCACCGACTTCCTGCTCGTCGCCAAAACCACCTTCGAATCCGAGGACCTCTCGCGGGTGGTCTTCGACGGCTACGGCGGCGCCGCCTCGTGGAAGGACTACGATTCCGACTACTACCAGATCGTGCCCTACGCCCCGGTCCCCGAGCCCGCCACCTTCGGCGCCTTCGCCTGCGGCGCCCTCACCGCCTTCGCCGCCCTCCGTCGCCGCCGGCGCCGACACGCGTAAGCCCGGTTACGTTTCGAGTTGAGACTTTCCCGATGGTAGGGCGCGACCGCCGGGCGCGCCGGTTTGGGTAGCGATCACCCTTCGTCCTTCGCGGCGGGCCCGGCGGCCCCGCCCTACCACGAGTTCCAACCTGTTCCGTAACTGGACTGGTTGGTATCAGCCGGTGCTCAACGTTTCCCGCCGCCACCGCAGCCACCACCGCCGCCGCCGCCACCCTTGCGGAAGGGTTTTGCGCCCTTGGCGCCGAAACGGGGATCGCCACCGCCACCGAAGCCGGGGCCGGAGCCTGGGCCGCCGCCCGCGCCGGGGCCGGGGATTTTCATTCCGCAGGGCGCGATGTGCGGCGGCGGGGTGACGTCGCGCGTGGCTTTTTTCTCGTCGAGGAGGCGGCGCGCCATGTCGCCGAGGCCGAGACGCTGGAGCGTGCCGCGCAGGGCCTTTTTCATCTCGGGCTTATACCAGAAAAAGAAACTGCGCTGCTCCTGCTTCTCCTCCGGCGTGCGCGCCACCTGCACCTCGCGGCCCTCGTAGGGATGCACGCCGGTGGCGTAGATCTCGGTGGCCACGGTCATGGGCGTGGGCGTGAAGTCCTGCACCTGCTCGAGACGGAAACCGAGGTCCTTGGTCTTGAGCGCGAGCTCGGCCATGTCCTCGGGACGCGAGCCGGGGTGCGAGCTGATGAAGTAGGGAATGACCGGCGTGTCCGGTTTGCCGGCCTTGGCCGCGGCGGCGTCGAACTTTTCCTTGAACTTGTAGAACAGGTTGAAGCTCGGCTTGCGCATGACGCGCAGCACGTGGTCGCTGGTGTGCTCGGGGGCCACCTTGATGCGGCCGGGCACGTGGTGGGCGGCGAGCTCCTCGATGAACTTCTCGTGGCTGGCCTTCACCTCGGGCGTCGTGCCCTTGTCGTGGAGGAAGAGGTCGTAGCGGATGCCGCTGGCGACGTAGGCGTGTTTGACGCCCTCGGTCTCGCGCACGCTCTTGTAGATGTCGAGCAGCGCGGTGTGGTCGGTGTCGAGGTTGCGGCAGACGTCGGGCCAGATGCAGGAGGGGCGCACGCACTCGTCGCAGATCCACTGCTCCTTGCCCTTCATCTTATACATGTTGCCGGAGGGGCCGCCGAGGTCGCTGATCGTGCCGCGAAAGTCGGGCATCTGCTTGATCGACTCGACCTCGCGCAGGATCGACTCCTTGGAGCGCGAGGCGACGAATTTGCCCTGGTGCGCCGAGATCGTGCAGAAGCTGCACCCGCCGAAGCACCCGCGGTGCATGTTGATCGAGTGCTTGATCATCTCGTAGGCCGGGATGGGCCCGCGCTTGCGATACTTCGGATGGGGCAGGCGGGTGTAGGGCAGATCGAAGGAGGCGTCGATCTGCGGCTCGCTCATCGTCGGATAGGGCGGGTTGACGACGAGCACGCGCTCGCCGGTCGGCTGGAGCAGGCGGCGGGCTTTGACGCGGTTGGACTCGGTCTCGATGGCCTTGAAGTTTTTCGCGTAGAGCTCGCGCTCGACCAGGCACTCCTCGTGGGAGTGGAGCGTGTGGTCCTCCCAGTTGGCGTTTTTCGGCGCGGTCTTGCCGGGCGGCAGGAGCACGGCGGTCTGGGAAATGGTGGTGAGCGAGGAGAAGGGCACGCCGCGTTTGAGCAGGCGGATGCACTCCTTCAGCGGCAGCTCGCCCATGCCATAGACGAGGAGGTCGGCGCCGCTGTCGGCGAGGATGGAGGGCTTCAGCGAGTCGGACCAGTAGTCGAAGTGGGTGACGCGGCGGAGCGAGGCCTCGATGCCGCCGATCATGACCGGCACGTCGGGGTAGATTTGTTTGAGGATACGGGAATAGACCGTGGTCGCGTAGTCGGGTCGGAAGCCGACCTCGCCGCCGGGCGTGTAGGCGTCCTCGCTGCGGGGCTTCCGCGCGGCGGTGTAGCGGTTGACCATCGAGTCCATGCAGCCCGAGGTGACGCCGAAGAAGAGGCGGGGCGCGCCGAGTTTTTTGAAATCGCGCAGGTCGTCGCGCCAGTTGGGTTGCGGCAGGATGGCGACCTTCAGGCCCTCGGCCTCGAGCAGACGGCCGATGACGGCGGTGCCGAAGGCGGGGTGGTCCACGTAGGCGTCGCCCGAGACGAGGATGACGTCGAGCTGGTCCCAGCCGCGCGCGCGCACCTCGTCGGCCGTGGTGGGCAGCCAGCGGGCGGGGTTCCAGACGGGTTCGCTGGAATAGATTTTGGCGGGGACTTGGGCGGGCGGCTGACTCACGGTGCTTGGGACAAAAAACGCACGGTGAACGAAAGCCGCCGCGATGGAATCCACAAATGCCCCCGGGGGAAACACGGGCACGACGAGCTCTGCGCAAAAACGAGGCTGGGCAGCGGCGGGGATTGCGCATGCGTTGCATTCCATCCTCGGCAATCGGGCCGCCGGGGATTTCGCCCACGCACCACCGACACCGCCCGTATTCACCGACTCGATACCTCCATCTTCCTTTTCGCGCAGCTTCGGCTGCTGTCCGTCCTGAAACCGCTAATTTCGCCGGACCAAAAGAGACCGCATCGACCGCGCCCCGAATTGGGGCGCATCGAACGCGTCTTCTTTTGAGGCTCTTAGCGGTGCCTAGGACGGGACGCCATTAGGTGCGTCCCTCCTTTTTGTCCGGACACCAGCCGCAGGAGCGCGAGGAGCCGGCCGTCATGGCCCGTTTCCCTCTTCAACCTCCCCCCGTCCACCCGCTTCAACCCATGCCCGCTCCCGCCCTCGCCCTTGCACGCCATGCGTCGCGTGCGCTCGTCCCGCTGGCCTTTGCCGCCGGCGTCCTCCCGCCCTCCGTTTCTTTGGCCGAGACGCTCAACGGCGTGCCGGTGGTGGTGCTTTCCCGCAGCACCACCGCTCTGTCCAACGGGTCTTTGACCTTTGTTCGGATCAGCCCGCCCGCCCTGCCGCCGCCACCGCCGCCGCCCGTCCACACCGCGCCCGAGCCCAGCGCGGAGGAGCTCGCCACCGAGGCGCGCCGCGCGGCCAAGGAACATCGCACCCTCGCCCTCACCGCGATCACCTACGCCGGCACGCCCACCGTCACCGAGCTTTCGTGGACCCGCCAGGAGGACGGGCGGCGCTTCGTCGCCTACAGCCCGGTGGATTTCACCCACCTCACCCAGTTGCAGGACATCGAGACGAGTTCGGGGGTGTATTTGTATTTTCCCTTCGTCTCGCCGGGCGATCCCGCCGAGCTGGCGCCGGGTGTGCGCGAGGCGCTCGCCGCCGCCGCGCCGGCCGACTCCGGAGCCCCGCCGGCCTACTTGTTCATGGGCGAAGAGGCCGACCTCACCGCCGAGGCCGACACCTTGGAGCTGCTGGATACGCTGCACGCCATTTGGCATACCCGGGCCGAGCAATTGGTCGCCGATACGGCCCGCCGCCAAGCCGAGGCCGTCGAGCGCGAGCGCCAGGCCGCCCTCGAGGCCGCGCGCCCCAAGCACGATACGATCCTCTTCTGGAAAGCTGAAGACCCCGAGCCGAGCGCCTCCGCCGCCTCCTCCTCCACGCCCTGACCCCGCCGCCCTTCGTTTTTCAAACCAATTGGCCGCAAAGGAACGCAGAGATCGCAAAGAACCAAAGCAACCCGCCATCCGCCTTTCTTTGCGCTCTTTGCGTTCTCTCGCGGCTAAAAATCCGATTCCGAAACCGTCCCGCTTCGCCTTCCCGCACCATGCCCGCATCCGCTTCGCGCCGCCCTTCGCGGCTTCTTTCGCACCTGCATCTTCCCGGCCTGTTGTTCGTCCGCCTCTGCGCCCTTGTTTTCGCCGCCGCGCCCGCCGCCTCCTCCGCGCCCTGACCCCGCCGCCCTTCGTTTTTCAAACCAATTGGCCGCAAAAGAACACAGAGATCACAAAGAACCAAGCCATTCCGCCATCCGCCTTTCTTTGCGCTCTCTGCGTTCTCTCGCGGCTAAAAATCCGATTCCGAAACCGTCCCGCTTCGCCTTCCCGCACCATGCCCGCATCCGCTTCGCGCCGCCCTTCGCGGCTCCACCCGGTTCCGCATCTTCACCTGCTGAGCCTACGCCTCTGCGCCCTCGTTTTCGCCGCCGTCCTCGCGGCGTCGTCCACCGCCTCCGCCGCCGTCGTCACCGTGGACGACCCGCCGGAAAAGCCCTTGCTCGCGCCCGAACCCGCGGTTCCCGGCGCGCTGCGTCTGTCGTGGTTTGGCCGAAGCGGCTTCACCTATTTTATCCAGCAAACCCGCGATCTCTCCGATCTTTCCTGGCAATATCTGCCGATCATCGAGACGGGTGAGGACGCGTCCTTGTCCTACGTTTTCGGCTCGGTGCCGCAGCCCGCCTTTTTCGCCCGCCTGCGCATCGCCGACCAGACCGCGGAAGACCCGCTCACCGCCGATTTCGACGGCGACGGCATCGGCAACATGCACGAGTTGTTGCACTTCCTCGATCCGCTCGACGCCGCCGATTCGGACGGGGACGGTTTCCCCGACGACTGGGAGCGTTTTTACCTCGGCGGCACCGCCACCGCCGGCTCGCGAACCGCCGACCAAAACGGTGACGGCATCACCGATTGGGAGGCCTGGCTGCTCGGTCTCAACCCCACCGGCCAGGCATCGGACCGCAATCCGCCGCAGTGGACCGCCGACGCGACCCTTTCCGGAAGCTCGGGGACGGTTCTCATGACCTTGAACTGGCCCGCCGCGGTGGACCCGGAGGGCGGCGCCGTCAGCTACGTGCTCTACCGAAACGGCGTGCCGCAAGGGGCGTCGATCACCGCCACCAGCCACGAGACCGACATTTCCGACCTGGTGGGCTGGCAGCGCTGGCACGTCCGGCCGGTGGACGCGGCGGGCAACCACGGCGCCCCGACCTCGCTGCTGGAGTTGCAATTGGGCACGATCCTCGACGTGCCTTTCGAGCCCATCGCGCGCAGCGTGAGCGCAACGCGGTCCTACTGGGGCTACAGCCGCTCGGATCCGGAGAAGGGCACCCGCTATTTCCAGACGCAGACGAACGCGTGGAGCTGGACACTCACCAAGGAGGAGCGTCGGAGCTACGACTGGGACGTGATCGTGGCCTCGACCGAAACCTACACCGGGTCCGGTTCGCTCACGACCGTCTCGACCAAGCGGCAGGACGACACCACGAGCAGCACCAGCTCCGGGGCGGCGAGCGGCACCTACACCTATCACTCCAGAGATTTTGGGACGCAGCGCTTCATCAGTTATTCGGGGACCTACAATGCGGCGGGCCGCTTCTCCGGTGATCAGACGGACACGTTTTACTATCAAGATGGTTCCGAGACGACCAACTACGAGCAGGTGGAGTCCCCCAAGCGCAGGGTGAGCGCGGACCGCCGGGTCTCCTCCTCCCCCACGGTGGACGTTTACGAGAACTCCAACGACAACTATACCATCGGCACCCCGGGGCCCAATCAGCCGGTGACGGAATACGTCATGTCCGCCACCCGCACCGTCACCTACTCGGACGAGCTGACGCCGTCCCGGATGAAGGAGCTGCTGCGTGCCTCGCTCCCGCCGCTGGACTCCTTGTCCTGGGGAGACGGCGACGCGTGCGCCGTGCAGCAGCAAATCGGCGGAGCCTTCGATTTGGCCGAGAGCCAATACCGGGTGCGCCTGGAGCAGACCTCGCCGGAATATCGCTACCGCACCCGCTGGCTGGAGGTTTTTTATCCGAAATCGGGCACGGGGACGATGCGGGCTCTGGCGGCGCGCTCGGTGCTGATCGCGGGCACGGGCGGCGTCGCCGAGTCCGACGTGTATTCGCTGAGCGTTCCGGACGAGCTGGAGGGTGGCATCTGCCCCGTCCCCATCACGCTTTCGCTGGAAGTTCCCTCCGTCCTGCCGGTGAACGAGGATTTCGACGAGCGGGTGGAAACCGTGGAGGGCACGCCGTGGACCTCCGACGCGGAGACGCCCTCGCCCCTGCGCGCCGACGGCAAATTCGTCGCCGACGACCTGGCCGCGATCTGGATCGGCAGCAACGGCGACACCACCAAGGCGTATCGTGAAGATCGCTTCGGCCCGGAGACCAGCGGCGTGCGCCTCTCCGTCACCGAGGGGGCGGAGTGCGTGCGCCTGCACGCCCTCGCGCCGAAGAGCGGCTCCTCCCCGATCTACGGCCCCGGAGATTGGATAATGTTGGACGGCGGCGAGGAGCTCTGGGGTATCTGCTTCGGACTACAGACCGAAGGGGGCTACAAACTGCCCGACTGGACCCTCTATATCGAAGGACTCCAACCCGGCAAAGCCGTCGTCCGCCTCGAGGTGGACCGCTACGGCTACACCCTGGTCGAGGAGCG
>CBINNW010000141.1:0-12466 GCA_966252115.1 uncultured Akkermansia sp.
CTCCTTGCCGGCCGGGTGTTGCGCCCCCCGTCGCCCAACCCGCCCGGGCCGGCGCCCGCGGCGCGCGCGCGCTACTTTACGCTCAGCGCACGGTGCGGATCTGGATGCTGTCCACCAGGCGGTCGTGGCTGAGGATGTCGGTGGCCACGATCAACTTGTCGCCGATGCGGACCTTGCCGGCGCGCACCAGGAGCGTGATGGCGTTTTCGATCGTGTCGTTGGGATCCGAGGTCAGCGCGAGCAACATCGGCTCGACCGCGCGCAGGAGGCGGAGCTGGCGCAGGGTCTCGACCGAATTGGTCATCGCAAAGATGGGCGCGGTGACCGGGCGCATGGACGCGAGGCCCTGGGCCATGAAGCCTTGGCGGGTGAAGGTGAGCAGCGCCGAGCCCGGGATCTCGTTGGACAAATGCACGGCGGCGGCGAGCAGCTTGAGTTTGTCCCCGCGCAGGTGGACCGGATTGGGCAAGGGATCAAGGTCCTCGGACTCCACGCGGCGGGCCACTTTTTCCAGGATCGCGACGCAATCGAGCGGGTAACGGCCGATCGTGGTCTCGCCGGAGAGCATCACGCAGTCCGCGCGCTCATGCACGGCGTTGGCCACGTCGGTGATCTCGGCGCGCGTCGGCATGGGCTGGGTGATCATCGATTCCAGCATGTGCGTGGCGATGATCACGGCCTTGCCGTGGTCGAGGCAGCACTTCACCGCGCGACGCTGGATGGACGGCAGCTCCTCGAAGGGACACTCGATGCCGAGGTCGCCGCGGGCGACCATCAGGGCGTCGGTGGCGCGCACGATTTCGTCGAGGTTGGCGATGGCGGACTGGTCCTCGATCTTGGCGATGATGCGGGCGGAGGATTTGTTCGTGCGCAGGAATTCGCGGAGGGTCTCGATATCGGAGCCTTCGCGCACGAAGGACAGGGCGACGAAGTCGATGCCTTCCTCGATGCCGACGAGCGTGTCGGCGCGGTCTTTCTCGGTGAAGGCGGGCAGGTTCACCTTCACGCCGGGCAGGTTGATGTGGCGGCGGGACTTCAGCTCGCCGGGGGTGAGCACGCGGCAACGGATGTGGGCGTCCTGCTTTTCCAGGACCTCGAGCCGGATCAGGCCGTTGTCCACCAGGACGGTGTCGCCGACGGCGATGTCGTTGACCAGATCGCGGTAGTTCACGTCCACGCTGCACACCTCCTCGGAGTTGTCGCGGGTGGCGCCGGGTTTGACGGTGAAGTCGAAAATCTGCCCCGCCTCGAGCACGATGGGATGGTCCACGTCGCCGGTGCGGATCTCGGGCCCCTTGATGTCCATCATGATGGCGATTTCGCGCCCGACCTTGGCCGACACGGCGCGGATGCGGCGGATGACCGCGCGGCACCAATCGTGTTTCGCGTGGGCCATGTTGAGGCGGGCGACGTCGGCTCCCGCGCGGATAAGTTTTTCCAACATCTCCTCGGACTCGGTGGCTGGCCCGAGGGTGAAGATGATCTTGGTGCGACGAAACGTGGTGAATGACGATGCTGTGGTGGTCATGGTCAACCGACGAGCAAAGCGCACGCCACCAGCCTCCGGCGAGCCCGGACTCGACGCATACCTTGCCGAGGACGTGAATTCTGTTGGCCCGCCCCTCCGCCCGGCCCGCCAACGCCAGCCACTCGCGACAGCGCGCCTCTCGCCGCTCCCCGGCTCCGCCTCCGCCGGCGTCGCCACCGAGCGCGCCGCACGCCCTCCGTCGCAAGCAGCGACCCGCCGGTTCAGCCCCGCGATCCGCTCACCACTCCCAGGCCGCCGTGCCGCCGCCGGGCGCCACGATCTCGAGGCCGCAGGCCTCGCCCAGGCGCGCGCGCAGGCCGGCGAAGGCCGTCTCGACCGCGTCGAGGCTGTTGCAGTCCCGGCTCAGGTGGGTGAGGAAAATCCGTCGCCAACCGGCGTGCGCCGTCGCCTCCAGAAGTTCGCAGGCGGCCGTGTTGGACAAATGTCCGTGCCGGCCGGAAATACGCTGCTTCGTCGGCCACGGGCGGCGGTGGTCGGCCTCGAGCAGGCGCGGGCAATGGTTGCTCTCCACCACCACCACGTCGCAGGTCCGCAGGTGCGGGTAAACGTGTCCGGGCACGTGCCCCAGATCCGTGAGCCAGGCCAGCGAACGGCGCGGGCTGAAAAGGTCTCCCTCCGCCCCGCTCGCGAAGGTGAAGCCCACCGGCTCCTGCGCATCGTGCGGCACCGCGAAACTCGTGACCTCCAGATCGCGGAAACGGAAGGTCGTCCCGGTCTCGAACAGGCGCCAAGTCGCCTCGCGCCCGGCCTTCATGCGCACGGCCCGCGCGGTCGCGGCGTTGGCGAAGATCTCCACCTTCGGGTGCTTGCGAAACACGTCCACACCCGCCGCGTGGTCGCCGTGCTCGTGGGTCAAAAACACCGCGTCCAGATCCTCCAGCCGCGTGTCCGCCGCGCGCAGCAGCTCGGCGAGCCGCCGACCGGAAAAACCGGCGTCGATCAACACCCGCGCGCCCTCGCTTTGGAGGAGCGCGGCGTTGCCCGCGCTGCCGCTGCCGAGAATCTGAAGACGCATCGCCATAACCGGTCGCCTGCGTAGTCCTCCACCCCGGCCGTGCGAGCCAAAACATGCCCCATTCATTGACCGGGCCGGCAAACTTGCCTGTGTTGCCCGGTTCCACATGGCCAAATCCGCCTCCAGATCCAGCTCCGCGCCTCGCCAGCGCCCCCCCGCCGTCCGCGCCCCGCGCGGCACGGTCTTCGTGACCCGGCAGGTGCATTTCAACGCCGCCCACCGTCTCGACAACCCCGCCCGCGACCGCGCCTGGAACGAGGAAAAATTCGGCCTTTGCAACAACCCCCGCTGGCACGGCCACAACTACGTGCTCGAGGTCACCCTCGCCGGCCAACCCGACCCCGAGACCGGCTACCTCATGGAGCTCGGCGCGCTCAAACGCCTGCTCGACGAGCAGATCGTGCTGCCCTGCGACCACCGGAACCTCAACGAGGAGGTGCCCTTCCTCCAGGGCGTCATCCCCACCACCGAAAATCTCGTCATCGTGTTTTGGGAACGCCTCGCGCCCCACCTGCCCGCCGGCGCCCGCCTGCACGCGGTGAAACTCTACGAAACCCCGCGCAACTTCGTCGAATACCGCGGCCCGGAGGCGCGCGACTGACCCCAGGCGCCCCCGCCGCCCAACCCGCTCCCGCTCCGCCACCCGTTCCAACCACGATCCCCGCCACGCTCAACCGCTCGATTCATCGCGCCAGCTAACCCCGCCCGCGTCGGGGCTACGGTTCACGTTCCAACCGCCTGGCCCGCCTCCGCCTCCCTTCCAAAAACGTCCATGTCCGCCGCCAAGAAGTCCCGCTCCTCGAAACCCGCCGCCCAGCCGCGGCCGGCGCCCGCGCGCGCCCGTGGTCGCGGTCGCGGCCGCGAGAGCGCGCCGCCGTCCGGGGCCGCCGCCCGCGCCGCCTCCGTTCCCGCGTCCGAAGTCCCGGCGCCGGTCGCCGCCGCCCGCGGCGCCAAGACCATGTATCTGCACCGCGTCGCCGGCGGTCCGCCCGCCCGCCTCGCGCGCGCCTACGACGCGGCCTTCGCCGTCACGCCCGCCTACCGCGCCTCGCTGCCCGACATGATGGAGGCGGTGGACGCCATCCCCGGCGCCCCCGTCGCCATCCAGCAGGTGGGCGTATCCGGTTTTAAACTACCGCTCCGCCACCCCGCCCGCCGCGGCCGCGCGGTCCACACCCTCGAGACCACCGTCACCGGCACGGTCTCCCTCGACGCCGGCGTGAAGGGCATCAACATGAGCCGCATCGTCCGGTCCTTCTACGACCGCGCCGACCGCCCCGTCACCGCCGACTTCGCCGCCGACATCCTCGCCGCCTACCGCGCCGAGGTCGGCTCGCTCGCCGCGCGCCTGCGCCTCGATTTTTCCTACCCGATCAAACAACGCGCGCTGCGCAGCGGCCTCGAGGGCTGGCAATACTACCGGGCCGCCTTCCTCGCCCGCATCTCGCCCGACGGCACCCTGCGCCGCTTCGTCGAGCTGGACTTTGTTTACTCCTCCGCCTGCCCCTGCAGCGCCGAGCTCAGCGAACACGCCCGCGACGTGCGCGGCGCCTACGCCATCCCCCACAACCAGCGCTCCAAGGCCCGCGCCCTCGTCGAGCTCGCGCCCGGCGCCACGCTCCACGTCGAGGAGCTGCGCGACCACCTGTTGCGCGCCCTCGTCACCGAGACCCAGGTGATGGTGAAGCGCGAGGACGAGCAGGCCTTCGCCGAACTGAACGGCGCCCACATCAAATTCGTCGAGGACGCCGCCCGCCTCGTCTATGCCGAGCTGGTCCGCGACCCCCGCATCGCCGACTTCCAGGTCGCCTGCTCGCACCTCGAATCCCTGCACTCGCACGACGCCGTCAGCGTGATCTGCAAAGGCGTGCCCGGCGGCCTCGCCGCCGATTTCGACGCCTTCCCCGACCTCGTGTGCTGAGCGCCCGGACGGCGCCTCGAACGAACGGAGCGGAAACCGGCCCCCGATGAAACTGATCCACCGCCACTGATACCAATTCGCGTTCCGTCGTAATAAACCCGCTGATCGCAAGCCGTAGGCCCGACCGCTGGTCGGGCTGCTCGACTGTAGGCCTGACCGCTGGTCAGGCAGCCCGACCAACGGTCGGGCCCACATCGGAGCCGCGGTTTTTATACGTTTGGATGCAAACTGGTATGAATCCCCCTTCCGCCTCTCCCGTTCCCGTGCGCCCAAGCCACTTCATCCGCCTCCGCCGCCGACTCATCCACCCGTCGCTCGCCGTGTCCGGCGCCTCCTGCGGGACCGGATCGACGCCGCGCCTCATCCTCGCGCCCGTCCTCGCGTTCGTCCTGGCGCTCCACCTGTCACCGCCCCTGCTCGCCGCCGACACGGCCTCCGCTGCGCCCTCCCCCGCCGCCCGACCAGCGCCTGCCGCATCCGCCACCACCCCCGCCACCACAGCGCCGCCCGCTCCCGCGCCCGCCGCCGCTCCCGAGCCCTCCGGCGGCGGCTCGCCCCGCGCCGTGGCCGCCCTGCGCGAAATCGTTTCCCAGCAAAAGGCCGCCCTCGCCCGCGCCCGCGAGGCGGAGGACCAGGCCGAGATCGACGACCTCCGCCCCCGCCTGCAAAAAGTCGTCGCCGGCTACGAAACCCTGCTCAAGGAGCACCCCGACTTCGCCGCCGCCTGGACGGCCTACGGCCTCTTCCTTTGCGACCCCCTGGTCGAGGACCGTCGCACCGCCCTCGCCCTCCTGCTCAAGGCCAACCGCCTCGACCCCGACCTGCCCGTGGTGAAAAACCAGATCGGCGTGCTCCTCGCCGAGGACGGCCGCGCCATCGACGCGCTCAACTACTTCCTCGCCGCCAGCGACCTCGCCCCCGCCGAGCCGCTCTACCACTTCCAGATCGGTCTGGTGCTCGACGAGGCGCGCGACCACTTCACCAAATCCGGCGCCTGGAGCCCCGCCACCATCGACGCCACCATCGTCTCGTCCTTCGCCCGCGCCGTCACCCTCGCCCCCGAGCGCACCGACTTCGCCTACCGGGCGGCCGAGGCCTACGGCACGCTCGCCGAGCCGCGCTGGGACCTGGCCTACGCCGCCTGGTCCTCCCTTGAGGATCGCCTCGAGGAGAAACTCGCCCGCCAGACCGTGCGCCTGCACCGAGCCCGCGCGCGCTGGCAGCAGGGCCTGGCCGGCGAGGCCCGCGAGCTGCTCGCCACCGTGGACGAGCCCTCCCTCGCCGTGCAGAAGGCGAAACTCGAGGCCGAGTTCGCCGCCGAGGAGGCGGTCGAGACGCAAGGCGCGCCCCAACCACCGCCCGCCTCCAAGCCGGCGAACACACCGCCCGCCGCGGTGCCGACCGGCAAATAAACTTCTGGCCCGTGCCGCGCCTCCGCGCGCAGGGTCGCCCCCCGCCTCCGCAATGTCGTTTCCCCGCAAACTCGAACGCCGCCTCCAGTTCCTCGCCATCCCACACGTCATTCTGGCGCTCGTGGCGGGACAGACGTTTTTCTACCTGACCGCGCTGCTGGGTCTGGTGGATCCGACCCGGCTCCTGCTCAGCTGGGCCCTGGTCGCGGAGGGCGAATGGTGGCGGCTGGCGAGTTTCACCCTCATGCCCCCGGCGGCCAGCCCGGTGTTCATCGCCTTCGCGCTCTACATCCTCTACCTGCTCGGCGCCTCCCTCGAACACGAATGGGGCACCCTGCGCCTCAACCTGTTCCTCCTCACCGGCTGGGCGCTCACCGTGGCCGCCGCCGCCTGCGTGCCCGACGCCTTCGTGCAAAACGGCTTCATCGGCGGCTCCATCTTCCTCGCCTTCGCGTATTTGAATCCCAACTACGTTTTCCACCTCTTCTTCATCCTCCCGGTGAAGGTGAAGTGGCTCGCCCTGCTCACCTGGCTCTACTTCGGCTACGTGATGATCTTCGGCGACAACGTGTCGCGCCTGCTCGCCCTCGCCTCCTCCGGCAACTTCCTGATCTTTTTCGCCTCCCGCATCCTGGCCGACATGCGTGGCGGCAA
This sequence comes from uncultured Akkermansia sp., assembly GCA_966252115.1. GTDB lineage: Bacteria > Verrucomicrobiota > Verrucomicrobiia > Opitutales > Opitutaceae > IMCC26134_A. Next base: position 6,552 of record CBINNW010000141.1, read on the forward strand.
ACGCCACATGGAGGGCCAGCTCCGCCGCCGCGCCACCCTCCGCGAAGCCGCCGCCGCCGGCCCGCGTCACCGCTGCGTCGTCTGCGGCAAAAACAGCGACACCCACCCGCAGGAGGACTTTCGCTACTGTTCCAAGTGCGAGGGCGACCAATGCTACTGCGAGGAACACCTGCGCAACCACGTCCACATCGTCGCCGCCCCCCCGCCGGACAAAGCCCCCTGAACCGGCCCGCGCCCCCCACCTTCCTCCCGTCCTCCTCCGCCGCTCCTTGTGAAGAAAAAGCCCGCGCCTCGCCGCCCCGTCGGACTCGCCGCCCTGCCGCCCAGCTCCCAGCTCGCCACCCTCGGCGCCTGGATGGACTTCGCCGCGGACGTCTATGCGCGCGCCGGCCTCGCGCTCGGCCAGATCACCGACGACGCGCACGACGAGGCGCTCTACCTTTTCCTCCGCACCCTCGACTGGTCGCTCGACAGCGGCCCCGAGGTCCTCGCGCGCCCGCTCGCGCCCGCCCAGCGCATCGCCCTGCGCGAGGTGCTGCACGCCCGCGCCGTCAAACGCGTGCCCGCCGCCTACCTCACCCGCGAGGCCTGGCTCGGCGGCCTGCGTTTCCATGTGGACGAGCGCGTCATCATCCCCCGCAGCTACTTCGTCGAGCTCATCCCCGCCCTCGCCGAGCTCCTGCCCGCCGGCACGACCGTGCGCCACGCCGCCGACGTCTGCACCGGCTCGGCCTGCCTCGCCATCCTGCTCGCCACCGAGTTTGCCGATGCCCGGGTGGACGCCATCGACCTCTCGCCCGCCGCCCTCGAGGTCGCCGCGCTCAACGTGAAGGAACACGCCGCCGTCGGCGGCAAACGCGTGCGCCTGCATCGCGCCGACTGCTTCGACGGCGTCCCGATCCCGCCCGGCGGCTACGACCTCGTCATCAGCAATCCGCCCTACGAGCCCAGCGCGCATGTGGACAACCAGGACCCGGAGTTCGCGGCCGAGCCGCGCATGGCGCACGACGGCGGCGCCGACGGCCTCGTGATCGTGCGCCGCATCCTCGAGCAGGCGCGGGAACGTCTGGCGCCGCACGGCTTCGTGGCGGTCGAGATCGGCGGTCTGCGCCGCGCGATCAACAGGGAATTCGCCGAGCTCGCCCCCGAGTGGCTGGAGACCGCCGACGGCAGCAACTGCGTCTTCCTCGTCCGCGCCGAGCGCCTCCGCGCCTGGCGCGCCTGAAACCGGCGACAGGTCGTCACCTAGCGGACGGGCGCGAGCGCCGGGCCGCGCCGCGAAGGACGCCCGGTGCCCTCGGGTGGAGCGCATTGTCCCCAATGCGCTGACGCGGCCGCAGCCGCGCCCCTCCGCCCCGCCCCAACCGAAGCGGCTTGGGGACAAGCCGCTCCGCCCGGCCCGACGCCTCCTCGCCCGGCCCGTCCGCCAAGCCCGAAACCGGCCACGGGAAGGGTCGTCACCTGGCGAGCGGGCGCGAGCGCCGGGCCGCACCGCGAAGGATGCCCGCTGCCCTCGGGTGGAGCGCATTGTCCCCAATGCGCTGACGCGGCCGCAGCCGCGCCCCTCCGCCCCGCCCCAACCGAAGCGGCTTGGGGACAAGCCGCTCCGCCCGGCCCGACGCCTCCTCGCCCGGCCCGTCCGCCAAGCCCGAAACCGGCCACGGGAAGGGTCGTCACCTGGCGAGCGGGCGCGAGCGCCGGGCCGCACCGCGAAGGATGCCCGCTGCCCTCGGGTGGAGCGCATTGTCCCCAATGCGCTGACGCGGCCGCAGCCGCGCCCCTCCGCCCCGCGCCTCCCGCCCAACCGAAGCGGCTTGGGGACAAGCCGCTCCACCCGGCCCGGGGGATCTTTGGCCGGGGACGGCCAACGCCACACGGGGGCGCCGGCGAAAACCGTCCGCGCCCCGCCTCCGCGCTTCCGCTCGGGGCGCTTCCCTGTAATGGGTGCCCGTAACCCACCCGCATGTCCGCCTCCGATTCCCGCGCCCCCCTGTCGCACCTGCGGCACGACCTCCGCACCCCGATCAACCAGATCCTCGGCTACAGCGAGCTGCTCCTCGAGGAGACCGCCGACGCCGGCCACACCGTTTACGACGCCGACCTCCAAAAAATCCGGCACGCCGCCAAGACCCTGCTGAACCTCATCAACGAAAACCTCACCGACGAACGCGTCTCCCTCGTCGGTGCGGTGGTGGACCGGGGCGCCGAAACCGCCGCGCCCTTCCCCTTCGCCGCCTCCCGTCCGCCGCAGGCGCCCGCCACGAGCACATCATCCGCCGCCACCCCGCCCGGGCCGACCTCCGCCTCCGCGCCCGCCTCCGCCGGCGCCGGCATGCCCGCGCCCGACGCCGAGGCGCGGGCCGAGATCGTGCATCCGGCCGCCGACGTCTCCGCCCTGCTCGCCCAGGCCGTTTCCGACACCGACGCCACCCGCCCCGCCCCCGTGCCCGGCCGCATCCTCGTGGTGGACGACAACGAGGGGAACCGCGACATGCTCTCCCGCCAGCTCGCCCGCCAGGGCCACAGCGTCGCCTCCGCGCCCGACGGCCAGGCCGCGCTGGATCGCCTGCGCGCCGAGCCCTTCGACCTCGTGCTCCTCGACATGATGATGCCCGTGCTCGACGGCTACTCGACCCTCGTCGCGCTCAAGGAGGACCCCGCCCTGCGCCACCTGCCCGTCATCATGATCTCCGCCCTCGACGAGCTCGCCGCCGTCGTGCGCTGCATCGAGCGCGGCGCCGAGGACTTTTTGCCCAAACCCTTCAATCCGACCCTCCTGCGCGCCCGCATCGGAGCCGGCCTGGAGAAAAAACGCTTCCGCGACCAGGAGGCGCTCTACGTCCGCACCATCGAGCGCACCCAAGCGCGGCTCCAGGAGGAGCTCACCGAGGCGGAAAACTACGTCCGCTCCATCCTGCCCCCGGCCGGCATGTCGCGCACCATCCCTGTGGACTGGCGCCTCATCCCCTCGACCGAACTCGGCGGCGACAGCTTCGGCTACCACTGGATCGACGACGACCACTTCGCGCTCTACCTGCTCGACGTCTGCGGACACGGCGTGGGCGCCGCCCTGCTCTCGGTCACGGCGATCAACGTGCTGCGCAACGCCGCCCTGCCCGGCGTGGATTTCCGCGATCCCGGCGCCATGCTCACCGCGCTCAACGACGCCTTCCTGATGGAGAAGCAGAACGACATGTATTTCACCATCTGGTATGGCGTCTGGCAGGTATCCACCCGGACCCTACGCTACTCCACCGCCGGTCATCCGCCGGCCCTGCTCGTCGCCGGCGGCGCCGCCCCGGCCACCGGGAGCGCAAACGCCGCCCCGCCGCCGGCCACCGGGAGCGCCGGCTTCCAGCCGGCATCCGACACCCCCGCAAGCGTCGAGCCCCTGCGCGCCGCCGGCATGATCCTCGGCGGCATGGAGGGCATGGTCTATCGCACCTTTACGCGGGAGATTCCGCACCCGGCGCGACTCTACGTCGTGAGCGACGGCACCTTCGAGATCCAGCGGCAGGACGGCACCATGTGGCCCGAGCCGGAGTTTCGGGAGTTCTTCGCCCAGCCGCCGCCCCCGGGCCAGTCCGATCTCGACGCGCTCTTCGCCCACGCGAAGGAGCTCCACGGTCCCGGCCCGCTCGACGACGACTTCTCCATCGTGAGGTTCGACCTGTGATCGGACGGACAAAAAGGAGCCAGGATTCGGAAGTCAGAATTCAGGAGCCGGAATTCAGAACGAGAACCCGTGCCCGCCGCCGTCCTCCGCTATCCGCCCCTCCATCCTCCGGTCCCCGTCTCCGACCGCTGGCCTCCGGCATCTGGCTTCTGGCCTCTGCCCTCCGCCCCGGGCTCCGTCCTCCGGCTTCTGACTCCTGAATCCTGACTTCTGAATTCTTCTCCGTCCCCGTCTTCTTCCCATGCACCGCTCGCTCCACCTTCGCCTGCTCGGTTGGTTCTGCCTCGTCGCCACCCTCGTCGCCCTCGCCCTCTTCGGCGGCTACCGCAACCTTCGCTCCACGGTCGAGGAGGACCTGGAGGGCGAGGTCGAACAACGCATCGCGCAGGTGCGGCGCGAGCTGGTCTCCACCCACGCCCTCTATCTCGAACGCGTCCACGCCGCCATGCGTGTGCTCGTCTCCACGACCGACGAGCTCGGACCGGCGGCCGTCGCCGACACCGTGGAGGTCGCCGGCCGCACCGTTCCCGGGCTCCGCTTCGGCTACACCCCGGTGACCTTGGATTTCACCGTGGTGGACCACGTGAAACAACTGATGGGCGGCACCGCCACCCTCTTCGTCAAGGCGGGCGACGACTTCGTCCGCGTATCCACAAACGTCCTACGCCCCGACGGCTCGCGCGCCGTCGGCACCGTCCTTGATCCGGAGGGTCCGGCCATCGCCGCCATCCGGCGCGGCGAGGCCTACTACGGCGTGGTGGACATCCTCGGGCGCCCCTACATCACCGGCTACGCGCCCATCCGCGACGGCGCCGGCGAAGTCATCGGCATCCACTACGTCGGCTACCTGGTGGAGGGCCTCTCCCGTCTCGGCGACCAGCTGGCGGACGCCCAACTCCTGGGCGACGGTTTTCTGGTGCTGGTAAACCGCGAGGGGCAGGCGCTGTTTCACTCCGGAAACGCCGACCTCGACCTCGCCCGCGCCGCCGCCGTGGAACGCAACTCGCTCTCCTGGCGCGAGGGCGACTGGACCTGGCGCGCCGAGCCCTTCCCGCAGTGGCGTTTCACCCTGCTCGCCGCCTACCGCGGGTCCGACATCCAGCAGGCCACCTGGGCGCGCGTCCTGCCGGTTTTCGGCTTCATGGTGCCCCTGATCTTCGCCGCCCTCGGGCTCGGGTATTTCCTGGCCCGCCGCCTGTCCGTGGCCCTCGCCGAGGCGGAGCGCCTGCAGGCCGAGGCGCGGCGACTCGCGCTCGTGGCGTCGCGCACCTACAACGGCGTGATCATCACCGACACCTCCGGCCGCATCGCGTGGGTCAACGACAGCTTCACCCGCCTCACCGGCTACACCGCCGCCGAGGCCGTCGGCCGCCACCCGGACGAGTTTCTCATGGGTCCGGAAACATCCGCCGAAACGCTCGCGATAAAAAAAGCCGCCCGCGCCGCCAAAAAGCCCTTCCAGCTCGAAATCCTCAACTACCGCAAGGACGGCGCCCCGCTCTGGGTCCTGGTGGACGGCCAGCCGATCATCGACGCCAAGGGCGAGGTCGAGAGCTACGTCGTCGTCCAGGTGGACATCACCAAACGCAAGGCCGACGAGGCCGCCCTCATGCAGGCCCGCGAGGCCGCCGAGGAGGCCAACCGCACCAAATCCGCCTTCCTCGCCAACATGAGCCACGAACTCCGCACCCCGATGAACGCCATCATCGGCTACTCCGAGATGCTCATCGAGGACGCCGAGGACACCGGCAACGAGGACGCCATCCCCGACCTCAAAAAGATCCACGCCGCCGGCAAACACCTGCTCGGCCTCATCAACGACGTGCTCGACATCTCCAAGATCGAGGCCGGCAAGATGACCCTCTACCTCGAGGAGGTCGCCCTGCCGGGGCTGGTCGAGGAGGTCGCCGCCACCATCCGCCCCCTCGTCGCCAAGAACAACAACACCCTCGCCGTCGAGTGCCCCGCCGATCTCGGCAAACTGCGCGCCGACGTCACCAAGGTCCGGCAGACGCTCTTCAACCTGCTCAGCAACGCCGCCAAGTTCACCCACGAGGGCCGCATCACCCTCGCCGTCACGCACGGGCCGCGGGACGGGCGCGAGTTTGTCCACTTCCGCGTCGCCGACACCGGCATCGGCATGACGCCCGCCCAGCTCGGCAAACTCTTCCAGGCCTTCGTCCAGGCCGACGCCTCCACCACCCGCAAATACGGCGGCACCGGCCTCGGCCTCGCGATC
>CBINNW010000142.1:0-12299 GCA_966252115.1 uncultured Akkermansia sp.
CTCCGCCACATGCTCATCCCCGCATCGCCCATCGGCGCCCAGCTTTTCATCATCCCATCCACCCGACGCTTCCGACATCCACACCCACGACCGCGTGGTGGACAGCATCAAGATCCGCACCGTGCGCTGAGCGTAATGTAGCGCGCTCGCTCCGCGCGCGCCGGCCCGGGCGGTTTGGGCGACGGGAGGCGAAACTCCCTTCCGGAAAGTAGCAACAGGGGCGCTCGCTCCGCGAGCGCGCGAGCGCTGGCCCCGGCCGCCTCCCTCAAAACGCCGACGGATGCGGGCCGGCGGCGCCCACCCGCATCGCCGGTCGCGGGGCGGAGCGGAGCAGGCGATGCAACGCCATCAGATCCACCGGTTTGTTGGCGAAACCGGTCACCCCGAGCCGTTCATACTCGGCCCGCAGCTCCGGCGTCAGCGAGCCCGAGATCACAAAGACCGGGCCTCCGAAGCCCCGCGCCCGCAGCGCCCGGACCAGCCCCAGCCCGTCCAGGCCGGGCATCTCGTGGTCGGTCACCAGCACGTCGAAATCCTGCGACTCCGCGCGCACCAGCGCCGCCTCGCCGTCCAGCTCCGACACCACGCCGTAACCGAGGAAATGCAGCGCTTCATCCAACATCGCGCGCGCGCTGACGTCGTCCTCCACCAACAAGATGCGTGTTCTCGAATGTGTGCCCATGTTCATGTCCTCCCCGTTCCCGTGATGAAAGATCGTCCGCATTTACGGACACCGGTCGCAAAGCCTTGGATCACAAAAAGCCAAAACGTTTGCGGGTTCATTGCATGCGTAGCTGTCGTTACGTGCAAATTAGTCAATCTCAAGCTTTCGCCGCCTGCAAAGCCTCGCCTGCCTGCCTTTATGGCCAAGCTAAGCGATCAAGTCAGCGTGCGCATAAACCCCGAATGGCGCGAAACCCTCCGCTTGATTGAGGACAAACATCGCATCCCGCCGCCCGAGTTTATCCGGGGACTCGTCGCCGCCGGCCTCGAATTTTACAAGACCCACGGTTGGTTCGCCTTTCCGGTGAGCGTGCAGCCGGGCGAGGCCTACGTGCAGGCCGTCGCCGAGACGCAGACGATCTACCAGGCCACCGCCACCGGGACCAAGCCCCCGGCCAAGAAAGCCTGAGCCACGGCGTTCGCGGCGCTCCCGGCGAGGACGCGGCCCCTCGCTGTTGTTTCGCTGGAAGGGCGTGTGAGGGAAGGGATGGAATGGCTGGACGGGAGGGAAGCGGCCGCTCCGTCGCCAAGCCGCCGAGGGTTTGACCGGGGCGCCCCGGCTCCTACCGTGCGCCCCCCATGCGTCTCGGCGATCTCCAAGGTCTGCAAACGCTCATGCTGCCCGACGCCTGGCAGCGCGCGGCGGTGCACGCCCTCCAGGCCGGTCGCGATGTGATCGTGGACGCCCCCACCGGCGCGGGCAAAACCCACGTCTTCGAGCGTTTCGTCGAGCAGGCCAACTTCGGCCGCCGCGCCGTTTTCACCGTCCCCACCCGCGCCCTCGCCAACGACAAATACGCCGAATGGCGCGCCCGCGGCTGGCGCGTCGGCATCACCACCGGCGACCTCTCCGTCGCCCCCCACGCCCCCGTCGTCGTCGCCACCCTCGAGGCCGCCCAGGGCTCCCTGCTCCGCGCCGTCGCGCCCGCCCCGGCTCCCGCTTCGGAATCCGGCGCCTCCGCGCAACCGGCCGACGTGGGGCCTTCGACCTTTCGACCTTCGACCGTCGGCGCCACGGGCGCCCCAGGCGCCGGCCGCGCCGCACTCCCGCACCTCCTCGTCATCGACGAATACCAGTGGCTCGGCGACCCCGCGCGCGGCAACCACTACGAGGGCGTCCTCGCCACCCTGCCGGACTCGGTGCAACTGCTCCTGCTCTCCGGCTCCGTCGCCAACCCCGACGACGTCGCCGCCTGGCTCGCACGACTCGGCCGCCGCGTCGAGGTCGTCCGCACCGCCGAGCGCCCCGTGCCGCTGGAGGAGGTCGAGATCGACGACCTCGTGCAGGGCCTCCCGCGCGAGATCGAGGGCTTCTGGTCGCGCCGCGTCGCCGCCGCGCTGCGCGAGGGCCTCGCCCCGGTGCTCGTCTTCGCGCCCCACCGGGCCGACGCCGAGCGCCTCGCGCGCCAGTTCGCCCGCGAGCTCCCGCTCGCCGACCCGCTCACCCTCACCCCCGAGCAGGAGTCCATGGCCGGCCCCGTCCTCGCCAAGCTCCTCCAGCGCCGCGTCGCCTACCACCACAGCGGCCTCTCCTACGCCCAGCGCGCCGGACTCGTCGAACCGCTGGCCAAGGCCGGGCAACTCCGCGCCGTCGTCGCCACCCTTGGTCTCGCCGCCGGCGTCAATTTCTCGCTCCGCTCCGTCATGCTCGCCGCCGCGAGCTACCGCGTCGGCGCCGTCGAGCGCGACATCGCCCCCCACGAGCTCCTCCAGATGATCGGCCGCGCCGGCCGCCGCGGGCTCGACGAGATCGGCTACGTCCTCGTCTCCGGCCGCACCCCGCGCCTGCGCCGCGCCGCGCCGCAGCGCCTGAAACGCGCCGCGCCCCTGCCCTGGGCCGCCCTGCTGCGCCGCCTGCCGCCGGGCGTCTCCGCCCTCGAGCTGGCCCGCGACACCGCCGGACGTTTTTTCACCGAGACCCCGCTTCGCCTCGGCGCCGAGATCACCTCGCTCCAGGACCCGGCCGCCATCCCGTGTAGTCTGCTCACGGATACGGGCCGCGCCCGCCTGGTGCGCCGCCGCCGCGAGCCCTTCCCCGGCTGCGCCGCCTGCGCCCATCGCCACGACTGTCTCGCGCTTTCCCCCGAGCCCACCCCGCTCTGGGAATGGCAACGCGTGGGCGTGCTCGACAAACGCCTCCGCCTCACCGCGCGCGGCGCCGTCGCCGCCACCTTCCTCGGCCCCGAGGGCCTCGCCCTCGCCGCCGGCCTCGAGGACCGCCGCTACCCCGTCGAGCAGCTCCTCTTCGACTGCGCCAACCTCTTCGCCGGCGACCGTTTCGCGGGCACCAACCCGCGCCGCCTCGGCCGCCTCGCCGCCGTCTGCGAAAAAACCTACCGCCGCCTCGACGTCGAGGGCTACCTCGAGGAGGGCCTGCCGACCGCCTACGGCTACGGCGCGAGCGAGATCGCCCGGGCCGTGGTCGAGGGCACCGCCTCGCGCGGACACCTCGCCCACCGGCTCGCCGACGAGCTCGCCCAGGCCGGTCGCGGCGACATCGACCGCCTGATGACCGAGTGGCGGAGTTTCCTGAAAAACCTCGCCGCCGCCGAGCCTCTGCCCGAGGGCCTGCCCTTCGCCACCGCGCCGCTCCGCGAACGCTGGGACGAGGCCCGCGCCCTCGCGATTCGTTACCTCGGCGACGCCCGCGCCCACGAGTTGCCCGAGCTGCCGCCCCTCACCCCCGACCAAAGCCACCCGATCCAGCACCGGCTCGGTCGCCCCGGCCCCGGCGTCACGCCCCCGCGCCGATCAGGCGGAGGAACCAACGCAGGAGCGGCTCGGTCACGAGGCCGGTGACGATGCTGAGCGGGATCAGATAGCGGGCCAGCCGCAGGGCGCGGGCCGGATCGGGCAACTGCGCGGCGAGCTCGGCCAGACGGGCGCGCAGCGCGGGGTGACGGGAGAGGAAATCGGAGTTCATGCGAGCTGTGGAAGAACCGGGGCTTGTGGTGGCAACAAGGGCGGGACCGCCGGGACCGCCGCTTATGGTAGGGCGGGACCGCCGGGCCCGCCGCGAAACAGGAGGGTGTTCTCGTCATCCAGACGGCGCGCCCGGCGGTCGCGCCCCACCTTTTCGGAAGGGATCAACTCGGAATCTGGTTGGTTTCATGCCGCGAGTCTGCCGCAGCCCCGTGAAGCCCGGATGAAGCGTCGATGAAATCTCGCCGAAATCCATCGGCGGAGCCCGGCCACGAGCGCCACCAGCGCGGCCACCACCAGCGCGGGCGGTGCCGGCGTCTCGAGTTTTTCCCGGTGTTCGAGCGCCTCGTGCTGGCCGAGTTTCTTCGCCTCCGCCCGGTCCATCGCGCGCCACTGCGCCTCGTTCTCCACCACGATGAAACTCGTGTCGGGCGTGAGCACGCCGAGCCGCCGCGCGGCGGCGACCGATTCGCGCAAGGCCGCGACGGAGTCCCCGGCTCCCGGATCCCGGGCGCGATCCTGCCGCGCCAACTGCAAGGCCATCGCCTCCACCCAGCGGCCGGCCTCGTCGCCGGAGGGCGCCGCGAGCGCGGCGGCGCGATCGACGCCCTGGGTCTCGGGCCGGGTGGAGTCGATGATCCGGAAGTCGCGGACCTCCCGCCACGCCCGCTCGGCGGGTTCCCAATACGCGAGCGGGAGCGGCCCGGCCGACGCGGATGCTCGTGCCGGGGGCGGCGCGAAGCGCAGCGGATGGTGCGCCACGACGGGGCGCATGCTCCCGCCCAGGCGCGCCAGCGCGGTGTCCGGCGGCGCGGCGCGATGGGTCACGAAGCCGCCGTCGGCGCCGAGCTCGTGCAGCTCCAGCCCCGGCAGGAGATCCAACCACGCCTCGGTGAGCGGAAGATCCAGGCTCCGGGGCGACGCCGTGCCGGAGAGGATCACGAAAACCGGCCGCGGCGGAAGCGCCCCGCCGCCCGCCGCCGAGGCCGCGTCGTCGCCGACACCGCCGTCCAGATCCTCGTCCCGGTGCAGGCGGATCGCCTGCGCGAGCGCGAGATCGAGGTGGCAGCCGCCGCGTGCGGGCAGGAGTTTTTGCCAGCCCTCCGCGTCGGCCGCCGGGCCGGGTCTTCCGGCCGGGGGCGGGGACGACGGCATGGGCAGAACCTCGTGGTTCACCAGGGTGACGCGCGGCGGAGCGGCGGTGGCGAAGCGACGCGACAGCTCCCGGATCGCGAGGGCGGGGTCGCCGGTGAAGGCGTTGGCGGCGGAGCGATCCACCAGCAGGTGCAGGTAGCGGGGACGCGAGACCGGCGGCGGCTCGACGGCGCCGAGCCCCGCCACCACGACGTCGCCCGCCGCCGGACGCGCCAGCACCGGCCGCAGGCGGCCGCGTAGCGATTCGGTGAATACGGCCGGATCCCGCGCCCCGTCGTCGTGCGCGTCGGCGGGCGCGGGGCCCCGGCCTTCGCGCATCGCCGTCGCCGGCGCGGGCACTAGGAAATCGATCTCGACCACGGCGGGCGTGCCGGCGACCACGGGGAAGACCCGCAGCTCCAGCCGGTCGCTCGCGGTATAGAAGAGCAAACCCGGGTCGCGGCGTTCGGTGTCGCGGATCATGGCATACACCCAGAGCGCGGTCTTCTTTTCCACGATGCGGCCGGGCACGGGCCGGCCGTTCACATACAGACGGAAGCCGGACACCACGACGCCGGGCGGCAGCGGCAGCTCGGCGACGTATTCGGCGTCGCGGGCGCCGGTGTTTTTCAGGGTCAGGGAAAGGCCGGCGGTGGTGGTCGTGGGGGAGGAGGCGCTCATGTGGACGTCCATCTCCGCGACCTCCACGGTGCGGGGCGGCGCCTCCGCGCGCGGCATGCGGTGGCGGTCGCGCGTCCGGTCGGCGCCGAAAAACGTGAAACCGTTCCGCTCCCGCGCGGAGGGGGTGGCGGCGCCGAAAAACAGGGTCTCCAGGCGCTCGAGTTTCCCGTCGGGCAGGACGAGCCCGTCGAAGACCAGCCAGGCGTAGTAGTCGGAGAGCAGCGGGTAGTAGCGGCCGTCCTTGTAGGCGCGGTGGCTGGAGATCGCGCGCCGCAGATTGACCAGGGATCCGGCGTAGAGCCGGGGCGCGGCGGCGGTCCCGGGGGTGAAGGCGTGCTCGAGCGCGGTGTTGAGGGCGGAGCGGTCGGCGAGCCCGCGAAAGGTGAACCAGCCCGGCAGCACGGCCACGCCGGCCAGCACCCACAACACGAGCGGCGCGAGGCGGCGGCCCGTTTCCCGCGCGCTTTGCAGCGCCTGCCAGAGCAGGTGGATGTGCAGGCCGAAGAGAAGCGTCGGGGTGAGGATCAAAAACCCGGCGCCGAGCGCCAGGATCGCCAGCACCGCGAGCGGGGTGAAGGGCAGGAAAACGAAGAAAAAGTAGAGGGTGAAGGGGAAGGTGGCGCCGAGGGTGAACAAGACCGCCCGGGGCCGGGCCCGTCGCGACCAGACGGCGACGAGGAGCAGGGCGGCGTTGGCGCAGGTGAGGAGGTAAACCTCCGGCGCCTGGAGGTCCGAGGGGAAGGGAATGCCCCGGTTGAGCGCCAGCCCGGCGAGCGGCAGCACGAGCGCGACGACGATGACCGCGCCGCACTGTCCGGCGGGACCGGCCAGCACCCGGCCGCGCAGGAGCGACATGAGCGCCCGCACCACGCAGACGAAAAGCAGGAGGCCCGCGGCCACGAAGCCGCAGGCGAGCACGACTCCCGGGATGTGGCCCAGGCCGGAGCCGGAACCCAACACGACGAGGCCCAGCAGGTAGAGCGCGGCCGGCGCCAGAACGGCCAGCCCGACGTTCATCGCGATGACCCGTCCCCGGGTCTCCGCGCGGCCGGCGCAGGCCAGGCGCAGGACGCCGAGGAAGAGCGGGATCATGGCGAAGGCGTATTGGTTAAACAAATACCGCTCGGGCGGCAGGATCCAGGCCCGCGCCTCGCGGGGGATCGTGTCCTCCCCGAGGACGGTGGCCGCCCAGAGGTAGCAGACATGGGCGCCGATCAGGACCAGGCCCCAGGCGGGATGCCGGGCGATGTCCTCGCGGCCGGCGCGCAGGCGATCCCGGGCGACGCCCCAGCAAAGGAGACCGGCCAGAAGGTCGAGCCCGAGCGCCGCGCCGATCCAGCCGGCGTTGCGCAGTTCCTTCGCGTCCATGTTGCCCGACACGAGCTCGAAGGCCCGCAGGTTGAGCGCGAGCAGCAGCGCCATGGGCAGGACCCAGAGCCAGAGAAACGAGGCCGGTCCGCTCAGCAGCGGCGGCAGCAGGGGCTGCGCGGGGTCTCGCTCGTCGGGGGCGGGTTCAGGCGTGCGCGAGGGAAGGCCGAAGGCGGAGGTGGTGGGCATGGACGGTGAGGACGAGGTCGATGGCGAGCAGGGCGGGCAGGAAAACGGCGACGCCGACGAGCTGATGGGCGAAGTCGGCGTAGGCGGCGGGCAGGTCCGGGATCAGCCACGCGTGGGCGGCGACGACCGCCACGATGCGCAGCGCGTTGATCATGAGGGTGAGCGGCAGCGCGAGGCCGAGCGCGAGCGCCGCGACTCCCGCCGCCCGGGGAAACGAGAAGCCGTCGCCGGGACGAGGCGCGAGTCGCCAGGCGAGCAGGGCGGCGATCAGGAGGAAATAGTCGGTGGCGGAGCAGGCCACCGTGACGACGACCGGGCGGGCGGCGTCGGCCGGCCCGATTTGCCAGCCCTCGGGCACGAGCCAGACGGAGCCCGGCTGAAGCAGGGACGCGAGCCGCGCCGCCCCGTGGGCGAAGAGCGAATGGTCGAGCCCGGGCAGCCACCGGAGCAGGGCGGCCCCGGCGGCGGTCGCGACGAGCGGCGCGGCCAAAATGGAAAGCGGGAGCGGGCGGGGCATCGCCGAACTCTGCGCCGGCCGGGTGAGGGTTTTATGAAGACCGGATGAAGTCGGGATGAAATCGGCGCCGACGAAACGCCGCGCGGCGGGTGTCACCCCGGTGATTCGCGCGACGTCTGTTTGTGGATTAGAACCTGTCCGCCGTTCCGCATTCCCACCCGCCGCCTCTCCCCATGAATCCCGATCCGACCCCGTCCGCTTCCGCCTCCGTCCCCTCCGTTCCCTCTCCCGCCGTCCCGGCGTCCGCCGCCATCCGGTTTTCGGCGCCCTCCGCGCCCCGTCTCGGGGCGCGCGACTTCGACCAGGAGTTGATCGACCTCTACGATTACTACGTCCACGGGCAGCTTGATCGACGCGGCTTCCTGGAGCGCGCCGCCAAGTTCGCCGTCGGCGGCCTCACCGCCGCGGCTCTGCTGGAGATGCTCAGCCCGCGCTACGCCTTCGCCGCCGAGGTGCCGGCCGACGATCCGCGGGTGAGCGGAGAGCGCGTGACCTTCCCCTCGCCCGAGGGGCACGGCGAGGGCGGCGGCCTGCTGGTGCGCCCCTCGGAGGATCCGACGGCGAAACGTCCGGTCGTGCTGGTGGTGCACGAGAACCGGGGGCTCAACCCCTACGTCGAGGACGTGGCCCGGCGGGTGGCGCTGGCGGGCTTCGTCGCGCTCGCGCCGGACGCGCTGTATCCGAAGGGCGGATACCCGGGCAACGACGACGAGGGCCGGGCGCTGCAACGCGATCTGGATCCGGCCAGGGCGATGGAGGATTTCGTGGCGGCGGCCCGCTGGCTGCATGCGCGGCCGGAGTCGAACGGGGCTCTCGGCGTGGTGGGCTTCTGCTTCGGCGGCTTCGTGAGCAACACCCTCGCCTGGCGTTTGCCGGAGCTGGTGCGCGCGGCCGTGCCCTACTACGGCGGACAGCCGCCGGCGGCGGAGGTGCCCAAGATCCGGGCCGCCCTGCTCCTCCACTACGCCGAGCTCGACCAACGGGTGAACGCCGGTTGGCCGGCCTACGAGGCCGCGCTCAAGGAGGCCGGCGTGGATCACACCGCGCACATCTACCCGGGCGTGAACCACGGCTTCCACAACGACACCACGCCGCGCTACGACGCAGCGGCGGCGAAACTGTCGTGGGAACGCACGATCGCGTTTTTCCGGGAAAAGCTGGGCCCGGCGCCCGCGAAGGGGGCCGGCGAGTCCGAGGGCGGGCCGACGGGATAGGAAGCGTCGGCACTGCCCCGCGCGCCCGCCCCGGGGGCGCCAGGGTCTTGCGTTTTACGAGCGCGTAACATCTGCGCGCTTCTGTCGGGGAGAATCTTTCGGGCAGCTTCCCCCCCAGCTCCCATTCATGCCCTCCCGCCCAGCTTTCCGTTTCGCGGGCCTTGTCGCCCTTTTGCCCCTCACCCTGTCGGCGCAGTCTTCCTGGACCGGATCCGTCGATAACGACTGGACCGAGCCGGGCAATTGGTCCCCCTCCGCGCCGGGGAGCGGTGACGACGCGCTGATCGACACCGGCCACGCCTTTGTCTCGGCGCCGGGGATCGAGGTGAACCGGCTCGTGGTCGGCGAGAGCGGCGGCTCCTCCGGCGAGCTCACCCTCCAGGCCGGCGGCGGCCTGTCGGTATCCACCGAGTCGATACTCGGCTACGACGTCGGCTCGGAGGGCGTGGTCACGGTGACCGGCGTCGGCTCGACCTGGAGCACCGGCGCCCTGGTCGTCGGCACCTTCGGCGGCGGCTCCCTGTCGGTGCTCGACGGAGCCCTGGTCGTGTCGGCGAGCGTCGATCTCGCCAGCGGCAACGCCGGCGGGGCGGGCGCGACGAGCGGCGAGGTTTTGGTGAGCGGCGCGGGATCGCGGTGGGAAGTGGCCGGAGCGTTCGCGGTCGGCGCCTACGCCGACGAGACGACCTACAATCACGCGGAGCTGACCGTGGCGGACGGCGGCGCCGTGGCGGTCGGCGGCGGCGCCGGCACGCTCCAGATCCACAACAACGGTCTCGTGCGGGTCGGCGTCGGCGGGGCGGCCGGCGTGCTGGAGGCGGGGGAGATCGCGCTGGAGGACACGGGCGAGCTCGACCCGGACACGCAGCCGAGCGCCGTGGCGGCCACGCTGGCCTTCGATCACTCGGACGACATCGCTTTCGCCGCGCTGATTTCGGGCGGGGGACGTTTGACCAAGGCCGGCGCCGGCACGCTCACCCTGACCGGCAACGGCGCCGCCGACCTGTCCTCGGCGGAAACCTTTTCCGGTCTCACCGAGGTGAGCGACGGCACCCTCGTGCTGGACGTCGCGGGTTACTGGGACGGCGCCGGCGATTTCGCGGTGGGCGGCCCCGGCGCCGTGCTGCGGGTGGCGGCGGGCACGACCTTGGCCAACGATATTTTCGCCAGCGCGGGCGGCACGGTGGAGGTCGCGGGCGCGCTCGAATACGGTTTCAGCGGCAGCCACTTCACCGATGCGACGCTGCGGGTGCTGGACGGCGGGGCGATCATCGACGGCGATGTCGTGCTGGAGGGGACTTCCGTCCTCGTGCTCGAGGGCGCCGATGCGGTGCAGGGAGGCTTCTTCACGCTGGAGAGCGGCGCCACGCTCCAGGCCAACGCCACCGGCGCCGTTCGCGACGCCGACCTGGATCTGAATGCCGGCGCGGTGCTTTCGCTCGGTGCGGACGAGGCGCTGGACAACACCTTCGTGGCGATGGGGGCGGCCGGCATGGTGCTCAACGGCCACGACGTGACGCTCGTGGGCTTGGCGGCGATGGGGGGCACGATCACGAACGACGCCGTCGATGCGGCCACCTTCACGGTCGATAGCTGCGGGTGCGACGGGTTATCCTATTTCTTCGGTTTGTTCTCGGACGGGGCGGAGGGATCGGGCGCGCTTGGGCTGACGGTCACGGGCGCGGGCGCGCTCCTGGCGAACGGCACGCTGTCGCACACCGGCCCGACCGTGGTGGACGGAGCCGTGCTCCTCATCATTGGCGATCCCTCGGGAGAAGTCGCCTCGCCCGTGGCGATCACGTCGAGCGCGGTGACGGTGCAGAACGGCGGCACCTTCGGCGGCAACGGCACGGCGCAATCGGTGACGGTGCTCGATGGCGGCACGCTTGATCCGGGAGATCTTTTCCTGGCTCCGGTCGGCACGCTCACCACGGGCTCGGTGAGTTTCACCGGCGACACGAGCCTGGCCATCATGCTTTACGACGCCGCCGGCACGGCCGGGACGGGTTGGGATTTCCTCCAGGTGAACGGCGACCTGATCTTCGACTCCGACCCGCTGGCGAGCTTCACGGTGTTGCTGAGCTCGATCGGCGACGTGGACGAGTTTGCGCTCAACTTCGACTCGGCCGAGGCGCAGTCGTGGAAGCTGACGAGCGTGACGGGCGACATCCTGAATTTCCCGGCGCCCAACGTGTTCGTGGACGCGTCGCTTTTCTTGAACGCGAGCGGCGAATGGAGCCTGGTTCAGGACGGTCAGGACCTCGTGTTGCACTACACGCCGGTGGCGATCCCGGAGCCGGCGACGGCGGCGTTGCTGGGCGCCTGGGGTGCGGCGGCCGCGCTCGGCCTGCGCAGGCGTCGGTGTTCCCGCCGGTCCCGACCCCATGCGTTTCAATCCGCCTCGCGGATGGCATAGGCGGAGGTTTTGGCCACGGAGGGCACGGAGCGCGGGCCCGCGGAGGACACGGAGGCCTCGTCCGGCGTTGGGGGGCGCTTCGGCGGAACTTTCCGACAAGGTAGGGCGCTCACTCCGTGAGCGCCGTTTGGGTGGCGGGCCTGGCGAGCGTGCGGCGATTTCGCCCTGCCGCGCGGCTCAACCCATCCCCTGGCCGGTGTCAGCCGCGCAGTTGGGCGACGATGGCGGGGTTCGCCTCGAGGTGGCGGGTGAGGCGCTCCAAGGCGGCGAGGGTCTCGCCGCTGATGTGGTGCTCCATGCCCTCGACGTCGCGGAAAATGACGTCTTCCGGCAGGTCGAAGAAGCGGAGCAACTGGGTGAGCAGTTCGTGGCGGTGGGCGATGCGGGCGGCGACGGCTTCGCCGGCGTCGGTGAGCACCATGCCCCGGTATTTTTCGTATTTCACCAGCCCGTCGGCATCGAGCCGCTGGACCATGGTGGTGACGCTGGCCTGGGAGATCTTGAGCTCGGCGGCGATGTCCACGACGCGGGCGTAGCCCTTGGTTTTGATGAGGGCGGCGATGCGTTCGAGGTAGTCCTCGGCGGCGGCGGTGGTGCGCGGGGGTGTGGCGGGCGCCGAGCCGGCGGGGGCGGCGGAGGGGGTGGTGGGGACGGGCTCGCTCACGGAGAAAAAATTGCGAATGGGCGGGTGGGTTGGCGAGCTTGGGAGACACAAAAGCCGCGATCACGGGATCGCGGCTGCGGTCGAAATCGGGAAACGGGGAGGGCTGTGGGCGGCGCGAGGGGCGCTTACTTCCTGCCGGCGCGCTCGGCCTTGAGGGTTTTTTCGCCGGCGGCGACGATGCGGAACATCTGGATCGCCATCCAGAGGACGCCGGTGATGCAGAGGGCGGTGGAGGCGGCGAAGAAGTTGATGGAGAGGGCGTTGTAGCTGGGCACGTGGGGCTTCAGCCAGCCGAACATGAAGCCGAAGAAGACGGCGCAGATGGTCAGGTCCACGGCGATGGTGATCGGCGTGACGTGTTTTTGCTCGGAAGGGGCGTTGACGTTGGCGTTGGCGGACGAGTGCGAGGCCATGATGAAGGGCTAGGTGATGGGTGGCGCGGCGGCGTTGTCGAACGCGTTTTTCGGGTTT
>CBINNW010000143.1:0-12233 GCA_966252115.1 uncultured Akkermansia sp.
GCCAGCCCGCACCAGCCCCCCCGCCAACCGCAAACGCGCCCGCCGCTCTTGCCTTCGGTCCGCCGGCCTTCGTCATTTCGCGGTTCCATGTCCGCCCCCGCCCTCGTTCACCTGCCGCTTGGCCGACGCATCCCCGACCGCCTCCACGCGGTCTCCTGCAGCCTGCCCACCATGCGCGACGTCATCGGCTACGAGGAAAAGGATCCCGTCGTCACCGCGCACCTCACGAGCGGCTACCCGCGCTTCGTCGTCCACCCCCTGCTCGTGCGCGTGACCGAGGTGCTGCGCGGCTACCGGCCCGAGTTTGCCCGCCGCGAGCTCTGGCTCTGCGCCGGACCGGCCGTCGCCGCCGCCCTCCTCGCCGCGATCCGCGGACACGGGGAACTCGTGCCGCTCACCCCGTGGATGACCGCCCTGGCCCTGCCGGAGGGAGCCGACCTCGAGCTCTCCACCTTCGTCCGGCGCCACCTGCAACACACCGGGGCCTTCGCCTCCTCCCGCGCCGCCGAGGACTGGCTCGTCTCCGTCAAGGAGCTCCCGGCCGCCGAGCCCGAGCCCCTCCATCCCGGCTCCGCCGCAGAGGCCTGCGACCACGTGCGCCGCACCGTCGCCGGCTGGCTCGGTGAAACGCTTCCGGCCGCCGACCTGCACCTCACCCCGAGCGGCATGGCCGCGATCTTCGCGGCGTTTCGCGCGGTGAACGCCGCCCAGGCCCCGCGCGGGCGCACCCGCTGGGTGCAGCTCGGCTGGCTCTACCTCGACACCATCGCGATCCTGCAAAAACTCACCGCCGCGCCCGCCGAGGACTACCTGCACCACGCGGATGTTTTCGACCTCGACGGGCTGGCCCGCCTGCTCGACGCCAACGAGGGCCGCGTGGCGGGAGTCTTCGCCGAGGTGCCGACCAATCCGCTCATCCAGACACCCGACCTGGCCGCCCTGGCCGCGCTCTGCCGCTCGCGCGGCGTAGCCTTGGTGGTGGACCCGACCATCGCCTCGCCGCTCAACGTGGACGTGCTCAACCACGCCGATCTCGTCACCCTGTCGCTGACGAAATACGCCGCCGGCGAGGGCGACCTCATCCTCGGCGCCGCCGCCGCCAACCCCGCCGGACCGCTCGCCGCCGAGCTCCGCCCCGCGCTGGCCGCCGCCGCCGCGCTCGCCGCGGTCTATCCGCGCGACGTGGCCCGCCTCGCCGTCGAGATCGACGACGCCCCCGCCCTCGTCGCGCGCATCAACGCCACCGCCCCGCGCGTGGTCGAGTTTCTCCGCTCCCACCCCCGCGTCGCCGAGGTCTTCTGGAGCGGCCACGCGTATTCAAAGAACAACTACACCGCGCTCGCCCGCTCCCCCGCCGGCGTCGGCGGCATGATCACGTTCACGCTGCGCCACGACCCCGCCTTCCCCATCGCCCGGTTTTACGACCGGCTGCGCCTCGCCAAGGGCCCCAGCTTCGGCCTGCGAAGCTCGCTCATCTGCCCCTTCATGTATCTGACGCACTACGATCTGGTCACCTCGCCCGAGGGCCGCGAGCACCTGCTGGACAACGGCCTCGACCCCGCCCTCCTGCGCCTGAGCGTCGGCGCCGAGGCCGCCGAGGACCTCGTCGCCGCGCTCGCCGAGGCGCTGGAGTAGCCCCCTCCGCGCCTTCCGACCCGCCGTTCCGCCTCGCCGCCCCTTCCGCCCTCGCCGCCGCTCGCGCGCCCCCGGTCTCCATCGCCCCCTTCCCCCCTCCCCACCCCGCCTTCTCCGCGAAATGCTTCGCCGTCTTTTCCCCGTCCTTCCCGCCCTGCTCGCCGCCCCGCTGCTCGCCAACGTCCCTCCCGAGCCGATCCAGTCGCCGCCCGCCCTCGTCCTGCCCGCCGGAGCGACCGCCACGCCGATGCCGCTGGCGGACTACGTTCGCGACCCCGACGTGCCCGGCTCGGCCGTGCGCATCACGGTGCGCATCGCCACGACCACCCACGCCATCGACGTCGCCCTGTTCGACGCCGAGGCGCCCGAGACGGTGGACAACTTCCTGGACTACGTGGACGCCGGGCGCTACGCGGCCAATTTTTTCCACCGGTCCGTGCCCGGCTTCATCATCCAGAGCGGCGGCTTCCGTTTCATCAACGACACCACCTTCGACCAGGTGCCCGCCTACGCTCCGGTGGTGAACGAGCCCGGCACCTCCAACACCCGCGGCACGCTCGCGATGGCCAAGCTCGGCGGCGACCCGAACAGCGCCACCTCCCAGTGGTTCATCAATCTCGCCGACAACTCGGCCAACCTCGATTTCCAGAACGGCGGCTTCACCGTCTTCGCCCGCGTGCTCGGCAACGGCATGGCCGTGGCGGACCAGATCGCCGCGCTGCCGGTTTACAACACGACCGGCTCGCCGTTTTTCCTGCCCTGGAACGAGCTCCCGCTCTCCACCAACGTCCTGGCCCGGGCCAACTTCATCGAAACCTCCATCGCCCGCGTGGCCCCGCTGAGCCACGTCGCGATCGCGGACAACCCCGCCCTGCTCGACGTCTCGGTGTCGGCCGCCGGCGAACTCCAACTGACGGCCAAACCCGGCGCGGCGGGCTTCACCACGGTGCGCATCACCAGCACCGACCTCGAGGGCGGCAGCCTGCAAACCGATCTGCCCGTGACCGTGCTCGGCGCCGATCCGCTCGTCGCCTGGCGCCAGACCCACTTCACCACCACCGAGGGCGCCGGTGACGCCGCCGACGGCGCCGACCCGGACGGCGACGGCCTGCCCAATCTTCTCGAATACGCCGTCGGCACCTCGCCTCGCGTCCCCTCCGCCCCCGCCACGCTCGCGGGCCTGGCCGGCGGGCACCTGACCCTGCGCTACGCCCGCGTCGCCGACCCCGCCCTCGTCTATACCGTCGAGGTCGCATCCTCACCGGCCGGCCCTTGGAGCACCCTGGTCGCGGCCGGCAATCCCTCCACCGGCGCCGCCAACGTGGTCGGCACCGTCACCGTGACCGACCCCGAGCCGCTGAGCGCGCACCCGCGCCGTTTCCTGCGGCTGCGAGTGGCGCGGTAGGCGGTGGTGTGGCGCGCCCGAAACGCCTGACCGGGTTTCAGCCGGCTCCGGCCGGTCCGGGAACGCCCGCGCCCGTCCCCACCCGCTCCCGCTCCCACATCGCCTCGCAAAAGCCTCATCCGCAAAAGGTCGCGGCGGCCGCTCCATCGGGAGTCGGCCGCCGCGAAAGGTTCTGCGCTATCACTGGGCGGTATGCATAGGGGATGCGTTACCCTCCGCCCGAGCCCGGTGTCGTCCCCAACCCCTTGCTCAAGCGAAGTGCCGACCATTTTCAACGAAACAGCACCCGCCTCAATCTCCCCGTTTACTTTAATTAAAGTAGGCGGCGCCCTTTCCCCCCGGCTCCTTTGCCCCCTAAATGGGGCCTCGTTTCAGGCCCCACCACCCGGCTCGCCACGCCCATGTCTTTCCCCGCTCGCCCCTCAGTCGCCTCACCCGGTCGCATTCTCGCCGTGCTTATCGAAGACCAGACCCTGGTGGCGGAAGGCATCGTCGCCGTGCTCCGGAAAATCCCGGGCTTCGAGATGCTCCGGGTGTTCCCCTCCGCATCGGCCGCCTTGGCCGAAGAGGCGGTTCTGCGCCAGGCCGACCTGGCGCTGGTGGACTTTCACCTGGGCGCCAAGGACGAGGAGAAACGTCTGCGCGAGCTGCGCGAACGCATGCCGGAGCTGCGCTGGATCTGGCTGAGCGGCGCCGTATCCACGGCATCATTACTACAGATCGACGAGCTTCGCTTCCACGGATTCGTTCACAAGGACGATCCGGCGACCCACCTGCGCGAAGCCGTGTCCGCCGTGATGAAGGGCGGCGTTTACCGCAGTCCCACCGCCCTCAATCTGCTCGCGGAACTGACCGTGGCCCCCCGATCCCCGCACAAGCTCCTCACCGCCCGGGAACAGGAGATACTCGCCCTCTTCGGGCAAGGGCTCACCAACGAGGAAATCGCCGCCATCCTCAGCCTCGGCCCCACCACCGTCCAAACCCATCGGCGCAACATCATGGGCAAACTCGGCATCCACACCAGCCTCGCCCTCCAGGCCTACGCCCAGCAGCAGGGCTTCGCCGCGCCGCCGCCGGCCTGAAGCCCGCGCGCGAGTCTCCGGCTTCACCCCGCCCCATGCATCCCCTCGGCGTCAGCTCCGTCATCCTGGCCGGCGCCAGCCTGGCCATCGCCGCGATGGTGCTGGCCTCCGGCGTCCGCCGCGCCCCCCACCGCGCCTTCGCCCTGCTCGGCCTCGGCACCTTCGGCTGGAGCGTCGGCTGGTTGTTGCTCAGCGCCGGCGAGGCGCTTCCCTGGTCCGACCCGCTCTCGCGCCTCGCCTGGGCCACGCTCGCCTTCCTCCCCACCAGCCTGGCCCACCACCTGCGCCTCGCCCTCGAGCTCGCGCCGCTGAAGGGCTTTCGCATCGCCCACGCCATCGCCGGCCTCGTCGCGGCCTGGGCCCTCAGCCCGTGGTTTCCGCATACGCTGCGGCCCATGCAGGCCGTGTGGCGGGAAGACCCCAGCGTCCTCATCTCCGCCATCGGCCTCGCCCTCGTCGTGACCGGCCCCGCGACGCTGGTGTTTCTGTGGCGGCCGGCCCTTCGCTCCTCCTCGCCCATGCTGCGCCGGCGCGCCCGGGTGATGGGCGCAGCCGCCATCGCCCTGACGCTCCTCGGCCTGAACGACATGCGACCCGGCTTCGAGGGCGACTGGCGCTCTTTCGCCGACGGTCGTTTCGGCCCGCTCGCCGCGCTCGCGCCCGTTCTCTACCTCGCGCTCTTTGTCCACGGCGTCGCCAGCGACCAGTGGATCGGCGTGCGCATCTCCTTCGGGCGATGGCTGGAGAGCTTCCTGCGGACCACGTTTTTCCTCGGCATCTGCGCGCTGCTCCTGCTCGTGACCACGGTCTGGCGACCGGACCTGCTCACCCTGCCCGGCGTCGCAGTCTCCATGGGCGTGCTCCTGGTCGCGCTGGTCGCCACCGGACTTTTCGCCCCCCTGCTCTTCGCCCCCTCGGCCGACCGCCTGCGCCGGCGCATCTACGGCGGACGCTTCCGCTACCTCGACGAGGTGCGCGCGCTCGCGCTCCTGCTGGAGCGTCGCACCGACCTCTCGGCCGAACTCGCCGAGATCTGCGCACGCCTCCGCGAGACGCTCGATATCGGCCTCATCGAGATCTGGTATCGCGACGCCGACGGCGAGCCGCGCGTGGCGCCGCCGCGCCCGGGGCTGAACGAGGTCCATCGCCTCGCCCGCTGGGAGGACGTCATCCACGAGGCCGCCGCCTGGAAGGACCGCGAGGACCTCTGGATCATCCCCCTCCACACCGTCGGCGCCGAGCCCGTCGGCTACATGCGCCTCATGGCCCGCGGCTGGAGCCTGCGGTTAAACGAGCTCGACCGCGCCACCCTGCTCGAACTCTCCGCCGCCATCGCCCGCCGCATCGAGGGCGAGGTGCTCCGCGTCTCGCTCGATCTGCGCCAGGCCAACGAGGCCAAGGATCGATTCCTCGCCGGCATCAACCACGAGGTGCGCAATCCCCTCAACGGCCTCACCGGCCTGCTCCATCTGCTCCGCCGCGAAGGCCTGCGCGGGCGTCCCGCCTACCTCGTCGAGACCATCAACGCCTGCGCCGAGCAACTGGTGGCCACGATGGACAACGCCCTCGACTTCGCGAACCTCAGCCAGGGTCGCGCCGTCCTGCGCGAGAGCCGTTTCGAGCTCGGCGCGCTGCTGCGCGGCAGCGTGGCCCACCACACCGTCACCACCGCCGATCGCGTGCGCCTGCGCCCGCCGCCGGCGGAACACTGGCTCGTCGGCGACGCCGGCAAGATCCGCCAGATCATCTCCAACTACGTCGGCAACGCGCTCAAATACGGCCAGCCCCCGCGCGCCGAGCTCGGCGCCGCGGTCATGAAAACGACCCCCGAGCGCCTGCATCTGTGCATCGAGGTCCGCAGCCCCTCCCCGCCCACCACCGGCGAGGACCTGGGCGAGTGGTTCAAGCCCTTCCGCCGCGGCCGCCGCGCCGTCGAGACGGGCGCGTCCGGCTCCGGCCTCGGCCTCGCGATTTGCCAACGCCTCGCCCAATCGATGAGCGGCGAGGTGGGCGTGTCGCGCGACGGCGACAGCCTCGTTTTCTGGCTCTCCGTCCCCGTCACCGCGTCCGAGCCGCCGGACGCGACCCCGGCCGAATCCCCGCCGCCGGCCGCCGCCCCCGCCGGGAGTCGCCCCCCCCGCGTGCTGGCCATCGAGGACGAGGCCTACAACCGGCTCGTGCTCAACCATCACCTGTCAAGCTGGGGCCTGGAGGTGGAGTGGGCCGAGAGCGGCGCCGAGGCCGAGCAAAAGGTCCGCGCCCAGGCGCCCGACCTCGTCATCATGGACTGGCTCCTCGGCGACACCGACGGCGCCGGCCTCCTGCCCCGCCTTTCCGCCGCGCAGCCGGGCGGACAGGCCGCCCCCGTCGTCGTGCTCAGCGCCTACTCCACCGAGGAAAAACAAAACCAGGCGCTGGCCGCCGGCGCCCGTTGTTTTCTCAGCAAGCCCCTGCAGCCCGAGTCGCTCCGCCAGGCCATCCGCGACGCCCTGCCCGGCTTCACCGTGGTCGCCGCGAGCGCGAGCGCCGCGACCGGCGGCGGGCCGCTCTTTTCCACCGACGACGCCGAGGCGGGACTGCGCGAGGAGTGGCGCGAGGTGCTCGCCTTTCGCGAAAGCGAACCCGAGCGGGCGGCGGCCCATGTGCATCGGATGCGCGGCATCGCCCGGCTCCTCGGGCGTTTCGAGCTCGCGCGCAGCCTCGGCGCCTTCGAGCGCGCCATCTGCGACGGCCGGGCGGAGGACATTCCCGCCGCCCTCGCCGCGCTGGCCGACGAGGGCTTCCCGACCGCGTAGCCCGCGCGACCCACAAACCCACGCGCCGGACCCGCGGGGCGGGCCCGGCGCGGCCCCTTCACCAACGCAGCTCGATCCAGGTCACCGCCTGACGCGGCAGGGTCAGCGACAGTTGCGCCACGCCCGCCTGGTCGGGGTCGGCCTTCACGCTCGGAGCGGCGGCCGTGGTGTCGCCGCCCGCCCGTTCGAGCTCGGCGTATTGTTCGGCGCTCGGGTCCTGCGGCGAACCCATCGCCTGCCAGACCGTGTAGGCGTTGCCGTGATCGCGATCGATCAGGCGTCGGCTGACCCGGAGTTTTTTCACATCCGCCTCCGCCGGCAGGCCGGCGAGCGAGAACGTCACCGCGGCGTCGGGCCCGGCGAGGTCGTCGTCGTGATAATGCCAGGCCATCACCGTCAGCCGCCGGCCGGCTGCGTCCAACGCCGCGAGCGCGGCGACGTCGGGCGCCCCGCGCACGCCGTCCTTCACGATGGCGTCGAGCGGCACCTCGCCGCTGCTCTCCACCGCCACGCGGCGGCCGCTCATGTTGGACATGAACCGAAACACGTTCAGCACCGGCAGATCCACGCCGTTGGTCGCCAGCTGGCGGAAACCCGCGAACCAGGGATAACCCTCGAACTCGAAGGCCCAGGTCAACGCGCCCTCGAGATTCACGCCGTGTTTGTCGGCGAGCTGATATTTGCGGGCGAAGCTGGCCGCCGTGTAGCTGGAGTAGAGCGTGCCGTTGCGGTAGCCCAGCTGCGGGCCCTGGCAGGCGGCGCAGCCGTCGGGATCGGACTCGCCGATGACGATGGGCTTGTCCTTGGTTTCCGGATACGAGGCGACGATGGCGAAGCCGTTGTCGATCGCCTTCAGGTGGTTCGAGATGCCCATGCGCACGCGGCCGTCCACGAAGGTGGGCCAGCCCTTGGCGTGGAAGGCCACGAAATCGAGGGGCGTGCCCTTCTCGCCGTTGGCGTGGTTGGTGCCGCGCAGGCAGTGCTCGATGAACTCGCGTTGATAGTTTCCGCCCGAGCCGGCCACGTGCGAGCCGCCCACGCGCGCCGTCGGCAGCGCCCGGCGCACGCCGTCGATGGCGTAGTCGTGGAGTTTGCGGAAGGCCTCCGGCGTGTCCTTCCAGTAGTGGCCGTTGGGCTCGTTCCACACCTGCCAATACCACTGCTCCACCTCCTCGCGCCCGTAGCGCTCCACGCAGTGTTTGGCCCACTCGTAGGCGAGCTCGCGCCACTTGTCGTAGTCCTTGGGCGGATACGCCCAGCCGGTCATGATCTCATCGTATTTTTTGCCCGGGTCCCAGGCGTGCTGGTAGGGCTCGGGGTGGGTCGAGAGCGCCTTGGGCATGAAGCCGAGCTGCACGAAGGGCCGCACCCCGCGGGCGATGTAGGCGTCGAAGATCTCGTCCACGATGGTGAAATCGTAGATCGGGTTCCCGTTCTCGTCCTCGGTGTAGATGTTGGTGCTGCCCCACTTCAGCGCGGGCGTGCCGTCGCCGGTGCAGAGCAGGTTGTGCGCGCGGAAATAGACCTGCTTGGGCCGCATCTCCCCCAGCTCGGCGAGCAGCTTTTTGCCGTCGGGCAGGGTGGCGTAGTTGGGCTCGTCGGCGCCGAAGAAGCGCCAGATCGGCTTCATCTCCCCGACATCGCGGGAGGCATCGACGCGGATCGACACGGGGAACGACGCGGGCGCCGTCTCGGCCGCCGGGGCCGGGGCCGGCGCCGACGCGGGCGCGTCCGCGGCGACGGCCGCGAGCGCGAAGTGGGTGGCCAGCAGGGAGGCGAGGACGGGGTATTTGAGCGGAATCATCGGTGAAGTCGGGGTTGTGGTGGGTTGAGCCGAGGGGCTTGAACGGAGGCGCAGGCACCGGGTCCGGCCGGGCGAACCTCGTCGCGAACCATGCGCCGCTTTCCGCCGGGATGAAAAGACCGGAAGCAAACGCATGCCCCCGATCCTTTGCATTTTGATGTGAAACTTGGGCGCGGGCTTTGCGGCGCGCCGCCGGCCTTCTTCAGTGGCGCCATGCTTTCGTTCCCCGCCTCCCCCACCCGAACCGACGCCCACGCCGGCGCGCCCTTTGCGCGGCTCCGCCGCGTCGGCCTGCTCGCCGCGCTCGCCCTCGCCGCCGCCCCCCTCGCCCGGGCCGAGCTGCTCCATCGCTGGTCCTTTAATCAGCCCGCCGGCCCCGCCGCCGCCGAGACGAGTTTCCCCGACGCCGTCACCGGCCTGCCCGCCGTGCTCCGCGGCCAGGGCGCCACGTTCACCGGCTCCGCCCTCGCCCTGCCCGGCTCGACCAACGGCAACCAGAGCCCCGCCAACATCTCCGCTTACGTCGATCTGCCCAACGGCCTCGTCTCCGCGCGCACCGATCTCACGCTCGAAATCTGGGCCACCCCGCTCGGCTACCAGACCTTCCAGCGCCTCTTCGAGTTTGGCCGCGTCGTCCAGGCCGGCGACGGCCTCGGGGCCGACGGCGAGATCACCGGCCTCGCCTCCACCGCGCCCGGCACCACCCAGGCGAGCGACACCCTGATGCTCTCGCTCAGCCGCAGCTCGACCAACAACCTCTCGCAGCAACGCTTCGAGGCCAAACTCGACAACACCGGCAGCACCTCCGACCCCGCCGGCCTCTTCCGCCAGGCCGACACCTCCCTCTCCACCGGCGCCGGCACGCGCTACCACTACGTGCTCACCTTCCGCGACGGCGTCGGGACCTTCGGCGCCACCGGCGGCCGGGTCTCCTGGTATCGCGACGGCGTCCTCGCCGCCTCGCTCGACGTCGGTTTCCGCCTGCGCCAGCTCGAGGACGTCAACAACTGGCTCGGCCGCTCGCTCTGGAGCTCCGACCGCATGGCCCAGGCCTCCTACGACGAGCTGCGCGTTTACGACCACGCGATGGACGCCACCGAGATCGCAGCCAGCCGCGCCGCCGGACCCGACGCCGTTTTCCCCGCGCCCACCGCCGCCCCCGACTCCGCCACCATCCACCCCGGCCAAAAAGTCCGCCTCGACGTCCTGGCCAACGACTCCGGCCCCCGCGATCCCGCCTCGCTCGCGATCGCCCGCGCGCCCGCCGTCGGTAGTGTATCGGTGGATACCGACGGCCGCCTGCTCTACTCGCACCCGGGCGGCTCGGTGACGCCGGTGGATTTCGACTACACCGTCTCCGGCCCGGGCGGCGTCTCCGCGCCCGCCACCGTCACCGTGACGCCCTCCTCCGCGCTCCGCATCCCGGTGGCCGACATCGACGTGCCCGCCGCGCCGCCCGCCACCGCGCTGCAACTGGTCAACGCCCTGCCCGGGCTCGCCTTCACCCAGCCCCTCGGCCTCGCCAGCCCTCCCGGCGACACCCGCCGCCTCTTCGTCCTCGAAAAAACCGGCCGGGTGCAACTCGTGCCCGACACCACCGCCGCCACGCCCACGCAGAGCACCTTTCTCAACCTGCCCGCCATCCTCTCCCCGCGCGGCGAGACGCTCGCCTCCGGCGGCGAGCAGGGGCTGCTCGGCCTCGCCTTCCACCCGGCCTACGCGACCAACCGCCAGTTCTACGTTTTCTACTCCGTCAACAAAACCGACGGCCTCACCTACGAACGCGTCTCGCGCTTCCTCGCCCAGTCGGGCAACCCCTCCGCCGCCGACGCCGGCTCCGAGCTCGTGCTGATCGAACAGCGCGACGAGGCGAGCAACCACAACGGCGGCGGTCTCGCCTTCGGCCCCGACGGCTACCTCTACATCTCCCTCGGCGACGAGGGCGGGCAAAACGACCAATACAACAACAGCCAGCGCATCGACCGGGACTTTTTCTCCGCCATCGCCCGCATCGACGTGGACAAAAAATCCGGCTCGCTCGCGCCCAACGCCCACCCCGCCGTGCCGCGCGACGCCGGCGTCGCGCGCTACGCCGTCCCGCCCGACAACCCCTGGGTCGGCGCCACCGCCTTCAACGGCGCCGCGGTCATACCCGCCGCCGTGCGCACCGAGTTCTGGGCCGTCGGTCTCCGCAACCCCTGGCGCTTCTCCTTCGACCCCGTCACCGGCGAGCTCTGGTGCGCCGACGTCGGGCAAAACCTCTACGAACGCGTGGACCTGATCGTGAAGGGCGGCAACTACGGCTGGGCCTACCGCGAGGGCGCGCACAACGGCCCCAAGTCCGCCTCCGCGCCGGCCGGCTTCACCTACCTGTCTCCGCTCTACGAATACACCCACGGCTCCGGCACCTTTCAGGGCAACTCCATCACCGGCGGCCTCGTCTATCGCGGCCAGCGCCTCCCCGGGCTGGACGGCGCGTATCTGTTTTCCGACTACGTCTCCGGCCACATCTGGAGCCTGCGGCGGCCCGCCGGCGGAGGCGGCGGCGCCCCGACGGTCGAGCGCATCGCCGGCGAGGGCGGCGTGGTCGCCTTCGGCCTCGATCCCGCCAACGGCGACCCGCTCCTCGCCGACATCGACGGCAGCCGCATCCTCCGCCTCGTCGCCAGCGACGCCGGCGACGATTTCCCGCAAACCCTCTCCGCCACCGGCCTCTTCGCCGACCTCGCCGACCTCTCCCCCGCGCCCGGCCTCCTGCCCTACGGCGTCAACCTGCCCTTCTGGAGCGACCACGCCCTCAAACGCCGCTGGTTCGCCCTCCCCGACGCCGACGCCCGCTTCACCTGGACGCCCGAGGGCACCTGGGAGCTCCCCGCCGGCGCGCTCTGGGTGAAACACTTCGACATCGAGCTCACCCGCGGCGACCCCGCCACCCGACGCCGCCTCGAGACGCGCCTGCTCGTCCGCACCGCCGACGGCGCCTACGGCGTGAGCTACCGCTGGAACGAGGCCGAGACCGAGGCCACGCTCGTGCCCCCGGAAGGCGTTTCCTTCCCCCTCACCGTGACCGAAAACGGCGTGCCCCGCATCCAGACCTGGCAGATCCCCGGCCGCGCCGCCTGCCTCGTTTGCCACACCCCGCAGGCCGGCCACGCGCTCTCCTTCAACACCCGCCAGCTCAACCGCCTCGACACCATCCACGGTTTCACCGGCAACCAGATCGACCTGCTCCACGCCGCCGGCTATTTCTCCAACACCCCGCCGCCGCCCAACACCCTGCCGCGCCACCCCGCGCTCGACAACGGCGCCCACCCCATCGACACCCGCGTGCGCGCCTACCTCGAGGTCAACTGCGCCTACTGCCACCGGGAGGGAGGCACCACGCCGGGCGCTTGGGACGGCCGCGCCGAACTCGCCCTCGCCGAAACCGGCCTCGTCAACGGCCCCGCCAACAACAACGGCGGCGACCCGCTCAACCGCCTCGTCGTCCCCGGCGACGCCCCGCACTCCGT
>CBINNW010000144.1:0-12224 GCA_966252115.1 uncultured Akkermansia sp.
GCCCTCGTCATCGCCGGCTCCGACAAACGCGGCACCATCTACGGCATCTACGAACTCTCCCGCCAGATCGGCGTCTCGCCCTGGCATTTCTGGGCCGACGTGCCCGCCGCCCGCCGCGCGGAGCTTCACGTCAAGCCCGGCGTCTTCGCCTCCGGCGAGCCCAAGGTGAAGTATCGCGGCATCTTCATCAACGACGAGGCCCCCGCCCTGCGCGGCTGGGCCGAACAACACTACGGCGGCTTCAACCAGGCCTTCTACGCCCACGTCTTCGAGCTGCTCCTCCGCTGCCGGGCCAACTACCTCTGGCCTGCCATGTGGTTGCCCGTCGCCTTCAACGCCGACGATCCCGGCAACCCGCGCCTCGCCGACCACTACGGCATCGTCATGGGCACCAGCCACCACGAGCCCATGATGCGCGCCCACCACGAGTGGGAACGCTTCGGCGGCGGCGCCTGGAACTACGAGACCAACGGCGAAAAACTTCGCGAATTCTGGCGCGGCGGCATCGAGCGCATGGGCGACTTCGAGAGCCTCGTCACCATCGGCATGCGCGGCGACGGCGACGAAGCCATGTCCGAAACCACCGCCGTGCCCCTGCTCCAAAAAATCGTCCGCGACCAACGCGCCATCCTCTCCGAGGTCCGCGGCAAACCCGCCGCCGAGATTCCCCAGGTCTGGGCCCTCTACAAGGAGGTGCAGGACTACTACGAAAAGGGCATGCGGGTGGACGACGACATCATCGTCCTATTCGCCGACGACAACTGGGGCAACATCCGCCATCTCCCCCGCTCCGAGGACCTCGGCCGCCGCGGCGGCTATGGCATGTATTACCATGTGGACTACGTCGGCGCGCCCGTCTCCTACCGCTGGCTCAACGTCTCCCAGATCGAGCGCATCTGGGAACAAATGACCCTGACCTACGAGGCCGGCGTCCGCGACCTCTGGATCGTCAACGTCGGCGACATCAAGCCCATGGAGCTCCCCATGAGTTTCTTCCTCGATCTCGCCTGGGACCCCGAGGCCATCCGCGCCGACGACCTGCCCGGCTACTACCTGCGCTGGGCCGCGCAACAATTCGGCGAGGAACACGCCCCGGCCATCGCCGAGATGCTGGCCCTCTACACCAAATACAACGCCCGCCGCACCCACGAGATGCTGGCGCCCGACACCTACAGCATCGCCAACTACCGCGAGGCCGACCGCGTGCTCGCCGATTACCAACGCCTCGCCGACTCCGCCCGCGCCCTGCACGAGCGCCTGCCCGCCGCGCGGCGACCCGCGTTTTTCCAACTCGTTCTCTTCCCCGTCGAGGCTTCCGCCAACCTGCTCGAGATGTATGTCGCCGCCGGCAAAAACGCCTACTACGCCGAGCGCGGCGCGCCCTCCGCCAACTATTACGCCGACCGCGTGCGCGAGCTCTTCGCGCACGACGCCGAGCTCACCCGCCGCTTCCACGAGGACCTCCTCGACGGCAAGTGGAACCACATGATGTCCCAGACCCACATCGGCTACACCTCCTGGGCCCATCCGCCGCTCAACCGCATGCCCGCCGTCTCCTACGTCCAACCGGTCGAGAAGGCCGAGCTGGGTTTCTTCCTCGAACATGGCGGCCAGCCGCGGTGGGGCTGGCTCGACGTCGAGGCCGACTGGAGTTTCGTCCACGACCTGCCTGTCGCCGACCGGGTAAACGACCAGCGCCACTACGTGGAGGTCGTCAACCGCGGCCGCGAACCGCTCGCCTACACCCTCACCGCCCGCGAGGACTGGATCCGCCTCTCCCGCACGGAAGGCACGATCCGTTTCGACGAAAAAGTCTTCGTCCGCATCGACTGGGAAAAAGCCCCGCGCGGACGCGCCACCGGCACGCTCGATCTCTCCGGCGCGGGCAAAACCTACGCCATCCGCGTCCCCATCCGCAACGAGTCGCCCACCGTCGCCGGCTTCGTGGAGAACCACCGCGTGGTCGCCATCGAGGCCGATGCCCACGACCGCGCGAGCGCCGCGCCCGATGCCCGCTGGATCACCGTGCCCAACCTTGGCCGCACCGGCTCCGGCCTCACCATCGCCCCGTCCACCGCCGCCTCGCGGCAACCCGGTGCCGCGTCTCCACAACTCGAATACACCTTCACCCTGCTCGACGCCGCCTCCGTCGCGCTCGAGACCCACGTTTCGCCCACCCAGAACTTCCGCCCCGGCGACGGCATCCGGTTCGCCATCGCCATCGACGACGAGCCGCCCCGGATCATCAACATCAACGAGGGCGAGACCGTGCCGGATTGGAAGTATGCCGAGTGGTGGCAGAAATCCGTCGGAGACCACATCAAGATCAAACGCAGCTCCCACGGCCGCCTCGCCGCGGGCACCCACACCCTGCGCGTCTGGATGATCGACCCCGGCCTGGTGCTCCAGCGCTTCGTCATCGATGCCGGCGGCCTCCGCCCCTCCTACCTCGGCCCGCCCCCGAGCAAACGCGTCCCATCGTCCGCCGCTTCCGAGTAGTCCACCGCCCCGCCCCACGTCGCCCCCCCCGCGCGGCCCACCCCTCTCCATGCCCCTCGCTTGTCGCTCCAGTTTGTTCGTCCTTCTCGGCCTCCTGATCGCCCTGACGTGGCCGCTTCGCGCCGCCACCCCCGACACGCTTTCCCTGCTCCCGACCATCGTCGTCGAGACCGCTCCGCCCGCCGGCGCCTTCACCGTCTTCGACTCGGACCACATCGCCCCCATCCTCACCGACCCGGGCGACCATGCGGGGGTGCTTCGCGCCGCCGCCGATCTCCAGGCCGACATCCGCCGTGTCGGCGACCGCGCGCCCGCGATTGAACACGCCGCCGCGCCCGGTTCACGGCCCATCCTCGTCGGCACCCTCGGACGCAGCGCGCTCATCGACCGGCTCGTCGCCGAGGGCAAACTCGACGCCTCCGACCTCGCCGGGAAATGGGAGAGCTTTGTCATCACCGTCGTCAGCGAACCCACACCCGATCTCCCGCAGGCCCTCGTCATCGCCGGCTCCGACAAACGCGGCACCATTTACGGCATCTACGAACTCTGCGAACAGCTCGGCGTGTCGCCTTGGTATTGGTGGGCCGACGTGCCGGCCAAAAAACGCCCGGCCGCACACGTCATCCCCGGCCGCTTCGCCTCCGGCGAGCCGGTGGTGAAATACCGCGGCATCTTCATCAACAACGAGGAACCCGCCTTCGGCCCCTGGGCCCGCGAAAAATTCGGCGGGGTCAACTCGAAGATGTATGTCCACATGTTCGAGCTCCTCCTGCGCCTCCGCGCCAACTACCTCTGGCCCGCCATGTGGGGCAAATCGTTCAACGAGGACGACCCCGAGAGCCCGCGCCTCGCCGACGAATACGGCATCGTCATGGGCACCTCCCACCACGAGCCGATGATGCGCGCCCACAAGGAGTGGACCGACCGCAGGGATCGCCTCGCCAACGGCGAGTGGAACTACGCCACCAACGAGGCCGTCATCGCCGATTTTTTCCGCGAGGGCATCCGCCGCAACAAGGACTACGACAACCTCGTCACCATCGGCATGCGAGGCGACGGCGACACCGCCATGGCCGACGCCGGCGGTATGGAGGCCAACAAACGACTCCTCGAAAAAATCATGGCCGACCAGCGCCGCATCCTCGCCGAGGAACTCCGGACCGACCCCGCCCGCGTGCCGCAGCTGTGGGCGCTCTTCACCGAGGTGCAGGGCATCTACGACGCCGGCCTGAAGGTCCCCGACGACGTCACCCTGCTCTTCTGCGACGACAACGTCGGCAACCTCCGCCGCCTACCCACGCCCGAGGAGCGCCTCCGCTCCGGCGGCTCCGGCATCTACTACCACATCGACATGAACGGCGGCCCCTACTCCTACCGCTGGCTCAACACCTTCCCCCTCGTCAAAATCCAGGAGCAGATGAATCTCGCCTACCACTACGGCGCGACCCGCATCTGGATCGTCAACGTGGGCGACCTGAAACCCATGGAGATCCCCATCGAGTTTTTCGTTCGCATGGGCTGGAACCCCGAGCGTTACACCAAGGACGACCTCGTCGAATACGAGCTCCGCTGGGCCACCCGCGAGTTCGGGCCGGAACACGCCGCCGAAATCGCCCACATCACCTCGCGCTACACCAAATACAACGGCTGGCGCAAACCCGAGCTGCTCAAGCCCGACACCTTCAGCCTGATCAATTACCGCGAGGCCGAGCGCGTCTCCGCCGCCTGGGCCGACGTCGCCGCGCGCGCCGAGCGTCTTCGCCCGCTCATCCCCGCCGAACAACAGGACGCGTTTTACCAACTCGTCTATTACCCCGCCGTCGCCTGCGCCAATCTCGTCGAGTTCTACATCGCCGTCGGCCGCAACGCCCTCTTCGCCAGCCAGGGACGCGCCTCCGCCCACGCCGAGGCCGCCCGGGCGCGCGAGCTCTTCCGCCGCGACGCCGCCCTCGCCGAGCGCTACAACCACGACGTCGCCGGCGGAAAGTGGAACCACATGATGGACGAGCACTACATCGGCTACACCGACTGGCGTCCGCCCGGCCGCAAAATCATGCCGCCGCTGGTCGAGCCCACCCTGCCCGACACCGACGACTTTGGCGTGGCCATCGACGGCTCCGCCTCGGCCTGGCCCGGGGCCGACGGCGCGCCCGAGCTGCCCGTCTTCGACTCCCTCGCCCCGCGCCCGTCCCACATCGAGGTCTTCGCCCGCGGCACCCGTCCGCCCTCGTTTCGCGCCCGCGCCGACCAGCCCTGGATTTTGCTGACCGAGGAGCCGGCCCCCGGAGCCGGATCCGACCGTCGCATTCAGGTCAACATCGACTGGTCCCGCGTCCCGGCCGGCGAAAACCGCGGCGCCGTCACCATCGAGGGCAAACAGACCGTCACCGTTTCCCTCACCGCTCTGAAGGCCACCGAAGCCCAGGTCCGCGAGGCCGCCGGCGCTTTTGGCGGCCTCGCCGGCCCCATCGCCATCGCCGCCATTGACGCGGTGCGAAAAATCCCGGCCGACGGCGTGCGCTGGGAGCTGCTCCCCGACTTCGGCCGAGGTCGCGGCGCCATGACGCCCTTCCCCGTCACCGCCGCCTCCACCCCGCCTCCGCAGCCCGCCCCGTTGCTGGAATATCCGGTGTATTTCGCCCGGGCCGGACGATACAAGGTCCGACTCGAGACCAACCCCACGCTCAACCTCATTCCCTCCCGGGGCCTCCACGCCGCCGTCGGGCTCGACGACCAGCCGCCGCAGGTGGTGAACGTCTTCGCTCCCGAAACCCGAAAGGACGAGGACTTCGTCGGTCGCCGCTACAACATCAACACCCGCGACGGTATACGGACCATGAACTTCGAAATCGAAGTTCCCTCCCCCGGCCGTCACACGCTCAAGCTCCCCATGATCGACCCCACGCTCGTCGTATCCAAAATCACCTTACACGACCAGCCCCTGCCCGACTCCTACTTCGGCCCGCCGGAGACCCCGCCGCACCCAGCCGCCGACCGCCCCCTGCCCCACCGCCGCCGCTGATTCCAATTCGCTTTCGAGATTAGTTTAATTCGTCACTCTCCGTGCCTCCGTGTCTCTGTGGTGAAAATCTGTAAACTATTTAACCACAGAGACACGGAGGCACGG
Source organism: uncultured Akkermansia sp. (assembly GCA_966252115.1). Classification (GTDB taxonomy): domain Bacteria; phylum Verrucomicrobiota; class Verrucomicrobiia; order Opitutales; family Opitutaceae; genus IMCC26134_A. Next base: position 5,627 of record CBINNW010000144.1, read on the forward strand.
AGAGCAGAAATAAAACGAGAACGACTCGGATCAATGAGTCTAAACCTGAAAGCAATTTAGAATAAGCCCGCCGCCCGCCCCCGCCCCCTCGCCCTCCCCCGCGCGCCCCACACACCATTCGCCATGCCCGCCCTTCACCACTCCCTCTCCCGTCCCCTCCGCCCGCTCATGCTCGCCCTCGCCCTCGGCGGCGCCGCGCTTCCGTCCGCCGCCACCGCCTCCGACGCCGCGCCGGCGTCCCTCGCCCCGACCGCTCCCGCGCCGCAACTCGCCCACAATCCCCTCATCTGGGCCGACGTGCCCGACATGGCCATCATCCGCGTAGGGGAAACCTACTACATGGGCAGCACGACCATGCACATGAGCCCCGGCCTGCCGCTCATGAAGTCGCCCGACCTCGTCAACTGGCGGCTCATCGGCTACGCCTACGACACCCTGGCCGACAACGCCGCCCTCCGCCTCGAAAACGGCCAAAACGCCTACGGCCGCGGCTCCTGGGCCAGCAGCCTGCGCCACCACGACGGCGTCTTCTACGCGTCCACCTTCTCCGCCACCAGCGGGCGCACCCACATCTACTCGACCGGCGACATCGAGAAGGGCCCGTGGCGCGAACGCTCCTTCGCCCCCTCGCTCCACGACCACAGCCTCTTCTTCGACGACGACGGACGCGTTTACATGCTCCATGGCGGCGGCCGCCTCACCCTCGTGGAGCTGTTGCCCGACCTCTCCGGCCTCAAACCCGGCGGCGTCAACCGGACCGTGGTGGAGAACGTGAACGCCGTCTTCGGCGACGACGTCGGCGGGCTCAAGGGCGAGGGTTCCCAGCTCTTCAAGGTCAAGGGGCGCTACTACCTCTTCAACATCGCCTCACCCAAGAGCCGCTGGTCCCGCACCGTCATCGTCCACCGCGCCGACCAGATCACCGGCCCCTACGAGGGTCGCATCGTCCTCCAGGATCGCGGCATCGCCCAGGGCGGCCTCATCGACACCCCGGACGGCAAATGGTATGCCTACCTCTTCCGCGACAACGGCGCCGTCGGCCGCATCCCCTACCTCGCCCCCGTCCGCTGGGAGGACGGCTGGCCCGTCATCGGCGAAAACGGCAAGGTGCCCATGACGCTCGACATCCCGGCCGGCGCGCAGGGCGAGTCCGGCGTCTCGGGCGTGGTCTGTTCCGACGAGTTCGGCCTGCCCGGTCGCGCCCGCCCGCTGGGCAAATTGAGCAGGCGCCCCGCCGCCGAGCTCGCCCGCGACAGCCTGCCGCTCGCCTGGCAATGGAACCACAACCCCGACCCGCGCCACTGGTCGCTCACCGCCCGCCCCGGCCACCTGCGCCTCGGCACCGGACGCGTTGACGCCACTTTTCCGGAGGCCCGAAACACCCTCACCCAGCGCACCTTCGGCCCCCGCAGCGTGGCCGAGACCTGCGTCGATGTCTCCGCCCTCAAGGACGGAGACGTCGCCGGCCTCGGCGTGCTGCAACGCCGCTACGGCTACGTCGCCGTGAAACAGGAGTCCGGTCGCCGCCGCCTCGTCATGGTCACCACCGAGAACGACCAGCCCGTCGAGGTCGAGTCGGTGCCGCTCGAGACCGAGGTCGTCCATCTGCGCGCCGACTGCGCCTTCCAGCCCGCGCCCGAGCTCGCCCGATTTTCCTACAGCCTCGACGGCGAGGAGTGGCGCCCCATCGGCCGCCCCTCGCCCATGGCCTACACGATGCCGCACTTCATGGGCTACCGCTTCGCCCTCTTCTGCCACGCCACGCGCGAGGCGGGCGGCCACGCCGACTTCGACTACTACCGGGTCTCCCCGGGCACGGAGTGATCGTTTTGGGAGTGCGGCGGCACGACGCCGCCTTCGACGAGCCGACACGTCGGCTCGCCCGCCCGGCCTCAGCCTCCCCCCGATCCACCCAGCCGCCCCCCGCTCCACCCGACCGCCCACCTCCCCGCCCGCCCGATTCCGCCCCCCGCTCCGATGAACCCGCTCCGCCCTCGCTCCCGCTCCCTCGCTCGCACCCTGGCCCTCGCCTTCGCCCTGTCGTTTCCCGGAGCCGCGTCCCGGGCCGCCGACGCCGCGCCCGCCCGCCCCCCGGTCGCCACCGATCTCGAAGGCGGAGCCCTGCCCGCCGCCCCGGGCTCCAATCCGATCTTCCGGGACAACTTCACCGCCGATCCCGCGCCGCTCGTCGTCGGCGACACCGTCTATGTTTACGTCGGGCGGGACCACGCCCGGGGCGAGGAGATGTTCACCATGCCCTCCTGGCTCTGCTACTCCTCGAAGGACCTGAAACACTGGACCGCCCACGGCGAGGTCCTGCGCCCGACCGACTTTTCCTGGGGCGAGGCCAACTCCGCCTGGGCCTCCCAGGTCGTCTGCCATGGCGACAAATTCTACTTCTACGTCACCGCGCGCGGCGACGCCTCCTGCCCCGGCAACAACATCGGCGTCGCCGTCGCCGACAGCCCCACCGGCCCGTTCAAGGACGCCATCGGCCGCCCCCTGATCACCAACGCCACGACCCCCGATGGCCGCCGCCCCTGGGAGGACATCGACCCCACCGTGCTCATCGACGACGACGGCACCGCATGGCTGGCCTGGGGCAACGGCGACTGCTACCTCGCCAAGCTCAAGGCCAACATGGTCGAGCTCGACGGCCCCATCCAGAACATCACGCCGCCGCACTTCGTGGAGGGACCCTGGCTCTACAAACGCGGCAAGCTCTACTACCTCGTCTATGCCTCGATGATTCCCCCCGGCGGCTGGGAGCAGATCAGCTACGCCACCGCCGAGGCCCCCACCGGCCCCTGGACCCACCGGGGCCGCGTCACCGGCTCGGCCAAAAACAGCTTCACCATCCACCCCGGCGTCGCCGAGTTCAAGGACCGGTGGTATCTGTTCTACCACTACGCCGGCATGGCCCTCGACGGCGAAAAAGGCGGTCTCGGTCGCCGCGCCGTCTGCGTCGAACACCTGTTCCACGAAGCCGACGGCTCCCTTCGCCCCGTCGAGCAAACCGCCGCCGGCATCTCCGAGCCGCCGGCCCCCTGACGGCCCCCCGTTTCCCGCCGACGGAAATGCGTCGCCGCGCCCGGCCCGAAAAACACCCCCGGGGCCGCGGAGAGTCGCCCTGCGCCGGCGATCTACTGTTTGACCAATCCAAACATTGTCGCTCCGTGCCCGAGCGTAACGGTTGCGCCCCGACGCGCGTCCCTCCCTCCGTCCGCCCCCCGGCCTCGTCCCCGCCCCCCATCGCTCCGTCCTCCGCCCTCCGTCGCCCCTCCGTCCCTCCGTCCCTCTGGCCTCCGGCTTCTGGCCTCTGGCCTCCGGCCTCTCCCGCTCTGTCCTCCGTCGCTCTGTAGTTCCGTCGCGCCGCCCCCCCCCCTTCCCATCCCCATGCCGCCCCGTTCCCGCCTGCTCGCCCTCGCCCTGACCTCCTGCCTCGCCTTCGAGGCCGGTTGCGCCTCCGCCAGCTCCCCGCCGGCCCCCCCCACCCTGCGCTCCGTTTACCAGGACGACTTCCTCATCGGCGTCGCGCTCAACACCTCCATGGTCAACGGCCGCGACGCCCGCGCCGGCGAAATCGCCGCCCGTCAGTTCTCCAGCCTCACCGCCGAGAACGACATGAAATGGCAGTCCGTGCACCCCGAGCCCGGCCGCTACAATTTCCGGAACGCCGACGCCTACCTGGACTTCGGCGAGAAGCACAAGATGGCCGTCATCGGCCACACCCTCGTCTGGCACAGCCAGACTCCCCGCTGGGTTTTCGAGGATGGCGAAGGCAAGCCCGCCAGCCGCGAGCAACTCCTCGAGCGCATGCGCGAACACATTCAAAAGGTCGCCGGCCGCTACAAGGGACACATCAAGGGCTGGGACGTGGTCAACGAGGCCATCTCCGACGGCGGCCGTGACGCCCCCGTCCTCCGCGACTCCCCCTGGCGCCGCATCATCGGCGAAGACTTCATCGACCACGCCTTCCGCTTCGCCCGCGAGGCCGACCCCAAGGCCGAGCTCTACTACAACGACTACGGCCTCTTCCACCGCGAGAAACGCGCCCGCACCATCACCCTACTGCGCGGCCTCATCGAGCGCGGCGTGCCCATCGACGGCGTCGGCATGCAGGGCCACTACCAGCTCGAAAAGCCCTCCATCGACGAGATCGAGAAGGCCATCGAGGACTTCGCCGCCCTCGGGCTCAAGGTCATGATCACCGAGCTCGACGTGGACGTGCTCCCCTCGCGCGGCCCGGTCGGCAACGCCGAGATCTCCCGCCGCGAGGACTACGCCGCCTCGCTCAACCCCTACACCGAAGGCCTGCCCGACGAGGTCCAAAAACGCCTCGCCCAACGCTACGCCGACATCTTCGCCCTCTTCGTCAAACACCGCCGACACATCACCCGCGTCACCCTCTGGGGCCTGCACGACGGGCATACCTGGCTCAACGGCTTTCCCGTGCGCGGCCGCACCAACCACCCGCTGCTCATCGACCGCGACCTGAAACCCAAACCCGCCTTCTTCTCCGTGCTCGAAGCCGGCCAATGACCCCGAGCCCGCCCAGCCCGCCAGGCGTCCCCCGCAGCGCGGTCCTGTCGTTCCGCCTGTTCTCGCTCCGTCGTTCGGTCGTTCTGTCCTCCGCCGTTCTGTCGTTCCGTCCTCTGACGCTCTGCTTCCTCGCGCTCTTCTTCGTCCCCCTCCTCCAGGCCGAATCCCCGCGCGAACGCCTCCCGCTCGACACCGGTTGGCGTTTCCAGAAGGGCGATCCCGTCGGCGCCGACCCGCGCACCCTGCTCTACGACTTTCGCCCCGAGTCGCGCGGCGAAGACCGGAAGGAACGCCTCGCCGAGGCCACCGCCGACGCCTCCCGCGTCGCCGCCGCGACCCACCGTGTCCTTAAAAACTGGATACTCCCCACCGCCAACCCCTTCGTCGCCGACCCCGCCCGCCGCCACGTCCGCCCCGAGGGCGACCCCGGCTCCGAACTCCCGTTCGTCGCGACCGATTTCGACGACTCCGCCTGGCAACCCGTCACCCTGCCCCACGACTGGGCCATCGCCGGCCCCTTTAACTCCGACGGCACCGGCGGCGGCATGGGTCGCCTGCCCAGCCCCGGTATCGGGTGGTATCGCAAAAAACTCCACGTCCCCGCCGCCGACGCCGGCAAATCCCTCTTTCTCGACATCGACGGCGCCATGTCCCACGCCGCCGTCTGGGTAAACGGCCGCCTCGTCGGCGGCTGGCCCTACGGCTACGCGTCCTGGCGCCTCGACCTCACGCCCCACCTCGCCGTCGGCGCCGAGAACCAGCTCGCCATCCGCCTCGACAACCCGCCCGACTTCTCGCGCTGGTATCCCGGCGCCGGCCTTTACCGCCGCGTCTGGCTGGTCAAAACCGCTCCCGTCCACGTCGCGCACTGGGGCACCTTTGCCACCACGCCCGAAGTCTCCACCGAGAGCGCCACCGTGCGCCTGCGCGTCACCGTCGCCAACGACTCCGCCGCCCCCGTGCGCGTCACCGTGGCCACCGAGCTTTTCGCCCTCGGCCCCGACGAGCGCCCCGCCGGCCCGGCCCTCGCCCGCATCGCGCCCGCCACCGTCCTCGTCCCGCCCGGCGACCAGGCCCGCGCCGACGGCACCGCCACCCTCGCCCACCCTCGCCTCTGGGGCCCGCCGCCCACCCAGACCCCACACCGCCACGTCGCCGTCACCACCGTCTCCGAGGGGAAAAAAATCCTCGACCGTTACGAGACCCGTTTCGGCGTCCGCCGCATCGAGACCCGCCCCGACGGCCTCTTCGTCAACGGCGAACACATCCGCCTCCAGGGCGTCAACCAGCACCACGACCTCGGCGCCCTCGGTGCGGCTTTCAACGAACGCGCCGCCGCCCGCCAGCTCGAGCTCCTGCGCGAACTGGGCTGCAACGCCATCCGCATGGCGCACAATCCCCCCGCGCCCGAGCTGCTCGAGCTCTGCGACCACATGGGCTTCCTCGTCGTGAACGAGATCTTCGACAGCTGGGTGCGCCGCAAAACGCCCTTCGATTTCCACCTCGTCTTCCCCGACTGGCACGAGCCCGACCTGCGCGCCTTCCTGCGCCGCGACCGCAACCACCCGTCCATCTTTCTCTGGAGCCTGGGCAACGAGGTCGGCGAACAATACACCGGCGAGGACGGCGCCGTCGTCGCCCGCCGCCTCGTCGCCATCGCCCGCGAGGAGGACCCCACGCGCCCGTCCACGTTCTCCAAAAACTGGGCCAAGCCCGACTCGCCCTTCGCCGCCGCCGCCGAGGTCATCAACCTCAACTACCAGGGCGAGGGCATCCGCGACACGCCCGAGTTCGCCGAGTTTCAGGGCATCAAAACGCCCCCGCTCTACGGCGCCTTCCGCGAAAAATTCCCCGACCGCATGATCGTGAGCAGCGAGAGCGCCGCCGCCCTCAGCTCGCGCGGCGAGTATCTGTTCCCCGTCTCCCCCGCCATCAGCAACCCCGTGCGCGACGGACGCGGCGGCGACGCGACGCTCGCGCAGGTCAGCGCCTACGAGCTCCACGCCGCCGACTTCGGCTCCTCCGCCGACAAGGTCTTCGCCGCCCAGGACCGCCA
>CBINNW010000145.1:0-11996 GCA_966252115.1 uncultured Akkermansia sp.
CCTCGCCGTCGGCAGCGAGAAAGGCGTCGTTTACGTGCTACGGGTGGAAAACTGACACAAAACCGACACCGATTCGCGTTTCGTCGTAACAAAACCGGCGGCCGCAACCTGTAGGCCTGACCGTTGGTCAGGCTGCCCGACCAGCGGTCGGGCCTACATCGAAGCCCTGGTTTTTATACGACGGAGCAAACGCACGGCGGGACGGTGGGCGGGAGCCGATCACGCCACCCGACACCCACCGCCACAGCTTGGCAGAACCGGCCGGGAATCAGCTCAGCCGAGCACGTTGACGTTGCCCTTGTAGCCCTGGATCGGCTTCACGCCGATCTGCGAATTCTTCAGGGCCTGGATGCCCTGCAGGGCGGCGCGAGCGCCGGTGAGGGTGGTCATGATGCACACGCTGTGGGCGTAGGCGGCGGCGCGGATCTTGTTCTCATCCTGACGCGGCACCATGCCGGCGGGCGTGTTGATGATGAGCTGGATCTGGCCGTTCTTGATCATGTCCACGGTGTTGGGGCGGCCCTCGTCGATCTTGGCGACTCGGTTCACCGGCACGGCGTTGTCGGCCAGCACCTGCGCGGTGCCGCCGGTGGAGTAGATGTTGAAGCCGAGGGCGACGAGCTGGCGGGCGATGTCCACCACGCGGTGTTTGTCGGCGTCCTTGACCGAGAGGAACACGTTGCCGCCGGTGGGCAGGCCGGGTTTGGCGGCGGCCTGGGCCTTGGCGAAGGCGACGCCGAGGTCGGCGTCGATGCCCATGACCTCGCCGGTCGAGCGCATCTCGGGCGAGAGCACGATGGTGGCGCCGGGGAAACGGGCGAAGGGGAACACGGCCTCCTTCACGCACCAGTGTTTGGGCGTCTGCTCGTTGGTAAAGCCGAGGTCCTTCAGCTTGGCGCCGGTCATGACGCGGGCGGCAAGTTTGGCGAGCGGGACGCCGATGGCCTTGGCGACGAAGGGCACGGTGCGGGAGGCGCGGGGGTTGACCTCGAGCACGTAGAGTTGGCCGTCCTTGATGGCGTATTGAACGTTCATCAGGCCGACGACCTTCAGGGCCTTGGCGAGGGCGTGGGTGGCCTGCCGAACGGTGTCGAGCATCGTCGCGGGCAGGGTGTGCGGGGGCATCACCATGGCGGCGTCGCCGGAGTGCACGCCGGCGAACTCGATGTGCTCGAGCATGCCGCCGATGACGGTCGTATCGCCGTCGCTGATACAGTCCACGTCGAGCTCGATGGCGTCCTCGAGGAACTTGTCGATGAGCACGGGTTTGTCCGGCATCACGTCGAAGGCTTGGCGGACCACGTCCTTGAACTCCTGCTCGCTGTAAACGATGAACATGCCGCGGCCGCCGAGCACGAAGCTGGGGCGCAGGAGCACGGGGAAGCCGAGCTCGTGGGCGGCGGCGAGGGCGTCGGTCTCGTTCATCGCGGTGCGATGGGCGGGCGACATGAGCCGGGTCTCGGCGAGGATGGCGGAGAAAAGTTTACGGTCCTCGGCGGCCTCGATGGATTCGGGACTGGTGCCGATGACGTTGACGCCGGCCTTCTTGAGCGCGGTGGCGAGGTTGAGCGGGGTTTGGCCGCCGAACTGGACGATCACGCCCTCGCAGCCCTCTTGTTCGTAGATCTCGAGGACGTCCTCGAGGGTGAGCGGTTCGAAATAGAGGCGGTCGGAGGTGTCGTAGTCGGTCGAGACGGTCTCGGGGTTGCTGTTGACCATCACGGTCTCGAAGCCGGCCTCGCGCAGGGCGAAGGAGGCGTGGACGCAGCAGTAGTCGAACTCGATGCCCTGGCCGATGCGGTTGGGGCCGCCGCCGAGGATCATGATCTTCTTTTTGCCCTTGGGGGGCATAACCTCGTTTTCGTCGCCGTAAGAGGAGTAGTAGTAGGGGGTGAAGGCCTCGAACTCGGCGGCGCAGGTGTCCACCAGGCGGTAGGTGGTGCCGAGGCCGCGCGCCTTGCGGGCGTCGCGCACGGCGAAGAGATCGGCGGCCTTGAGCAGGTGGGCGAGCTGGGCGTCGGAGAAGCCGGCCTGTTTGGCGCGCTTGAGCAGCGGGAGCGGCACGGAGCCGAGGTCGTGGGCCTTGAGCTCGACCTCGAGCTGGTAGATCTCCTGGAGCTGGGTGAGGAACCAGGGATCGATCTTGGAGAGGTCGAAAATCTGCTCGACCGAATAGCCGGCGAGGAAGGCGTAGCGGATGTAGAAGACGCGCTCGTTGTTGGGGGTGGCGAGCTTGGAGCGGATGGTCTTGTCGTCCGGCAGTTCGTCGCCGCCGAGCTTGCCGCCGCCGCCGAAGCCGCGGGCGCCGACCTCGAGGGAGCGGAGGGCTTTTTGGAAAGACTCCTTGAACGTGCGGCCGATGGCCATGGCCTCGCCGACCGACTTCATGGCGGAGGTGAGGGTGGTGTCGGCGCCGATGAATTTCTCGAAGGTGAAGCGCGGGATCTTCGTCACCACGTAGTCGATGGTGGGCTCGAAGCTGGCCGGGGTGAGGCGCGTGATGTCGTTGCGCAGCTCGTCGAGGGTGTAGCCGACGGCGAGTTTGGCGGCGATCTTGGCGATGGGGAAACCGGTGGCCTTGGACGCGAGCGCGGAGGAGCGCGACACGCGGGGATTCATCTCGATGACGACTTGGCGGCCGGTCTTGGGGTCGATGGAGAACTGAATGTTCGAGCCGCCGGTCTCGACGCCGATCTCGCGGATGACGGCGAAGGAGGCGTCGCGCATGACCTGGTATTCCTTGTCGGTCAGGGTCATGGCGGGGGCGACGGTGATGGAGTCGCCGGTGTGAACGCCCATCGGATCAAAGTTCTCGATGGAGCAGATGACGACGCACTGGTCCTTGTGGTCGCGCATGACCTCCATCTCGTATTCCTTCCAGCCGAGCAGGCACTCCTCGACGAGGACCTCGTGCACGGGGGAAAGGTCGAGACCGTTGGCGACGATGCGTTCGAACTCCTCCTTGTTGTAGGCGATGCCGCCGCCGGAGCCGCCGAGAGTGAAGGACGGCCGGATGATGAGCGGGAAAGCGCCGATCTCCTCGACCGCGGCGCGGGCGGCCTCGAGGCTCTTGACGACGCGCGAGCGGGCGACGTCGAGACCGATCTTGAGCATGGCCTGTTTGAACAGCTCACGGTCCTCGCCCTTGGCGATGGCCGCCGGTTTGGCGCCGATCATTTCCACGCCGTATTTCTCCAAAATGCCCTTCTCGTGGAGCTGCATGGAGAGGTTGAGGGCGGTCTGGCCACCGAGGGTGGGCAGGAGGGCGTCGGGACGCTCGGCGGCGATGATGCGTTCGACGAATTCGACGGTGAGCGGCTCGATGTAGGTCGCGTCGGCGAACTCGGGATCAGTCATGATCGTGGCCGGATTCGAGTTGACCAGGATGATGCGGTAACCCTCTTCGCGCAGAGCCTTGCACGCCTGGGTGCCGGAGTAGTCGAACTCGCAGGCCTGGCCGATCACGATGGGACCGGCGCCGATGATGAGGATGGACTTGATATCGGTGCGCTTGGGCATGGACGTAGAGGAGGCGGAGGGTTGGTCCCGTCAAGAAGTCCGGCAAGCGGAAAGGCTGGGGTGTCGGTGGGCGAGTGGGCAAACGATCCATCGCCGCAACGCTCGGATCATCCCGGGCAATCGGGGCGGACGGATGGGGACGAAACAGGAAGCAGCGGACGGAGGCTCGCCGCCGCCGGCAAACACCGGGCCGCGCCACATCGCCCGCCACCGACCGGATTTTCAGGGGCTCCATCGGCCCGGCATACAGGTCCCCGGCACGCACGTGGGCAACCGCCGGTCCGCCCCGTGCGGATGAACAAACGAGCGTCAACCGACCCGCGTCACGGGAATGTCGAGCACCCGAGCCGCCTGATTTTTGTCGCCCCGGCAGGCTTTGAGCACCTGTTCGATGTAGTGCTTCTCCTGAAGGGCGAGGAAGTCGGCGAGTTTCGGCCAGCCACGCAGATCCTTGATGCGAAGCGGCAAGGCATCCGCGCCCACGACGCGCGTTTCGGTGGTGGCGACGATTTTGGCCACGACCTGCGCGAGATCGGCGATGTTGCCCGGCCAAGGATAGGATTTGAACACCCCCATGGCGTCCGGGGTGAACTCGACCAGCTTGGAGTCGAAATGCGGGTTAACCGTCAGGGCCGTGAAGTATTTGACCAACGCGGGGATGTCCTCGGGGCGCTCGCGAAGCGGTGGGATCTGCACGGGCAGCGAGGCGACGCGGTAAAATAGCTCGTCGTTGAAGCGGCCCTCCTCCGTTCGCTGCTCCAAGTCCTCCGTGCTGGTGCAAAGGAGGCGTAGTCCGTGCAGGTTGGCCCGCAAAACGCCCACCAAGTCCTGCTGCATCTGGTCGTCGAGTTGATCCAGATTTTGCAGCAGGAGAGTGCCGCCTTGCGCCTGGGTTACCCAAAGGCCGCCCCCGCCGTTTTCCCCGAAGAGGCCCGGCCGGAAAGTTGGTTCTCCACTGCGAGCGCAATCGACCCGGACGAAGGGGGCTTCGGGTGAGGATGCACCGGCGTGAAGCAGTTCCGCGATCGTGCTCTTGCCGATGCCCGCTTCGCCCTGGAGGAGCACCGGGGTGCGGACGGTGGCGAGTTTCTTCAGCTGGGTGACGAGCTTCTTGTGGGCGGCGCTTACGCCAACCAGACGCCCGTCGATGTCCACCGGCCCCCCGGCGATGCTTCCGGCGACTCCCGCGGGCCCCGCGGATCCCGCCGCAGCGGCATGGGGCGCCGAGGCGGAGGTGCTGAACTTCCGAAAATCCAAGGCTCGCTTCAGCGTGGCGATGAGGTCGTCCACCCTGAACGGCTTTTGCAGATAATCGAAGGCGCCAAATTTGAGCGCCTGCACCGCGCTCTCGGTCGAGGCGTAGGCCGTCATGATGATGACGACGGCGGTGGGATCGTAGGTCTTGAGCTGCCGCAGCAGCGTGATCCCGTCCATGGGCTTCATGTCGATGTCGGCCAGGACGAGGTCGTATTTTTCGGCCTTGTAGCGGGCCAAGGCCTTTTCGCCGTCGGTCGCGAACGCGGTGCTGTAACCGGTGGGCTGGATGACCGCGTCCAGCATCTCGTGAATGGACAACAGATCGTCAACGATGAGGACGGACGGCATAGGGGGCTCTAGCAGAGGGAAAAGAAAAGCTTAGGCAAGCGACGGGAACGGGTAAAATCCGCTCATCCCATTCCGCCGGCGACGGCACCGAGTTTGAAGATCGGAAGGAACATCGCCATGACGATACCGCCGACCACCACGCCGAGGAACACGATCAACATGGGCTCGATCAGGGAGGTGAGCGACGCGACCGTGGCCTCCGACTCGGTGTCGTAAAAGTCGGCGATCTTGTTCATCATGCCGTCCACGTTGCCCGTCGATTCACCCGCCTTCACCATGTGTTTCACCATCGGGGGAAAATAGGGATTGGCGGCGAGGACCTCCGACACCTGGCCACCTTGACTCACGTGACGGGCGATCTCCACGCAAGCATCCTCGATTTGCACCTTGTTCGATGCCGCCGCGACGATCTCCAGCGTCCGCAAGATCGGCACGCCGGATCGGATCAGCGTGGCATACGTGCGACAAAAGCGGGAGATGGAGATTTTGTGGATGAGGCCTCCGAAGATGGGCGCCTTGACCAAGCTTTCATCCTTCACCCGACGGCCCCGCGGAGTGGCGATGAATTTTCTGATCAACCAGATGGCGATGCCGCCGCCCAACAGGATCCAGTGGAAATTGTATTTTAGGAAGTCGCTCAAATCGATGAGCATCTGGGTGGGCGCGGGAAGCTTCGCCCCGAAGTCGGCGAACATGGAGGCGAACACCGGGATCACAAAAATCAGCAGCACGTTCACCAGCGCGATGGCCAGGCCGATGACCGCGATCGGATAGGTCATGGCCGATTTGATCTTTTTGGTCAGCTTGACGCTCGATTCGAAATAGCTCGCCACCTTGCTCAGAATTTCGGCCAAAGCACCGGACGCCTCACCCGCTTCCACCATGGAGATGAACAGCGAGTTGAAGGCGCGCGGATAGAGCTTCACCGCAGTGGAGAACGCCACGCCTTGGGAAATTTCAATCCGCACGTCCCGGATGATCACGCGAAACACCGGATCCTCGGTCTGCTCCTGTAGCGCCTCCAAACATTGCACCAAGGGCAAACCCGCGTTGAGCAGAGAGGCCAGCTGCTGGGTGAAGATGGCCAACTCCACCAAGGGCAGTTTGTAGTTTTTGGCCTTCCGCTCATACGCCTTCTGTTTCGCCAAAGCTTGGGAAGCCGCAAAACTAGCTTTCTTGGGCGCCGCGGTTCCTGCAGCGGTCGAGGGGGGGCGAAACGACGACGGTGAAGACGAGGACCGACTGCCGGCGGCACGAGTCGAAATGAAAGCCATGAACGAAACGCTGCGCGCCCCCCCGGCGGCCCGCAACCCGTTTTCCGTCCCGGCGGACGCCTTTGACGCCCCTTTTCGCCGGAAAATCCCCCATGTGCCGGACCTCAATCCTCACGATCCGCCGGCCAAGCTACATTCTGGGTGAAAGCATTTTGGTGAAAGGGGAGGGATCCGGAGAGGCCGGGGGGAGCGGCGGAGGAGACGCGATTGCACTCTACACGTTGAACGCGAGGAAACTGATGATGGAGGTGGCGCCGGCCAAGGGGCACACGGTGCATGGCGGGCAGGTGGCGGTGGCGGCGATGTGCAGGAAGGTGGGTCTCTGGTCGCGGCACCTCGAGCTCGTCCGCAAGACCCTCCCCCGCTGGTCCATCTCCCGCAACCGCCGGACCGAGCCGCTCGAACGCGTCGCCGCCGAACAACCCGCTTCCGCCCGGACCGCGTATGAGGAAAACCACTACGCCTGTGTGCGCCACCGGCCCGAGGGCTGCGAAGGACCGCAGGTCTACGCCGTGCGCCGCTGGCGCGGCAAAGACGAGCTGTTCGACCGTCACGCCTGCCGCACCTGCGAGGACGACGCCCGCGCGCCGAAGTCGGCGCGGGACCGTCACGACCTGAAAGGCGAACGCGAGCGGATGTTTTCCCAGCTGCTCACCGACCTCGATCCGCACCACCCGCCCTGCCTGTCGCTGGAAGCCAACCGAGCCTTCTACACGCTGGCCGCCATCGCCTACAACGTGCTCACCGCGCTGAAGCTTTTGGAATTGCCCGCCGAGCACCACGCTTGGCGGGTGCGGACACTCATCCGCCACCTCCCGCCCCTGGCGGCCAAGCTCTCTCGGCACGCGCGCGGTCTGGTGCTCAGGCGGTGTTGCTCCGCAGGCTGGCTGAATTGGTGGCGGCTGTGGCGTGAACACGCCTGCCCCACGGCCTGAGGGCCGGAGCCCCGCCCGCACAAACCAGATCAAACCCCGCCACCCAGCGGCGAGGGAGGAGCCTGCCCGCCGACGCCGCATACCCTGCGCAGAAGGGCAAGCCGGCGGCAAAAACACCCGGGGAAACCGTCCGCCAACGCCGCAACAGCACCGCGTCGGACTATCCGACCCAGAAGCCGCAACCACAAATCCCTCGCCCCCTCCCTCCCACGACCCGTCGGCTCAGATCGTAAGGATTGGGGGCGCCCAAGAAACTTGCCGCACCGAGCTTGACCCGCCAGCCGCCCTCCCAAAACCTCCCTGCTCGCCCTGCAACGCGACGCGGCCGTAGTTTAGTGGTAAAACTCCACTCTTCCAAAGTGGTCTCGAGGGTTCGATTCCCTCCGGCCGCACCACTTTAAGAACGGGAAAATCTTCCCCACGCTTACGCGGCGCGGCCTCAGATGTTGCGATACGCCGCCAGCTTTTCCCCGTCGAGGACCCGTAAGCGTCCGCCCGGGGACCGCATAGGCGGATGAGGCGGGCCATGATAGGCTGAGGGGATGAAGGAGACTATGACGGAGGTGGTGGACGATGGGAGTAGGCCGGACCGGCTGGGACGGGTGCGAACGCCAAGGACGAGGCGCGAAGAGTTGCTAACGGAGTATGAGCGCAGCGGACTGTCGCAGGCCGCCTTCGCGAGGCGGGCGGGAGTGCGCTACCCGACCTTCGCGCATTGGGTGCAGCAGCGCCGGCAAAGCGGCAAGACCGCCGGCGAGCTGCCCGCCGCGGCGAGCGGGACGGCGCGTTTTGTGGAGCTGCGTTTGCCGAGCGCGCGGCCGATGCCGCCGTCGGTGGTCGGCGCGGAGTTGAGCGTGACGCTGCCGGACGGCGTGGTGCTGCGGGGAGCGGAGCCGGCGGCGCTGGCGGCCTTGGTGCGTGCCTTGAGGGAGGGATGAACGATGGGACTGCCCGTGATCGGCCTGCCGCAGGGCCTGCGCATCTACCTGGCGGTCGAGCCGGTGGACACCACGCCCCAACGACGGCTTTCCTCCTCCCGCCCCAGTCAAGGAGGTCCCCGAATGGACGCTTACGGCGCAGCGGGGTCCCCGCCGGTCACTTCAGGACGGGCACGACTCGGCAACCGGGAGCGCAGCGGACGGCGGGCCGTGACGTGCCGGCGCGGATCTTATCGGAGCGCCGCCCCGGCGGGGTTTCACTCTACCGGACCGGAGCCGCCCCGAGGGAGGATGCAGACGGCGTGACGGACCGGCCGCCCGGGGCCGGGCTGGCGCGACGTGTGCCGCTGACGCGGCGAGGACGTTGCCCGTATCGAGAAATCAACAAACAACGCCCTGACCCTTTCGGCTCGGCCTAGGCTTCCGGATCGTGCCCGTGACGCAGGCAGGAGATGATGATCGAGTAGAGGATGGCGGTGCGTTTGCCGGCGTCGGGGTGGCCGATGAACAACCAGTTCTTTTTTCCGAGGGCGGTGGGGCGGATGTCGTTCTCGACCACGTTGGTGTCGAGCCGGGTCTGGCCGTGGCGCAGGTGGGCGGCCAAGCTTTCCCACTGCGAGAGCAGGTAGCCGGCGGCCACCCCGAGGCCGGACTTGGGGCGCACGCGTTCGCGCAGGCGCAACACGCGGGCGTGCAGCCAGGCGAGACCGCGGGTGAATCGGGCCTCTCGCAGCTTGGTCCGGGCAGCCGCGTCGCGCTCGCGCTTCGCGTGCTTGTCGGCCTGGTCCCATTCCTTCTCGCGGGCATACATCCAGGAGATGAAGCGCAGGATCACCCCGGCCTCGCGAGGATCCTCGGCTTTTGCCTCGAAGATCTTGCGCCGGGCGTGAGCCCAGCAGCCCAGGCGCGTGATCTCGCCACCGGGGCGTCCGGCCGCGAGCGCGTCGTAGGCCGCGTAGCCGTCGGCTTGCAGCAGGCCGATGAAGCCCTTGAGCAAGGTCGTCGCCTCGGCATGCCGTCGGCTGGGACGCCAGTCGAAGCACACGTCCGCGCCGGGTCGCGTGACGACCCAGAGGTAGCCTTGGAAGATGCCCAGCCCCTCTTGGTCCGGGTCCTGGCATTTTATCGGCGTCTCGTCGGCCTGCACGTAGTCGCCGTCGAGCAGGCGGCGCAGCATCGCGTTGTAGATCGGCTCGAGCCAGTCGGCCGCGATGCGGATCCACTCGCACAGGGTGGAGCGCGGGATCTGTGCGCCCCAGCGCGCGAGCTGCTTTTCCTGCCGGTAAAGCGGAAGATGATCCAGATACTTGGCCACGCAGACCCAGGCGAGCAGGCCGGCCGAGGCGTGGCCGCCGGGCACCGCGCGGGCCGGGGCGGGCGCCACGACCGGAGGCCGCGCGCGGTCCGCCTTCGCCTTGTATTTGGGGCGCACGATCTCCCGCTTGAAGAGCTTGGGCGCGACGATCTCCACCTCGAAGGTCCGCTCCTCGCCGATCTTCTCGTAGGCCTCGGGCTCGGCCTTCACCGCCTCGGGCTCGATCACGACGACCTCCTGCACGGGCAGCTTCTCGAAGGCCTTCTGCGGAGCGGGGCGCCGCTCGGCCGCGGGGGCGCGACGCTCGTAGCTCACCGTCTGAGCGGGCCGCTCGGCCGCTTCGACGGCAGCCTCCAGCTCCTTGAGCGCAAGAGTGAGCTGCGCGCGGTCCAGCTTCTCGCTCTTGCCGGAGCCGAAGACCAGCTTGCGCATCTTCTCCAGCTGCCAGCGCAGGGTCGCGACCTCGTCCTTTAGCGCCTGCGCGAGGCCCTTCAACTCGCCGTGCTCGCGCTCGAGCGCGAGGTAGGCGGCGGGCAGGTCGGCGAGCGGCGGCATGGCGCCGCGTAAGGAATAAATGGATACGCCCGCGTCGAGCTTTTTTCAGCGCTCATACCACGCTTTTTTCGCGCCGTTTTTCAGGTCGATTCCGTCGAGCAGAAGCGTGAGGGCGGACGGCTCCAGCGAGAGCTTGCGATTGTCGCCTCCGGCGCCGCGTGGCCAGCTGAAACGGCCCTGCTCCAGCCGCTTCGCCAAGACCCACACGCCGCTGCCGTCCCAGTGCAAAAGCTTCACCCGGTCCCGGCTCTTGTTGGTGAAGACGAACAGGGCGCCGCCCTTCGGGTCGAGTCCGAGGTGCTGCGAGGCCAAGGCCCAGAGGCCGTCGTATTGTTTGCGCATGTCCACCGGCTCGACCGCCAGGTAGATGCGCAGGCCCTGCGGCAGGCCGATCACGGGCAGTCCCATCGTTCATCCCTCCCTCAAGGCCCGCACCAACGCCGCCAAGGCCGCCGGCTCCGCTCCGCGCAGCACCACGCCGTCCGGCAAAATCACGCTCAGCTCCGTCGCGACCACCGACGGCGGCATCGGCCGCTCGCTCGGCAAACGCAGCTCCACAAAACGTGCTGTCGCGCCCGACTCCGCTGCCGGGGGCTCGCCGGTGGCGCCGCCTCGCCGGCGCTGCTGCACCCAATGCGCGAAGGTCGGGTAGCGCACTCCCGCGCGCCGCGCGAAGGCGGCCTGCGACAGCCCGCTGCGCTCATACTCGGCCAGCAACTCCTCGCGCCTGCTCTGCGGCGTGCGCACCCTCCCCAGCCGGTCCGGCCTCCTCCCGTCGTCCACCACCTCTGTCATCGTCGCGTTCATCCCAGCAAACTATCACGCCGCTTTTGGCCTGCCTATGCGGTCGCCGAGCGGACGGATACAAATCAACAAACAACGCCCTGACCCTTTCGGCTCGGCCCCGCCCCTTTTTGGCTCGGCCTCTCGGTCTCTATTTTGTCCTAAAATAAGACACATCAATCTCAAAATCGCACTCGGCAGCCATCCTTAGCGTTCGCGGAAATACTTTGACAGTCTGATTATCCGACGAAGTGAAAATTACGATCTCGAAAACCACATCCCAATCAACCTCAACCATGACGCTTGCTGCCATTATGGAATCCAAAATTTTGGCATCTAATTCAATAAGACCCACCACTACCCCACTAAATATTTCACATTGAGTGAAATATTTAGAGAACTTAGAGCTCCTATGATTGAAGTAATCAAGTTTCGATATCGATCTTAAACTCCGAAGCGAATCCGCACCCATTTCCGAAGGGTGGGCGATTCGCATACATAGCTTAAAACTGGAAGTCATAACTTAACATTAATTAAACACAAGAAAAGTCACAACCGTCGCAGCACCTGCTAGAATAACACCTAACCATCCCGCTCGCTTAACAGATTCCGGACTGGGTGCCGGAATTGTGGGTCCTGACGGCCACGGCTGCTCGGGGAGATCAGGAGCTCTGGACTCATCTATAGGCGGGAGAGGATCAGGCAATGGACTGCCGTCCGGCATCGTATCAGGATCGCTCCCACCGGGACAATCTTCTTTATCCCTGACTGTGGGACTCCCGTTCGATTCCCATTCGTCATGTGCCTTTCTCGCATCCTCCTCGGATATAGTTCCATCCGGTCCTTTGTGGTCATTGAAATCTGGCTGTTTATGCCACCAATTCCAGAAATCTTTTGGCAATCCATATGTCGGGTCGCCCGGATGCAGACCAAATAGATCGACATAATTTATCGATGAATTTCCGACAAACTGGAACAAATTCAGCCCACCCCTTTCCCCCAGCGGGTCCCTGCTGAGCCACCTGCTGGGACCCGATGCGGTTTTCGTAGCCGCAGCCGACGCAACCCGGCG
>CBINNW010000146.1:0-11893 GCA_966252115.1 uncultured Akkermansia sp.
TTCACCCGGACGTCGTTGTTCAGGTTGACGTTCTGGACGCTGGCGTAGGGGCTGGGCCGGGCGTCGGCGCCGGCGGAAGTCTCGGCGGGACGACTACCGAAGAAGATGTCGGAGTCGATGAAGGGAGTCTTGTTGTTGTTGGTCGCGCTGAACGAGAACCAGTTGTCGTTGGCCTCGTTGGTGGGGTTGCCGGAGCCCCAGTTGTCGTCGGAGGAGTTTTTGCCGTCGTCCCACTCGAAGGAGCCGCCGATGGTGGCGCCGGGGGTGGAGACGACGGAGACGTTGCGGATCTCGTGGATCTCCTTGCTGCCGCCGGTGGAGCCGGTGAAGCCGATCTTGAAGGTGTCGGGGCGGTCGGATTCGTAAGCGGAGAGGTCGGCGGTGAAGGCGACGATGTAGTCGGCGCTGGCGCCGAACTTCATCTCGACGACGAGCTGGTTGTCGGCGTCGAGGGTGAGGCGGAAGGCGCGGTAGTCGGCGCCTGTTTGGCCGGGCCGGGTGGTGTTGTTGGGAAAATCCATCTGGCCGCCGCCGCTGAGGTTTTGCAGCGGGGAGCTGGCCTGGATGAATTCCCAGCCGGTGGCGTTGTTGCCGTCGCCGTCGTCCGGGCCGCGCACGCTGATGCGGTTGGCGTAGCCGGCGTAGTTGGTGCCGATGCCGCCGTCGCGGCCTTCCGTCTCGCCGGCGTAGTTGCCGAAGTTGTCGAAGCCGAAGCCGAGGTAGGCGCCGGCCATGCCGGGGGAGTCCACCGAGCCGTTGCCGTCGGTGTCGAGGGCGGCGTAGCCGAGCGAGCCGCCGTAGGAGCCGGGTTGGAAGGTGGCGCTGTCCACCGAGCCATCGACGAGAAAGAATGTGATGCCGTCGGCGCCGGAGGTGGCGTTGGACACGCCGTCGTTCCAGAACGCATACTCCATCTCGATCTGGATCTGGGCGCCGACGGAGAAGATCTCCGAGTCGAGCAGGGCGTAGGTGGCCTGGTTGTTGGTGTTGTTGGTGAGGCGCAGCCAGCCGTTGCCGTCGGTGTCGCCGGAAACCACGCCGGCGGTGAGGTAGGGATCGGTCGAGCTGCCGAGCCCGCCAAAAACCCATCCGGTGGCCGCGGTGCCCATGAAGGTCTCCTGGAAAACCGACTGGGCGAAACCGACTCCGGCGGGCAGCGCGAGCAGGGCGGCGAGGAGCTTCCTGCCGCTCCAAGACGATGGAAGGGAGGCGGGGGCTCGGCGGGCGCGGGTCGATGGGAGATGCGGTGTCACCAGTAAAACGAGTGTGAGCCGCAGATGCGTTCGGCTTGCGATGCCGGCAAGGAGGGAGACTACGAACGGGCCTAGTCCAATAGGGTCTTTACCCGGTATGATGGGACGGGTGTCCCAAAATAAGGGTGAAGCCGTCGGGCTCGCCGCGCCGCTTGAAAGCCGGAATTCTCGGCTTCCACTTAACACTCATCCAAGGTTCCGCCCTGTTTCCAGCGGGTCGGTGCCGTGTTGAGAGGAATGGCCGGCGGTATTCCGATGTGGCGGAAGCGCGGAGCGATTTCGCTCGAGCACTTGGTGGCGACGAAACGGCGCTGCCGTTCCGTTACGTCGCAAGACACCGGGCTGGTCGTGGGGCTGTGCGACGGCGCTTGACCGCTGGTCGTGGCGGAAGCGCGGAGCGATTTCGTCCGGCGGGCTCCACCGAAACGAAATAGCTCCGCCATTCCGCCACGTCCTTCCACTGGAATCACATCCAATAAATGACGTGAGGGTGCTTCAACGGCTTACGGGCTGCCGGCGGGGGCGAAGGGCCAGACGCGGGCATACCACGCCAGGCCGGTCGCGGCGGCGAGGAGGAGAAGCAGGATGCCGAAGATCCAGGCGCGGCGGCGGCGCGCGACGGCGCGGTCGGCGTAGGGATCGGAGAGGTCGAGCTGGCTGCCGCGGGGCAGCTCGGCGCGGTCGGTGAGGCGGGTGCCGAAGGGGATGTTCACCTTTATCCGGCCGTTGATGGCCCAGCCGTTGGTTTCGAGGATGGGGCCGATGGTGCGTTGGCGAAGCTTCAACCAGGCGATGAGCATCGAGGGGCCGGACACCAGGGTGACGAGGCCGAGCAGGACGAGCGGGTATTGCCACCAGGCGAGGCCGAAGATGTAGCCGACGAGCGTGGTGATGACGCCGACGATGCCGGTGACGACGATGCTGATCGCCGCGACGGAGCCGATGTCGAGCTTGCGCGGGGGCTCGCCGGGTTTGGGCGCGGCGGCGGGCATGAGTTTGTCGGCGTGGGCGGTCTTGTCGGCGGCCGTGGCCATGCGGGCGTTGCCGGCGGCCTCGGCGGCGGCGGCGCGTTTGGCGACGATCTCCTCCACGAGGCGGAGGAATTTTTTGTAGGGCAGGAAAAAGGCCTGCCGCACGCTGATGGGGTTGTCCACGATGGCGGCGATGGTGGCGTCCCAGTCGCGTCCCTGCCGGTCGTAGAAAAGGCCGTGGCGGCCGACGAAGAGGTAGTCGCTGTCGCCGTTGGTGAAACAGGCGGCGATCTTGCGCGGGGGCTGTCCGGCGCGTTTCAGGTCGCAGTAGGCGATGAACATCTTGCTCATCGCGGCGAGGGGCGTGGGGGCGGCGACCTCGACGCAGAGCTCGGTGGCGCGGGTGTCGAGGTAGAGCGTGCCCGCCTGGAAAACCGCGAGCCGATCCGGCGAGTAGAAGTCGAAAAAGTTGATGTAGTTGTGGAGCAATACGCGGAAGTCGCGCGTGAAGCGGAGGAGTTTTTCCACGTTGACGATGGCGTCGAACTCGGGGGCGAGGGCGCTGTCGCGGGCGAGCAGGGCGACGAGGGCGGGGCGGGTTTTGTCGGCGTCGGCGAGGTGGGCGCGGAGCTTGTCGAGGCCGAGCTTTTCGGCGCCGGTGGCGGGCTTGGCGGCGGTGTGCGCGGCGAAGGCGTCGGTCCTGGTCTTGAGTTCGGTCCAGCGGGCCTCGGTGAGCTCGGTGGTGTCGGCGCCGAAGACGGGGGCGACGGCGTCGCGGTGCAGGGCGGCGAGGCGGCCGGCCCAGGCGGGGTTCACGCCGGCGAGCAGGGGGAGCGGCCGGTCGGGGGAGATCTGGGCGAGGGGGAAGGCGGCGATCTCGTCGGCCCCGACGGTGAGGTCCTTGGTGGCGAGGGCGAGGTATTCGGACTCGGCGCGGTTGAGCGCGGGCAGGGCGCGGGCGTCGAAGGCGGCGAGGCGGGCGCGCGCGAAAAAGTCGTCCACCTTCGCGCGGACGGCGGCGACGGCGGCGGTGGCGGCGGGTGTGGCGGCGCCGAGCGTGAGCACGGCGGGCGTGGCGGCCTGCCCGGACCAGGCGACGAGGGCGGCGGCGTCGGCGAAAAACTTGTCCGCGAGGGCCTGGTTGACGCCGGGTTTGCCGCAGCGGTCGGGGGCGCCTCCGGTGGCGGCGACGATGTCGGCGAGCAGGGCGGAGAGCGCGGGGTCGTCGTCGGCGGAGGAGGGGACGACGACGCCGTCGCCGTTGAGGGTGGTGGCGGCGAAAAGTTTGCCGGTGTCGGAGGCGTCGCCGAGCGAGATTTCGGTGGCGGAGGCTTTGCCGAGGGAGGCGAGGATGCGGGCGGCGGAGGCGCGGGTGGAGCGGCCCTCGGGGCTGTCGGCGAAGGCGTCGAGCGGGAGGGCGTCCTTGCCCGAGAGGAGCACGCCGAGGTCCTTGAAGTAGGGTTTGCACCAGGCGATGGCGGCGAGGAGCTCGGGGGCGCGGATGCGGCCGTCCTTGTCGGTGTCGATGAGCGCGAGGGTTTTTTCGTCGAGCTCGAGGCCCTTCACCGGGCAGGAGAGGGCGGCCCAGAGTTTTTGATCCAGCTCGGCGAGGTGTTCGAGGTCGGCGGCGTCGCGGAGGGCGACTTGGTCGAAGCCGCCGATGCGGTAGAACTGCCAGGTATGCGCGTGGGACATGGGCGAGGACGTGGTGTGGGCTGAAGGGGCGGGTGGCGAAACGAGGGCGGAGCGGGCCTTAATGCCCCGGCGCTTTGCTGGGCTCGTTCTTCATCTTTCAGATATAAAAGAGCGTGATGCTGATGGTCAGAAGCAGGATGATCACTATCGCCAGAGTTCGCGTCGAAGGCCCCGCTGAATCGTGGCGGCGGGAATGGAGTTGCGCGACACGCCGATGGTTATCGTTCAGCTTGACGTATTCTTGGGTGATTTTCCCGTCGTTCATTTCGATTTTGTCCTATCGCTGGATGGCCGCGGCGGGCGCCGCGGGTTCGGGCCGGAGGATACGGGCGAGCAGACCGCGCTCGGCCGGCGGGAGGGTGCCGAGCTGAAGCGTCCAATCGAGGTAGGAGCGCACGAGGGTGTGCTGGCCGACGTGGTTGCGCAGGGTCCAGATGGCGGTGCGCAGGAGGACGTCGCGGCGAACCTCGTCGGGCGGGGCGTCGGTGTCGCCCGGCGCGGGCGGTTCGGCGAGGGCGTCGAGCGAGAGGTCCGCCTCGGCGCCGGCGGCGGCGCGGAGTTTTTGCCAGCGGTCGGCGGCGCCGAGATCGTCGTGGTGGGCGAGCGGGTCGAGCAGCCGTTCGAGGGGCGAGTAGAGGCCGCTGGCGAGGAAGCGGCCCCAGAGGTTGTCGAGCTGCGCGGCGCGTTCGAGCGGCCCTTCCGGGTCGGAGGGCCAGGCGTAGGTGCGAAAATCGGCGAGCCGGGTCCAGGTCGCGAAATCGACTCCGGCGGGCGGCGCGGCGGAGCGCCGCAGATGGTGGCCCAGCACGAGCGAGAGGGCGTAGGCCTCTTCCGGCGAGGCGACGGCGAGGCGAGCGCAGAAGGCCGGCAGCAGCCACGTGTTGTCGCCCAGCAGTTGGTCGTAAAAGCCGAGGATCGGCGGGATGGCGGAGGCGCGACGGTCGCTGGGCAGCTCGGACAGGAGCCGGGGCAGGGCGGGCAGGGCGAGCTCGGGCGTGGGGTATTGGTAGTAGCGGGAGAACCAGGCCTGGGCGTCGAACTGTTCGGGGAGGTCCGACGGGGCGTAGTCGATGACGTGGAGGGAGTGGGTGAGCGTGCGGCTGGTGCCCGCGAGGTGGTCGGTGACGAGGACGTCGATCTGGTATTCGCCCAGCGGATCGGCGGCCTCGGCGTGGAAGGAGACGGTGGTGGCGGGGTAGAGCAGAAGCTCGGGACCGGACACGGCGTATTGCCACAGCACGGCGGAGAAGGGTTCGCCGCCCGCGCGCCCGTCGGGGCGCCGGATACGGACCTCGAAGGTGAGATCGGTGCGCCGATCGGGGGCGACGCCGTAGTTGGCGGCGAAGGGCAAAAGGTAGGCGCGTTGCCCGCGGTAGAGGGTCTGGGCGCTGAGGTAGCGGGGCGAGGCGCGGTCGAGCGCGTGGAGAAAAAGGTCTCCGTGCGCGACCTGTGTGGTGACGACGAGCCGCGGCTCGAAGGGATCGTCGGGCCGGTTGCGCATGAAGGCGGTGCCGGGGGCGGTGACCCGCTCGACGCGGGGGCGGGTGGGTTCGCGGGCGGGCTCGGACTCGCCGGCGGCGAGGGCCGCGCGGGCGTCGGCGTTGTCGCGAACGGAGCCGGGCCGGTGCGCGCAACCCGCGGCGAAGGCCAGCAGGGCGGAGGCGAACAAAAAGCGGCGCGCGCGAGGCGTCATGGCCACGGAGCAAGGCGCAAAGCGGGCCGCTCGGGAAGCCGGAAGCGGCGCGGGGTATAACGAACGACGGGCGAGGTTTTGGTGATCCAGGCCGATGGGGGCGCTTGTGCGCGGCGGCGGGCTCGCTTAGGTCGCGGGCGTGGACCCTGTTTCCGAAAACAAAAAAACGCCGGCCGCCGACCCGGGGCCGGGCGGCGACGGCCCGGCGGTGGAGGTCGTGGCCGCGGCCGAGGTCGCGCGTGACCGGCGCATGGCGTGGATGCTGGTCGTCGCGACGGCCGCCGTTTTCTGGCCGGTCACGCGCTGGATCGTGGCGGAGACGGTGGCGCGGCAGCAGATCCGGCAGGCGTTTATCCTGCTCGCCGCCGCCGCGGGACTCGTCGCCTGGCAACATCGCGAGGAGCTGCGCATCCGGGGCGACCTCTGCAACCGCACCCTCGGCCTGCTCGCCGGCGCCTTCGCCTGCGTGGGCGGGGCGGCTCTCACGGGGTGGTCGTTGTTGGTGTTGCCCGGTCTGGCGCTCGCGCTGGCGGGGTGTTTGCAGGCGTTGTTCGGCGCCGGCGGTTATCGTTTTTTCCGTCCGCTGGTCGCGGGGGTGGCGGCGTTTGTCGTCATCATCCTGGCCTTCCCGCTTCTCGACTGGCCCTTGCGGCAACTGGCGGGCGTGGGCGCGGCGCAGGTGCTCCAGGCCCTGCATCTGGCGCCGCAGTTGACCCTGATCGGCCCGGCGGAGGATCCCCAGCTCATCCTTTCTGTGGCGGGCGGGCACTTCCGCGTGGCGACGGAGTGCAACGGTTTTGGTCTCATCACCTCGGGAGCCCTGATCGCCATCCTCGCGGGCGGCATCGCGGGGCGGCGTTGGTGGAGCATCGCGGCGCTGGTGCCGGCGGCGCTGCTGATCGGCTTCGTGGGCAATCTGCTCCGGATTCTGGTGATCTCCACGACCGCGCGGTATTTCCCCGGGCACTACGACGTGTTGCACGAGGTGGCGGGCACCCTGGCCCTGTGGGGCGGGCTGGGGCTGGTCGGCTGGCTGGCCTGGCGGCCGGCGGCGGCGAGGAGTAGATCCGAGGCGCCGAGTTAGGTCGTCCGACCGTCGGCCGTGGTGGCCGCGGTTCTCGGCTCAGGCCAGGGCGGCCGCGCCCGGCGCCTCGGCGGGGCGGGGGTGGAGGTGACACCCCGGAGCGGGGTCCTCGTCCACGTAGGCTCCGGCGAGGAAGTCGTGAAAGGCGATCCACGCGTCCTCGGCCTCGGGGGTGAAGAGCGGGCCGGCGGTCTCGCGCATCACGTGCAAAAGCGCGCCGCGCACGGTGCCGGGTCGGGCGTATTCCACCCCGCCGGCGGCGTGGCGCCGCCCGAGCTGTCGGGCGGCGGCGCGCAGGGCGGACGGGTCGTCGAGGCCGCGCACGAGGATGTCGATCGCGGGAAACAGGAGCCGTTTCTGGGCGGGGAGCCGATCCGCGACGAAGGCGCGCAGGGTCGGATCGCGGCGGAAAAGCTCCGCGTAGAAAAGCTCGACGGCCACGTCGGGCAGGGGGCCGACGTAGGCCCAGACGGCTTGCACGAGTTCGCGTTGGCGATCGGTCATGGCGGGAGGGCGAGTGGAAGGTGCGGGTGGACGGGACGGGATGCGGAGCGCGAAACGCTCAGGCGCGGCCACGGCGACGGCCGGCGGCGAGGCCGGAGACGGAGGTGGCGGCGAGGGCCTGAACGGCGAGGAGGGCGGAGGTGGCGGAGCGGGTGTTCATGGCGGAGCGGGTGCGGTCGGTTTGGGCGGATGTGGGCAGGGCTTAACGAGGCTTTTACTTTACTATTTTTAGACGGTGTTTCGCGCGGGACGCTGTCCGTCCGCGCGGGAGGAAGTCCCGGGGGCTCGCCGCGCGGGTGGGAGTCGGTGAGGTGGCGAAGCTGCGCGGCCGTCGCGGGGTCGGGGTGTCAACTCGCGGAGCGAGTTGACTACTTTCCGAGCCAAAGTGCTCCGCTTGCTCCGCAAGCGGTCGGTGCGGCGGAGCCGGGAGGAAGTCCCGGGGGCCCGCCGCGCGGGTGGGAGTCGGTGAGGTGGCGAAGCTGTGCGGCTGTCGCGGGGTCGGGGTGTCAACTCGCGGAGCGAGTTGACTACTTTCCGAGCCAAAGTGCTCCGCAAGCGGTCGGTGCGGCGGAGCCTTCCCGGAATGGCCCGGGTCCAAGCCTCGGCGGACCTCAGGAGCTCCCGGGCATGATGGCGCGGGCGGCGGAGCGGGCGCGGGCGGTGTCGCCCTCGAGCGCGGCGTCCTCGCAGGCCACGCAGGCGGAGCGGAGCTCGGCGTCGCCGAGCAGGTCGGCGGTGTTGGCGAGATAGTGGGCGACCTTGGCGACGCGCGGCCAGTCGCCGGCGCCGATGGCGTCGCGCAGCTCGTCGCGCCGCGCGGTGAGATCCTGGCGGGCCAGGGCGCGTATGGTCTGGGCGCGACTCTCGGTCAGCAGCGGGCTCGCCAGCAGGCCGCCGGAGGTCGTGGAAGCGTCGCGCCCCCCGAGTCCCAGACCCGCGCCCTCGCCCACGCCTGCGGGCGATGCCGTCATCGGGGGATTCGAGCCCGCGGAAGCGTGGAGCGGCATGGGCGGCGACGAGCCGAAGCCCGCGGGGATGGAGGGGTTTTGCCCGCGCAGGGCGGCGGCGAGCGCGGCGAGTTCCACCGGTTTGGTGAGGAAGAGGTCCATGCCGGCGGCGAGCGCGGAGAGACGGTCCTCCTCGCCGGCGTGGGCGGAGAGCCCGACGATGCGCGGGCGCGTGGCGCCGGGCGGGGTGGGGCGGGCGCGGAGGCGGCGGGCGACCTCGCGGCCGTCGATGCCGGGCAGGCCGAGGTCGAGCACCACGGCGTCGAAGTCCTGTTCGCGGGCGAGGGCGAGCGCCTCCTCGCCGTCGGGCGCGAGCACGGTGGCGCAGCCGAGCTCGTCGAGCCAGTCGCCGAGCAGGGCGCGCAGGGCGACGTTGTCCTCGACCACGAGCACGCGTTGGCCGAGCGCGGGCAGGCGGCGCGGGCCGGAGCCGCGAAGCGTTTCCGGTCCCTCCGCGGCGGGGAGGAGCACGCTGGCGGTGAAAACGGATCCTTCCTCGGGCGTGCTCTCGACCGCGAGGTCGCCGCCCATGGCGCGACAGAGACTGCGGGTGAGCGCGAGCCCGAGCCCGGCGCCCTCGGCGGGGTGGCGGCGGGCGCGACCACGCGGCTCGAAGATGCGCGGCAGATCCTCGGCGGAGATGCCGGCGCCGGTGTCGGCCACGGCAAACAGCAGACGGCGACGACCGTCCGCCTCGGGGCGTTCGCGGGCGTTGACGCGCAGGCGGACGGAGCCCTCGGCGGTGAACTTCACGGCGTTGCCGAGGAGGTTGACCAGGATCTGGCGCAGGCGCACCGGGTCGCCGCGCACCCATGCGGGCGTGCCCGGCTCGATGGTGAGCGAGCAGTCGAGGCCGCGCGTCTCGGCCTGGGGGCGCACGGCGTCGAGCGCCTCGCGGGCGATGCGCGCGGGCGAGACCGGACGGGCCTCGAGCGGGAGGCGTCCGTTTTGCAGCGCGCCGAAGTCGAGCAGGTCGTTGACCAGGCTGAGCAGGTGTCCGCCCTGGGTGCGCAGCGAGTCGAGCCAGGAGGCCTGGCGCGAGTTGAGCGGGGAGCGGCCGAGCAGGTCGGCGTAGCCGAGCACGCCCTGGATGGGGGTGCGGAGCTCGTGCGAGGCGCGGCTGAGAAACTCGGTCTTGGCCTCGTTGGCGGCGGAGGCGCGGGCGAGGTCGAGCCCGGTCTCGGCGCCGAGTTCGCGCTGGATCAAAAACACCACCACCGCGACGCCCAGCACGCAGGCGAGCAGGATGATGATGGCGGCGAGGCTGAGCACCTGGCCCATCACCTCGGACCATTCGCGGAAGGAGACGCGGACGACGAGCCAGTCGGCGTCGGGGCCGGGCCAGGGTTCCAGAAAGAGGGTGTGGGTGCCGCGCGTGTCGGAGAGGAAGGTGGTGGCGAAGGCCTTGCGCGGTCGCGCGGCGAGGCGCGGATCGTCGGCGCCGCGGGCGCGCCAGAGCGTCACGCGGCCGGCGGCGGGGGAGCCGCGCCCCGCGGAGACCACCGGGACGAGGGCGCCGCCCTCCTCGCGCGCCAGGGTGAGCGATTCGAAATCGGGATTGGCGGCCGCGAGCAGGGCGAGGGCTTCGCGGCGCGTGCCGGGCTCGAGCGCGGACGCGTTTGCCATCTTCGTCAGGCCGAGCAGGGCGGTGCGGGCGCGGGCGGCGAAGATGCGGTCGGCGCGGGCGCTGCCGTCGAGTTTGAGGTGATTGAGCAGGACGAAGCCGGTGAGGCAGAGCACGAGCTGCCCGACGGGGATCAACCACAGCGCGCGGCGCAGCCAGCCGCGGCTCGCGAAACGTTGCACGTGCAGGCGCATCCACGACCACCAGCCGGCGGCCAGCGCGCAGGCGAAGCCGGTGCCGAGCAGGATGGGGGTGAAGTCGCCGCGCACGAAGTGGCCGAGGGTGTTGACCGTCCAGCCCTGGAAGCGGGTGGCGAATTCCTCGTCCACCGCCTCCATGGCGATCAATCCGGCGAGGCCGGCCATGACCAGGAGCAGGCTGAAGGCGGCGCGGGCGCGGCCGCCCTTGTCGAGCGCGCGGATCTCCCCGCCGAGGGTGATCAACATCCCCGTGCCGACGGCCACGGCGAGTCCGCGCGCGAGCAGTTCCAGCCCGGGCAGCTCCCGGGTGAAGCCCACCACGCCCACGCCGCCGCACCACAGGTAGGTCGGCAGGCGGGTCGTGGCCCAGGCGGGACGCGCGCGCCAGGAGCTCCAGGCGAAGTTCGCGCCGGCCAGCCAGGCGGGCAGGGTGCAGGCGAGATACACCTGCTTGAAGAATCCCGGATCGGACCAGCCGTAGGCGACGCCGAGCGCGAGCGAGGCGATCACGCTCATGCCCTTGGCGAGGGCGAACCAGCCGAACCAGCGCCAGCGCGGTCCCCTGCCTCCGAGCTCGTGGGCGGCGCTGGTCGCCACCACCAGCGCGAGCGCCCCGGCGACAAACAGCGCCAGCCCGTGCAGGGCCAGGACCAGCGACATGCGCAGCGCGTTGTCGGTGCTGGCGAAAAATTCCAGAAGGCCGCTCATGCCCGGTCCGTCACGAGGTCCGGAGCCCGGGGGCGGAGGCGCTCATCGGCCCGCGCACCCGCCGTCGCGCCGTGGGCGGCGCGGGGAAACGGTCGGTTGCGGGCGGGAGAATCGGGCGCGACGGCGGATCGCATGGGCGAGGAGAATGCCCGAGCGCGGCCTCGTTTCCCAAGGGAGAATTTCCCGAGCGCGGGGAAATCTCCTTGTCGCCCGGGTTGGTTTGGGGCTCGCCGGCGGCGCGTCCCGTTTCAGCATCCTGCGGCGATGAGCTCCGAAGAAGCCCCGCCCCGGATCGCCCTCGTGGAGGACCACACCTTGATCCGCCAGCT
Organism: uncultured Akkermansia sp.; assembly: GCA_966252115.1. Taxonomy (GTDB): domain Bacteria; phylum Verrucomicrobiota; class Verrucomicrobiia; order Opitutales; family Opitutaceae; genus IMCC26134_A. Next base: position 11,069 of record CBINNW010000146.1, read on the forward strand.
GTTCGCGATGTTGGTGCGCGATCACCTGCGCACCGAGCCGGCGGGGGAGGCCACCTCGGTGGCGGAGGGCATCGCGCTCGGCCGCCGCGAGCGGCCCGATCTGATGGTGGTGGACTGGTCGCTGCCCGACGGCGACGGCGCGCGCATCGTGCGGGAGCTCGCCCCCGAGCTGCCGCGGACGCGGTGGCTGGTGGTGTCGTCGCGCGAGGACGAGGGCGTGCTGCGCGCCGCGCTCGCGCTGGGCGTTCACGGGGTGGTGCTGAAACAGTCGCCGTTGGAAATCCTGCTCGAGGCGATGCGCCGGATCCTGGCCGGCGGCAGCTATTATTGTCCGCGGAGTTCGCGCGTTTTGATGGAGTCGCTGCGGTCCGAGGCGCCGGTGCTGGGCGATCCGCTCACGCTGCGCGAGCGCGAGGTGCTGCGCGGCCTCGCCCGCGGCCTCAACCCCAAGGAGATCGCCGACCAGCTCGGTTCGAGCGCCAAGACGGTGCAGAACCAGATCAGCCAACTGAAGGACAAGCTCGGCATCCGCGAGCCGGCCGGGCTCATCCTCTACGCGCAGAAAAACGGCCTCGTGCCCACCGAGTGAGGAAAGCGGGAGACCGGGGGAATGGGGACGCGCGCCGTGTGCGATGACCTGGCGTGGCGACGGATGTGGAAAGCAGGAAAGCGGGAAGGCGGGAAAAGGGGGGAACAGGAAGTGTGTCGCAGCATGGGTAGGGCGGGACCGCCGGGCCCGCCGCGCCCACCTGCGCGTTTCGTCACGCTCTCGGCGCGACCGGCGTGTTTCGTTCCGCTTTGTGGGTAACAGGTGTTCCGCTAGTG
>CBINNW010000147.1:0-11834 GCA_966252115.1 uncultured Akkermansia sp.
CTGGCGCCAGCGGAGATTCCAGCCGGCGACCGTCATGCCGTAAACGCGATCCGTATCCGTCGCCTGATACGCCGGCTGGAGCTCCAGCGCCAACAACTGCCGCGCGAGGGCCAAAACCTCCGGCGGCAGCGCGGCGGCAATCTCGGGCGGGATGACGATTTGTTCGCTCCCGCGCAGCGGCGGCGCCGCCTGCGCCCAGTCCGCCCGCGCCTCCGGCTGCGCCTCGCACCAGGGCAGGTAGGGCTTCACGTCAAAGACCGGCGTGCCGTCCACGCAGTCGATGCCCGCCACGCGCAAGCCGCCGGGCTCCACCGCCAGCAGGCGCACCAGGGAAAGGCCGAGACCGTTGGGCCGCAGGGGCGAACGCGAGGCGAAGACCCCCACTCGCTCGTTCCCGCCCAAGCGCGGCGGACGCACCGTGGCGGAGCCGTTCCATGGCGGGTTCTTGTGAAAGCCCGTGAGCAACCACAGGTGCGAAAAAGCCTCGATGCCACGCACGAAATCGGGCGAGGCGAATTCGGGCAAAAACTCCACCCGCCCCTCCGCCGCCGGCACGATGCCCGACTGCCGCGGCACGCCAAATTTTTCCGCGAAGGGCGTGCGAAGAGCGGCGATGGGGCGAAGGTCGTGGGGCATGGCTGAGGAAAGCGGGAAAGGCGGACGAAGGATGTGGAAAACTGGAAAGCAGGAAATCGAGCCGCGGCGATCCTCGTTCCTTCAGGCTTCCTGTTTTCCAGCTTTCCACATTCCGGCTTCCTGTTTTCCAGCTTTCCACATTCCACCTCCAGTCTCCCGCTTTCCACCTCCGGCGCTCAGCCGCCCTGCTTCGCCGCCAGCACGTGGAAGTTGGCCATGCTGATGCCGCTCAACATCGCGCCGACGATGCCCAGAAAACCCTGGTCGGTGCCGGCCAGATAGACGTTGGCCAACGCGGTGCGACCGTCGCGGATCTTCTTCGGCGAGCCATAAATCGCTCCGCCGAGATGTCCGGTGAACTTCGTGATCGTGCGCGGCGTGAACATGTCGGTCGCGAGCGTCGCCCGCTCCAGCTCCGCCCGGCGCTCGGTCCCGCCCGGCAGAAACCGCAGCGCGCCGCGCTGGATCTCACCATACCAGCGCCGCTTCTCCGCCTGATAGGTCGCCTCGTCGCCGAGCCCCGTCCACGCGTCGTAGTTGGCCAGACAGGTGCAGCGGAACAGCCCCTCCGGCAGGCGCTCGCCCTCCGGAAACGCGAAATTGTTCGGCAGGCAGATGACGCCGCTGCGCGTGTCCACCGCCTCGCGCGCCTGCTCGTAGTGGAAGCGCGGCGAGTCGTTGAAAAAAATGATCGTGTCGTCCCCCCAGCCCAGCGCCGCCGGCTCCCGGTCCAGCACCGTGATCGTCTCGCAATAGCTCAGACGGCCCACCGGATGCGGCGCGGGACGGGCGTCGTCCGTCGCCCGCGCCACGTCGATGCCGGCCGGCTCCGGCGCGTGGAGCCGCTCCGTCTCCGCCGCGCCGACGGTGCTGAGCACGTGGGTCGCGGTGATCTCCTCGCCGTTGTCCAGCAGCAGCGCGGCGACCCGCCCCTCGCGCGCCACGATCCGGCGCACACCGCAGCGCATGCGCCGCTCGCCGCCGGCCCGCCGGTATTTTTCCAGCAACACGCGGATGATGACCCGCACCCCGTCGAGCGGACGGGCGAAGCCCTCCAGGAACAGCGCCTTGAACATGATGACGAACTGGCCGAACTCCATGTCGTGCTCGGTCGCGCTGCCGTAATACATCACCGGGCAGAAAAGCATGTCCTCCAGCAGCGTATCCGAAATGTGGCGGCGCACGATGGCCCGGGCGCTCTCCGGCCGCGCGTCCAGCGACACGTCGTCGTGGCACCGCACCGCGGCGACCAGCGCGCGAAAACCGTCGATCTGCGCCGGAAACACCCGCGCCACCTCCGACTCGAACACCGCGAAGTCGTTGGTGAACGCGAGCGAGGTCTCGCCGCCCGGACCGAAGGCGATGCGCGAACGTTTTTGCGGATGCAGCGCAAACTCGTCCCGGTCGATGCGTAGTTGGCGAAGGAGCTTGGTCAGCGGCGTGCCCTTGGCTCCGGGCGGCACCCAGTTGGTCATGGCGTGCAGGCCCACGTCGTATTTGCGCCCGTCGATGGAGTAGAAGGAGTTGAGCCCGCCCGGCGCGTTGTGCCGCTCGAAGATGCACACGCGTTTGCCGAAATGCGCCAGCCGGATGCCGGCGGCGAGCCCGGCCATGCCGGCGCCGATGATGGCGACGTCGTAGTGCGAGGAGGTGTTCATGGAGGCGCGCGATGTTTGGTCGCCGGCCCCGCTCCGCAAGCGCGCAGGCGGGGCGGCCCGGGCGGGGCGGCCACGCCGCCACGCCTACTCGGCCGCGAACAGCCGAGCCTTCGCCACCTCGGCGCGGCGTGCCAGCACCTCGACGAGGCGCTCGTCGTCGGCGATGGGCCGGGTCATGGCGGTGCGCAGATCGGGCGACGCGGCCTCCGCCGCCGCGCAGATGCCCGCCACGTCGCCGCCCGGCCCGGCGTGTCGCCCGGGCGACAAAAACTGCAGGGCCACGACCACCTCGCCGCGATCAAAGGGCGGCGTGGTCAGGCGAGTGGCCAAGAGGGGTTCGTTAAACTCATACTCCGCGCCCTCCCGGCGCTCCATCGAGGCGGGCGCCACCGCCGCGACCTCGCCGGACAACACGACGCCCAGCGCGAGGGCCAGCCGGTCCCGCACCTCGGCCACCGCGCGCAGCGGCGTGCCATGGTCGCAGAGGACGACGGCGGGCCGCGCCCAGGCGCGCTCCGCCATCACCTCACGCACCCGGTCCGCGAGGATAGCCACGATCTCGGTCGGCACCTCGTCGGGCACCACCAGCGGCTCGGCCAAAACGGCCCGCGCCGCCGGATGCCGTTTCCGCAAGGACTCCAGCCGCTCCGGCACATAGTCCACCAGCGCCCCGCTCGGGCCAAAAAAAAGCGGCAACAACAGGGCGCGCCCGCGTGGCCGCCGGCCAAACCACTCGTCCAGCGCCGGCTCCAGCAAGGCGGTGGGCTCGCCGCCCAGCTCCTCCGCCGGCACGCGCGTCGAGTGCAGCAGCGAAACCGCCCGCACCGGGTGGCCGCGCCGGCTCGCCAGGCGCGCGGCCAGACCACGCAGGGAGCGCGTGGACTCGGCGCGCAAGGAGCCGTTGTCGAAGAGGAAACAGGCGAAATCGTCGGACATGGGAAAGTGAGTGCGGATGTGGCGGATAATCTGCTTGTGGATGCTACTCCGCTGGGGCTTAACGTCGAATTCTCCTCCACCATGCACGCGCTCACCCGCAAATCTCTTTTTCTCGCCCTCTCCGCCCTAGCCCTCGTGGCGACCGGATGTCGCAAAAAACCCACCCGCCCCGATCCCTCGTCCACCGTGATCAGCCAGCCGGGGGTGCTAAACTCCACCGGCGCTGACGGTTTCGGCACGGGTTTTGACAACGGTGTCACCGAACAAGGAAGCGAGCTGGAGGGCCGCTCGGGTGACCCGCTCGATCCGCTCAATCAGGAACGCGGCATCCTCCAGCCGGTTTATTTCGCCTACGACCAGTCGGCCATCGCCGCTCCCGAGCGCGCCAAGCTCGATGCCGCCAAGACCTACCTCGACGCCAACCCCCAGAAGCGCCTCCTCATCGAGGGCCGTTGCGACTGGCGCGGCACCGGTGATTACAACCTCGGTCTCGGCGACCGTCGCGCCGCCGCCGCCAAACAATACCTCGTGACCCTCGGCGTGCCCGACGCCCGCATCGAGGTCCTTTCGAAGGGCGACCTCGAAGCGGTGGAAAACGCCTCCGACGCCGTCATGGCCCAGGATCGTCGCGCCGATCTCGTGGTGCTGAAGCAATAAGCGCTTTCCGGGATTTCCACGAATTTCCGTATTCAAAAAAGCCCGACACCGCGAGGTGTCGGGCTTTTTTTGGCGCTTGTTTGAGCATCTCGGTTCCGAACTGGTCCGGGGAGCGCACCCGTCTCGGGTGCTTCGGCGGGCGTCTCGCCCGCCGTCTCGGAGGTGAGAGCGGGACGCTCTCACCGGCACGCGGGACGCGTGCGCTCCCCGGACCGCCCCAGACCTTTCGGCGCAGGGATTTTGCAGGCGGAAACTCGCAGGCCTTGGCCCCCGGCTTTCGCCGACGACGTCAGCCCGCCGCGACGCCTTCGAGTATCTTTTCCGAAGCGTCGATACCCTTGCGCATGACGTTGAGGTTAAAGCTCTCGTTCGGAGCGTGCAGGTTGTCCTCGGGCAGGAAGAGGCCCATCATCACCGAGTCGAGTCCGAGCACGCGTTTGATGTCCGCGATGATGGGCACGCTGCCGCCTTCGCGCAGGTAAAGCGGGGCCTTGCCAAAAGTCTCCGTGATGGCGGCGTCCGCCGAACGGAAGGCGCGCGCGAGCACCGGCGATTGATCGGCGGGCGTGTTGGTCCGGTCCGGCGGCACCACCACGTAGGGCGTGCCGCTGTGTTGATCGACCAGCCGATAGGTCACGTCCTTCGGCATGCGCTCGGCGATGGTCTTGTAGAGCAGCGCGCGGATCTTCTCCGGATCCTGGTTCGCGACGAGGCGGCAGCTCACCTTCACGAAGGCCTTGCTCGGGATGACGGTTTTGGTGCCCTCGCCCTGATAACCGCCGCCGATGCCGTTGAATTCCAGCGTGGGCAGGAAACGGGTGCATTCGAAGGGCGTGTAGCCCTTGGTGCCGTGGAAGGCGGGGATGCCGAGAAACTCGCGATACTGTTCCTCGCTTTGCCCGAAGCGCGCGAGCTGCTCGCGTTCCCAGGGCTGCACGTCGAGCACGTCGTCGTAAAAGCCGGGCACGTTTACCCGTCCGTCGGCGTCGTGCAGCGAGGCGCAGAGCTCGGCCACCGCGCGTATCGGGTTCCTCAATACGCCGCCGTGCAGGCCGGAGTGGAGGTCCATGCGCGAGCCGGTGACCTCGAGGTCGAAAAGCACCAGCCCGCGCAGGCCGCAGGTGATGACGATCTGGTCCTCGCGGGGGCTGCCGGTGTCGGAGAGGATGACGCAGTCGGCCTTGCGCAGGCGCGGCGCGTAGGTGTCGAGAAAAGCCGGAAAACTCGGGCTGCCCATCTCCTCCTCACCCTCGATCATGAAGGTGATGCGCAGCGGCAGGTCGGGCCGGCGTTCCAGCAGACGCGCCACGGCGGCGACGTGAACGAGCAGCGGCCCCTTGTTGTCGGCCGCGCCGCGACCGTAGAGGCGATCACCGCGAATCTCGGGCTCGAAGGCCGGGCTGTCCCAGAGGTTCAGGGGATCGGCCGGCTGCACGTCGTAGTGTCCGTAGATGATGACGTGCGGCCAGGATTCGGGGCCCTTGCGCTCGGCGAGGATAACCGGGTGCAGGGGAGTCGGCACGATCTCGACGTCGAAGCCGATGCGACCAAGCAGGCCGGCGATGAAGTCGCGCGCGCCGGCCATGCCCGCCTTGAACGCGGGATCGGCCGAGACGCTGGGATGACGGATGAACTCCTTGAGGGCTTCGATGGGATCAAACATGCGGGTAAAAGGGAGAGAGTTGTTTTGGTAACACGGAGGGCACGGAGCTCGGACACGGAGTTTTTTGGAGGTCCGTCCGACTCCGGAAGGCGCCGAGGCTACCGAGACCCCTTCCCCACTCTAGAAAAAAGGGGCCAAGCAAGCCGAGTTTTGGGCCACGGAGTTCACGGAGGGTCGAGCCGGAGGTCACGGAGCCTCGGTCGACTCCCCAAGATTCACCGCGTGGCGGGGGCATTTTTCATTCTCAAAAAACAGGGGACCACCGCATGAACGCCCCCTCCAGCCGGACGGACCTCCGTGTCCTCCGTGGGCCGCGCTCCGTGTCCTCCGTGGCAAAAAAACGAACCGCGAAAGAGCAAACGCAGCCTCTCAGTTGCCCGCCGTCATGCCGGCCTTGGCCTGCTCGTAGAGCGGCACGAGGCTGGCCGACAAACGTTCGAGGTTGGCGATGCGGTCGGCGGTCGGCGGGTGGGTGGAGAGCAACTTCGGCGGGCGTCCGCCGCTTTCCTTGGCTGCCATCTTTCTCCAGAAACTCACCGCGGCGCGCGGGTCGTAGCCGGCCTTGGCGGCGAAACGCAGCCCCACGACGTCGGCCTCGGTCTCGTGTTCCCGCGAATAGGCGAGCGAGCCGAGCGTGCTGCCGACGCCGTAGGCGAGCATGTAGTATTGCTGATACTTCGAATCCTGCGTGCCGAGGTTGAGCGCCGCGCCACCCAGACCGATGAGCATCGCCTGCGACTGGCGCTCGCCGCCGTGACGGCTCGTCACGTGCGCGATCTCGTGTCCCATCACGGTGGCGATCTCGTCATCGCTGCCGGCGAGGTCGATCAAGGCGGTGTAGAAGCCGACCTTGCCGCCGGGCAGCGCGAAGGCGTTGAGCTGCTCGGAATCGAAAACGACAAATTCCCACTGCGCGTTGGGCAGCTCGCGACCGACCGCGGCGGCGATACGTTTGCCGATGCGCTGGATGCGGGCGTTCACCGCCGGATCGGTGGAGATTTTCTCCTCCTTCTTGATCTGCTCGAAGGCCTGGATGCCCATCTGGGCCTCTTCGGCCGCGGAGGTAAGGATCAATTGGGAACGCCCGGTTTCCTGCACCGTCGTGCAGGCGGGCAGGAACAGCAGGGCGCCGGAAAGACCGAGAAACGACGCGAGGCGACGGAGTTTCATGCGACGCACGATGCGAGCCGCCCTCACGCGGGCAACTCCGCAGCGCGAAGCAATTTTCGCGCGGCGGGGCTCATCCGCCTTGGCCGGTTCACACGCCGGCGGTCTCGCGTTCGGCGGCTTCCACCTCGCGGGTAATCTCCTCGGAACGCTTGAGGCCTTGCGCGCTGCCGTGGCCGGTCACGCGCACGCAGGCCGCGTCCATCAGGATATAGACCATCGGAATCACGAAGAGCGTGATGAGGGTCGAGAGCCCGAGGCCGCCCACGATGACCACGCCGAGGGGATTGCGCGACTCGGCGCCGGCGCCGCTGGCGATGGCGAGCGGGAAGGCGCCGAGGATGGTGGAAATCGAGGTCATCAAAATCGGGCGGAAACGCAGGGTCGCCGCCTCGTAGGCCGCCCGCGCGGCGGAGCGGCCCTCGATCTGGAGTTGGTTGGCGAACTCCACGATCAGGATGCCGTTCTTCGCCACCAGGCCGATGAGCATGATGAGGCCGAAGCGCGAAAAAAGATTGTCCGTCATCGGCGCGCCCCAGAAGCGGCTGAGGTAGAGCACGAGCACGCCGCCCGCGATGGCCACGACCACGCCGGAAAAAATCGTCACCGGGTGGATCCACGATTCGAACTGCGCCGCGAGCACGAGGAAGGTGAACAACAGCGCCAGTCCGAAGAGCATCCAGGCATCGCTCGCGCTCTCGACAAACTCGCGCGTCTCGCCCTCCCAGGCCGTCCGGATCGTCTCGGGCAAGATGCGCTCGGCGATCGCTTCAAGTTCGGCCACGCCGTCGCCCTGGGTGCGGCCGGTCGCGAGTTGACCGCTGATCGTGATGGAGCGCTGCCGATCCAGATGCGGGTAGGCCTCGGGCACGGCGGATTCGCGCAGTTGCACCAGGCTGCCGAGCTGCACGAGCTGGCCGCCGGTGCCGCGCACATAGACGGAGGCGAGGTCGGAGGGATTGGCGCGGACCTCGTCGGCCATTTGCACGACCACATCGTATTCCTCGGCCGCGCGGCGGAAACGCGTGACCTGCCGGCCGCCGAAAAGGGATTCGAGGGTGGTGGCGATGGAGGAGACCGGCACGCCGAGATCGGCGGCGCGGGCACGGTCGATGCGCACGTCGAGCTGGGGTTTGTTGGGCTGCGGCTCGATGCGGATCTGCCCCAGCACCTCGCTGCCGCGCAGCTCCTCGGCGAAACGTTCCGCGGTCTGGCGGAGCTCGGCGTAGTCGGAGCCTTGCAGGACCAGTTGCACGCCGCCCGAGCCGCTGCGCCGTCCGCCGAGCGGACGCACCGGCGAGGCGATCATCAGGCCGCCGGTGTTGTCCTTCAGTTTTTCGCGCAGCTCGCGGATGACCTCCTGGGTGGAGCGCTCGCGGTCTTCCCAAAGTTTCAACGAAACGAAGGCGAAGCCGCGGCTCGCGCCGCTCCAACCGCCGGTGCTGCGGAACCAACGCTCCACCTCGGGCGTTTCGGCCAGCACCTTCTCCACCTCGCCGGCGTAGGACGTGGCATAGACCGGGCTCGAACCGAGCGGGAAATTCATGATCAGCCGGAACAGGCCGCGGTCCTCCTCGGGCGTGAGCTCGCGTTGCAGAAGCGTGAAACTCCAGAAGCCGCCGGCGGTGAAAATCGCGGTGGCGAGCAGCACGAGCACGCGGTGGCGCAGGGCGGCATCGAGCAGGGAGGCGAAGCGCCGATTGAAGGCCTCGAAGGCGGGCTCGGTTTTGCGATACAGCCAGCCGTGGCGCGCTTGGCCGCGTTCGTCGCGACGGAGCTTGAGCAGGCGCGAGCAGAGCATCGGCGTGAGCGTGAGCGCGACGAGGCTGGAGCAACTCACGGCGACGGCGAGGGTGATGCCGAACTCGTAGAACAGGCGGCCGGTGTTGCCCTTTTGGAAAGCGACCGGGACGAACACCGCGATGAGCACGAGGGTGGTCGCGATGACGGCGAAGGCCATCTGGCGGGCGCCGAAAACCGAGGCGCGCACCGGCTCCTCGCCGTCCTCGATACGCCGGTAGATGTTTTCCAACATCACGATGGCGTCGTCCACCACCAGGCCCACCGCGAGCACGAGGGCGAGCAGGGTCAGCAGGTTGATGCTGAAGCCGAGCCACGACATCACCGCGAAGGCACCGATGAGCGAGACGGGGATGGCGAGCAGCGGCACGACGGTGGCGCGCCAGTCGCGCAGGAACACGAAGATGGTGAGCACCACGAGCACGCCCGCCTCGAGCAGGGTGCGGTAAACCTCCTTCACCGAGCGGTCCACGAAGACGCTGGTGTCGTAGGCGATATCGACATTGATGTCGGCGGGCAGGTTGCGGCGGATCTCCGGCACCATGGCCTTCACGGCGGCGGCGACGTCGAGCAGGTTGGCCTGCGACTGGCGCAGCACGCGCACCCCTATGGTGTTGCGGCCGGAGAAACGGTTGTCGCTGCGGTAGTCGTTGGAGCCGAGCTCCACGCGCCCGACATCGCGGAACTTCACCTGATAGCCGTCGCGCGTCGCGAGCACGAGGTTCTCGAAGTCCGAGACCTCGGCCAGGCGTCCGTCGAGCCGCACCGGAAACTCGCGCGTGCGGGACTCGATGCGACCGCTCGGCACATCGACGTTTTGCGCGCGCAGGGCGGCCTCCACGTCGCCCACCGTGAGGCCCTGCGCGGCGAGCCGCTCGGCGTCCACCCAGAGGCGCATGGCGAAACGCGGACCGCGCAGGTCCACCTGCGAGACGCCCGGGATGGTTTGCAGGCGCTGCACCGCGATGCGGTCGGCCAGCTCGGCGAGCTCGAGGCGCGAATAGCGCGGCGAGTTGAAGGAGAGCACGAGGATGGGGTCGTCGTCGGCGTCGGCCTTGGAGACCTCGGGCGGGTCCACCTCGTCGGGCAGGCGCTCGATGGCGCGGCCGACGCGGTCGCGCACGTCGTTGGCGGCGGCGTCCACGTCGCGATCAAGGGTGAATTCGAGCGTGATGTTGGAGCGCTCCTCGGAGGAGTCGGAGCGCATGAGGCGCACGCCGTCGATGGCGCTGAGTTGTTCCTCCAGCGGATCGGTGATCTGGGTCTCGACCACCTCGGCGGCGGCGCCGCGATAACGCGTGCCGACGGACACGACCGGAGCGTCGATGTCGGGATACTCGCGCACGGGCAGCGAGGTGAAGGAGAGCAGGCCCACCGTGAGGATGAGCAGCGACAGCACGATGCAGATGACCGGCCGCCGGATGGAGAGGTCGGAGAGGATCATTGGCGGTCGCTGCCGATGGCCTTCATTTCGACGAAGCGCTCGACCGGATCGAGCGGCGCGCCGGGGAACAAGACCAGCGCGCCGGCGCCGGACGAGACGATGCGTGTGCCCGGTTCGAGCGCCGCGCCGCCGAGCGGTCGCACCTCGACGCGTCCGCCGACGCGCAGACCGGTCTCGACCGGCAGGTAACGCGCCACCGGGGCTCCGTCCTTGGTGTCCACGGCGATGAGCTGGGTGCCGTTTTGACCGGCGAGCAGGGCCGCCTCGGGCACGACCAGGACCTGCTCCCGGGTGGACAACTGGATGCGCACCGAGGCGAACATGCCCGGGCGCAACTCGGGCGGCGGTTTGCGCAGCAGGGCCTTCACTTCGCTGGCGCGCAGCGCGGGGTCGATGCTTGCGCTCACGAAAAACACCTCGCCGTCGGCCATCACCGGACGCTCGTTCGCGCCCACGCGCACCTCGGCGCTCACGCGGGTGCCGGGCCGCACCAGCGGGATGTTTCGCTCCGGCACGCGGAAGGAGAGCTTGAGCTGCGAAAGATCGTCGAGGGTCGTCAACACCGAGCTCGGCGTGGCGTAGTCGCCGACCGAGAGGCGGCGCGCGCCGAGCGTGCCGGCGAAGGGCGCCTCCAGGCGGGTGCGGGCGAGCCGCACGCGCAGCAGGTCGAGCGCGGCGTCGGCGGCGCGCGCCTCGCTGCGCACGCGGTCGATCTCGGCCTGGGCGAGCGTGCCGTCGCTGGCGAGCGACTCGGAGCGGACGAGATTGATGCGGGCGAGGTCGGCGCGGGCCTCGGCCTCGGCGACCTGGGCCTTGAGCTCGGCGTCGTCGAGCCGGGCGAGCAGCGCGCCCTTTTCCACCGTCTGGCCCTCGGCGAAGGCGATCTCGCGCACGATGCCGGAGAGCTCCGGCTGGATGGCCACGGATTCGTTGGCCTCGAGGGTGCCGGTGACGTTGAGCGTCTCGACCAGATCGTCACGCTGGAGCGAGACGACTTCGACGCGTTGCGGCTTTTTGGCCGAAGGGCCGGAAGGCGCGGACGCGGACGGTTTGCACGCGGGCAAGGTCAGAAGCAGGGGCAGCAGTGTCGCGAGAGGAAGGAGCCGTTTCACCGGTGAGCGCATGGTGGGAAAGTCGCGCCCCACAGGGGCGGCGCGCCTGCGGCTTCGCAAGCGCGCACAAAGAAAATCCACCGGGTGAAACGCCGGTGGATCGGTGGGGAAAAAGTTGCCCGAAACAGACGCGCGGGCGGCGGGAGCGGTTACGCGTGCCGAGACCGTTTTCCTCCGCGCCCGACGGGACGAGGTGCGGAGCACGGAGAGCGAGCGCTCGCGGGAAGGCGCGCCGCGCTCAGCCGACGTGGGCCGAGTAGCCGGCGGCGTCGAGCAGGGCGGCGGTGTCGGCGCCGTCGGCGAGTTTCACCTTGAGCATCCAGGCGGTGTCGTAGGGCGACGAGTTCAAGGCCTCGGGCGCGGCCTCGAGCTCGGTGTTGATTTCGAGCACGGTGCAGGCGACGGGCGCGTAGAGATCGGAGGCGGCCTTGACGGACTCGACCACGCCGAAGGTCTCGCCGGCGGCGAGGCTGGCGCCGACCTTGGGCAGTTGCACGAAGGTGATGTCGCCGAGGCTGGACTGGGCGTAGTCGGTGATGCCGACGAGCGCGGTGCCGTCGGGCGCGATTTTGATCCACTCGTGGGACTTGGCGTAGAGGAGATCGGATGGGATGTGGCTCATGGTCGGGATCGGAAAGAGGATGACTGTGCGGCGAGACTTGTGCGGTGAAACGGGCGTGGAGGACGGTCGCTGGACGGGCTAGTGTGGCGGACGATAAATGGCTATACGGAAGATGGAGCACTCGCCGGGCTCGGCCGGG
>CBINNW010000148.1:0-11479 GCA_966252115.1 uncultured Akkermansia sp.
AACACCTGTTACCCTTGACCCGAGTCCATACACGCCGGGCCCGCCGGTTTGGGTGACGATCTCCGTCCGTCCTCGGCGGCGGTCCCGGCGGTCCCGCCCTACCCTTGAGAGTCAATCCATCCCATAACTGGTATAAGCGGCTATATTGGGCCCGGATCGGATGCGCCCGGATACGCCCGACGACCATGGGATCACGGTTCGCCGAGATGCGTCCGCCCGCTTCGGAATTCCGGGGCCGGCCTCCCCAAGCCAGCGCTCGCGGAGCGAGCGCGCTACTTTCCCGAGGACATCGCCCGCTCGCTCAGGGCTGGGCGGGTTCGACGCGGACGGGGCGGATGCGGTATTGGGCCTCGGTCTGGTCGTTCTGGAACTGCAGGCGGTTGACGCCCACCTCCACCCCGGCGGGCAAGGCGGCGTCAAAGGTGAGCGTGACCTGCGATTGCGTTTCCCGGCCCTCGGCGTTTTTCACCGCCTCGAAACGGGCGGTGCGCAGGCGGGCGGCGTCGGGGGGACGCACCAGGTAGTTATCGACGTTTTCGACCGATTCGCGGGTGGCGACGTTGTCGAAGAAGATGACGATCTGGCTGACGCCGAGCAGCCGGGGCGCACGCGAGAGGGTGAGGCTGAGGATGGGCCGCGGGGGCAGGGCGACGCGGAACTCGGTGCTGATCTCGGGCGTGGTTTGCCGGGCGCCGAAAACGTCCTCCAGGCCCTCGGTGCGGACATGGTAGGCGACGCCTCCGTCGGGCACGCGGTTGAGGGTGAGGACGACCTTGCGGGAATCCTCGGTGGAGACGGCGGCGTCCGTGACCTGGAGGTCGGCGACGGGTTGGCGCTCGGCGTTGAGGATGCGGAAGCGGTCCTTCAGGCCGGCGGTGGAGCCGAGGCCGCGGTCGAATTCGAGCTCCAGCCGGGGGCCGCGCGAGGGGGAGACGGTGGCGATGCGGGGGGAGCCGCTCTGGCCGGAGTCGGCGAACTCGAAATCGCGTTCGATGGGCTGGCTGGTGCGGTTGCCCTTGTCGTCGGCGGCGCGGACGATGACGAGGCGGTGTTTGCCGGTCACGAGGGCGCCGCGTTCGAGGGCGAGGGTGACGATGCGGCCGGACTCGTCGAGGGTGGCGCCGCCGGCGCTGAGGCGTTGCAGGAGGGGCTTTTCGGCGGTGGAGCCGGGGCGGTGGACGAGGTAGTTTTCCAGGTCCACGGCGGCGGCGCGGTCGAGGGGTTTGGAAAACTCGATCTGCAGGCGGTAGGCGGCGCCGTTGGCGAGCACGGAGCGGGCGGAGGGCGGCAGCAGGTCGATGTATTCAAATTCCTGATTCTCGAGCTCGGCGCGGTTGGGGCGCTTGGCGCGGTCGGTGACGCCGCGGAGGCTGAGCGAGTATTTGACCCGGCTCTGGAAGGGCTCGTCGGCGGTGACGATGACGCGGGTGCCGTTCTTGGTGTCGGGGTCGAGCTTGGCGTCGCGGATGGGCACGCGTTTGCCGCCCTCGCCGCCGCTGAGGGGCTGGATGATGAAGGCGTTGGGCGCGAGCGAGATGTCGGCGATGGGTTTGGTGAAGGTGAGGACGAGGTCGTGGTTGGACATGCCGCCGGCGGAGATGCGGGCGGGGGAGTCCACCAGGGTGGGCGCGGCGGTGTCGTAGTAGTTGAAGGTCTCGCTGGTGTGGGGCAGGGCGTTGCCGGCGCGGTCGGTCACGGCCTCGGTGAGGACCAGCCCGTAGGATTCGCCGTCGATCATGGGCGTGGTGGGGTCGAGCTCGACGACGAGGCGGGCGGGGTCGGCGGGGTCGGGGCGGACGGCGGCGACCTTGCGGGCGTCGTCCACGAAGAGCACGGCGCCGGCGGGGAGCGTGTCCGAGGCGGGCTCGTTGAGCACGGCCACGAGGCGGAGCGGCGCCTCGGGGCTGAGTTCGACGAATTTCGGCGGCTCGCGGTCCGGGCCGAGGAACCAGAAGCCGACGCCGCCGAGGATGGCGACGAGGGCGGCGCCCGCGCCGATGAGGACGGGGGTGCCCTGGAAGCGGATGTGGCGTTTCAGTTGCTCGTTGAGGGGCGTGCCGTCGGAGCCCGAGCCCTCGTCGGCGCTGGCGGCGGGCGGCACGCACTGGGCGCGGTCGAGCGGGGAGATGTCGATGAGCACGTGGGCGCCGTGGCGGTAAAAACGGGCCGGCGCGGCGGCCAGCGAGGGCACGCGAAACTCGCGCCGGAGCTCGGCCTCGAAGGGGGCGAGGCCGGGTTCGTCGGCGCGGCGCACGAAGGCGCGGGCGGCGTCGTTGTAGGCGCGCCAGGCGTCGGCGCCGAAGTGGGCGAAGGGTTTCAGGTTTTTGGTCGGGATGGCGACGCCCTGGACGGCGAGACCCTCCTTGGTGTGGCGGGCGAGGAAGCGGGAGAGCGGCTCGTCCTTGGCGGTGGCGAGCTGGACGGCGAGTTGTTGTTTGTCCTCCCAGGCCATCTCGCAGCCGCGCAGGTGCTCGACGACGCGGTCGAGGGGCACGGAGGTGCGGGCGAAGCGTTCGCAGCCCCAGAGGATCAGGAGGCGGCGGTCAAACCCCGTGCCGACGACCCAGTAGGCGTCGGGCTCGCGGGCGGGGTCGGGGAGGCGAAATTCGCGGCGGCATTGTTGTTGGAGCGGGGTGACGTCGCTGGCCGGGGTGAGGAAACGGCGGACGGCCTCGGCGAAGGCCTCGATCTCGGTGCGCGGGAGGGCGAGCGCGCCGGGCTGGGGGTGGGCGCCGCGCAGCGGGCGCGCGCCGGCGGCCACTTCCGGGGGGATGGCGAAGGAGACGCGGGCGCCGCCGCCGGGGGTGCCGGCCACGCGGGGGGTGACGCTGTAGTTGGCGTTGGGGAGGAAACGTTCGAGCGGGCTGCCCGGGCCGGCGATGGCGCGCTGGATCTCGGCGGTGTAGAAGGTGTCGCGGCCGTTGGCGGCCAGGAGCGCCTGGTGGGCGCCGGCGCGAAACTCGCGCTGGGTCTGCAGGGCGGCGGAGAGCGGAAACGGCGAGGTCGTGGACATGTTGCGAAGTGGAGGCTGGACGGAGGAGGCGGAGACGGAGGCGGGCGCGGGCGGCGGCGGAGGTTTTGAAATTTGCGGTCTAAAATTTCAGATCCGGGAGTGGGCCGCCGTCCGGGGCGGACGGGCGGGCTAGCGCGTGCCGATGCGGGAGAAATCGACCAGGAAGCGGGGCTGATCCATCCAGAAGGCGTTCTCGACCATGGTGCGCAGCCGGAGCTGGATGCAGGCCGGGTCGAGGCCGGGAGGGCCGGAGAGGATGGCCACGGAGCCGGGCACGAGTTCGAGCGCGTCGCCGATGCCGCCGGGCAGATCGACGCGGCGGATGCGGGCGCGCACGAGGGCGTCGCGGGCTTTGGGCGGCTCGATGCCGGGCGGGGCGACGTAGTCGAGGCGATAGACGGGCTCGGCGCGGCCGGAGCTGGTGAGCCGGCGGCCGAAGACGGTCTCGAGCTGGATCTGGGGGAAGTCGATGGCCTGGTTTTTGGAGCCGGGGGCGAAGAGGGGGTAGGCCTCCTCGTCGAACTCGACGGAGTGGGCCTTGAGCACGCCCCAGGTGGTGTCGTCGCCCTCGGGGGTGGCGCCGTCGGCCTGTTGGATGAGGCGGAAGCCGGTGGTGTTGCGGTTATAGATGTCCTCGAAGAGCGCGGCGCCGGTGACGGTGACGGTCTTGGCGTCGCGGATACGGCCGTCCTCGACGAGGGTGACGGGATACCATTCGCCGACGGAGTGGCCGCGCATCTGGATGATGCGCTGGGCGGGCAGGGGCAGTTCGCGCTGGAGGATGGCGCGCATGTGGACGAGCTCGGAGGGTTTGCCCGAGACGATGACGAGGTTGACGTCGTGGTGGTGGACGACGTCGGCGAGGCTGCGGATGACGGGGGTGAAGACCTTGTCGATGACGGCGCGGACCTCCTCGAGGGTGAAGACGAGCTCGGCGGAGAGGGCGAAGGGCAGTTTCTGCGGGGCGTCGGAGCGGACCTTCTCGAACCAGGCGCGAAACTCGGGTTCGTGCAGGAGGCGGGTGAGGTCGGTGACGCGGAGATCGCCGAAGGGGCAGCGGTTCTGGACGAGCTGGCGGATGACGAGGCGGTTGAGCTCGAGGATCGAGCCGGCGTCGGCGACGCGGGAGACGCGGATGGGGGGGAGTTTGTCGAGGCCCTGGCGTTCGGCGTCGTTGACCTTGGCGAGGATCTCGTTGGCGAGCGGGATGAGGGCGAGGCGGAGGATCTGGGAGAGGCAGGCCTCGATGCCGGTGAAGGTCTGCTGGCCGGGGGAGCGGAAGAGGACCTCGAGCAGGCGGCGGGCCTCGGGGTTGTTGGCGAAGAGGATGTCGCCGCGGATTTTCAGCCAGGCGGGGAGGATGAGGGTCTCGACCAGCTCCTTCACGAGGACGTCGCCGGCGATGTTGTGGCCGTCGCGGTAGCGGATGGAGGAGGCGAGTTCGGCGCCGCCGGAGTTCTGTTGTTCGGGGCGGGAGTAGGCGACGACGGCGATGTCGGTGGTGCCGCCGCCGATGTCGAGGCTGAGGAGGCGGGCCTCGGCGCCGTCGCCGAAGAGGGTGAGCCATTCGTCGGCGTTGTGGCCGAGGTTTTTGATCTCTGCGACGACGAGGGGGAGCTGGGAGGCGATGGCCTCGTCGATGTTGGTGTCGGGGGAGACGAGCTCGGGGGCCTGGTCGCCGCGGGTGAGGTGGGCGAGGGCGAAGAGGGAGCAGGCGCGGCGCCACTGGTCGAGGTAGCGTTCGCGTTCCTGGCCGCTCCAGCCGGCGGGGTAGGTGACGCGCACGCGGCGGAGGCGGCGGATGATGCCGCCGCGCTCGGGGAAGGTGCGGCGGAGGAAGTCGATGGAGTTTATCTGCCGGTAGGCGCTTTCGAGGATGGAGAGGGCGAACCAGCAGATGGCGTCGCTGCGGGGGTATTTGGCCTGGGCGAGGAAATCGGTGGGCGGGTCGAAGGGGTCGTCGTGGAGCTCGCGGGGGGGGAGGTCGTTGTCGCGCGAGCTGGGGTTCATGAGCAGGCGGACGAGGCCTTCGAGCGGGGCGAGGCCGGCCTGGTCGGCGTCGTGCGCGTTGGGGACCTGTTTCCAATACTGGCGGGTGCTGCCGATGGAGGTGTCGTCCCAGGCGTAGCGTTTGGGGCTGCTGAGGAAGAAGGGCGCGCCCTCGCTGTCGCGGAGGGTGACGGCGCGGGCGAGGGTGCGGGCGGCGCCGCTGGCGTCCTTGCCGCCGCCGACGAGGACGGGGGCGAGCGAGGTGAAGCGTTGGTCGATGAGGTGGGCGGCGGCCTCCTCGCCGGGGCGGGTGGGCAGGGAGGTGACGAAGGTGCGGAGCTTGGCGCCGCTGAAGGGCGGCTCGATGTTGGCGAAGGTGGAGCGGTGGAGGAGAATCCAGGAGTCGATGATGCCGAAGGGTTCGAGCTTACGGCTTTGCAGGACCTGGGGGTGGTTGTAGGCCCAGCCGCGGGGGAGGAAGTGGACGGGCTCGACGCGTTTGCCGAAGGGGAGGTTGCCGGCGTCGGCGCCGTGGTCCTCGAGGAGGAGGGCGACGGTGCGGGAGTTGCCCAGATCGACGACGAGGTCCACCTCGACGGGGCGGTCGCCCTGACTCTCGGCCCACTCCACGCGCACGGTTTCGCGGGGCAGGATGAAATCGAATTCGCGGCGTTCCTGCGGGGTGAGGCGGCTGGGCAGGGGCACGTTGGGGCTGGCGAAGGCGTCCTCGAGCCAGAGGCCGCCCTCGGGCCAGTCGGCGCGGAGTTCGAGGGGGCGGGAAAAATAGGGCGGCGGCGCCTCGGGATCGGTCTCGGGCAGGGGGGTGTTGCGGCGTCGGAGCTCGCTGAAGGCGGGGTGTTCGCCGGAGGGCTGGCCGGCGGGGCCGGAGGAGAGGCCGAGGAGGATGCCGCGGTCGAGGTCGCCGAGGTTGCTCTCGATGGCGAGGAGGAGGACGGCGCGCTGCTGGGGGGCGGGGGCGGCGGGGGATCCGAGGGCCTCGTCACCGCCGACGCGGGGGTCGGCCATGAAGTCGTAGCGGTAGAGGATCCAGGGGGTGTCGGGGGACCAGGGCAGCCAGCCGGCGACCTTGTCGCGGCGGGAGGCGGGGGCCTTGTCCGGCTGCTGGAGCTCGACGAAGCGGCGGAGTTGATCGGCGGTCGGCGGAGGGATCGGGCGTCCCTGCGGGTCGCGGCGGCGGGAGAGCAGTTCCTCGAGGTCGAGGGAGAAAAACTGGTGCCCGGTGTTGGGAAAGAGGCGGAGGATAAACTCCTTGGGGGTGTCGTGCGTCGTCATGTTCGGAGGCGCTCAGACGTGGGCGGGCAGGATGTGGAGCAGCTCGGAGTCGCCGGGGAGGGCGGGGCGTTCGGGCTTTTTGGATTTGGTGCCGAGGACGTAGGCGAAGTGCTCGTCGAGGACGGGGCCCGGGCCCTGGGCCCAGGCGCGGGTGCGCATGCAGGGGGTGTCGGCGCGTTGTTCCTCGGGCGGCGGGTCCCAGCGGTGTTTCCAGCGTTGATCGCGTTCCGGCGAGACGCGGCGGCGGGCCTCGGGTTGTTCCGGATCGGGGAAGAAGAAGCAGAGCCAGTTGAGCATCTCGGCGGCGATGTAGCGGCGGAGGTGGTGGGCCTGGTAGTCGGGTTGCTGGGCGCGCAGCGAGGCGAGCCAGCGGCGGGCGCAGGCGGCGATGTTGCCGCAGACTTTTTCCCCGAGGCACTCGATGAGGGCCTGGAGCACGGCCCCGAATTCCTCGCGGTCGGGGCAGCGCAGGAGGGTCCAGTCGGGATCGCCGGGACGCGGGTCCTCGTCGAAGCGGCGGAGCTGGGCTTCGCGCCAGATGAAAAACAGGCGGTCGATGTAGGCGCCGTCGAGGGACTCGGGGTCGAGGGGCGGGAAGGGCAGCTGCTCGGCGTCCACGTTGAGAAACTCGCGCAGGGCGTGGGCGAGCGGGCGGATCTCGCGTTCGCCGCCGGGGGCGTGGTTTTCGATGATGCGGCGGCGGAAGCGGGCGAGGGTTTCGATGCGGCCGTCCACCTCGTCCTGCGGGGGGCGCAGGTAGGGGAAGGCGCAGAGGGAGCGGAGGAGCTGCTCGCGGTCCTCGATGAGGCGGGCGAGGTGGTCGCGGCGCGCGATCTCGTCGAGCTGGTCGAGCTGGCGGGCCACGGTGCCGAGGAAGTAGTCGAGGCCGCCGGTCTGGCGGTCCTGGAGCATGGCGTCGAAGGAGGCGCGGGAGACGGGGTTGCCGTAAACCTGGAGAAACTCCCGCTCGCGCACGACGGCGTGGTAGTCGTCGGTGCCGTGGGCGAAGCGTTTGAGGTCCACGGCGGAGAGGACGTCGCCGTCGGGGGTGCGGAACCAGTGGTAGTTGAGCGCCCAGGCGGTGGAGCGGCTGCGCACCCAGCCGTAGCTCTCGATCATCTTGCCGATGGCGTTGTGGAAGTTGCCCTCGGTGCCGGCGCGGAACTGGGAGGCCTTGAGGCCCCAGAAGGTGAGGACGAAGTGCAGCGGGAGGGGCGAGGAGGCGTCGGGGCCGGTTTGGTGTCCGGCGAAACGCGCCCAGGCCTCGCAGCCCTCGAGGATCTGGCCGGTCATCTCGGCCGAGGGGGCGGTGTCGGTTTTCAGCGACTGCAGGATGGCGAAGCTGTCGATGACGCGGCGCGTGCTGTAGTTGGCGACGACGGAGGCGGTTTTGCCGCGCTTGAGAATTTTGGCGAAAAAGTCGGTGGGTTCGGGCGCCTTGCCGCCCGGGAGAGCGCCGACGCCGAGGTTGAGCCGGCTGGTCTCGTTGAGCGCGTCCTTGCCGACGCCGGGGAAGTCGAGGATGTCGGCGCGGGCGAGCAGCTCCTTGCCGGAGGAGTCGGGCAGGTGGGCCATGTTGACCGGCAGGACGAGTTCCCAGACGAGGGCCTGGGTCATGGCGTAGTCCTCGGGGTTGGCGCCGAGGCGGTTGGCGTATTCGCCGCCGGAGCCGACGACGATGCGGTCGCCGTCGGCGCGCCAGCCGAGGCTGGAGATCAGCCGGCCCTGGATGCGTTGGCGGGCGGCGCTGGTCTTGCCCTTGAGCAGGTTCACGCCCGAGCCGAAGTCCACGAAGAGCATGGCGGTCGGCAGGGTGGCGTGGACGGGGCGCGAGCCCCAGGCGGCGAGCAGTTTTTCATGCCACGCGCGCAGGCGCTGGTAGGCCGAGGTGATGAAGTCGGCGCCGCCCCAGAGAATCTCGGCGGTGACGGCGTCCGCGGCGGCGGGATCGGCGAGAAACACCTCGCGCTGGAGCAGCAGGCGGTCGAGGAGCTGGCGCAGCGAGGGCAGGTCGGGCGCGAGTTTGGTAAACGTCTCCACCCGCACGGCGTGCAGCTCCTCGAGCGTCTTGATGAGCCGGAGCACGCGCTCGGTCGCGGCGCGGTTGGGCTCGGCGGTTTCGCCGCGTCGGCCGGCGGAGAAGCGGGAGGCGAGCAGTTCCAGCCGCTCCTCCAACTGGGCGACGGTCCAGGGCGAGTGGCGGCCGGCTTTTTCCGGGCCGAGGCACTGGGTGTCGTAGCCGCGGGCGATGGTGTTGAGCAGCTCGACCGGCTTGAGCAGGCGGATGAGCACGGGGTGGCGGGGGTCCTCCACGCGCCAGCCCTCGCCGGGGCCGGCCTCGGCCGCGACCAGACGCGTGAGACAGGCGGAGCCGTCGTCCTCGCCGTTGAAGGGATTGTAGGCGCAACCGTGCCAATGTTCCGGCGCCGGATTGCGCAGGGGCGGTTGATAGATGAACGGCGCGCCGCCCGGCCAGTGGAGACCGCCGCCGCGCCCGTCCTCGCCCTCGACGCCCGGCAGCTCGATGGCGCCGTCGATGAAGGAGAGCGCGGTGGACTTGCCGGTCTGGGAAAGGCCCCACAAGGCGAGCGCGGGGCGGCGCGGACGAATCGCCTCCTCCAGCGCCAGGAGCTCGTCGCGCGCGTCGTAGATTTTGGCCAGCCACTGGTCCACCGGCAGGCGGTATTTTTCCCGATCGGTCCCGCCCTCGTCCGGACGCGCCGGCGGCTGGGGGCGTTTGTAACCGGATTGCCAATACCATTCGACCAGGGCCGCGGCTCTATGCGTTTCGGACATGAGGGGAGTGCGTGAAGTTGGAGCGGACAACGAGTCGCATCTACCGCATAGTCACCTCAAGAGCCAAGACTAGGAACGAGGTTTTTTATTGCTGGGGCATTTGCTTTGCGGCAGCCCCAAGCTTCGCGGTCCAGGCATTACAACTCTTTCATCCATCATGATCTCGTTGACGAAGCGGATATCCATCTTCCGTTCCTTGTTCATCGCCGTCTTCTGCTGTGCCTTGGGCACCACGACGATTTCCGCCCAGGCAAACGACCAGAGCCCGCCCTCCGCGGGCGATCTGCGCGAGGAGCAGCGGCAAATCGGCAACGCCTATCTGGGCGACGCCGATTTCCAGCTTAAACGGACCCGTGAGCGGCTGGGGGTAAACAACTTCCGCCTCGCGCAACAAAGCGGCCTCTGGGCGCTCGAACAGCTCGCCTACGCCAAGCGGCGCCTGGAAAAACATGCGCCGCGCATCGAGACGGCGGTGGGCCTCTTCGGCCGCGTGACCGAAGGCACCCGCAAGGACCTGCGCGAATCCTATCGCGTGATCCGTGAGCGCTACGTCGAGGTGGAGGAGAAAATCGAAGTCGTGGCGGAGGCCCTGAAGAAGGCCGGCTGGCCCATCCTCTCCAACACGCTCAGCGAAGTCCGCTCGGGCGGCGATCCGGTCGCCGCGGTGAGCAGGGGGCTGCAAGCGGCCGGAGAATCCGGCCAGGGCGACTCCATGGGCGGCGAGTCCGCGGTCGGAGGTCCGGGCGGCGCGACCGGCGGTGGCGGCACCGCCTCGGTGGTCGGCTCCGGCGGTGACGTGCAAACCGTTCCCGGCGGCGTGATGCACAGGGGGCAAAAGATTCCGGGCACCTATGACCCGGCCACCAACACCGTCACATCCCCCGAGTTCGGCACCCTCCAGCTCGGCTCCGTGCAGACCAACGCGGCCGGCGTTTCCTTTTACCAGACCGACAAGGGCGTGTGGATGACCCCGCCCGGCATCCTCATCCCGGGCGCCAAACTCAACCCCGACGGCACCATCACCTTCGCCGACGGCAGCACCTCCTCCATCGACGACGTGAAGGTGGGTCCGGACGGCAAGGTGAGCAACGGCCGCGCCGCCGCGAGCATGCAGTGGGACGGCAACGGCATGCCGCCCAAGAACAGCAAGATCCTCGATCAAAACGGCCGCGAAATCACCATCACCCGCCCCTTCAAGGACGGCGTGGCCCTGGAGGTGGAGGTGAAATACCTCGGCGCCGCCAACACGATCCTCCAGCGGGAGGAGAAGATCGAGCTCCGCATGGTGAAGACCGAGGGGACCAACATCCGCGTGCAGCGCACCCCGATCGAAAGCCGCACCTGGTCGCTGCGCATCGATTTCGCCGGCCAGCCCGCCCAGGACGGCAAACTCACGGGCAAACTCACCGTCGCCGACGCCGCCGGCGCCAGCGGCCTGACGGTGGAGTCGCTCGAGGTCGAGTCCGACGACGGCCAGCGTCCCAGCCTGCAAAAAGCGGGCGACGGACAGACCTACTCCGTCACCTTCACCAAGAGCGGCGACTACACCGCCATCGCCAGCGGCACCACCGACTGGGGCAGCGTCTTCAAGATCGAGGCCATCCTGCCGATCGGCCTCTGATCGCGGCCTCCCTGGGGTCGCCGATTCGCCGCAAGCGGTTTCGCCTCCCACTCTTGTTCCTCGTCCGGCACGACCCCGTGCGCGCCGGGCAAAGCGACCCTCCGGGGTCGAGGTCGGGAGCCCCGCGGCCCCCGGCCTTTTTTATTTTCACGTCATGGAAGCGCACTCCCTTCTCGATCAAGCCGCGTCGTTTCTCGGCCTGCCCGCTTCGGCGTCCGGCGGCTCCTCGTCGCGGGCGCTTCGGGAGCGCCTGCTCGCCTACGTGGAGGATTGCGAGGGCCTGCTCCAGAATCCCCGCGCGAACCGCATTCAGCTCAACAAAGCCCGCGCGGGCCTGGCCCAGGTGAAACCGTGGCTGCCGGCGGTCGAGGTCGCGGCCGCGCTGGAGCGGTTGGAGGCGGAGGCCGCCCAAGCCGCCGATCCGGCCCGGTCGGCGCGCACCGCGATCGAGCTTCGTAAACTCGGGGAGGCCATCCACGCCCTTCCGCCGGGCGATGATCGCGAGTGTTTTCTGCTGCGGCTTGATCAACTCAAGGGGCGGTCCGCACGCCCGGCGGCCACCTCGGCCCCCGCCGCATCCGCCCCCGCCGCCGCCGCCCCTGCACCCGCCAGCGTTCCGGCTCCCGTTTCGGCGTCCAAGCCAACGCCCGCCGCCGTGGCGGGGATGGCCACGACGGCGGGGGCGAAACCCGCGGCGTCGCAGGCTCCGGCATCGCCACCCTCGCCACCCTCGCCACCCTCGCCACCCTCGCCACCCTCGCCACCCT
>CBINNW010000149.1:0-11394 GCA_966252115.1 uncultured Akkermansia sp.
TCCCCTGCTCCCCTCCCCGAAACCTATGGGTTTTGGATCTGCGGAACACCGATACGTAACACCGATACGTAACAATTCAGTCGAAAGCGGAGTAGCGAGATGAGATGGCGAGCAGATTTCAGAGGCAAGAGACCGAGGAATGCCCGGAGGGTATTTCGCTGGGAGCGCGCCTCTGAAAGGTGCCGCCAGATCACCTCGATACGACCTGCTCGACTGCATTGTTACGTATCAGGCGAGGAGCGCGGCTTTCTCCCGGTTGATCGCCCACTTCAGGCTGTCGCCGCGATTCCAACGATCAAACTCGTCCAGCATCAGCCGTCCCATACGTCGGCATTCGCGGTCCTGGGAACCGGCGATGTGCGGGGTGAGAATGACGTTGGGCATCGACCAGAGCGGCGAATCCGCCGCCGGCGGCTCGGGGTAGGTGACATCGAGCAGGGCGGTGATGTCGGCGCGACGTTTCAACACCTCGATCATTTCCGGCTCGTTCACCACCGCGCCGCGGGCCGTGTTGAGGAAGGTCGCTTGCTTTTTCATCAGCTCGAAATGACGCCCTCGGATCATGCCCTCCGTCTCCTTGAGCCAGGGGGTGTGCAGACTCACTACGTCGCAGCGTCGGAAAACCGTCTCCAGCGACACCATCTCGATGCCGAGCACCGTCGCCTGCTCCGGCGTCACGAAGGGATCGTAGGCCAGCACCTCCAGATCGAAGGAGCGCAGACGCTCGCGCACCAGGCGGCCGATCATGCCGAGCGAGATCAGCCCGACCTTGCTGCCGAAGGCGCCGGCGCAGCAGGCGCGGTCCGGAAAACGACCGAGCTGCTTGGTCTCGAAGGCCTGTTTCCAGAAATTTTTCAGACTGAGGAGAATCGTCGCCAGCGTGTATTCCGCGACCGGCACCGCGTTCATCGCGTAGGCGCTGCTGATGACGATGCGGCGCTCCCAAAACTCCTCGGTCGTGAAATAGCGGATCGAGCCAGCTCCGTAGAAAACGGCCTTCAGATTCGGCGCGGCGTCCAGAAAGGCGGCGTCCAGTTTGGGCGCGCCCCAGCCGGAGAAAATCACCTCCGCCTGCGACAGCAGATCGGGCCGCTCCAAGGCCTGTTCCTTGGACAGAGGCTCGGAGAGCAGATCGAGGCGGTGCGAGATCTCGGTCTTGTATTCGTGACCGTAGATCAGCTCGAAAGCCTGTGGGTCGAGGATGATGAGCCCTTTGTGCATGGGGAAAGAGAGCGGAAACCAACGCATCCGGCCGCCAACTACAATGACGCGCTGGGTTTAAGGTCTTCCCGGGGAAATTCTCCGGTGATCGTGCCGGGAACCGCCGCCTGATTCAAGACCCGCTCCGTCACGGCGCTGCGTCACCGCGCCCGGCGGGACGCGTCCGGCGGTCAACCCGGGCCGGACGCTCGGCAACGGTCCCCAAAAAGAACCGAAGCCTCGTCCGCATGGGCGGGTCATTTGCGCGCCGGTTGATCCAGACGGCGGTGACTCTGGCCGCCGTTTTCGTCGAAGGTGATGATCGTCCCTCCTTCGAGCTGACGCAGCCACTGCATGCCGTTGTTCTCGAAAAACACCTTCGCCACGTCGTCGCCCAGCGTGGACCGCACCCGATCCCGCGTGTCGGCGGCCAGTTTGGCCACGGCGGCTTTTTTCTCCTCGGGCGTCAGGTTGACGTCGTCGGCGATGCGCGCGGCCACCTGGGGCACCTCGTCGCGCAGGTCGAAAACGCGGGCCGGCGTCTCCGCGGGCAGGCCGAAGCGTTTGGTGGCGTTTTGCAACTGTTGGTAGTCGTGCTCGTTGGAACGCACGTAGGCCTTGTAGCGCTCGGGGCCGAGCGCTTCCTTGATCTGCGCCCGCATCGCCTTCTCGGCCTCCGTCCGGCTCTTCTGAAACTCGGGGTCGTTGTTGGACCGCATGCGATTGCCAAAGTTGTCGTAGCTCGCGAAGCGCTCGTCGAAGTCCTTCCGGATTTCAAAAATCGCCAAAAACTCCGCCTCGGAAGCGTCCATCTGCGTCATTTGCCAACGCAGATTCTGGGCGGTGCGCGATTGACGCCGGTCGTAGGCGGCGAGCTCCTCGGGCGACAGGAAGGCGGCGAGATCGCGCCGTTTTTCCTCCTGGAGAAACCGCGCCTGCTCGGCGTCATCCGGCATCTGGAAACCGCGCGTGTCGCGGCGCAGCTCGTTGCTCAACTCGTTGTAATCCTGCTCGAGCTGCTGGAGCTGCTCCCACTTCTCGGCCGCGACGTAGCCGTATTGCTGCGCCATCCAGGAGTTGTTGCGCCGCGTCTCCTCCGCGGGATCGGGACCCAGCACGCGTTCGCGCTCGGCCTTCAGTTCCGCCTGAAGGGCGCGGGAGGCCTCGCGTTGCTCGCGGCTCTGAGCGCCCCAGTAACCGCCGGACTCGTCGTTTTTCCACCACGGCCGGTCGGGGTCCGGCTGCGGTTGGAGCGCCCGCATGCGCTCCTCGTAGCGCTTCCAGATACGCGCGGAGACCATGGCCCGGATCAAATCCTCCTCCACGCCCGCCGCGCGCAGCTCGTCGCGAAGGGCTTCGGGGTCACCGAGATTCAGCGCGGCGGCGATGGCCGCCCCCTCGCCCGTCGCCGGTCCGGATCCGCGCGAGGCGGCGGGGCCGGACCGCGCGCCGCCGCCCGGAGCAGTCCCGCCGCCGCCGGCGGCGGAAACGCGAGCGGTTCCGTGGTTCGAGGAGCCGGAGCGAGCGGATACGATCAGCAGCGCGGCATTGGCAGCCAGGGAAATACCGAACAAGACGGGCCAAACTTTCATCGGGGAAAAAGAGGGGCGTTAAGCGGGGACGACGCGGGGGGGGGCGACGCGAACGGGGACCTTCGGCCAAGCCGCGATGCGTCGCCAGCCGGAAACACCTCCAAAATCGCGCCTCCCCGAACCGCGCGCCCGGCAAACGTCCTCCATCGGCCACCCGGTCCCGCCTCCGCCCCCAAGCCCCGGCCATGCCGCCGTGCCGCCCTTCCTCGGCGCCACCACACCGGCGGTGCGATCCCCCCGCCGACTGGCGTGACGGAAGCTCCGTTCCTCCATTGACCGACTTGGCTCCCACCCTAGCTTGGCACGAATCCAGCCAGTCGCTGTCGCACCCTCCTCGTTCCCGACACCTCATGCCTCTCCCCGCTCGTCGCCTCGTCATCCCCGTCCTGATCGCCGGCATCCTCGGCGCGCCCACCGTCGGCCTCGCCCAGATCCAGGCGGAAAAGCCGGCCGTCGCCGCGCCCGCCGCGAATATCGACGACGGACTCAACCTCCGCTTCGCCAACGGCATCGCCGCCGTGGTGGAAAACAAGGTCATCACGGTGGACGACATCCGCCGCGAGCTAGCCCCGATCCTCCCGCAGATCCGTCGCGACTCGCGCAACCAGCAGGAATTTTCGCAAAAACTCGAGAAGGTGCAGGACGACATCATCCGCAACCTCGTGGACCGCGCCCTCATCGTGAAGGAGTTCCGCAAGGACGAGAAACGCCAGATCCCCGAGAGCTACATCGACAACGCGATCTCCGAGCAGCTGACCACCCAGTTCGACGGCGACCGCGCCCGTTTCCTGGCCTATCTCAAGTCCCGCGGCTTCACGCTCCGCGACTACCGCAAGGAGATCGAGGACGACATCATCTACGGCTACATGCGCGGTCAGCAGCGCAAGAGCGCCAACATCGTCAGCCCCGCCAAGGTCGAGGCCTACTACGCCGCCAACCAGGCCAAGTTTCACCAGGACGAGCAGGTCCACCTCCGCCTGATCCAGCTCAACCGCGGCGACAAAACCGACGAGCAACTGCGCGCCGCCGCCGAGGAGATCCTGGCCAAGTTTCGCGGGGGCGAAAAATTCGAGGACCTCGCCAAGGCCTACACCGAGGACGCCCGCAAGGCCAAGGGCGGCGACTGGGGCTGGCAAAAACGGGCCGATCTGAAACCGGAATTCAGCGATCCGCTCTTCGCCCTGAAAGCCGGCGAAGTCAGCGCCCCCATCGTGCAAAAGGAAGGTGTCTATCTGCTCTACGCCGAGGAGACGAAATCCGCCGGCGTGCCGCCGATCGCCGAGGTCCGCGCCGAGATCGAGACGACGCTCGCCCAGCAAATGACCCGCGAGGCGCAGGAAAAATGGCTGGAGCGCCTGCGCAAGGGCGCCTACGTGCGCCTCTACTGAGCCCCCCGGACGTCCAAGCGGGGCTAAATCGACGAGAGAGTCGGGCTGGCTGTGTAGCGTTGGCCGTCCCCGGCCAATTTCCGGGATAGTTCCGGCCCGAGCTCCAATTGGAATAATCATCCACCCGATTCGCGCCCCGGTCGCCTGCACGCGACCGGGGCTTTTTCCGCCCTGAGCGCGCCAACAAATGCATAGCGGCCAGCGCCCGGGTGGCTTATGGTGGAGACCGTTTTCCGCGGGCCACCACCCGCGCACCGTCGCCCGAAGCCACGTCGCCGCCATGCCCCTCCCGTTTCCCATCCTCACCGCCCTCGAAGCCGCCTCCCTGTTGAAGGATCGCGACATGGTGGGCTTCAGTTCCTTCACGTCCGCGAGCGCGCCCAAATCCATCTCCCGGGCCATCGCCGCCCGCGCCCGTGCCGAACACGCAGCGGGCAGGCCCTTCCAGATAGGCGTCATCACCGGCGCCTCCACCGGCCCCTCGCTCGACGGCGAACTGGCCCGCGCGGACGCCGAGTATTTCCGCGCCCCTTTCCAGACCGACCCCGACCTGCGCCGCTCCATCAACAGCGGCAAGGTGCGCTTCGTGGACATGCACCTCTCCGGCGTGGCCAAGGCCATCCGCACCGGCGTCTTCGGCCGCATCCAATGGGCCATCATCGAGGCCTGCGACCTCGAGGCCGACGGCACCATCGTGCTGTCCTCGTCGGTCGGCGTCTCCCCCACCCTCGTCAACTGCGCCGACCGCGTGCTCATCGAGCTCAATCGCGAACACCCGCTCGCCCTGCGCGGCCTGCACGACATCTACGAACCCGCCGATCCGCCCTTCCGCAAACCGATCCCCATCATCAAGGTCTCCGACCG
This sequence comes from uncultured Akkermansia sp., assembly GCA_966252115.1. Taxonomy (GTDB): domain Bacteria; phylum Verrucomicrobiota; class Verrucomicrobiia; order Opitutales; family Opitutaceae; genus IMCC26134_A. The sequence continues at coordinate 5,045 of CBINNW010000149.1, forward strand.
CATCGGCTCCCCGGTCGTGAAGATCGACCCGCGCAAGATCGCCGGCGTGGTCGAGTCGCGCCACGACGACGAGATCCTCGCCTTCTCCGAGGTGAGCGACGTCACGCGCCGCATCGGTGAAAACGTGGCCGGCTTCCTCGCCGCCGAACTGCGCGCGGGCCGCATCCCGAAGGAGTTTCTCCCCGTGCAGAGCGGCGTGGGCGACATCGCCAACGCCGTGCTCGGCGCCATGGGCGCGCACCCCGACATCCCCGTTTTCGAGATGTATTCCGAGGTGCTCCAGGACTCCGTCTTCGCCCTCATGCGCTCCGGCAAGATCCGACACGCCAGCAGCGTCTCCATCACCGCCACCACCCCGACGCGCCGCGAGATCTACGCCAATCTCGATTTTTACCGTCAGCGCATGGTCCTGCGCCCGCAGGAAATCACCAACCACCCCGAGGTGATCCAGCGGCTCGGCGTCATCGCCATCAACACCGCCCTCGAGTGCGACCTCTTCGGCAACGTCAACAGCACCCACGTGCTCGGCCGCAGCCTGATGAACGGCATCGGCGGTTCGGGCGACTTCACCCGCAACGGCTGGCTCTCCATCTTCACCTGCCCCTCCACCCAGAAGGGCGGAAAAATCAGCACGGTCGTGCCGCAGGTCAGCCACGTGGACCACAACGAGCATTCGGTGAGCGTCATCGTCACCGAACACGGCGTCGCCGACCTGCGCGGCAAATCGCCCAACGAACGCGCGCGCCTCGTCATCCAAAACTGCGCCCACCCCGACTTTCGCGAAATCCTCGGCGACTACTACCGCCTCGCCAAGGACGGTCACACCCCCCAGACGCTCGGCCGCGCCTACGCCCTCCACGAACAGTTCGCCCTCACCGGCGACATGCGCGGCGCCACCCTCACGACCCCGCCCTCGGCGCCCACCGTCTCGATCGCCGTCACGCCCTCGCCCGTGGTCACGTCCACCGTGGCGCCGGCCACCGCGACGGCGCCGATTGACCCGGCCGCTCGTCCGGCCACGGTGTCGGCATGACGTTGCTCGAACAACTCGAGGCCCTCAGCTACATCGTCACCGTCATCGGTCTGCCCTTCGGCATCTACGTTTTCATCAAGGAGCAGCGCAAGGAACGGCAAAACGAGGACGAGGAGGTCTATGTCCGCCTCTCCGACCAGTATGCCGATTTCCTCGAGCTGGTGCTGAAAAACGCCGACCTCCAGCTCACCACCCGCGCCACGCCGGGCGCCGCGCTCACTCCCGAGCAGATCGAACGGCGCAGCGTGTTGTTCGAGATACTCGTGGCCCTCTTCGAGCGGGCCTACATTTTGGTTTACGAGACCGAGATGGACGCACAACCCGCGCGCCTTTGGAAGTCGTGGGAGGACTACATGCGCGAGTGGTGCCGGCGCCCGGACTTCCGGGAGCTGTTGCCCAATCTGCTGCGCGGCGAGGACCCGGATTTTTGCGCCTACATCCGCCGCCTGGCCAGCGAGGAGGCGGAGGCCGCGACCCGCCCGAGCGCGACCAAAACGAACGGGGGCTAGTCCGGGGCCGGTCGGGCAAAGCCGCTCGCTTGGCCGGGACTTCAGAGGTCGAACCAATAGATGCCGCCGTTGCGGGGATCGACAAGGAGCGGCAACTCCGCTTCCGGATGCGAAGGCCGGGCCGCTGTCGGAGTAGCCGTCGGAGTCGGACCGCTCCCCGCCGTCAAGGTGGGCGAGGGATTGAGGATGAGGAAATCGTTGGCCGGCGCCGGTTGGTTTTCGCCCCGTTGAGGCTCGCTCGCCGGAGTATCCGTCGGCCTCGGCGCAAAGGGCCAGGCACGCGGATTCGCGGCGGTGCCGCGCGGGCGGAGGCGGCCCAGCGCGAGCGCCAAGGGAGGCATCGAAGGGATGGGGGTGGTCTGCATGGTGGTGATGGTAAAGGTTCACCACCCCCTTCGGTGTTTCGGAGTTCCGAGCCTTGTTCGCCAAAAACAAAGCCCCCTCCGGTGACACCGGAGGGGGCGGAAAGTGGCAGTGGCTTTCTCAGCGCCCTCGCGGTGTGTCCGATACGGACACGGAAGCGGATACGACCACGGATACGACGTGGGCGGAGGCTTTGGCGGAGAGGGAGAGAGAAAGGTTCACGAACGAGGAAAGGTCGCAGGAACAAGCCCGGATTCGATGCAGCGTCAAGGCTGCGGTTTTGTCATTTGGTGACGTTTTTCGGTTATTCGGCTTATGCCGCCAGACCGCGACGATCACGGCCGGCGGGCGGCGGCTTGGATGGGTGGCCGGGCCGGCGTCAGAAGGATGCGGTGACCTCGTGGTGATGGCCGGGCTCGAGCGTGAGCTCGCCCAAGGCGGCGCACTCGATCCGATCATTCTTGTAGAGCTTCACCACGGCGGGGAACAGCAACTCGGCGCTCTCCCACCGCCACTTGCCTATGGCGATGAACTGCAAGGGCACCCCCTTGTCCCGACGCAGCCCCGGGCCGTCTCCACGGATGAAAAGTTTGTTGCCGATGCCCACATACGAGGTGACGACCAGACGCGTGTAGCCGTCCTGTGAAAGCGCCAGTTCGGGCACCTCCGGCTCGGCGTCCGGCATCGGCTCCGGCGCCGGCTCCTCGTGCGCCTCGGGTTCGGGCGTGGCCACCGGCGCCACCTCGGGCTCCGATGCGGCCGGGGCCTCGGGCGCCGGCGAAGAAAGCTCCTCCGAGGATGGTTCGGCGCGCTCCGCCTCAGGCGGCGCGACCTCCGGCTCGGCGACCGCTGCGGGCTCCGGCGCCGGCTCATTCGTGGGCTCCTCCACGGGCTCCACGAGCGCCTCGGCCTCGGGTTCGGGCGTGGCCACGGGCCCCACCTCGGGCTCCGATGCGGCCGGGACCTCGGGCGCGGGCGGAGAAAGCTCCTCCGAGAGTGGTTCGGCGCGCTCCGCCTCCAGCGGCGTGAGCTCCGGCTCGGCGGCCGGTGCGGGCTCCGGCACCGGCTCATTCGTGGGCTCCTCCGCGGGCGCCACGAGCGCCTCGGCCTCGGCTTCGGCTTCGGGTTCGGGCGTGGCCACGGGCTCCACCTCGGGCTCCGATTCGGACGGGGCCTCGGGCGCCGGCGAAGAAAGCTCCTCCGATGGCGGTTCGGAGAGCTCCGCCTCAGACGGCGCGACCTCCGGCTCGGCGACCGCTGCGGGCTCCGGCACCGGCTCCTGCGCGGGCTCCTCCCCGGGCTCCACGAGCGCCTCCGCTTCGGGTGTCGCCACGGGCTCGGCCACGGGTTCGTCGGGCGATGCGGACGGCTCACCCGGTCCTTCGGGAGCGGCGGCGCTCGCGGGCGTGTCTGTTTCTTCCGGCGAACTATTCGGTTCGACCGCGTCGGCCACGGGCGTCTCGGCGCCCCCCGCGTCGGCGATGATCGGCTCCCCGCCTTCCGATGTTACCGTTTCTTCCTGCGGAGCTTGATCGGCTATGACGGACGAGAACGGAGCGTTGTTCTCATCGTCTCCCGATTTCGAGGCGGCTGAATCAGCTTCACCTTCGACCACGGAAGGCTCGGGAGCCTCCTCGGCCGGCTCCGGAGAAACGGGCTCCGCGACCGGCTCCTGTTCCCCGGGTTTGCCCGAAGTATCCACGGCCGGGGCCGAAGCCTCCGTTTCGGATTCGGGCCTCGGAGTCTCGGTCTCCGTCGGAGCGGATTCCACCGCGGGCGCGGAAGTCACCTCGGTGGAACCGATCGCCTCAGGCGCGGCAGCCGGGGACTCGGGCGCAGGCGATGTGTCGGAAACCGCATCCGCATCGCCGTCGGCGTCGGCATCGCCGTCCGCGTCGGCCTCCGCGTCACCATCGCCATCCGCATCCGCGTCGCCATCGCCATCTGCGTCAGCATCGGCGTCCGCGTCCACCAAAGAGGAGTCGGCCGTCACCTCCACGGTCTGCGGCTCAAGCGCCGGATTCCCGGCCTCGGGGGCGATTTCTTCCGGAAGCAAGATTGCCGCCTCCGCCACCTCCGGAGGTGTGGGCGACAAGGCTGCGCTTGCCTCCACCGTTTCCGGCGGCGCTGCCTCCGCAGGCGACGCCTCTTCGGCCGGCAACGCTTCCGTCGGCGCGGGCGCCATCGCTTCCGGCAACGCCTCTTCGGACGACGAGGGCGCCTCTTCCGGCGCCGCGACCGGTTCCGACGCCACCACCTCCGGCTGCGTCTCGGCGAGGGCCTCGGAGCCGGATTCTTCCTGGGCGAGATCCTGCGCAGGCTCCTCAGCCATGGGCTCGCTCACCGCGGACGTCTCAACAGAAGCGGGCTCGGCAACGGTGGGCGGAGTATCCAGGCCCAAACTCGCCACCAGCGCCACGGGGGCGATCGCGTTGGCCACGGCCTCGTTCGTCGCGGGTTTCGCCTCGGCTGGCTCCGGACCGGCCGAGGTTTCAGGCCGGGGTTTTGGCTCTTCGGGCACGATGACCGGGCGATAGACGGCGTGGGCGGGGAAGGGCGGATTGGACGCCGCCTGAGTCGCCAGGTGCGTCACGGCGTCGCGCACGCCCCGATCAAAGGCGGCGCGCGCATCGTCGGCCGCGGCCGCGATGGCGGCCCCGGCTTCGCTCGCCGCCGCCTGCAACGCGGCGATGGCCACGGCGGTTTCCCGATGGAGCGTTTCACTGGCCTGTTTGCCAAAGGTGTCCGCCACCCGGGGCAGATGCGCGACGGCGGCGTCGAGCGCCGCCGAGTGCTTGGCCGCGAGCGCTTCGAAGCGGGCGAGATCGGCGGTGGCGCGGGTCAGGCCCTCGAGCGCGGCGGAGAGCTTGTTGGTCTCCGCGCTTCGCAGGGTGTCCAGCTCGTGGCGCAACGCGGCGTTTTCCTCGGCGGCGGTTGCGGACATCTGGGCCTGCAGCGTGGCGAGCTGCGCCTGAAGCTCGGCCGGGAGCCGCTCGGCGATCTTGAGCTGGCGCGAGGCGTTTTCCGCGATGGCCGGGAGATTGGTGGCCGCGATGCTGATCTGCTCGGCGGCCGCGCCGACCGTGCGCGCCAGACCCTCGATTTGGTTGGTCCGCTCCTGCAGGGACTCCTCCTGCCGCCGCGCGTGGTTCATCACGAACGGGAAAAGCGCCACCATCGCGCCGAGCCCCACCAAGGTGGTGATGCAGACCAGCCAGCCGACGCTGAGGGGCGCCTCGGCCTGCCACCCGATCAGCCCGGCGATAACCAGCAGCGAGACGTCGGTGACGATGAAGGGAACGGGGTCGATGCGAGGGACTTCGGGCGGAAGGTCTTTCATGCTGGGGAGAGTGTGCGAAGTGGACGGCCGGGACCGACGCCGATATGCGACGGGGGCGGAGACGGAACAAGGGTGAAAAGGCGCCGCGCGCGATTAACCATTTGCGGAACCAATCCGGCGCACCAACGTGGGGCCCATGGCGGATGCGTCCGGACATTTCATGCGGGTCGAGCGCGAAGACGCCGACGGCAGGTCCCGCCACTACATCATCCACGTGCGCGATCCGAAATTCGCGATGGAGGTCGCTCCCGATCCGGAGGCGCCCGACAAGATCGGCGCCGGCGTGCTCAAGCGCATCAGCGTGCCCAATTCGTGGGCGGGCAACTACGGCCAATACGCCGCGCTGATGAAGGCGGCCCAGGAATTTTTTCGCCAATCGATGAAGACCGAACCGGCGGAAAAAACCGAGACGCGTCGCCTGAAGTTTTAGACCCCGCGCCCCGCCCGGGGCTCCGTATCCCGTCCGCCCGCCCACGCGAGGCGGAGCCCCCGGCGACCGGTCACCGGGCGAAGCCCCCTCGGAAGAAGCGATGTCGAACCCGCCTCCCGCGACACGACGCCCGCGAGCCGATTTTGCCGTTTGCCAAGCATCCTCCGCGCTCTAGGGTCTTCCGCTCCATGTTGTCGTTTATCTTCAAGCGTTTTGCCGGCCGCCACTACCGCAAGTTCCTGGAGCGTGCCAAGCCGGTGGTGGCCAAAATCAACCAACTTGACGAGTCCTACAAGGCGCTGAGCGACGACCAGCTGCGCGCCAAGACCGCCGAGTTCAAGGCCCGCGTCGCGGCCGCCGCGGACAAAAACGCGGCCCTCGACGAGCTCCTCCCGGAGGCCTTCGCGGCGGTGAAAAACGCCGCCCGCCGTCTCGTCGGCATGAAGGGCATCGTCTGCGGCCAGGAACTCGAGTGGAACATGGTCCACTTCGACGTGCAGCTCATCGGCGGCATGGCCCTCCACCAGGGACGCATCTCCGAGATGGCCACCGGCGAGGGCAAGACGCTCGTCGCCACCACCGCGATGTATCTCAACGCCCTCGCCGGGCGGAACACCCAGCTCGTCACGGTCAACGACTACCTCGCCCGCCGCGACTCCGAGTGGATGGGCTACC
>CBINNW010000150.1:0-11369 GCA_966252115.1 uncultured Akkermansia sp.
GGTATCCGGCGGGGAACTACGCGTCTCCGGCGCCAACGGCGACATCGCCCAGTCCGCCTCCATCGGCCTCTCCGGCGGCGGCACCCTCACGCTCGACAACAGTGCCAACAACAACAACGACCGCGTCGGCACCGGTGCCATCAATTTCAACGCGGGCAACCTCTCCCTTCTCGGACGCACCGGCGACGTCGATACCGGCGAAACCGTCGGCACCCTGAACCTGCAGACCGGTTCAAACACCGTCACGGTCGGCCGCGGCAGCACCACCGGCTCCGCCCAGCTCACCATCGGCGGCCTCTCCCGCAGCGCCGGCGCCACCGCCGACTTCACCGCCACCGCGGGCACCTTCGGAGGCTCCGGCGACGACGGCTCCCGCATCGTCGGCTCGGCCGGCGGCACCCTCGCCAACACCAACGGCATCCTCGGCGGCTGGGCCACCGCCGGCGACAACTGGGCCTACGAAATCAGCGACACCCGGGGCCTCGGCGCCTACTCCGCCTACGAGACCTCCACCGACCACAACCAGTGGGACACCACGGAGAACATCTCCGTCTCCACCGCCATCAGCATGAGCGGCACGGGCAACGAGACCGTCAACTCGCTCCGCTTCACCGGCGCCTCCGGTTCCGTCGCGGTCAACAACCGCAACCACCGCATCGACTCCGGCGGCATCCTCGTCGCCGACGGCGCCACCGCCACGATCAACGCCGACAACGGCACCGGTTCGCTCTACGCCGTCACCTCCGGCGAACTCTTCGTCCATACCCAGGGCTCCGGCTCGCTCACCATCCAGGGCCGCATCACCAACGACGGCTCCAACGTCAAGGCCCTCACCAAGTCCGGCACCGGCACCCTCACCCTTTCCGGCACCCAGGCCAACACCTACACCGGCACCACCACCGTCAACGCCGGCACCCTTCAGCTCAACAAATCCGGCAGCTCCCACACCACTCCGGTCAACGCCATCGCCGGCAACCTCGTCGTCGGCGACACCTCCGGCACCGACACGGTCAAGATCCTCGCCAACGAGCAGATCGCCGACACCGCCACCGTCACCCTCCGCGGCGGCACCTTGCTCAACAACAACAACCAGGCCGTCCTCGACCTCGGCAACAGCCTCGAGACATTCCAGCAGCTCAACGTCACCGGCAACAGCGTCATCGACTTCTCCGGCGGCAGCCCCAGCGCCCCGTCCTTCCTCGTCATCAGCGTCCTCGACATCGCCACCGACGCCATCCTCACCGTTCGCAACTGGATCGACGCCGCCGACTACTTCCTCATCGCGAAGGCCGGCTTGGATACCTCGGGCGAGCAGGCGCACATCAACCGCATCGTCTTCGACGGCTACGGCACCGCCACCTGGGAAGACTACAGCAGCGACTACTTCATGATCACCCCGCACGCCGCCGCCCCCGTGCCCGAGCCCGCCGCCTTCGGCCTGCTCGCCTGCGGCGGCCTCACCGCCTTCGCCGCCCTCCGCCGCCGTCGCCGCGAAAGGCATGAGTAAAAAAATAGCTAAGTAGCTTCATCACTCCTGGCCCCCAACCTTGTGCGCCTAGGTGCCAGACCCTAGTGATAGGATCCGGCCCGGCCGCCCCATGGATCCCAAATCGCCCCCCCTGCGATCCAAGATCGCCGACGCCTTGGGACTTCTCAACTCCGGCGCCCGTTTACGCACTCCGATCTCCATCCTAACGTGCGCATGGGGGTCCACCTGCGCGCACGCCCAGGTCCAGAACATCTCGGCCTGGACCCTTGATGTGGAAGATCGCGCAAACCAGACGGTCAACGGCATCACCTACGAAGGTTACCACGCCTCCCCCGAAACCATCACCACCGCGGTGGGCGTTTACGATGCGGGCACCGCCGCCGCCGGCGCCGACTCGGTTTTTGTCCGCCGCAACACCGCCACCCCCACCTCGACCACCAACGTCGCCGGGCAGGCGATCGGCTTTTTCTCCGGCACCGGTGGCAGCACCACCGTTCGTGGCACCTATAACGCCACCATGGAAGATCTGTTCCAGGACGGGAATATCCTCAACTCGACCATGGATACCTTTGCCAACACCACCAGTGGAGTTGGCAACACCGGCCACAACATCGAGCGCATCGATTTTGTCTGGTCCGGCGGCTACACCGTCATCGGCGACGAGGTGATCATCGTCTTCAACCTGGATCGCGTGGGGGGTCAGGACGATTTCCGCGTCGCCGCTTTCACCGCCGTCGACAACTCGGCCGACAAGGTTCCCACCGCTTACGCCAACACCGGCGTTTTGGTGACCGGCACCAACTACCCCGACAAGCTGCCCCTGAACACGGCCATCCCCGGCACCCAAAACGGCGGCATCACCTCGCCCACCTCCGCCTTTCGCACCACAGGCGTGGACGATTTTTCCGGCACGCCCCTGAACACCGGCACCGATCCCTCCGTCCAAGGCATCGGCGGCGTCGCCATCAGTCTCGCCAGTCTGGGCCTCAGTCCCGGCCAGGTCATCTACGGCTATTCGCTTATCGCCGGCGACACCACCGCCAACACCGCCGCCGATCTCCTCGATTTCACCGACAACTCCATCTACCCCACCTCGACGCCCGACGCCGATCAAAGCGGCACCGCCGATTTCTCCACCTTCGGCGGCAAGATCGCCACCATCCAGGTCACCCTCGCCCTCGGCGCCTTCGAATGGGACAACGGTGCGGGCACCAGCACGTGGGGCACCGTCCCCGGCGGGGCCAACAACAACTGGGATTCCCCCCTCCCGGCCGAAGATAATCGCACCCCCTTGCGCGATTCCGACGTCATTTTCGGCGCGATCCCCACCACCGCCCAGACCGTGGATCTCGGTGACAACGTCGAGGTCCGCAAAATGACCTTCGACTCCACCGTCAACTACACCATCGGCACCAGCGGCGACACCCCCGCCATCACCTTCGGCGACCCCAATCTCGCCGGCGCCCCCTCCATCGAGATCGGCTCCTCCACCGGCCGCTCCGCCCAGCATAAGATCAACGCGGACATAAACTTGGTCGAAAACATCGCGATCAACAACAACTCCTTCTCCGTCCTCTGCATCAACGGCACGGTCGAGACCCGCAGCAGCGCCTACCCGGGAGGCAACACCATCACCGTCAACGGCATAGGCGCGGTCAATTTCAACGACGACATCTCCGGCGCGGGCAACCTGATCAAAAACGGCACCGGCATCGCCACCATCAACAACGACAACTCCACCGATCCCGACGGCGGTGGCAGCCTCACCCAATGGACCGGCAACGTCACCGTGAACGAGGGCCAGCTCGTCATCACCGCCGACGGCGCCCTCGGCGGCTCCGTCACCCGCGCCACCAACGCCAACCGCACCACCGGGGCCACCACCCTCCAGGTCAGCAACGCCAACGGCGCCGACCTCAAGATCGGCCAGCTCGTCACCGGCACCAATATCCCCGAAGGCACCTACATCACCGGCTACGTCGCCGGCCTCACCGACACCACCGTCACCCTGTCCAACGCCATCACGGGCAATATCAACAGCGGCGCCAACATCACCTTCGCCGGCGCCACCACCGTCACCGGACCCGGCACGCTCACCCTCCGCTCCACTCAGACCGGCACCGCGGGCAACTACACCAACACCGCTCTCAACTACACCGTCGCCGAGACCATCACCCTCGTCGGCACCGGCTCCACCCGCTACCCCGCCGACAACACCGGCGCCATCTACAACGACGGCGGCGACAACACCCTCGGTGCCAACGTCACCCTCCGCCTTACCGGCGGCGGCGCGGCCATCAACTCCCGCGACGACAACCTCACCATCAACGGCGTCATTCGCGAGACCTCCGCCGGCCAGGCCCTCGGCAAGATCGGCGAGGGCGTCGTCACCCTCACCAACGCCGCCAACAGCTACACCGGCGCCACCACCATCGCCAACGGCGCCCTCCGCATCGCCACCAACGAGACCGCCCTTCCCGGCGGCTTCGCCACCGGCGGCCCCTCCGGCGGCAACCTCGTCCTCGACGGCGGCGTCCTTGAAATCGGCCTCGCCACCGCCTTCACCCGCGCCCTCGGCACCGGTGCCGACCAGGTTCAGTTCACCGGCGACGGCGGCTTCTCCGCCTTCGACACCACCGCCGGCCTTACCCGCACCGTCACCCTCGGCGGCTCCGTGGCCTGGGGCTCCGGCTCCTTCGTTCCCACCGGCAACGCCCTCCTCCTTTCCTCGAACTACTCCAACGGCCTCGTCGATTTCACCAACGCGATCAACCTCGGCGACGCCGTCCGCGAGGTCCGCGTCGCCAACGGCTCAAACGCCGTGGACGCCCGGCTCTCCGGTGTCCTCGGTGGCAGCACCGGCGGCGGCCTCAACAAGACCGGCGCCGGCACCCTCGAACTCACCGGGGCCAATACATATACCGGAGCCACCATCATCCGCGAGGGTGCGCTCCGCGGCTCTCCAAGCAGCGGTTCCAACATCCAGCTCGATGGGGGTGTCCGCGAACTGAACGCCGCCGCCACCACCCTTCAGCTAGGCATCGGTGCCGGCCAGGTCCAATGGACCGGCTCCGGCGGCTTCTCCGCGCATACGACCGATTCCACCGTCACGCTCGACGTCGTCGGCAACGCCGATGACAGCCTGACCTGGGGCACCACCGGCTCCTTCGCGGCCAGCGGCGGCACCCTGCTCTTCGGCTCGGTCAGCGCGGACAAGACCCTCACCCTCGCCAACAACCTCGATTTGGGCGCATCCGGCACCCGCACCATCCAAACCGTGGCCGGCACCGCCGCCGGCATCGCCAACGGCACCCTGTCCGGCGTCGTCTCCGGCGCTGCGACCCTCGCCGTAACCGGCAACGGCCGCCTCGACCTCACCGCCGTCAACACCAACTCCGGCCCGGTCAGCATCACCGGCGCCGAGGTCCGCCTCACCGGCGCCGCCACCATGGCCTCCGCCGTCAACGACGGCGGCACTTCCGGCATCACGCTCCGGCAAGGCGGCCGCCTCGTCCTCGACTACTCCGCCAGCAGCGACATCGACCGCATCGGCAACAGCACCGACATCGCCATGTCCGGCGGACGCCTCGACATGTTCGGCCGCAACGGCACCGACTTTACCGAGACCGCGGGAGCCCTCCGCAGTCTTGCCGGCGAGAATCAAATCAACGTCCAACGCACGACGACCAACGACACCGTCCTCGCCTTCGCCTCCCTCGACCGCATCGCCGGCTCGACCCTGAACTTCACCAACGACACCTCGGGCGGCACCCTCGGAAACACGGGGAACCATCCCCGCGTCACCTTCGCCAGCTCCCCTACCCTCGAACAAAACATCCTCCCCTACGCCGTCTATGGCGATGGCGCCACGCCCACCCGCTTCGCAACCATCACCAGCGGCCGCGTCACCGGCAACAACGGCTCGAACGTCAGCGAGGGATCGTGGTCCACCTCCACGATTCAAAACAGCGGCACGAACGATATCGCCATCACCGGCAACCGCACCGTCGGCGCCATCATCCTGGGCAACGGAGCGGACATCACCCAAACCGGCTCCCGCACCCTCACCGTCGATACCGGCGGCATCCTTTCCACCGGCGGGACCGTCAGCAACATCTCCGTCTCCAACCTCCAGGTCGGCGGCACCGGTAACCGTGAACTCATCACCCACGTTTACGGCACGGGCGGACTAAACATCTCCTCCGCCATCCAAGACAACGGCAACACCACCGGCCTCACCAAGGCGGGCGACGGCACCCTCACCCTCTCCGGCACCACCGCCAACACCTACGCCGGCGTCACCACCGTCAACGCCGGCACGCTCGTCCTCAACAAGACCGGCACCGGGGCCAACTCCATCGCGGTCGCGGGCGACGGCACCACCGCCACCCGCGACATCATCGTCGGCGACGGTCGCGGCATCGACATTCTCCGCCTCGGCGCCAACGAGCAGATCGCCGACGGCGCCTCGGTGAAGCTCGTGGGCGGCGAGGTGGGCAACAGCCTCAACGTCGCCCGCCTCGAGCTGAACGGGAGCACCGACATCAACACCGCCTCGCGTATCGAGACTTTCCATACGCTCGAAGTCACCGGAAACAGCGTCCTCGATTTCGGCGGCGGCAGCGTCTGTTCGCCCACCTTCCTCTTTCTCGACGTCCTCACCGTCGCCTCCGACGCCGTCCTCACCGTCACCAACTGGATCGAGTTCACCGACTTCCTCCTCGTCGCCAAAGCCGCCTTCGACGAAACCCAGCTCCCCCGCATCGTCTTCGACGGCTATTCCGGCACCGCCCAGTGGCAGGACTACAACTCCGACTACTACCAGATCACCCCCGTGCCCGAGCCCGCCGCCTTCGGCCTGCTCGCCTGCGGCGGCCTCACCGCCTTCGCCGCCCTCCGCCGCCGCGCTCCGCGCCAGGGCGCCCCGCGCACCGCCGCCCGTAACAGGTAGGGCGCGACCGCCGGGCGCGCCGCCTTGGGTGACGATCGGCGTTCGACCCGCGCCGCCACCCGCGATCGGCCTCACAAGGCCGTGCCGGGCAGCGGCGCCTCGCCGCGGTCGAGGGCGCGGATGTTCTCCACCGTCACGCGCGCGATCTCGCGCAGGGCCTCGTGGGTGAGGAAGGCCTGGTGCGAGGTGATCAACACGTTGGAAAACGAGATCAGCAGGTTCAGCTCGTCGTCCTGCAAAATCTCCCCCGAGTGGTCCTCGAAAAACAGACCCTCCTCCTCCTCGTAAACATCCAGCGCCACGCCGCCCAGACGGCCGGTCTTGAGGTGCTGGATGAGCGCGGTGGTGTCGATCAGCTTGCCCCGGCTCGTGTTCACCACGTGGGCGCCGGGCTTCATGCGCGCGATCGTCTCCGCGTTCAGCAGATGGTGCGTCTCGGGCGTGAGCGGCAGGTGCAGCGTCACCACGTCGCCGCGGGCGAGCAGCTCGTCGAAGGGAACGTATTCAACTTCCTGCGACGCCGCCCACTCCGGGTCCGGAAACGGATCGTAGGCGATGACCCGGCAGTCGTAGCCGCGAAAGATGCGCGCCACGATGCGGCCGATCTTGCCCGTGCCGACCACGCCCACGGTCTTGCCCTGGAGGTCGAAGCCCACCAGCCCCTTGAGCGAAAAATTCTGCTCCCGCACCCGCAGGTAGGCGCGGTGGATCTTGCGATTGAGCGTCTGGAGCAGGGCGACCGTGTGCTCGGCCACGCCGTGCGGGGAATAGGCGGGCACCCGGGTCACCGCGAGGCCGAGCTCGCGGGCCGCGTCGAGGTTGACGTTGTTGAAGCCCGCGCAGCGCAGCGCGACGTGCCGCACGCCGGCGGCCGCGAGGGCGACGAGGGTCTCGCGCTCGAGGTTGTCGTTCACAAACACGCAGACCGCGCGCGCCCCCTCGGCGCCGGAGAGCGAGGCCGGCCCGAGCCGAAACTCATGGAAACGCCACTCGATCTCGCCCGAGCCGACCGCTTGGGCGAAGGACTGCCGGTCGTAGGATTTGGTGTCGAAGAAAGCGACGGGGATCATGCCGGGGAACGAAGCGAAACCCGCCTCGCCCGGCGACGGGAAAAGGCCCGCCCGTGTGGCGTCGGCCGTCCCCGGCTAATCCTCCCCGTTTAGCGTTGGCCGTCCCCGGCCAATTTCCCTTGGGCGCGAATCGGTGAAGCGGGCGAAAATCCCGCCCCACCGGGAGCGCGAAAGGGCCCGGGCCTCAGACCCGAACGTGGCGGCGGGCCGCCTCGTAGGCCTCGCGCAGCGCGGCGCGGTCCGCGTGGGCGTAGCGCTCCGGCAAAAAACGACGGTCCGAACAGGCCAGCACCGCCGCGATCTCCTGCAAGGCCAGCAGGTTCTCGTCCAAGGGATCGATAAACGCGTCCACGGCCGTGCGCAGGTCCTCCAGCTCGACGCCCTCCGTCCGCCCCGCCAGCACCGCGCGTTCGCGCGCTCGCACCAACACCGACTCCACGTCGCTGCCGGTCAGCGGACGGGGCCCCAGCACGTCGCGCACGTAGGCGATCAGGGGCTCCGCGAGCACGAGCTTCTGGCCGCGCGCGATGACCTCGAACAGCGACACCACCTCGTCCGGATTCTGCGCGGGAAACAGCGGCACGCAGAGCCCGAAGCGGCCCTGCCGTTTCAAATCGATCGCCATGAGGTCCGGCCGCGAGGTCATGGCGATCCAGAGCTCCCGCCCCCGCAGCGAGCTGTCCCCGAGATGCGCGGCGAAGGCCGCGAAGACCCGGCTCGACACCCCGCTGTCGCCATCCGCCGAGCGGTTGCCGAAGACCGCGTCCGCCTCGTCCACCACCACGATCACCGGCCCCAGCGCCCGGATGGTGAGAAGGATGCGCGCCTGCTGGCGCTCCGTCTCGCCCACCCACTTCGAGCGGAACTGGCCGAGCTCGAGCACGGGCAGCCCGCACTCGCTGGCGAAACAATCGATGAGGAAGGACTTCCCCACCCCCACGCGGCCCGGCACCAGCACGCCCCGCTCCACCACCGCGTGGTGCCCCTCGCGGATGAGTTTCGCCAGCTCGCGCAGACGCGCCTTGGCCGCCTCGTGGGTGGCGACCAGATCGAGCGAGCGGCCGGGTTTGGGGTCCTTGAAAGTAACCAGGTCCCCGCAAAACTCCTCGATCAGGCGGCGCTTGCCCCGGCTCACCTGGAGGGCGGTGACGCGCTGGCCGTTGCGCAGCGCCCCGGCCAGCAGTTGCTCGATGCGCAGCAGAGGGAGACCCGAGCAGCGGCGGGCCAGATCGTCGGGGGAAAGATCGCTGCCGGCCGCCAGCGTGCCGGGCGCCGCGCCGGACGCGGGGGACGCCGCCGCCCCCGCCGGATCGGCGAAGACCGGGGCCGGCGCCGCGTGCCGGTCCATCCAGCCGGAGTGCAGGAACACCGCCCGCTCCTCCAGCGTGGGCAGGTCGATGCGCACGCGCGCCACATGCGGGTTTTGCAGGAGGTCGGCATGGAGCTCCGAAAGCGTCTCGGTGACCAGCACCACGCCCACGTCGCCCTGGCGCAGCTCGGGCGAGGCCGCCCAGGAGAGCAGGGTGACGAGCGCCATGCGTTCGTCGTGGCCGGCCTGCGCCTCGTCGGCGGCGGGCACGAGTTTTTCGGGAAAATGAACGACCAGGGTCACGCCGCGCGCCGGACCGGTCTCCTCCGCCATGCGCAGGAAAAAGCGGCGCAGCAGGGGCAGGAGCTGGATGAAGTTTCGCGGAGGCCCGAGCCGGTGGAAATCCGTGCGCTCCACCTCGTCGTAGATTTTCAGCCACTCGAAAAACGCCGTCTGCATCGCCGGCGTGGCGAAGGTGAGCCCGGCGCCGAGGTCGTAGTGCAGCACCTGCGCGCGGCCGGCGAAAAGCCGCCGCTGCAGGAAACCGCCCAGCGATGCGTAGTTGATCGCCGGATACACCGGCGACGCGGCGGCGGCGGTGGCCGAGGGGGCGGCGGGCGCGGCGGCGGCGGGCGGGACCGGGAACAGGTCGTGGATGTTGCCGTGGAGGATGAAGACGCTGTGCGCGGCGCTGTTCCACGCCCGGGCAAACTCGGCCGCCCATTCGGGCAAGGGGACTCGGACGGGGGCAACGGTGACGGATGGGGTCATGGCGCGAGGAGGTGGGACGGGATGCTGAGCCGCGGGGGACCATCGGCGGCGCCGCGCCCCGGGTCGAGCCACACCTGCGCGACCGGCCGTCGTCCCGACACTCGCGTCCAATCAAAAAAAAGACGCCCCCGGGGCGGGGGCGTCTCGACTCACCAAAGGAAACCTCAGGCCTCGACCCGACGGCGACGCCGGCTGGCCGTCAGACCGAGCACGGTCGCGCCGGCCAGGGCGGCCAGGGCCGACGGCTCCGGAATGGCGGTGGGGTTCACCAGATTGGCGCGAATCTCGCCGCCGGTGTTGGTGCTCGTGTGGACGTTGATGTAGAGCTGGCCCGCGAAAAGCGCGGCCTCGTTGGTGGGATTGAGCGCGGCCGAGGTGCCGGTGATAAAGCCGGAGGAGGCGCTGCTGTTGAGGGTGAACGGCGCCGCCATGATGCCGAAGACCACGCCGGCGTTCTCCAGATACGAATCCGTGCCCGCGCTGGCGGTGATGCCATGCACGTGGGCCGCCGTGACGGCGCTGGTCAGATCGGAAAAGCCGTTGCCGGAGCCCCAGGCGATATTGATCGTGAGGGTCTTGGCGACGTCGTCGAAGTAGACGCCGTCACCAAACTCGCCGCCGCTGCCGGCGACGCCGTTGATGGTGCCGTTCTCGTTGCCGGAGAGGAGGCCGGCGCCGGCTTTGCCCTCCAGGTCGAAGGTGAAGATGGTCGCGAAGGAAATCGCCGGGCTGAGCAGCAGGGCGACGAGGGCGGTCTTGGGTAGGTAGCTCATTTTGGGCTGGGGTTGGAGGTTTCAACGCCCGGCGAAAACGCACGCCGGACGCAGGCGCGAAGCTATGGCGAAACCCAGCGAACACAACCAAGTTGCAATTTATCCCAAGAGGCGCGGAGGCCCGCCAAAAATAAACCACAAGAAGCCACCAACAAGCATCTTATACACAACAGCACCAATCGCCACCAAGGATCGCCTTGGCGTTATTTAGCGAAATTTAGCGGTCAAAAATCCGGGGCTTCCGCCGGCCCGAGCACGCAATCCGGGCTTACAGCAGCGGCTCCAGACCCGCCCAGACGGTGGCGGCCATGCGGCGGTGGCCCTCCTCGTTGGGGTGGATCGCGTCGGCCTGGTTGAGCTCGCGCACCCCGCCCACGCCATCGAGCAGGAAGGGCACGAAGCCCCAGCCTTCGTTTTTCCCGGCCAGCCGGGTGAAGACGCCGCCGAAGGCCGTGGCGTAGTCGCCCATGCTGGTGGGCATGCGCTGGCCCACCAGAAGGACCCGGGCCTCCGGGTTCTTCGCCCGCACCTTCTCCACGATGGAGGAGAGGTTGTTCTCGATCAGCTCCGGCGGCAAGCCGCGCAGGCCGTCGTTGCTCCCGAGCGCGAGCACGAGGATGTCCACCGGTTGGCGCAGCACCCAGTCGATGCGTCGCAGCCCGCCCGAGGTGGTGTCGCCCGACACGCCGGCGTTGATGACCCGCCACTCGGCGCCGGCGGCGCTCCCCGCCGCCCCGGCCGCGCCCTCCGTGCCGGCGGCGGTGGCGGCGCGGGCCTCCAGCTTTTCCTTGATGAGCGCGGGGTAGGCCTGGGTGGCCGGATCGGGCAAACCGTAACCGGCGGTGAGGCTGTCCCCGAGAAAAAGGATCGTGCGCGCCCCCGCGGCCAAGGCGTCGAGGTGGAACCAACCGAGGCAGAAAAACAGGGAAAGCAGACGGAGCGACATGAGTTCTCCGAACCTGCCGGCCGGGAAGAGTTCCGCAAGCGCCGCGCCGTCGCGCCCCCC
>CBINNW010000151.1:0-10965 GCA_966252115.1 uncultured Akkermansia sp.
TAGCAAAAAACAGGCCGGAAACGGCCGGAAAGGTGTGCATGGGCGCGATTAACGCGACTTCACGCCGTCCGGCGAGCCGATCCGCCGGAAAAAACGCCCAAAATCCGGCCGGTTTCGCGCCCGTGGCACACAACGTGTCCCGCGCGCCCGCCTCGCGCTCCGGCACCCGGTTTTACACCCCGTCGTGTTGGCCGACCAAGCCGCCCGGATGCGTCTTCAAGGGCTCGCCCTCGTGGCGGTTCTCGCGGGCTTGTCACCGCGACCGGCCGGCGCATCTTCCGGGACCATGCCCGCCGCGACCAAGACCAAGAAACCCGCCGCCCGGCCCGTGGCCAAGCCCCGTCGCAAAGCCGCGCCCGCGCTGCCCTACGGCATCGCTCCGCGTGCGCTCCCGGCGGGCGTCGCCGTCGCCGGGGACGCCGCCCCGCGCGCCGAGTTCGGAAAGAACGCGGACTGGGTCGCGGTGTCCGCCGCCTATGAGGCGCGGTCTCTGTGATTTTCGACACCGATTTTCTGATCGCCTACGGCAAGGGCACCAAGGCCCTGAGCAAGGCGGCGGCCCGCGCCTATGTGGACGCGCTTCCGGCCGGCGAGCCCCTGCTGATTTCCCGCGTCACGTGGATGGAATTCGCGGCCGGCTACGCGACTGCCGCCGAGGCCTCCGCCGAGAGCTCCCGATTCTCCGTTTTGGAATTCGACGGGGACCTGTGGTTTGCGGCCTCCCGAATCGTGCGCGAGCTGAGCCGGCGCGGTGAGAAGATCGGCACGCCTGATTGTATGATCGCGGCCACCGCCCTCGCCTACGGGCAAGCGGTCAAAACGCTCAACCGCGCCCACCTCGGCCGGGTCAAGGGCTTGGTTTTGGCGCAGTGACGCCGGCCGCGAAGGTCTGGGAGGTGCTCGCCCTGTTCGTTGGGCTCCGCCCACACCCGGTCGGGATGCCGCCCGCGTAGATCTCCAGCATGGTGCGCAGCAGTTTTACCCAAGCTTTACGATTGAAGCTAAAGCGCCTCCGTGCCGATATCTTGGGCAACAACCGGAGGAATACCCCATGAACGACTTGCTCAAAATTTACACCGACACCGCCCCCGCCGTTTTTTGGACCAATATCCGCCAACGTGGCTCCCGCGCTTGGGAGCGCGTGGGACGCCCCGCGGGCCGTCGCGCCGAATTCGAAGCCCGCATCGAACGCAAGCTGCGCGCCCGCCTCACCCGCGTCGGCACCACCTTCGCTTCGGCCTGAGCCGATACGCAGGCCTGGTTTTCGAACGCGGCGAGGCCACGGAGCACGCCGGCGCGCCGATCCCCCACCCGCGCCCACGGCGATGCGTCGGCACCCCGCCCCCGCCCCGCCCGGCGTTTCGCCCGCCGGCCGCGCACCGCCGAACGCCGCTTGTCGGCAATCCGCTAAAATTTCCGACCACGCATATTTTGGCTTCATAAGCTTGCGTCATAGGGGGACTTTCGCGGCAAATGCCGCCCATGGGTTGGCCTCGATCCCACCTCGATTTCCGAGCCCGGCGGCGACGCCTCCGCGTCTTTTCGTCCCTCGGCATCTCCTTTGGCCTCGGCATCGGGCTCGCGTCCCCCACCCCCGCCCTGGGCGCCGAGACTCGGCTGGCCGGTATCCAGGACTACAAGCGTCTCAGTCTCTCCGAGTTGATGGACTTGGAGGTCACGTCGGTGTCGCGCCGCCCGGAGAAGTTTTCCGACGCCGCCTCCGCCCTGCAGGTGATCACGGCGGACGACATCCGGAGGTCCGGCGCCACCTCCCTGCCGGAGGCCTTGCGCCTCGCCAACAATCTCCAGGTGGCGCAGCGGGGCGCGCAGGGTTGGGCGATCAGCTCGCGAGGATTCAACACCGAGCTGAGCAACAAGTTGCTGGTCCTGATCGATGGCCGGACGGTTTACTCGCCGCTCTTTTCCGGGGTCTTTTGGGAGGCGCAGGATTATCTGCTGGCGGACATCGAGCGCATCGAGGTGATCAGCGGCCCGGGCGGAACGCTGTGGGGCGCGAACGCGGTCAACGGCGTCATCAACATCACCACCAAAAACGCGGGCCAAACCCAAGGCCTGCTGGCCGAGACGGGGATCGGTGACGAACTCCAGGGCCTCGCCGGTCTGCGCTATGGCGGCCAGCTGGCGCCCGGGGTGCATTACCGGCTCTACGGCAAGTTCATCGAGGGCGACGGCGGCGTCCGGGCCGACGGATCGGACGCCCCCACCGATTGGAGCCGCCGGCAGGGAGGCTTTCGCATCGACGCCGAGGGCAACGCGCGAAACGCGTTCACCTTCCAGGGCGATCTCTACGACAACACCCAAGATCGGCCCGGCGACGAGCCCAGCGACCTGGAGGGCGGCAATCTGCTCGCGCGCTGGATCCATCGTTTCGAAAACGATTCGGAGCTGACGGTTCAGGCCTATCATGATCGCACCCGGCTGTCGCAGTTCGTGCCGGCGGGCGGCTTTTCCCCGGCCGGGCGCTTTGGCGACGACCTCGCCACCTATGATCTCGATCTCCAACACAGCTTCCGGACCGCCGAGCGCCATCGGATCGTGTGGGGCCTCGGTTATCGCCGCATCCGGGATGACGTTTCCAGCGCCCCGGGCCTGGCCTTCGCGCCCGAGCTGCTGGAACAGGATCTCTACAGCGCGTTTTTGCAGGATGAGATCGAGCTCGGCCCGGATTGGTCGCTTACCCTGGGCACCAAGGTCGAGCACAACGACTACACCGGCTGGGAAACGGAACCCGGCGCACGGCTGAAATGGAACCTCGCGCGCGACCACCTGCTCTGGGCGGCGGTGTCGCGCGCGGTGCGCATGCCTTCGCGGGTGGACCGCGACCTGCGCCAGCCGGCCAGCCCGACCATTCTCGCCGGCGACGACGGATTTGGTTCCGAGGAGGTGCTCGCCTACGAACTCGGCTACCGCGCCGCCATCGGGCCGAGCTTCGTGGGCTCGCTGGCCCTGTTCTACAATCGTTACGACGATCTGCGCAGCGTCAGCGTCACGCCCGGCACCGTCATTCCCTTCTATTTTGACAACAACCTGGAGGGCGAAACCCACGGCCTCGAGCTGGACCTCACCCACGAACTCACCCCCGCGTGGCGCTTGCGGGCGGGCTACACCCTGCTGGTCGAGAGCATTCGCGTGAAGCCGGGCGCCTTCGATCTGAACAATGCGCTCAACGAGACCGCCGACCCGCGAAACCAGTTTTCCCTCCGCTCGGCCTGGGATCTGCCGCGCCGTTTGGAACTCGATCTCGGCCTGCGCCGGGTGGACGAACTGCGGATCAACAACAACGGCTCGCCGGCCGAGGTGCCGGCCTACTGGGAGCTGGACGCCCGCCTCGCCTGGCGTCCGACCGAGGATTGGGAGCTATCGCTCGTCGGCCGAAATCTCCTCCACGATCACCATCCGGAATACGGAGTTCCGGGGCCCGCTCGCGAAGAGATCGAGCGGAGCGTTTTCGCCAAGGTCGCATGGACCTACTGAGGACCATCGCGAGCGCGGCGCGCGCCACCCGGCGCCACGCCCGCCGACGCATTCGGCCGGGATGCCTCGCCCTGCTGGCGCTCGTGTGCTGGACGTCCGCCCCACGCGCGCGGGCCGATCCGGCCCCCTCCGCCGAGTATCAGCTCAAGGCCGTTTTTCTCTTCAACTTCCTCCATTTTGTGCAGTGGCCCGAGTCGGCCTATTCCTCGCCCACGGCGCCCGTGCGTATCGGAGTGCTGGGGAATGATCCGTTCGGCTCCGCGCTGGAGGAGACGGTGCGCGACGAAAAGATCGGCGACCGTCGGATCCTGATCCTCCGCTCCGGCGAAACCGACGATCTCACCGATTGCCAGGTCGTGTTTGTCGCCGGTTCGGAGACGCGCCGCCCCGACTCGGTGCTGACCCGGCTGCACCGGCAGCCGATCCTCACGCTGGGCGACTCGCCCGGCTTCGCGTCGCGCCACGGAGGCGGCATCGGCTTCTACACCGAGGGCAAAAAAATCCGCTTCGAGATCAACGTCGCCACGCTGCGACGCCTCGGCCTCAAGCCCAGCTCGGAGCTGCTCGGCCTCGGTCGTATCGTCGGCGCGAGCCCCGCCGAGGACGCTCCCCCGACCGTCGCCGGGGCCGGAGGCGGAGGCGCCGACCTCGACCTGGGCGGCCGCGAGAAGGGAGACCGCTAGCATGGACTGGCTGCGCGACATCCCCATCCGCAAAAAACTCACGCTGGTGATCCTCGCGATCTGCACCGTGGTGCTCACCCTCGCCTGCGCTTCGCTGGCGCTCTTCGAGGTCGTCGATTTCCGCCGCGCCATCGTCCGCGACGCCACCGTCCTGGCGGATATTTTGGGCAAAAACACCCGCGCCGCCCTCGCGTTTCAGGACGAGGCGGCCGCCACGGATTTCCTGCTCGCGCTCCAGTCCGAGCCCAACGTCCTCGCCGCCGGCCTCTACGATCGCGGCGGTGAACTCTTCGCCGGCTACGTGCGCGGCAACGGCGGCGTCAACGGCGGCCGGCTCCTCGACCCTCCGGCCAGGACCGCCGTGGACGGCCACGCCTTTCTCGACGGGCACCTCGCCGTGTTTCGCCCGATCCTGCTCGACGAGAAACGCGTGGGCACGATCGGCCTGTTCATGGATCTCGAGCGCATCTATTCGCGCATGCGCCTCTTCGGCGGCATCGCCCTCGCTACCCTGATCGCCTCGCTCCTGCTCGCGATTTTGCTCTCCGCCCGGCTGCAGGGCCCGATCTCCCAGCCCATCCTCGATCTCGCGCGCACCGCGCAGACCATCGCCGAACGCGGGGACTACTCGGTGCGGGCGCCCAAACACGGCGACAACGAGGTCGGCGCCCTCACCGACGCCTTCAACCACATGGTCGCCGGCATCGACGAACGCGAACGCGCCCTGCGCGGCGAGATCGCCGAGCGGCGCGAGGCGGAGATGCGCGTGCAGGCCCAGCTCGCCCGGCTCGACCAACTGCACCACATCACCCGCGCCACCGGCGAGCGCCAGGATCTCGGCAGCATTTTCCAGGTCGTTATCCGCAGCCTCGAGGACCATTTCGCCAGCGACTACAGCTGCATCTGCCTGCACGAGCCCGGCCGGCCCACGCTCGCGGTCGTGAGCGTGGGCCCCGGGGGCGAGGCCATGGCCCGCACCCTCGGTCTCGGCCCCGAAACCTCCATCCCCATCGACCTCAACGGACTCGCGCGCTGCGTCCGCGGCCATCTCGTTTACGAGCCCGACGTCACGCGGCTGGACTTCCCCTTCCCCCGGCGCCTGGCCGACGCGGGCCTGCGCGCCTTCGTGGCCGCGCCGCTCCTCGTGGAGAGCACCGTCTTCGGCGTGCTCATCGTCTGCCGCCGCGCCGCCGGGTCCTTCTCCAGCGGCGAGTGCGAGTTTCTCCGCCAGCTTAGCGAGCACGTCGCGCTCGCCGCCCACCAGGCGCAGCTCTACCAGGCGCTGCAACGCGCCTACGACGACCTCCGCCAGAGCCAGCAGGCTGTTTTGCAACAGGAACGCCTGCGCGCCCTCGGCCAGATGGCCAGCGGCATAGCCCACGACATCAACAACGCCATCTCCCCCGTCACCCTCTACACCGAGGCCCTGTTGGAAACGGAAACCGGTCTCACGCCTCGCGCCCGCGACTACCTCACCACCATCCAACACGCGGTCGAGGACGTCGCGCAGACCGTCAGCCGCATGCGCGAGTTTTACCGCCCCGGCGAGGCGTCGCCCGATCTGCGGCCTCTCGACCTGAACCGCCTGGTGCCGCAGGTCGTCAACCTCACCCGCGGACGCTGGAGCGACCTCGCGCTGAAGGGCGGCGTGGTCATCGACATGCGCACCGAGCTCGCCCCCGACCTGCCGCCCGTGCTCGGCGTGGAGAGCGAGATCCGCGAGGCGCTCACCAACCTCGTGCTCAACGCTGCGGACGCCATGCCCGCCGGCGGCTCCCTGATCGTCCGCACCGCGCGGTGCGGCCCCGGCGCCAAGGATGCGAACGCCGCCGCCGCGCCGCAGGTCCTGCTCGAGGTCGTCGATTCGGGCGTCGGCATGGACGAGGAAACTCGGCGCCGCTGCCTGGAACCGTTTTTCACCACCAAGGGAGAACGCGGCACCGGCCTCGGCCTCGCCATGGTCTATGGCATCGTGCGGCGCCACGGGGCCGACATCGCCATCGACAGCGAGCCGGGGCGAGGCACCGCCATGCGCATCTTTTTCCCCGCCTCCGAGACCGGCGACGCGGCCGGTCCGGTCCGCATCGACCCGCTCCCAATCCCGCAACGCCTCCGCCTGCTGGTGGTGGACGACGACCCGATCATCATCAAATCCCTGCGCGACACCCTCGGCGCCGACGGCCACGAGATAACCGCCGCCGCCGGCGGGCAGGCCGGCATCGACGCCTTTCGCGCGGCGCAGGCGTCCGCCCGGCCCTTCTCGCTCGTCCTCACCGACCTCGGCATGCCCCACGTGGACGGCCGCAAAGTCGCCGCCGCCATCAAGGCCGCCGCACCCACGACCCCAGTCATCCTCCTCACCGGCTGGGGCGAGCGCATGGTCGCCGAGGGCGACATACCGCCCCACGTGGACCAGGTGCTCCCCAAACCACCGCGCCTCGGCGCGCTCCGGGCCGCCTTTGCCCGGCTGATCCGCTCCTCCCACACATGAACACCGCCGAATCCCCCGAGCCGATCTACATCGTGGACGACGAGGCCGGCCACCTGCGCGCGCTTTGCGACACCCTCGGCGCCCATGGTTTTGCGGCGACCGGCTTCACCTCGCCCCTCGAGGCGCTGCACGCGCTCCGGACGGGCCGTCCGCCCTCCCTGCTGCTGACCGACCTCATGATGCCCGACATGGACGGCATCGGCCTGCTCCGCGCCGCGCAGGAGGTCGATCCGCATCTGGTCGGTGTGCTGATGACCGGCCACGGCACGGTCGCCACCGCGGTCGCCGCCATGAAACAAGGCGCCCTCGATTACGTGCTCAAGCCCCTCAAACTCAGCACGCTGGTGCCCGTCCTGCGACGCGCGCTGGATATCCGCCGCCTCCGCATCGAGAACGAGCGCCTCCAGCACAGCCTCCGCGCCCGCACCCTCGCCCTCGAGGCGGCCAATCAGGAGCTCGAGAGTTTTTCCTACTCGGTCTCCCACGACCTGCGGACCCCGCTGCGCGCCATCGGAGGCTACGCCGAGGCGCTGGTGGATTTTTTGGGCGACGACCCGAGCCCGGACGCCGTCAGCTGCACCCAGAAACTCCGCGAAGGCGTGGCGCGCATGCACACCTTGATCGACGACCTGCTGCACCTCGCCCGCACCACCCAGGCGGAACTGCGCCGGCAGCCCGTCGATGTGTCGGCCCTCGCGCGGGAAGTCGTGCGGCAGTTGCAGGCCGCCGCGACCGACCGACGCGCGGAGTGGAACATCGCTCCCGATCTGCGCGCCCACACCGACCCCGGCCTGCTCCGCGTGGTGCTGGAAAACCTGCTCGGCAACGCCTGGAAATACACCGGTCGCGTCGCGTCGCCCAGCATCGAGCTCGGCCTGCGCCCGATGCCGGACGGCCCACCGGCCTTTTTCGTCCGCGACAACGGCGCCGGCTTCGACATGCAAAAATCGGAGCGCCTGTTTCGCCCCTTTCGTCGCCTGCACTCGGCGGACGAGTTTCCCGGCAGCGGCATCGGCCTGGCGACGGTGCAGCGCATCGTGCAGCGCCACGGCGGCCGCATCTGGCCCGAGTCCTCGCCCGGCTGCGGCGCCACCTTTTACTTCACCCTGCCGGACGAGTGAGGCCCCTGCGCGCCAGTCCCTTGCTTCGCTCTTGCCGCAGATTGGCGACGTCGTCACACCCTCCGGACCCGGCCCCGATCCCGACCGCCGCGCCCGTTGATCCCAGCCAACTCGCCCCGGACTCCGGGCCCGCCTTCCGCCCGGCCAGGTCCCCCGCCCGCTCCCCTTCCCCACCCCACCCTCAACCCAAGCCCTACCCAAGCACATGAGCACCCTCAGCGAATCCCTCGGCAAACTCGGTTCCATGGTCGTCGATTTCACCGAGCTCGAAGTCATCACCCTCACCGGCACCCTCAGCCAAAATTTCAGCGCGCTCCCCGCCCCCGCCGCCCCTCCCGCGGCCGGCGCCGCGGCCGCGCCCGTGGGCACCTCGCCCACCGCCCTCAAATGGGCCGATCTCGTCTCCAGCGCCGTGACCAACCCCTCCGGCGAAGTCGTGCTCGCCGCCTCCACCCTCATCAAGTTCGACGGCGATTCCTACAAGTTCATCAGCATCGATCCGCGCGTCACCCCCGCCCACCTCGCCGCCCACGACGCCGCCGTCAAAGCCGGCATGGATACGCGCGTCGCCCTGCTCGGTTTTTTTCGCGACACGCTGGCGAAGGTCACCAGCGCACGCTAGGCCGCAACCCCATCACCGCGCGCATCCATGGCCGACTCGTCGCTCGACGCCGCCTTCTCCGCGCTGCGCGCCGACGATCCCTCGCCGCCGAGCTCCGCCGAGGCTTTTGAGGCCTGCCTCGGCGGCCTCGGCGACGCCGGCATCATGGGCGGCCTGCCCCGCTCCTCCGGCGAGGTGCCGCCCGAGCTCGCCGGCCCCGGCCACAAACAGGCGCTGCAAAAACGCCTCGTCCGCCTCGGCTACCTCGCCACCTCCGCCGTTCCGGACGACCCCGCCGCCGACGTCGCGCCCGACCTGCTCCGCGCCGCCGTGCTCGCGTTTCAAACCGAGGCCGGCCTCACCGCCGACGGCTGGGTGGGCGCCGAGACCTGGAACGCCCTCCAGGAGCTCTTCACCTTTGAGGAAACCTTCAACGCCGCCCGCTGGTTCGCCCCCGGCACCGGCCAGCCCCTCCCCGCCCTGATCCGCGCCCTGCGCCTGCGTCTCCAGGCCTACGGGCAATGGCAGTCCACCTCGCCGACCGCGCCCACGCTCGCGGACGCGTTTGCCCGCTGGCTCGAACAGGCGCGCCGCGCCGGCTGGGAGCCTCCGGCGGCCACGACCCCGGCGGACACGCCCGGCGCCGCGCCCGCGCCCCTCGTCGGCGTCGTCGTGGGCCCGGTCGCGGGCACCGCCGTCGATGACGTCGCGATCACGCCGGAGCGGGTCGCGCGGCTTTTCGACCACGACGGACTGGTCGCCCACCTCGCCGCCGATCCCGCGCGCTGCTCGCCCCCCGCCTACGGGCCCGCCGCCGGGGTGATGCGGCATTTCCTGCTCTGCCTCGTGAAGGTGGAGCTCTGGCTGCACGGCTACCCCGTCTCCCCCGACGGCGACAGCCGCCTCACCCTTCGCACCCTGCGCCGCACCAATCGCGGCGGCCCCGGCGGACGCGGCCGGAGCGTGTTTGTCGCCGCCGACAGCGATTTTTTCAACGTCCTCGAAGGTTTCCTCTCCGACACCGGCGCCCCCGCCATCCGTGGTCGCGGCCTGCTCCACGCCATGGCCGACGCCTTCGAAAACGCCGACCAGCGCCTCGATCAACTCATCCCGCAGGTCTTGCTGCGCACCCGCGAACTGGACGCCCCGTCCGCCTCCGGCCCCGCCGCGATGGGCGCCGACGCCACCGACGACGGCGCCACGCTCACCGACCAGCAGCTCGCCGACATCGTCGCCAATCAAAAGGACCCCGCCGGTTTTTGGGACCGGCTCACCACCACCGCGCGCAACATCGCCAACAGCCTCTTCGACGGCATCCGCCGCGCCTGGCGGTGGCTGAAACAAAAAATCTCCGCCGCCCTCGCCTGGACCGCCGAGGCCCTCGTCAACCTCGCCCGCGTGGTCTGGAACCGCCTCACCGAGATCGGTCGCCTCGTGCGCGCCGCGATCGACGCCTTCGGACGCGGGGTGGCCTTCATCGTGCAGCCCACCCTCGCCGGCTCCGACCTCGCGACGGTCGTGCTGCACCATAAACTCGACATCGATTTCAACGTCTTCGTCGCCTGCGACGCCACCGACGGAAGCATGGAGCCCTGCCTGTCCGGGCTGCGAAAATCCGTCGCCGCCTTCGGCATCACCTGCAATCTGCTCGGCCTCGCGATTAGCGTGGCCCGCGCCGCCCTGCGCTCCGCCAGCATCACGACCGGCATCGGCCTGTGGCTCGTGGCATCGTCCCTCCTGCGCATCCTCGCCGAGCTGCGCGAGCTCGGGCGCCAGTTGGAAAGCTACATGACCCTCGACCACGCGGACGCCCCGGCCTGAGCCCCATTCGCGTCTCGTCTTGATAAAACCGGTGATCGCAACCTGTAGGCCTGACCGCTGGTCAGGCTGCCCGACCAACGGCATGGTGCCAGACATCGAGGACAGTTAGGGTGACAGACATCGAGGACGGTTTGGGAAGAAGATCTTCAAAAGATAGGGGAGGGAGCAGGGAGGGGCGCAGCCCCTCCCGCTCTGTATTGGTGGGTTGAGCGAGCCGGCATGGCTGGCGTGTCGGCCGCTACGTCGTGATGCCGGACCATGTGCATTTCTTCGCGATGCCCGGTCCCGCCGCCAAGCCGCTCGCCGCGTTCATGCGTCAATGGAAGGAGTGGACGGCCAAACAAATCCTCGCCGCCGCGCGGTGTCCCGCGCCGCTGTGGCAACCCAAGTTCTTCGACCACGTTCTCCGCAGCCGCGACAGCTACGGTGAGAAGTGGACCTACGTCGCCGAAAACCCCGTGCGTGCGTGCCTCGTGACAAGTGCCACATCCTGGCCCTACGCCGGCTACATCCATTTCGACGAGCCGCTATAAATCCCGGACCGCCGAGACCAATGTAGCCCCGACCGCTGGTCGGGGTCGCCGGCCGGGCATTTCCGATGTCCATACTTCCGATGGCGAAGCCTCCGCTCGATCCTCGGCTCTCGATCCCCGATCCGCCCGACCAGCGGCATGGTGCCAGACATCGAGGACAGTTAGGGTGACAGACATCGAGGACGGTTTGGGAAGAAGATCTTCAAAAGATAGGGGAGGG
>CBINNW010000152.1:0-10801 GCA_966252115.1 uncultured Akkermansia sp.
GCCCCCAAGACCATCGACCGCATCATCGACGCCTTTCCCGCCGACGAGCAGAACCAGATTCGCGTCACCCTCGGTTCCTGCCTGCGCGGCGTGGTCTCCCAGCTCCTCTGCAAAAAGATTTCCGGCGGCCGCTGCGCCGTCCACGAGATCCTCCTGCCGCACGACGCCCTTGGCGGCACCATCCGCAGCGGCAACATCGCCGCCATTCGCAACATCATCGAGGGCTCCATGGCCGAGGGCATGATCTCGATGGACACCTCCCTGCGCCGCCGTCTCGACGCCGGCGAGATCACCGCCCGTGAAGCCTACATGAAGGCCACCGACAAGGCCTCCTTCGAGCCCCTCCTCGCCGCCGAAGGCGGCCTCGCCGGCACCCCGCACTGACGCGGGAGCGCGTCGCCCCCACTGCCGCCCCGGTGGAGCGCATTTTCCCCAATGCCGACCTGGTGGAGCGCATTGTCCCCAATGCGCTGACGCGGCCTCGGCCGCGCCCCCTTTCCCCCCCCGCCCCCTTTCCCCCGCCGATCCCCGCCGCCCACCCAAACCGCGCCCCCCGCAAGCCGCATCCTGCCCCGGCTCCGCCCGTCGTCTGCGGTTCCACAGCCAGACCTGCCCTGTCCGTTGGTGCTTGGCTTATCCTCCCAAAAGCTTGTCGCGACCGGGGGATCCACCGGTGGTATTCCTCTCGGATTCGCCCTGATTTAAGGCTCCATCAGCAGGGGTTTTCGTCCTAGACCTTTGCCGACGGATTCGCACATATCCTCCCGCGCGCTTCTACCCCAACCCTTCGGAGCGCCTTTACCCCAATGACCTCCAATGAACTCTCCCTGCTCAGCGTGGCGCGTCTCGGCGTGCGCTGGGAACACGACGAAAGCTTCGTGATCGATCGCCCCGGCACGGGCGACTATCTCTTCATCCACTTCAACCGGCCGGCGCTGGTTTTCATCGACGGCGAGATGATCCGTTGCCCTTCCGACACCTGCATCATCTACACGCCCGACCACCATCAAAAATACCAGGGCGACGGCTGCGGCCTGTCCGACAACTGGATCCATTTTCTCGGCGACTCGGCCGAGACCCTGGCCTTCCGCCACCAGCTCCCGCTCAACCGCCCCTTCTCCCTCGCCCAGGCCGGTTTTGTGCCGCTCCTCATCAACGACATGCGGACGGAGATCCACCGCAAGGAGCCCCACTACGAGGAGGTGGTGGACCTTCTCCTCCGCCAGCTTTTCATCCTGCTGCAGCGGCACATCGAGCTCGCCGGCCGCCGCACCTTCACCGGGCGCAAGGCCGAACTGGCCGCCCAGCTCAGCGAACTCCAGGCGCGCGTGCTCGGCACCCTCGACCACGGCTGGACCGTCGAGGAGATGGCCAAGTCGGTCCACCTAAGCCGGTCGAGATTCATGGGCCTCTACCGCGAATTTTTCGGCGGTTCCCCGGTCGAGGATCTCATCAACGCCCGCATCAAACACGCCCAGTGGCTCCTGTGCGCCACCACCCTCTCGGTCGGTCAGGTCGCGGCCGAATGCGGCTTCGGCAGCCTCTATCACTTCAGCCGCCTCTTCAAAAAACGCGCCGGCTGCTCGCCCTCCGCCTTCGCGACCAAGTTTGGCCAGTCGGAATCGCTGACCTGCGGGCAAAACGAAACCATCGCGGACAAGGGCCTCAAAATCCCCTTCGTCATCCCGCCCAAACCCCGCGCCCGTCGCGGCGCCGCCTGACCGGGGCGCGGAGCGCCGCGCGAAGGGTGGGGCGCGACCGCCGGGCGCGCCGGTTTGGGAGCCACAACTCGCGGAGCGAGTTGATTACTTTCGCGCCGCCGGAGCGCGCACGCTTTCCAGGCGCAGCCGGCGCTCGCCGCCCGGCATTTCCCAGGAAATCTCGTCGCCCGTGGAGTAGCCGAGCAGGGCGATTCCCAGAGGGGCGAGCACCGACAGGCGACCACGCTCCACGTCGGCCTGCTCCGGCCAGACCAGCTCGAAATGGTCGCATTCGTCGGTGTTCAGGTCGCGCACGATGAAACTGGAGCCGATGCGAACGACGTTCGCCGGCACCACTTCGGCGGGCAGGAGCTCGGCCCGGTCGAGCTCGGCTTGAAGGCGCAACCAGTCCGCGCGGCGACGCGGTTGTCCGCGCAACAGGGCGGCGAGCCGGGAACCAAGGGCGAAGTGATCGGAGGTGGAGAGAGTGATGGATTTGAGCATGGAGTTCGGAGGGTTGGGATGGGTTGGAAAAACGCGCCGCCTCGGATCGAGGCCGGCGCTGGCACGGCGGGCCGCGCACGCACGTGAAACCCCGCCGCGAACGGGACGCGGCGAGGCCGGATGCTGGAGGACACGAGCAAAAAACCGTCGCGAAATATCACGACGGCGCCCGGTGGCTGATCACGTCCCGGGGCGACGGTGGCGCGAGAAAAGGTCCTCGTCGCTCAGCTCTGCCGCGCCCCGGGCACGATGGGAAAGATCACGAGCTCCCGGCTCGCGATCTTCCTTCGTTTGGGCTGGTGCGGGGTGGGCATACGAAAACGGGCTCACCCTCGGCACAAAAGGCGCCGGGGTCAAGTGACGCGGCCGACCGACGCGCGGCCGATGGGCCGCGGTCCGCGCGCCGGCCGATCCTCGGATCATGCCGGCGCGGGTCGCGGCTCATCCCGTCCGCGCCGCGTGGCCGCCGCCGCGGGCGCGCCGCGCCGCCATCGCGCCGTGGATGGCAAGCTGCAGGGGATGGTAGATGAGCAGGGGCAACAGGATCAGCCCCGTGCGAGGATCGCCGGCGAAGATCACTCCGGCCAGGGGCACGCCGGAAGCCAGGGTCTTTTGCACCGCGCAAAATTCCGCCGCGATGGCGTCGTCCGCCCCCAGGCCCGCCGCGCGCACCAGTCCCCGGGTAAGCCAGGTGGCGAGGGCGAAGAGCACGATCGCGATCCCGAGGGCCTCCAGCGGCAGGGTCGCGCCGTGCCGCGTCCACACCTCCGCCTTCGACGCGTCGCAAAAGGCGGCGAAGACCACGAAGAGAATCAGGGCCGTATTCACCGTTCCGATACGCCGTTTGTGGCGCGCGGCCCATTCGCCGACCCGCAGCCGCAGGAGTTGCCCAAGGCAAAGGGGCAGCACGATCAGCTGGACGAGTTGCCACACGATCCGCCCGGCGTCCACGCCGCCGCCGGCGGCGTCGCCGATGGCGAAGTCCTGCGCGCCCATCGATACCGCCAGCAGCAGGGGCGTGAGCACGACCCCGAGCAGACTGGAAAGGACCGCGTTGCAGATCGCGCCGGCGATGTTGCCGCCGGCCGTGGCCGTGAGCACCGCCGCCGAGGACACGGTGGAGGGCAGGACGCTCAGGTAAACCAGCCCCACCCGCAGTTCGTCGGGCAGCCAGCGGCCGACCAACCACGCCAGCGCCAGGCCGATCAGCGGGAAACCCAGGAAAGTCATGCCCTGCACGACCGCATGCAGGCGCGCCTGCCCCAGCGCCACGCGGATCTGCGAGGTCGGCAACTGGAGTCCCTGGAGCAGAAAGATGAGCATCACGCCGAGTTTCGTGGTGATCTCGGGGCGCGCCCAGCCGCCCTTCGCCGCCAGTTCCGGCGCCGCCCAGGCCAGCGCGAAGGCGACGGGCAACAAACACAGGAACCAATGTTGCGCCCACAGTCCGCGAAGCCACGCCGGGACCGACGCGCGGGCGCGCGTGGACCTGGCGTCGGCGGAGGCGGCGGGCAAAGGCGGAGAACTCATGTCGCTAAACCGAGCTCACCGCCCCCGGCGGCGCCAGACGAGCGCATACGTGCCACCGTCCACTTTGGCGTCTCCCGTGCCACCCTCCTCGCGCCCATCCCGCCGCTGTAGTGTTGGCCGTCCTCGGCCAATGCTCGCCGGACGCCGCCCTCCCCGCGCCCGACACGACCGCCTCGCTCAGTCCTTCGCCCAACGGCCGGCGCCCCAGCGCTTCACCTTTTTCCGGTAGGCGACGAGACAGAAAAGATGGCTGGCCACCGGGATCGTCGCCAACTGGAAGGCGATCGCCAATGCGATCTTCCACCACGGGGCGTCCTCCACCAGCACGCCATAACCCAGGAGCAGCAGGATGATGCCGAGCGTGAGCGCCTTGCCCACCGCGTGCGCGCGGCAATAGACGTCCGGCAGACGCGCCACCCCGATCGCCGCCACGGCGGCGAAAAAAGTGCCGGCGACCAAAAGCAGCAGGCCGATGATTTGAACGAAGGTTTCCATCAGTCGCGCGCCTCCCCCATGTTGAGTTCGTCGTCCGTCGCCGGCACCTGCGAGAGGTAGTAGAAATAGGCCACGGTGGAGACGAAACCGAGCGCCGTGACGATGATGATGAGCTCCAGATATTCGCCCGTGTTTTCCTGCACGGAGAACAGGATCATGAGCGCGACGACCGTGACCGTGAGCAGGTCAAACGCGAGCATGCGGTCCAGCGTCGTCGGCCCGACCGCGATGCGCCACACGCCGATCAGCAGACCGGGCGCGAAGAAAAGCCAACCGAGGTAGTAGAGAATATCCGTCCAGTTCATGGGTTCTGCGGGTCTGCGGGTCGTGCGGTTCGGCGGGTCAACGCGTCCAGGCGAGCAGCGGGGTTTCGAGGCCGTTTTTGATCGAGGCGCGCACCGCCTCGGGATCGCGCGCGTCGAAGGCGTGCACGAGCAGTTCCGAGAAATCGCGCGAGATGCTCACCGAGGTCGTTCCGGGCGTGAGCGTGATGCTGTGGGTGAGCAGCAAGATCTCGAAGCGGCTCAGGCCGTGCAGCGGGTAGGTGATGAAGCCCGGCGACATGTCCGAGGTCTTTTGCAGCAGCACGGACTTGGCGATCG
The DNA here is from genome assembly GCA_966252115.1 of uncultured Akkermansia sp. GTDB lineage: Bacteria > Verrucomicrobiota > Verrucomicrobiia > Opitutales > Opitutaceae > IMCC26134_A. The sequence goes on from CBINNW010000152.1 coordinate 4,832, forward strand.
AGATGTTCGCCAGCACCAGCTCTCGGCAGAAATGAAAGCCGAAGGCCAGAAACCCGATCACGCGTGCGGGTCCGGAGTGGGCGGTGGAGGGTTTTCCGGAGGAGCTCATGGTTTGGCGGCGCCGGGAGTTTTGGCGGGATACAGGGTGGCGTTGGCGGTGCCGACCGCGGCCACGTAGCCCGGCCGGTCCAGCGTTTCATCGGCGGCGTGTTTCGCGACGCGCACAAATTTTTCCGCGCCAAAGCCGATGCAGAGCGACACGCAGGCCATGCCCACGATCACCGCGCTCATGCCGCGGGTGCGCGCCGTGGTGACGACCGGCCGGTCCTCGGGCGCGGTTTTCCAGAAGGCGCCGAGCCAGATTTTCAGCATGCTCATCAGCGTCAGCACGCTCGCCACCAGCGAGAGAACGACGAGCACCCATTCGCCCTGGGTGAAGCCTTCCTGGATGATCATGAACTTGCCCCAAAAACCGCTCAGCGGAGGGATGCCGGCGAGCGACATCGACTGGAGAACGAAGCCGATGCCCAGCCACGGCGCCGCGCGCCACAGGCCGCCGGTGCGGTCCAGCTCGTCGGTGCCGTTCAGCCGGATGACCGAGCCGCCCACGAGGAAGAGCGCCGACTTCACCACGATGTGGTGGATGATGTAGAAGATGGCCGCCGTGATCGCGAAGGGGCTGAAAAGGCCGATGGCCAGCGCCATGAAGCCGATCTGGCTGACGATGTGGTAGCTGAGGATCGTCTGCACCCGGCTCTGCCCCACCGCCCCGAGCACGCCGATCACCATCGTGAGCCCGGCCGTCCACGCGATGAGCGTGTGCAGCTCGGTCATCGAGGGCGGCAACACCGTGCCGAAGATGCGGATCAAGACATACACGCCGACCTTGGTCAGCATGCCGGCGTAAAACGCAGCCATCGGCGCCGGCATCACCGCGTAGCTGCCGGGCAACCACTGGTAGAGCGGGAAGAGGCCGGCCTTGAGCCCGAAGACCAACAACATCAGCGAGGCCAGCAGCGTCAGCCGGTAGTCGCCGGCCAGCGCGTCCGTGCGCACGATCATCTCGGCGAAGTTGAGCGTGCCCAACAAACTGTAGGCGTAGCCCGCGACCGCGAGGAAGAGCGCGCTGCCGACGAGATTGAGCGTCAGGTAGGGAAACGCCTGGCGCGACTCGCGCGCGCCCGCCTCGAGCGTCATCAATCCGTAGGAGGACAGCAGCATCACCTCGAAGGCGACGAAGAGGTTGAACAAATCGCCCGTGACGAAGCTCAGGTTGATGCCCGCCAGCAGGAACAACAGCAGAGGGATGCGCAGCGGATGCTCCTCGCGCACCGGCGTCTCGAAAAATCCATACAGCGCGCACGACAGCGCGGTGAAGGCCGACAGCGCCAGCATCACGCCCGCGAGCGTGTCCGCCACGAGCACGATGCCGTAGGGCGCCAGCCAGCCGCCGACGCGCAGCACCAGGGCGCCCGACTCCATGACGTGGTCCACCGTCCAAAACGCGTGCCCGAGCAAGACGCCCAGCACGCCCAGCGCGAGCGCCCGCCGCCAGTGCGAGGGACGCGGCGCCAGCAGGCTGAACAGCGCCGCGACGACGGGGAAGATGACCGGAAAAGCGGCCCAGTTGGCCAAAGTGGCGGAGAAGTTCAAAGCGCGTCCTCCCGGGCCGCGGCACCCGCGGTGTTTTCCTTGGCGTAGATCCGCGGCACGTTGGCGCTGCCGCGGTCGGTGTAGAGTCGATAGACCAGCACGGTGAGATAGGCCGCCACGGCGAAGCCGATGACGATGGCGGTGAGGATGAGCGCCTGCGGCAGCGGATCGACCGGCGCCATGCCGGCCGGAGCGTCCGCCCCGACGGTCGCCGCGCGTTTGCCCGTGGGATCACCGGACACGGCGATGAGCACGAGGTTGGCGGCGTTGGAGATCATCAAAAATCCGAACAACACCCGCAGCAGTCGCCGCGAGAAACACAGGTAGAGCCCGGCGCCGAAAAGCACGGCCACGAGCAGGGCGGCCTCGAGTTGGTTGGTCATTTCAGCACTCCTCCTTTCCCTGCCCGCGCGGGGCCGTCGCGCCCTCGGGCAACAGATCGATGGGCTCGCTGTCGCGGGCCGCGAATCGGGCCTCCTCCTCCTCGACGAAGGCCGGCAAACCATGGACGGATTTCATGAGCGGAAGGATGAGTTTCAACGCCGTGCCGACCACCGCGAGATAGACGCCGAGATCGAACCAGAACGCGCCACCGAGGTAGAAGCCGCCGAGGTAAACGTGGAAATGGTGCAACACCGGCAGCCCTTGGAAAACGGGCGGGATCAAGGCCGCCGCCAGCGCGAAAAACACGCCCACCACCGCCAAGCCCACCGGGTTCACCCGCAGGAGTCGCCGCAGGCCGTGCACGCCCAGCGCGAAGGCCAGCAGGATGAGCGAGAGCGCCGTGATGAGACCGGCCGGGAAACCGCCGCCGGGCGAATTGTGCCCGCGCAGAAAGACATGCACCGCGAAGATGTTCAGCGGAATGAAGCCCCACACCGAGATGGTGCGCAGGATGAAGTCCTTGGGCGCCGGGAACAGATCGTGTTGTCCCTTGCCCAGATTCCTCGGCGGGGGACCCTTGCGCCGCCGCGAGATGAGGCCCAGGCAGCCGAGCGTCGCGATCACCAGCACGCAGATCTCGAACATCGTGTCGTAGCCGCGAAAATCGATGACGGTGGTGTTCACCGCGTTGGCGCCCTTCGCGTAGCCGAGCGAGTTCGCCAGGTAGTAGTCGCCCGCCCACTCCGCCGTGCGGGGCTGTTGAAAGACCAGCACGCCCGCGCCCATCAGCAGTCCGCCCGCCGTCGCCACCGCCACGCGCAGCGGCGTCGGCACGCGTCCGCGCCGGGGCAGCGCCTCGGTGTCGGCGCCGTCGCGCTTCAGGCGCAGGACCACGAGCAACACGAGGATCAGCGTCGCCGACTCCACCAACATCTGGGTGATCGCCAGGTCGGGCCCCTGGTAGAGCACGTAGTAAAACACGATGCCGAGACCGATGATCGAGAGCGCGAAAAGCTGCGTGATGACATGCCGCCACACCGCCGCGCAGATCGCCGCCGCCGCGATCAGGGCCGCCACCGCCCAGCGCACCCAGCCCGCCGGGCCGGAGGGCAACAGTTGCCAATGCGCCGCGTCCGCCACGAGTTCAGACCAGCGGGGGATCAGGAAGCACGCCGGCATGATCGCCATCACCGCGCACACGATGTAGAGGAACGCGTAGGGCGTCTCGAAGCCCAGCTTGCGATTCAGCGCCCGCGCCGCGTAGGGCGTGCCCTCGGCGAAGCCGTCGAAGGCGAGATCGAAGCGCAACGCCTTCGGCACCGACACCCGGCTCCAGCGTTCCCGGCCCACCGCGAAAAACAGCCCCGCGCCGACCGCCATCACTCCGAGACTGGTCAGAAGCGGCGGCGTGATCCCGTGCCAAAGGTGCAGATGCTCCTCGGCGACGATCCGCCCGGCCGAGTCGCCGAAGCCCGCGCAAATCACGCCGAAGGCCGCGGCCCCCACGCCGCCGATCACGGTGCAGGCGCCGAGCAACACCGGCGGCAGTTGCAGCCCGAGGGAGGGCGCGTGGAAGTGGTCCTCGACCGCGTGCGTGGTCTTGCCGAAAAACGCCGACGCCACCCGCAGCGCCACCGCCATGTTCAGGGTCGAGCCGGCCACGATTGCGAAGAGCGGCCACAGCCCCTGCAAACCGCCCTGCGCGTGGAACAGCTCGAAGAGGTCGTCCAGCAGCATCTCCTTGCTCAGGAACCCCGTGGTCGGCGGCAGGCCGGCGAAGGCCGCCAGCGCGAAGAGCGCCGCCGTGCCCACCAGCGGCATCTTCCGCCACAGGCCGCCGAGCTGGCGCAGATCGCGGGTGCCGGTGCAGTGGTCGATGATGCCCACCACCATGAACAGACAGGCCTTGTAGAAAACGTGGTTGAGGATGTGCAGCGCATCCCACGGCACCGCCACGCCCTGTGTGTGCAGACCGTAGTAGCCGATCAGGAAACCGAGCTGCGCGACGGTCGTGTAGGCCAGCACGCCCTTCAGATCCTGGGAGAGCAGCGCCAGCAGGGCGCCGAGCAAAAAGGTGCCGAAACCAATCCCGGTCAGCAGCGGCATCCAGTTGTCCAGGCCGTTAAACACCGGCAGCAGCCGCGCGGTCAGGAACACGCCGAGCTTCACCATCGTTGCCGAGTGCAGGTAGGCCGACACGGGCGTCGGCGCCGCCATGGCGTTGGGCAACCAGTAGTGGAAGGGGAACTGCGCCGACTTGCCCGCGATGCCGACGAAACAGCAGAGGAAGGCCGCCCCCAGCAGCGCCTCCGAACCGGCCGGCACGCCGCCCGCAGCGAGGATCGTCGCCAGGTCGAAGGTGCCGTAGGCCACCCGCAGGAGCACCACGCCGGCCAGCAGGGCCAGCCCCGTGGTGCCCGTCGTCAGCAGCGCCATGCGCGCGCCTCGCCGCGACTCGGCCTTGTCGTGCAGGAATCCGATCAGAAGGAAGGAGGTGATGCCCGTCAGCTCCCAGGCCACGAAGAGAACGAGCAGGTTGCTCGACATCACCGTGACCAGCATCGCGCCCATGAAGAGCAGCAGGTAACAATAAAACTTCCCGTGGTCGCGGTAGTGGTGGTCGTCCAGATAACACGCCGCGTAAAACACCACCAGCACGCCCACCCCGCTCACGATCAGCGCGTAGAGCAGCGCGAGCCCGTCGGCGGTGAAGCTCAAACTGGCGCCGAGGCTCGGTATCCATTCCCACACTACGGCGACCGCGCGCGCCGCCTCCGGCTGCCCCTTCAGTTGCAGGGCCGCGACGAAGCTGGCGAGCGGCGCGAGCAGCGCCACCCAGCCGGTCTTCGCGCCCAGCCCGCGACCCAGCGCCGGCAGGAAAGGCGCGAGCACGAACGGTGCGAGAAGCAGGATGAGCAAAGGGATTTCCATGGATGGTTACGCGAGAGGGGGAGGAGCCGGGCGCCGGAGCAGAGCCGATGCCAGCGAAGGCCGACGCAAGCGAGTCGTGCGCCCGAGGGAAGGACCCGAGCCGGGCATGTCAAAACCCACCGGGTGGAATCGGGGAAAACTATTCCAACAACGCCGGGATCTGTTCCAGCGCCGTGACGAAGCTCGCCGCCCCCGCCCGCACCTTCTCGCGCACGACGTAGCGGCCAAAGCCGATGAAAAGATCCACCTCGGGCCGCGTCTCCAGATCGCTCACCCCGTCGCCCACCATCACCACCCGCGAGGGGTTCAGCTCCCGGCGCAGCGCGCGGATGAGCTCCGGCTTCCCGCCCGAGCGCGTCGTCGGATAGGCCTCGTCGAAACCGGCGTAGGCGCCGTCGGCGTCGAAAAACAAATCCACCGCCTCCACCCGCGCGATGCCGAGATGATCGGCCAGCGGCCGGATGGCGTTGCGGAAACCGCCGCTCAAGATCAGCGGCGTCCAGCCCGCCGCCCGCAGCGCGGCCAGGGTGGTGGCGGCGCTGGGCTCCACCGTCTCGATGTAGCGGCGGCCGACGGCGGCGACGTCCGCCGCGCGCGGCTGGATGATGCGGAGACGCTCCCCGAACACCGCCTCGACGGCGATTTTGCCGTCCATCGCCGCGTGGGTCATGGCCTCGACCTGGGCAAACACCTCCGGTCCCCGCACCCGCCCGAGTTCGTCGATGCCCTCGATGGCGGAAAGGGTGCTGTCGCAGTCGAAGACGATAAGTTTGAGCGAAGTGGACATGGGCAAAAGGCGCGCAGGGTCCGCACTGGCCACCGCCCGAGGCAAGCGCGACTTCGCGCCGGGCTCCGCGCCGGGTGAACCGGAACTGATGTCAGTTCTCGGCAATTCAGGAAGGTAGGGCGCGACCGCCGGGCGCGCCGAGAGCGTGACGAAACGCGCAGGCAGGCGCGGCGGGCCCGGCGGTCCCGCCCTACCCATGCCGTGACATCGCTTCC
>CBINNW010000153.1:0-10789 GCA_966252115.1 uncultured Akkermansia sp.
ACGGCCCGGGTGGACAGGCCTTCATCGAGATCGAGGACACCGGCACCGGCATCGCCCCGGAGGATCTGCCGCACATCTTCGACCGGTTCTATCGCGCGGACAAAGCGCGCGGCCACGTGCGCGACAAGACCGGCCTCGGTCTCGCCATCACCCGCACCATTCTCGAAGCCCACGGCGGCACGGTCGCGGTGCGCAGCGAGCTCGGCGTCGGCACCCGCTTCCGCCTGGAGCTTCCGGGATAAAGGAGGACGGAAGCAAGGAGGACGGACATTCCTGTCCGTCAGGTTTGGGTGAGAGGGATGACTAGCCGCGCCCGTCCGGCGAATCATCGCTTTTGGCAAAGACGGTCAGCCGCCCGACAGCAGGCCGACGGCGGACGGAGAAGACGGACAGGAATGTCCGTCCTCCATTCAGCTTCAGTTCAGCTTTCTATGCGAAGATCGGGAAAACCACCCGCTTCGCCCATGAACAAAAACCGACGCTCCTCCCTTTCTCTTTCCCGAAAGATCCTCGCGGCCATGGCGCTCCTGGACTGCCTGGGCCCTGCGTCGGCCTCCGCCCAGACCCTCGTCTGGACCGGCACCACCAACCAGTTCTGGGGCAACGGCCCCAACTGGGACACCGGCACCGCACCCACCTTCGCCAACGACGTGCGCTTCGACGCCAGCGCGACCCGCTTCTCCGTCAACCTCGGCTCGGGCAATCGCACCGTGTCCGGCCTCACCATCGATTCCACCACCGCCTACACCATCTCCAACCCGCAGGGCGTGTGGCTCGCGCCCGGAAGCGTCACGGTGCTATCCGGCACCGGTCACACCTTTGACACCACCATCAACCTGGCGGGCGACAGCGCCCCCGCCTACGACATCGCCGGCGGCTCCGACCTCACCATCAGCGGCGTCATCGACGAATACTCCGGCGGCAGCGCCGGGCTCACCAAGACCGGCGCCGGCACCCTCATCCTCACCGCCGACAACCTCTACGCCGGCACGACCACCCTCGGCGCCGGCACCCTCCGGCTCGGCGACGGCGGCACCGCCGGCAGCGTCGCCGGCAACATCGCCACCAGCGGCGGCACCACCCTCGTCTTCGACCGCTCCGACACCGTCACCTACGCCGGCGTCATCAGCGGCACCGGCGCCGTCGAGCAGGCCGGCACCGGCACCCTCGTCCTCACCGGTAAAAACACCGGCACCGGCACGACCACCATCTCCGCCGGCACCCTCCAGATCGGCGACGGCGGCACGAGCGGCTCCCTTGAGGGCAAAATCGTCAACAACAGCACCCTCGTTTTTGACCGCTCGGACAACCTCAGTTTTTATCAGTCCATCAGTGGCTCGGGCACCTTGACCAAGGAAGGGGCGGGCACCCTGACCTTGGCGGCGTCAAATGACTTCAGCGGCAATACGTTTATCAACGCCGGACAGATCAACGTCGCCTATACCACTGCCCTGCAAAACAGCACCGTTTACGTCAACGTGAACAATGGCTTGGGGTTCGGCCAAAACGTCAACTTCATCGGCGGGCTGGCCGGTTCGGGCGATGTGTCCCTCGGCGTGAATTTCATCGAGGTTGGCTACAACGACGCCGACACCACCTATGCCGGCGTGCTCAGCGGCACCGGCGTGCTCGGCAAGCACGGAGACGGCACGCTTACCCTGACGGGCGCCAACACCTACACCGGCGGCACGAGCATCTACGGCGGCACCCTCCAGCTCGGCGACGGCGGCACCTCCGGTTCCATCACCGGCGACGTGGCCATCACCAGCGCCGACGGCACGCTCGCCTTCAACCGCTCCGACGAGGTCACGTTCTCCGGTGTGATCAGCGGCACCGGCGCACTCACCCAGGCCGGCACCGGCACCACCATCCTCACCGGCACGAACACCTACTCCGGTGGCACCACCATCAGCGCGGGCACCCTCCAGCTCGGCGACGGCGGCACCACCGGCTCCATCACCGGCAACGTGGCCACCACCGCCGACGGCACCCTCGCCTTCAACCGCTCCGACGACCTCACCTTCGCCGGCGTCATCAGCGGCGCCGGCGGCCTCACCAAGGAGGGCACCGGCACCCTCACCCTCACCGGCGCCAGCACCTACGGCGGCGACACCGTCATCAACGCCGGCTCCCTCTCCCTCGCCACCGGCACCAGCCAAAACACCGCCCTGAGTAATAGCACCGTCCAGATCAATGCGGGCGCCAGTCTGATCGCGACCGATCAGGTCACCCGTCTCGGAGCCCTGGCCGGCGGCGGAGCGCTCGTCTTCGCCTACAACGGCACGTCGGCGATTTTTGTCGGTGGCAACGACAACGCCGGCACCACGTTTTCGGGCGAGTTCATCGGCAGCCCCGCCGGCGAAAGCTCTTACTACCTGACCAAAGTAGGCACGGGATCCCTGACGCTTCCCGGCACGCTCCCGTCTTGGTTGAACTTCCAGCACAACGAGGGAGACCTCCTCCTCGACGGAGCCACCGGCGCTTTCGGGAGTCTCTATGGCTCTTCCGACGCGACCGTGATCGCGCAAAACGGGGCCGTGCTCGTCGGCGGTGGCTCCTTTTACAGCAGCGCGCTGGTGGTCACCGGCACGGGCACCGCCCTCACGATCAACAGCTTCTTGTCCGGTCAACTGCAGGTGAACGACGGCGCCAGCCTGCGCATCGGCCTCTTTGAAAACAGCTACAAGGGCACGCTCCGGGTGGACGGTGGCGCGCTCACCATCGAATCGGTAAGCTCCGACCTGTCGTCCTCGCCCCTCCGGATCAGCGATCCGGCCGGCGGCCACGCCCTGACCTTCGACAACGCCGCCGACACCACCTTCAGCCTGGTCATCGCCGACTACACCAGCGGCCCCGGCAGCGTGCTCAAGACCGGCGCCGGCACCCTCACGCTCACCGGTGCCAGCACCTACAGCGGCGGCACCACCCTCGGCGCCGGCACCCTTCGGCTCGGCAATGGCGGGACCACCGGCTCCATCCTCGGCGACGTCGCCACCACCGCCGACGGCACGCTCGTCTTCAACCGCTCCGACACCGCCACCTTCGCCGGCACGATCTCCGGCAGCGGCTCCGTCCAGCAGGCCGGCAGCGGCACCACCGTCCTCACCGCCACCAACACCTACACCGGTGGCACCACCCTCACCGCCGGCACCCTCCAGCTCGGCGACGGCGGCACCACCGGCTCCATCCTCGGCGACGTCGCGACCGGCGGCGGCACCACGCTCGCCTTCAACCGCAGCGACGACCTCACCTTTGCCGGCGTGATCAGCGGCACCGGCGGCGTCGCCCAAAACGGCCCCGGCGTGCTCAGCCTCACCGGCGCCAACACCTTCACCGGCGACGTCACGATCAACAGCGGCCAGATCCTCCTCGGCTCCGCCACCGAGTTTTCCGCCAACACCGTCGTCAACAACACCACCGACGGCCTCGACCTCAACGGCTTCGACGCCACCCTCGGCGGCCTCGCCGGCACCGGCGACCTCGCCCTCGGCGCGCAGACCCTCACCGTCGGCGGCAACAACCCCACCACCTACAGCGGCGTGCTCAGCGGCACCGGTGGCCTCACCAAGACCGGCAGCGGCACCCTCGTGCTCGGCGGCGCCAACACCTACACCGGCGGCACCACCATCAGCGCCGGCACCCTCCAACTCGGCAATGTCGGCACCACCGGCTCCCTCGTCGGCGACGTGGCCACCACCGCCGGCGGCACGCTCACCTTCAACCGCACCGACGAGACCACCTTTGCCGGCACGATCTCCGGCAGCGGCGCCGTCCGCCAGGCCGGCACCGGCACCACCACGCTCACCGGCGCCAACACCTACACCGGTGGCACCACGATCAGCGCCGGCACCCTCCAGCTCGGCGACGGCGGCACCTCCGGCTCCATCACCGGCGACGTCGCCACCACCGCCGGCGCCACGCTCGCCTTCAAGCGCGGCGACGATGTCACCTACGCCGGCGTCATCAGCGGCACCGGCGGCCTCGCCCAGGCCGGCACCGGCACGCTCACCCTCACCGGCGCCAACACCTACACTGGCGCCACCACCATCGCGGACGGCGCCACCCTCCGGCTCGGCGACGGCGGCACCACCGGCTCCATCGCCGGCGACATCGCCAACGCCGGCGCTCTCGTTTTTGATCGTTCCAACAACTTCACCTACGGCGGCGTCATCACCGGCGCCGGCAGCCTCACCAAGGACGGCGCCGGCACGCTCACGCTCAGCGGCGACAGCACCTTCAGCGGCGCGACCAACGTGAACGCGGGGACCCTGGTCATTTCGGATAAAAGTCCCGAGGCCCTGGCCAATAGTTCGGTGACCATCGGCTCGGGTGCCACGCTCACGCTGAACGATCCCGACGGCGCCAGTTTCTTCCTCGGTTCGCTCGCCGGCAGCGGCACTTTGTCGCTCACGGACATTGATTTCTACGTGGGTGGCAACCACGCCGACGCCACCTTCACCGGCGTCGTCGAAAGCAATGGCCTCGGGATCGTCAAAGAGGGCACGGGCACCTGGACGCTTCAGGGGGCCGAGATCGAATTCGGCCTGCGAATCCAGGGTGGCGAAGTGGTGCTCGACGGCATCACCGGCCAACTCGGCTCTGTCTCGAACCATGGCAAGTTGACCGTGCAAAACGTGGGGGCCGACCTGACTTTCGATTCCCTCGGCAATTATGGTGAAACGATCATCACCGGTTCCGGCACCGAGCCGCACGTTTTGTATGGAATCGAAAACTACGCCGGAGAGCTGACCATCGCGGCCGGCGCCAAAGTGGCGACCACCGACTCCTTTTACCAAGCCGATGGCGCCGCCACGGTGGTGGACCAGGCCACCCTGAGTTTTGGCCAATTCACCAACAGCAGTCTCGGAAGATACGGCACCATCTCCCTCAGCGACTCCACCGGTGGTGGCTCGGCGCTCACCTTCGGCGAAGACACCACAAACTCGTCCACTTTCGCCGGCGTGATCCAGGACCACACCAGCGGCCCCGGCTCGGTCACCAAGATCGGCACCAGCACCGTCATCCTCACCGGCGACAATACCTACACCGGCGGCACCACCATCAGCGCCGGCACCCTCCAACTCGGCGACGGCGGCGCCACCGGCTCCATCGTCGGCGACGTGGCCAACGCCGGCACCCTCGCGGTCAACAGCACCGGCGACATCACCCTCGGCACCGTCAGCGGCGCCGGCGCGCTCACCAAAGCCGGCGCGGGCACCCTCACGCTCACCGGCGACGCCACCTACAGCGGCGCCACCACCATCAGCGCCGGCACCCTCCGGCTCGGCGGCGGCAGCTCCGCCATCACCCTCGCGGGCAACATCGCCAACAATGGCACTCTCGCCATCGACCGCTCCGCCGACCTCACCCTCGCCGGCACCATCAGCGGCACCGGCGCGCTCACGAAGGACGGCACCGGCACGCTCACGCTGACCGCCAACAACACCTACTCCGGCGGCACCACCATCAGCGCCGGCACCCTCCACCTCGGCAACGGCGGCACCACCGGCACCATCACCGGCGACATCGTCAACCACGGCGCCCTCGTCCTCGACCGCTCCAATTTCCTCATCATCGGCAATCTCATCTCCGGCACCGGCTCCCTTGAGCAGGCGGGCAGCGGATTCACCTTCCTCACCGCCGCCAACACTTTCAGCGGCGCCACCACCATCACCGACGGCCAGCTCGTCCTCGGCCACGCCCTCGCGCTCCAAAATTCCACCCTCACCCTCGACGGCGCGGGCGTTTTCGACTTCAACGGCACCGACGCCACCCTCGGCGGCCTCGCCGGCACCAACGACCTCTCGCTCGGCTCCCTCGCCATCACCGTGGGCAACAACGGCGACGACACCACCTACGCCGGCGTGCTCGGCGGCACCGGCAGCCTCACCAAGACCGGCGCCGGCACCCTCACGCTTTCCGCCGACAACACCTACAGCGGCGGCACCACCCTCAGCGCCGGCACCCTCCAGCTCGGCGACGGTGGCACCACCGGCTCCATTCTCGGCGACGTGGCCAACAGCGGCACGCTCGCCTTCAACCGCTCCGACGACCTCGCCTTCACCGGCGCGATCAGCGGCCCCGGCGGCGTCGCCCAAAACGGCCCCGGCGTCCTCAGCCTCACCGGCGCCAACACCTTCACCGGCGACGTGACCATCAACGCCGGCCGTATCCTCCTCGGCTCCGCCTCCGAATTCGCCACCAACACCGTCGTCAACAACACCACCGACGGCCTCGATCTCAACGGCTTCGACGCCACCCTCGGCGGCCTCTCCGGCACCGGCGACCTCGCCCTCGGCGCGCAGACGCTCACCGTCGGTGGCAACGGCAATCCGACCACCTATGCCGGCGCGCTCAGCGGCACCGGCGGCCTCACCAAGACCGGCGCCGGCACCCTCGTGCTCAGCGGCGCCAACACCTACACCGGCGGCACCACCCTCAGCGCCGGCACCCTCCAGCTCGGCAACGTCGGCACCACCGGCTCGCTCGTCGGCGACGTCGCCACCACCGCCGGGAGCACCCTCGTCTTCGCCCGCACCGACACCGGCCTCGCGCTCTCCGGCGTCATCTCCGGCACCGGCGCGGTCCAGCAGGCCGGCGTCGGCACCACCACGCTTACCGGCGCCAACACCTACAGCGGAGGCACCACCATCAGCGCCGGCACCCTCCAGCTCGGCGACGGCGGCACCACCGGCTCCCTCGTCGGCAACGTCACCACCGCCGCCGGCGGCACGCTCGCCTTCAACCGCTCCAACAACCTCACCTACAGCAACGTCATCAGCGGCGCCGGCGGGCTCACCCAGGCGGGCACCGGCACCCTCATCCTCACCGCCAACCAGACTTTCACCGGCACCACCACCATCGAGGCCGGCGGCACCCTCCAACTCGGCAACAGCGGCACCACCGGCACCGTCGCCGGCGACATCGCCAACGCCGGCGACCTCGTCTTCAGTCGCTCCAACAACGTCACCTACGCCGGCGTCATCAGCGGCAGCGGCAGCCTGACCAAGGACGGCGTCGGCACGCTGACGCTCTCCGGCGACAGCACCTTCACCGGCGCGACCACCGTGGACGCCGGCACGCTGACCCTTTCCCCGAGCGGCCGCGACGCCCTGGCCAACAGCGCCGTGACTCTCGAGGCGGGCGGCTCACTCACCATCTACGACCCCGACGGCTACACCTATTCCGCCGGTTCACTCGCCGGCGCAGGGACCCTCAATTTGGGAGGCACCTATCTCTATGTCGGAGCCAACAACAACGACACTACGTTTTCCGGCACCATCAGCGTCACCGGATCCTATGGGCCGGGCGTTTTGGGCAAATACGGCTCCGGAACGATGACCCTATCGGGTGGAGACATCAATGCGCCGATGGAGGTCTATCAGGGTGAACTGGTGCTCGAGGGCATCACCGGATACATCGGCGCCAGCAGTGTTTCTTCCGGTAAGCTAACCCTGAAAAACGTCGGAGCCGATCTCGGCATTCACAGCCTTAGCAACAGAGACGAGATGCTCATCACGGGTTCCGGCACCGATCTGAGCACTTCGGCGTTCATCAGTAACGACGGCCAGCTCACGATTTCCGCCGGAGCCAGTGTCGAGGCCACGACCAGCTTCTACCAGTCCGACGGGGCCACGACCATCGTGGACCAGGCCAGCCTGAGTTTCGGCAAATTCTCCGGCGGTGCCACCGGCACCATCTCCATCACCGATCCGACCGGTGGGGGCTCGGCGCTCACCGTCGGCCAAAGCGGCTCGGGTTCTTCGACCTTTGCCGGCGTGATCGAGGACTACACCAGCGGTCCCGGTTCGGTCACCAAGGTCGGCACCACCACCGTCATCCTCACCGGCGACAACACCTACACCGGCGGCACCACCCTCAGCGCCGGCACCCTCCAGCTCGGCAACGGCGGCACCACCGGCTCCATCCTCGGCGACGTGGCCAACGACGGCACCCTCGTCTTCAACCGCTCCGACGACGTCACCTTCGCCGGCACGATCTCCGGCACCGGTTCCGTCGAACAGGCCGGCACCGGCACCACGATCCTCACCGCCGACAACACCACCACCGGCGGCACCACCATCAGTGCCGGCACCCTCCAGCTCGGCGACGGCGGCACCACCGGCTCCATTATCGGCGACGTCGCCAATGAAGGAACGCTCGCCTTCAACCGCGGCGACGACCTCACCTTCGCCGGCATCATCAGCGGCACCGGCGCACTCGCCAAGGACGGCGCGGGCACGCTCACCCTCACCGCCAACAACACCTACACCGGCACCACCACGATCAGCTCCGGCGGCACCCTCCAGCTCGGCGACGGCGGCACCACCGGCACCGTCGTCGGCGCCATCGCCAACGACGGCGCCCTTGTGGTCAATCGCTCCAATAATTTCACGCTGGCTGGCGTCATCAGCGGCACCGGCAGCCTCACCAAGGAAGGCGCCGGCACGCTCACCCTCACCGGCGACAGCACCTTCAGCGGCGACACCGTCATCAACGGCGGCGCCATCTCCATTCCCAGTCTCGACGACACCAACTACCCGTTCAAGAACAGCACCGTGGAGGTCAATGTGGACAACGGTCTCGTGATAAACGGCGGCGGTGCCTACTCATTCGGAGCCCTGGCGGGCAGCGGAAGCCTCACGCTGGGCAGCGACAGCACCAGTCTTTACGTCGGCTATAACAATGCCGACACGGTCTATTCCGGCAACATTTCGGGCGGCGACACCGTTTACAAAGAAGGCACGGGCACCTGGACGCTGACCGGGACCAACCTCGACGTAAGCACCCTGGAAGTTAAGCAAGGGGGTCTGGTCTTGGACGGCGCCATGGGTTTGATCGACAGCTTCAACGGAGCCGGAGGCCTGGTGACCCTGCAAAATGGGGCGGATATCGCCGTGTCCTTTGGTGCTTCCTTTCAATCTCTCCTTACCATCACCGGTTCAGGCACCTCACTGTCCGTCGCCAACCAGCTAACAAATAGCGGAGGAGTGCTGGTGCAGGACGGCGGCAACCTCCAGGTGGGCGCTCTTTATAGCTCCTCCGGCCGGACCATCACGGTCAACCAGTCCACCCTCACGATCAAGGGCATCGACTCAAGCGATCAAACCGCCTCGATCCAGATCGCCGACCCGACCGGCGGCACCGCGCTGACTTTCGCCCTCGCGAGCGACGCCACCTTCGCCGGCCTCATCTCCGATTACAGCGGCGTTTCCGGCAGCGTGCTCAAGTCCGGCGCCGGCACTCTCACGCTCTCCGGCGCCAACACCCACTCCGGCACCACCACCATCAGCGGCGGCCAGATCAAGCTCGGCCACGCCCTCGCCCTGCAAAACTCCACCGTCTCCCTCGGGGTCGCTGACGGTCTCGATCTCAACGGCTACGCCGCCACCCTCGGCGGCCTCACCGGCTCGGGCAACCTCGCCCTCGGCTCGCAGGCCCTCACCGTCGGCGGTAATGGAAACTCCACTACCTACACCGGCATCCTTAGCGGCACCGGCGGCAGCCTCACCAAGACCGGCGACGGCACCCTCGTCCTCACCGGCACCAACACCTATACCGGCGGCACCACCATCGACGGCGGCACCCTCCAGCTCGGTGACGGCGGCGCCACCGGCATCGTCGCCGGCAACATCGTCAACAACGGCACGCTCACGATCGACCGCACCGACGACTTCACCTTCTCCGGCCTGATCAGCGGCACCGGGGATCTCGCCAAGCTCGGCACCGGCGGCGACCTCACCCTCGGCGCGGCCAACACCTTTTCCGGCACCACCACCATCGAGGAAGGCCGCATCTTCCTGGGCAACTCGCTGGCGCTGCAAAACTCCACCGTCGAGCTCAGCCGGGACTTCAGCCTCGGCCTCAACGGCAACAGCGCCACCTTCGGCGCGCTCAGTGGCACCGGCGCGATCTACGTGAGCGGCACCCGGACGCTGACCGTGGGCGGCAACGGCGCCGACACCACCTATTCCGGCTCCATCCAGGGAGACGGCGGCGGGAATTTCAAAAAGGAAGGCGCCGGCACCCTGGTTCTCGCCGGGAACAACACCTACACCGGCACCACTACGATCAGCGCGGGCACCCTGCAAATCGGCGACGGCGGCACCTCCGGAAAACTTCCGGGCAACGTGACCAACAACGCCGCACTGGTCTTCAATCGCTCCGACGACCTCACCTACGCCGGCGTCATCAGCGGCACCGGCGCGCTCACCCAGGCCGGCGCCGGCACGACCATCCTCACCGGCACCCACACCTACACCGGCGGCACCACGATCAGCGCGGGCACCCTCATCGTGAACGGTTCGGCGGTGAACAGCGCCTTCACCGTCAACTCCGGCGCCACGCTCGGCGGCTCCGGCACGATCGGCGCGCTCACGGTCGCCGGCGGCGGCATCCTCGCGCCCGGCAATTCCCCCGGCACGCTGACCTTCAACGGCGACCTGACGCTCGGCGCCGGATCGACGCTGCGCATCGAGATCGGCGGCACGTCACAAGGAACTGAATACGACTACCTCGACGTCGGCGGCGCCGCGACGCTCGGCGGCTCGCTGGCGGTGACGTGGCACAACGGCTTCACCGCCTCGCTGGGCGACACCTTCACCTTCCTCACCGCCGCCGGCGGCGTCTCGGGCAGTTTCTCGTCCACGGCCCTGCCCGACCTGGGCGGAGGCCTGGCGTGGAGCTACGGTCAGACCTCCGACTCCGCCTTCCTGACGGTCGTCTCCGCCATCCCCGAGCCCGCGACCTGGAGCGTGGTCGCCGGCGCGATGGCGCTCGGCTTCGTTGC
>CBINNW010000154.1:0-10704 GCA_966252115.1 uncultured Akkermansia sp.
CCCTCAACTTCCCCGCGACGACCTCCCAATACGCCACGCTTCCCTCCGGCATCGTGAGCGACCTGAGCGACTTCACCGTCTCCACCTGGATCAAGGTCAACGCCTTCGCCACCTGGCAGCGCGTCTTTGATTTCGGCACCGGCACGAACAACTACATGTTCCTGACGACCCAGTATAACGCCACCGCGCCGAACAACGCCAAACTCCGCTTCGCCATCCGCACCCCCACCGTCAACGAGCAAAGCGTGAGCTGCACCATCGCTCTCGTCGCCGACGCCTGGACCCACGTCGCCGTCACCCGCTCCGGCACCACCGTTTCCCTCTACGTCAACGGTTCCCTCGCCGGCTCCGGCACCATCGCCCTCAATCCGTCCGACCTCGGCGTCACCACGCTGAACTACCTCGGCAAGGCCCAGTTCAACGACCCCTACCTCAACGCCGCCCTCGACGACTTCCGCCTCTACAGCCAAGCGCTGAGCCCCTCCGAGATCGCGCTCTACGCCTCGCCTCTGGCCGCCCCGCAAAACCTCGCCGCCACGCCCGGCCCGCTCTCGCTCGACCTCGCCTGGAGCGCCGTGCCCAACGCCACGAGCTACACCGTGAAGTATGCCACCACCAGCGGCGGCCCCTACACCACGCTCGCCGACGGCCTGTCGTCCACCAACCAGTCCCACGCCGGCCTCGGCTACGGCACCACCTACTACTACGTCGTGTCGGCCCGGAACTCCGTTTACGAGAGCCCCCTCTCCGCCGAGCTCGCCGCCACGCCCGACTCCGCCCTGCTCTCCGAGGCCGAGTCTGCCACGCCGGCCTTCGAGATCACGCCCGCCTCCGAAGGCAACCCCGCCCTCGCCACGCTGACCACCGCCACCTCGGTCGCCGGTCACGCCTACCAACTCCAGACCAGCACCGACCTCGCGGCCGGCTCTTGGCTGGACGTTGGCGACCCGGTCCTCGGAGACGGCGAGCCCATCGTATTCGAAACTCCCTACGACCCCGCCGAGTCCCGCCGTTTCTACCGCGTCCTCGTCACCCGCTGAGCGGTGGGCATCCACGATTCCAACCGACTCCGACAGCATCTAAAAATGGAAGCGCAGCCGTTTTGGCTGCGATAAGGACCCGGAAATTAGCCACAAAGAACACAGAGATCGCAGAGAAAGACCCCGTTTAGCTTCCGCCGCTCTTTGTGTTCTCTGCGTTCTTTGTGGCCATGGTTTTAAGTCGAGTCGAACACTCAGACCGACGGTCAGGTTTCGAGGCCGCAGGCCGAAAGTCTGCCATGTCCGTCCGCCTTGGGCGGCCTGTCGCACTGCGTTTCTTCGCGCCACATCCCGGAGGCCTTCTTCACCTGCGAGGCCATTGGCCGAGTCTTCGAAATCGGTCTGTTTCGCTTAGCGAAACGCATGCTTCGAACGACGCTCTTTGAGTCGTCGTTTTAGTGGTTCATTCATCATCACCTGCCGAAAACAGCGAGGAACCAAAAGACCCTGTTTAGCTTTTAGCTTCCGCCGCTCTTTGTGTTCTCTGCGTTCTTTGTGGCCATGGTTTTGATAAAACCGGCGAGCGCAATCTGTAGGCCTGACCGCTGGTCAGGCTGCCTTCCCAACGGTCGGGCCTACATCGGAGCGGTGTTTTTGTGTCTCCCCTCCGATCCCTTCGGGGCGCCGCTCTCCGCATGAACCGCTCTTCCGCTCTTCACCCGCCCCAGCGGGCGGGCTTCACGAGCGGGATCAGAAACTCGACCGAGGTTCCCGCGCCCGGGCGGCTTCGCAGCGCCAGCTCCCCGCCCGCCTCGCGGGCGCGGAGTTCCAGATTTCTCAGCCCCTCGCCCGGAGGGGTCGCCCCGATGTCGAAGCCCTTGCCGTCGTCCCGGACCACGATGCGCAACACCCCGCGCCGGCGCTCCACGATGAGCTCGACCTCGCCCGCCCCGGAGTGCCGGAGGGCGTTGTTGAGGGCCTCCTTCACCCCCAGGAGCAGGTTGCGGCGGACGCCGAGCCCGCAGGGGATCTCCGGCAGGTTTTCCTGGATGGCGAAACGGCATCGGATCGACGTGTCGCGGAAAAACGTCTCGGCGTAACGGGCCAGAAACGACGCCAGCTCGCCCACCGTGTCGCGCTGGGAATTGATCAGCCAGACGGTCTCCTTCATGTTTCGCCCCATCGCGCGCGCCTGCTCGCAGAGCCGTTTCAGTTTTTCGCCGGAGCGCCCGGCCTCGTCGCCCAGCTCGCGCCGCACCGCCTCACCGAGCAACACGAGCTGGGTGAGACCGCCGCCGAGGTTGTCATGCAGGTCGTTCGCTATCCGCGCGCGCTCGCGGCGCACGACCCGCTCCGACTGGAGTTTCAGCAGGAGCACGCCGGAAATAAACGCCCCGCCCAGGATCGCGACGGCGCTCACCACCAGCAGCGAGACCTGGAACCAGCGTTGTTGCCAAAAGGTCCGCTCCTCCGGCATCGACACCGGAGCCTCGTAGATGCGGGGGCGCATCCAGGTGTCGAAGCGCCGGATGACCCGCGCTTTTTCCCAACCGGGGGCGATCTTGGGGTTCGGCCAGGCGGACGCCCCGGCCGGAACCAGGACCCAGCTGGGGTCGCTCGGGATCTCGATTTCCCGGCCGTCTTGCAGGCGGATGCGGAGCCCGGCGAGCAGACCGCCGAAGTCGAAGTCGTTCACCACGCTCACCGCCAGCACGTGCCGGCCCCGCGTGAGCAGGCGGGTGATGTCATACTCGGTCAACACCCGCCAATCGCTGCCCTGGCCGATGAAATGGCCGTCCAGATACACGCGGTAAAAGTTGTCGGCGGTGATGCGCAAAAGCGCCGACTCCACCGTGCCGTCCGAGGGCAGCTCGATCACCCGCACGAACTGGCACTCCTGCCGGTCCTGCGTCCCGTCGGTCCAGATCCAGTCGCCCACCAGCGAATCCCCATTCAAGGCCCCCCGCATCGACGGACAGACGAGTAGAATCGCGAGGAGCCAGGGACAAAAGAAACGCATGGGGCAGCCCTTTCCCATAGTCGCGCGCGCGCCGGCCACAACACCGGGGAAACGCCAGGCGCCGGACCACACACTCCGCGACCGGCCGCGATGGTTCGCAGCTCGAGACGGCGAACTCCGCCGGGGGCCTCAGGCGGCGCGGGCGACTCCGGTCATGAGGCGGAGCACGGAGTCCTGGGTGGCCTCCTGGCGGGCGAGCTCGCCGGCGATCCGGCCTTCGCGCATCACCAGGATACGGGTGGAGAGATTGATGACCTCGGGCAGTTCCGAGGAGATGAGGATCACGGCCAGGCCCTGGCGGGCCAGCTCGTCGATCAACTCGTGGATCGCCGCCTTGGCCCCGACGTCCACGCCGCGCGTGGGCTCGTCCACGATCAGCAGGCGACCGCCGCGGGCCAGCCATTTGGCGATGACGACCTTCTGCTGGTTGCCGCCGGAGAGGGAGTTCACCGGCGCGTCGAGCGAGGCGGCCTTTACCCGCAGGCGGCCGAAATAATCCGTCGCGATCTCGGTCTCGCGGCCTCGGTCGAGGAGCACCGAAAGTCGGCGCAGGCGGTCGAGGATCGCCATGCTGATGTTGGCCCGGCAGGGCATGCCGAGCACGCAGCCCTGGCGTTTGCGGTCCTCGGGCACCAGGCCGACGCCGGCGGCGAGCGACTCCTTCACCGATCCCAAACGGAGCGGCGCCCCGTCGATGGAGACGGCGCCGGTGGCGCGGGGATCGAGTCCGAAAATGGCCTGGGCGATCTCGCTGCGGCCGGAGCCGACGAGGCCGGCGAAGCCGACGATCTCGCCCGCCCGCACGGAAAAATCGATGTCGGAGAATTTGCCGGGCGAGGCGAGGCCGCGGACCTCGAGCACGGTCTTGCCCGGAGGGGCGTCGAGATGCTGCGGAAAATAGTCGGCGACGCTGCGGCCGATCATCATGCGGACGACGGCGTCGTGGGTCATCTCCGCCTTGGGCAGGGTGCCGACGTAGCGGCCGTCGCGGAGCACGCTGATGCGGTCGCAGAGCCGGAAGAGCTCGGGCATGCGGTGGGAGACGTAGATGAGGGTGAGACCGCGGCTCCTGAGGGTCTCGATCAGCTGGAAAAGGGCCTCCGCGTCGGTGGCGGAGAGGGAGCTGGTGGGCTCGTCGAAAACGAGGATGCGCGGCTTGGCCCCGACGGCGGCGGCGATCTGCACCATCTGCTCCTGCGCGGTGGAGAGCTCGCGCATGGGGCGGGTGACGTCGAGCCGGATGCCGATGGCGTCGAGCAGCTCCTCGGCGCGGGCGCGGAGGGCGGCGCGGTCGAGGAGCAGGCCGCCGGCGCGGCGCGGATAGCGGCCGAGGCCGAGATTCTCCGCGACGGAGAGGTCGGGGCAGAAGGCGAGCTCCTGGTGGACCATCGCCACGCCGGCGGCGAGGGCCTCGCGGGGGGAATCGAAAACGTGGGCGACCCCGTCGATCTCCACGTGGCCGGTATCCGGCCTGTGGATACCGGCGAGGACTTTGCCGAGGGTGGACTTGCCGGCGCCGTTTTCGCCCATCAGGCCGTGGCACTCCCCGCGGGCGAGGCCGAGCGAGACGTCGGAGAGCGCGGTGACGCCGCCGAAGGTTTTGGTGACGGAGCGGAAACGGATGAAGTCGGACATGGGGCGGGGTGTGGGGGAGGGGGCGGGGAAGGCTGAAGGCGGAAAGGCGAGGGATGAAGGTGCCGGGGGCCGGAGACGGAGGAGCGGTTGGTGGTTTGTCGTTGGTAATTGGTGGTGGCCGGGCTGTTCGGGCGGCCGCGGTGGTGGCGCGGACGCCCGCCAAATCTCCAACTACCAACTACCAATTACCAACGACTCCCCGGCCCGCCGGGGTCTTACTTGGCGAGCCACTTTTCCCAGTTTTTGCCGAAGGCGTCCACGTTGGCCTTGGTGACCTCGGTGAGCGGATCGACGATTTTGGCGGGCTCGGGGGTTTTGCCGTTCACGATCTTCTCGAGCAGGATCTCGACCGACTTGTAGCCCCAGCCGTAGCTGTCCTGGGCGTAGAGGGCCTCGACGTGGCCGCTGCGCAGGTAGTCGAGCTGGGCGGGGAGCGCGTCGCAGGAGGCGACCTTGATGGTGCCGGGCGCCCACTTGAGGGCGTCGGTGGTGAAGAGGGGCCAGCCGCCGATGAAGGCCCAGCCCTGGATGCCGGGGTTGGCGTTCTGGGCGGAGGCGACGGCCTCGGCGGACTTTTCCGGGGTCTCGACGTGGTAGAACACGCCGGGCTCGTTCAGCTTGATGTCGGGATATTTGGCGGCGGCGGCCTTGGCGCCCTCGACGCGGCGCTGGAGGTTGGGGGCGGACTGGTTGCCGCCGAGGATGGCGACGACGCCCTTGCCGCCGAGGGCCTGGATGGTGCGCTCCATGATGCGCTCGCCGCAGGAGAAGTCCTCGGTGCCGTAGTAGGCGAAGCGTTTGCTGTCGGGCGCGTCGGAGTCGAAACACATGACGGGCACGCCCTTGGCGACGGCCTTGTCGATGGAGGGCGTGACGGTGTTGGCCTCGGAGCAGGAGACGGAGATGCCGTTGGCGCCGCGGCGGACGAGCGCCTCGATGGCCTCGGCCTGCTTGGTGGCGTCCTCGTCGTTGGGGGTGCGGATCTCGACCTCGACCTTCACGCCGTATTTGGCGCCGAGTTCGGCGGCGGCGTCGCGGGCGCCGGCGTGCGCGGCCTGGAAGACGTCGTTGGTCTGACTCTTGCCGATGAAGCCGATGAGGATGGTGCGGGGAGCGGCGGCGTCGGACGCGGCGGCGGCCGGCTCGGCTTTTTTCGAGCAGGCGGAAAACGCGAGGACGGAGAGGGCGGCCAGTCCGGCGGAGCGTAGCAGGGCGGGGGATAGTTTCATGGGTTCAGGGTGTGTGTGGGTTGGGGGGGAAATCAGTGGGCGCGGGCGTGGCGTTGGCGGAGGTGCTGGCCGAGGCGTTCGAGGGCGACGGCCACGACGATGGCGAGGCCGATGATGACGAGGCGGTATTCCTGGGCCAGGCGGAGGATGAGGATGCCGTTCTCGATCAGGGCGATGACGAGGGTGCCGAGCAGGGCGCCCAGGGCGGTGCCGCGACCGCCGGCGAGGCTGGCCCCGCCGACCACGGCGGCGGCGATGACGGTGAGCTCGTAGCCGGTGGCGGTGCTGGTGGAGGCGGTGCCGAAGCGGCCGAGGGAGACGAAGCCGGCGAGGCCGGCGCAGAGGCCGGAGAGGGCGTAGGTGCGCAGCTTGATGGCGTTGACCCGAAGGCCGCTGAAACGGGCGGCCTCCTCGTTGCCGCCGACGGAGTAGGTCTCGCGTCCGGCGATCATGAGGTGCAGGTAGAACCAGCCGAGGGCCACCGTCGCGATCATGATGACGAGCGGCATGGGCTGGATGCCCCAGAGCTCCTGGCGCATGAAGTCGGTGGTGAAGGCCTCCGGCAGGCGTTTGCCGGCGGCGGGCAGGGTCTTTTGCTCGGGCAGGACGTTGGCCAGGCCACGAAAGACGCTCATGGTGCCGAGGGTGACGATGAAGGGGTGCAGGCGGAGCCCGACGACGAGGGCGCCGTTGGCCAGGCCGCACAGGAGGCCGATGGCGAGCGGGGCCAGGAAGGCCACGGGGAGGACCTTCCAGGCGGGCGCATCCGGCGGGAAGCCTTGGAGCGCGGCGGCGCCGCCGAGGGCGGCGAGGGCCATGATGGAGCCGACGGAGATGTCGATGCCCCCGGTGATGATGACGACCGTCAGGCCCACCGCCATGATGGCGTAGTAGGACATGGGGGTGGCGACACCGTCGATGAGGTTGTCGAAACTAAGAAACGTGTTGGGGCGCCCGGCGGGGGCGTCGTGCCAACCGTAGCCGGCGAGGATGGCGCCGAGCACGAGGATGACGATGGCGAGGCCAAGCTCCTGCCCCAGGCTGAAGCGGGATTTTTTGGGGCGGGCGGGAGCGGACGGGGCGGAGGGAGGGGCGGACATGGCGGAGGGAAAGGGGGGGGGGAGGGGCGGAGCGGGGAGAGAAGACCGAGGGGAATGACCAAGGACCAAGGACCAAGGACCAAGGACCAATGGCGGCGTGGCGGAGTGGTTGATGACGGATGGGGCGGGGCGCGAAGGGGGAGCGGTCGTAAGCGCAGTTCCGGGGCGGAAACCGACAGGGCCGACACAAAAAAACGAAAAAAATCAGGTTCGTCGCCATGGCGCAGGGCATCGGGCCGGCCCTGGGGCTGTTCGGCGGCGTTTGGCTGGTGGTCGTGGCGGAAGCGCGGAAGCGCTTTCGTCCGGCGGCTCCACGGAAACGAAATGGCGGAGCCGTTCCGCCACTTTCCACCCATCGGAAACAGCGAAGAGCCCGAAATCACCGCGCGCCGTTCGCG
The DNA here is from genome assembly GCA_966252115.1 of uncultured Akkermansia sp. GTDB lineage: Bacteria > Verrucomicrobiota > Verrucomicrobiia > Opitutales > Opitutaceae > IMCC26134_A. The sequence continues at coordinate 7,363 of CBINNW010000154.1, forward strand.
GGCGGCGCGGCGGGGCCGGCGGCGGCCAGGGTTTGCGCTTCCTGGAGGAGGAGCTGCGCGAAGGCCCAGTCATACCAATAGCCCCCGCGATTGTCGCCGCGGGCGAAGTCTCCGCCGAAGCCGGCGGCGGTGACGCGCGTCAGCGTTTCGAGCGCGGCACGCGCCTCGGTATCCCGGCCTTCCCGCAGGTCGCAGAGCGCGACGATCAAGCGCAGCGTGGTGACGCGCGCCCCGGTGCGGTCGGCGGGATCGTCGCCGAGGAGGGCCAGGCGGCGGGCCTGGGCGAAATCTCCCAGCCGGTAGTGCCAGAGGCCGACCGTGAGGGGCGCCCAGCCGGCGACGAGGCGCGGCGGCAGGGAGGAGAACCAGAAATCGATGCGTTGGCCGAGCGGGAGCAGGCGTTCGCGCAGAGCCGGGTCGAGCGGGCGGAGCAGGCAGGTGTTGAGCACGCGAGCGACGGCGGCGGAGTCGGTGGCGGGGGTGAACCGATCGATGGAGTCGTGGCGGAAACGTTGGTAACCGGCCTCGTCGCCGGAGTGGAGCAGGGCCACGCCGTAGCATTGATGGTCGAGGGTGACGGGGGGCCAGGTGTCGAGGCGGCCGAGCTCGAGGGCGACGGCGTAGCGCCGGGCGGCCTCGTCCCAGCGGCGTTGGCGGGCGAGCCAGTCGCCGACCGCGCGGTAGGCGACGACGCCGTCGAGCGAGGGCGTGGTGAGCGGGCCGGGCGTCTCGTCGAGCAGTCGCGCGGCGAGGGCGAAACCGCCTTCGCGGGTGAGAAACGCGGCGCGGGTGAGGCGCTCGGCGATTTCGGCCTGGCGGCGGAGCGTGGTCTGCTCGCGCAGCGCGGCGCGTTCCCGAAAATAGAGGCGGGTGGAGAGGGCGAGGCCGGCGAGCAGGGCGAGCAGGACGGCGAAGGCGGCGGAAAACACCAGCCGGTTGCGCCGCACCAGCTTGCGCAGCCGGTAGAGCCGGCCGGCGGGGCGCGCCTCCACCGGGTCGTCGCGGAGATGGCGGGTGACGTCGAGGGCGAGCGCGGAGGCGCTGGCGTAGCGGCGGGCGGGGGCTTTTTCCAGAGCCCGCAACACGATCCAGTCGAGGTCGCCGCGGATCGCGTTGACCAGCGCGGAGCCGTGGGGGCAGCGGCGGTCGGCGGCGAGGCGCGCGAGCTCGTCGGGAGGCAGGGATCGCAGGAGGCGCGAGGGCGGCGGAGGCTCCTCCTCGCGCAAGATGCGGCGCAGCGCGTCGAAGCCCGCCTCGCGAAGACGGCGGGGATCGAAGGGCGGTCGGTCGGTGAGCAGCTCGAAGAGGAGCGCGCCGAGGCTGTAGATATCGGTCCGGGTATCCACGTCGGCGCGGCCGGGCTCGGCCTGCTCCGGGCTCATGTAGGCGGGCGTGCCGATGAAGAGGCCGAAGCCGTCGGTGCGGGTGGCGTCGTCGCCGCCGGGCGGCTGCGGCGCGATGGCCTTGGCCACGCCGAAGTCGATCACCTTGGGGGTCGGTTGGCCGTCGCGCTGCGCGATGAGCACGTTGGTGGGTTTTATGTCCCGGTGAAGGATGCCCTTTTGGTGGGCGTGCTGGATGGCGAGGCAGACCTGGATAAAAAGCCGCAGACGCTGCGGCAGGTCGAGGCGGAGGGCGCGGCAGTGGGCGGTGATGGTCTGCCCCTCCACCAGCTCCATGACGAAGTAGGGGCGTCCGCCGGAGGTCGCGCCGACTTCGAAAACCTGCGCCACGTGGGGGTGGTTCATCAGGGCGAGGGCCTGGCTTTCCATCGAGAAACGGTTGAGCACGCGTTCCGTGTCCATGCCGGGGCGGATGACCTTGAGCGCGACCTGCCGCCGCACCGGCTCGTGCTGCTCGGCGAGGTAAACGACGCCGCAGCCGCCTTCGCCCAGCCGGCGCAGCAGGTGGTAGGGGCCGATGTTTCCCTCCAGGGTCTCGGACGGGGACGCCTCGGCGGACGGCGGCGGGGCGGCGCGGGGCGGCGGGGGAGGTGGGAGGGCGTCGCGGGGGAAAAAAGTTTCCGCCTCCCCGTGCGCGCGCAGCAGATCGCGCAGCGTGGTCAGCAGGTGCTCGTCGTCGCCGCAGGCTTGGAGGAGGAAGGCCTCGCGCAGCTCCGGATCCTCCAGCTCGAGGGCGGTGTCGAAGAGGGCGCGCAGGAGGCGTGGTCGGCCCGGCGTCGGACCGGAGGGGGGCGTGCGCGAAGCGGTGGGGCCGGGGGGCTCGCTCATGGTGCTCCGGGGCCGCCGGGGCTTCGGATGAGCTGCATGAGCCGCCCGCGGGCATAGGCCCAGTGGCGCTCGACGGTGCGCTCGGAGACGGCGAGGGCGGTGGCGATGTCGCGATTGGAGAAGCCGCCGAAGAAACGCAGCGTGACCACCCGGGCCGCCTCCGGGTCCTCCCGCTCCAGCAGGTCGAGCGCCTCGTCGATGAGCACCAGGCGCTCGTCGCGATCAAGCGCGGGCAGGTCGAGGAACTCGATGTTCAGGTGCTCGGTGTCGGCGCCGCGTTTGAGGCTGGCGTGGCGGCGGGCGTGGTCCACGAGGATCCGCCGCATGGCGAGGGCGGCGGTGCGGAGAAAGTGCGAGTTGTCCTTCCATTGGTGGGGATCGCCGTGGGCTTCGGAGAGGCGCAGCCAGGCCTCGTGGGCCAGCGCGGTGGGCTGGAGGGTGTGGTCGGCCCGTTCGCCGGCCATGCGGGCGGAGGCGAGCCGGCGCAGCTCGTCGTAGATTTCGCGAATGGAGGCGTCGTCCGCGATGGCGATGTCCCGGTGGCGGGCCGGCGGGGCGTCGGGCGGAATGGAGGAGGACGGGCTCATGGTGGGGCGCCAAAGGGGACAACTCGTCCGCGAGTGTTGGCGGAGACCCGGGCACGGTAAAGGCCCCAGTGTGGGGCGGGGCATGGCGACGGGAGCTGGAAGTGAGGGCAATGTCCGGGCTGCGCCACCGGTGGACTGACATCGCATCCTGTTATACCAATTACGTGTTGAGTTGGGACTTTCGGGGAAGGTAGGGCGCGACCGCCGGGCGCGCCGGTTTGGGGTGCCGATCCGCGTCCGTCCTCGGCGGCGGGCCCGGCGGTCCCGCCCTACCCTTGAGAGTCAATCCATCCCGTAACTGGTATTACACCATGCCATGGCGACGGGAGCTGGAAGCTCCCGCTACCGAGGGGAGATGTAGGGTTGGCCGTCCCCGGCCAAGGAACGGGACTGTGCGATGGTCCATCTCCCGCGTGGCGTCCCGGTTCGCGATCTTGCGTTCGAGATACATTGGCCGGGGACGGCCAACGCTAGTGTGCCCGGCATGGGCGTGAACTAAACATATGAAACGAGATGTTCGGAGA
>CBINNW010000155.1:0-10519 GCA_966252115.1 uncultured Akkermansia sp.
TCGATTTCCGGATGCAGTGAGGGCTTCGGAACGGGAGCAGGATGCTCCCGCTACTCCGGGGCGGAGGGAGTTTCCAGCGCCCTTTTGGGTATGCGGATATGCCGAACGGGAGCAGGATGCTCCCGCTACTTTGCGCTTCCAGCGCCCGTTCTCGTCGGTCGGGATCGGGGCGGCGTGGCGCGAGTAGAGGGAGCTTCCAGCTCCCTTTCGGATTCGGAGCCGGGAGCAGGATGCTCCCCCTACTTAAGGTGGCGGGAAACATTGATTGCCCGTCGGGGTCGGAACGTGAAAGCTCCACGCCCATGCTTCGCCCGCTTCTTCTCTGCGCGTCCGCCCTCGCGTTTGCCGGTTGCATTCACGTCACCATGGATCCGATCCAGGTCCACGCGGTGGTGGATGTGAACGTGAAGATGGAAAAAGCCGTCACCGACGTGCTCAGTGAAATCTACGGCGACTCCACGACGGTGAACACCGACGCCCTGCCCGCCGCCACGCCCTGAGCGCGTGGCCCCGCGCTTTCGCCGCTCCTCGCCTCGCCCCTCTCGCGCTCCGGCCGACTTCTCTATTTCGCCCCCCGTCTCCCTCCGTTTCCCCCGTCACTCCTTCTCGACCATGAACTTCACGAGCACCCGTTCCCTCCTTCTTGCGGCCCTTTGCACCACCGCGGTGGTGGCGCAGGCGGCCGACATCGACGCCGCCAAGGCCGGCATGCGCGAGCGCGTGGCGGTGATCGACAAGCTCAAGGCCGCCGGCGCGGTCGGCGAGGCCAACACCGGCCTGCTCTCGGTGCGCACCCCCGGCGAGGAAGCCGAGAAGGTGGTGAAGGCGGAAAACGCCGATCGCCAGGTGGTGTTCGCCGAACTGGCCAAAAAGACCGGCGGCACCGCCGAGGATGCCGGCAAGACTTTCGCCAAACAACTGGCCGCCGCGAGCAAGGCCGGCGTGTGGCTCCAGCGCGAGGACGGCGGCTGGTATAAGAAGTAGGCCAAAACGGGAAAGGCGGGCGGGCGCCGCGGCGGACTCCTGCAACGGCGACCAAGCGGAAGTCTTTGCGCGAGGCGCGCGCCGAGTTCGACGGAGATCTTTGGCGACGCGTTTCCATTTCCCGGAGGCCGCTCGCACCTCCGAAACGGCGGGCGAGACGCCCGCCGGAGCACCCGGGACGGGTGCGCTCCCCGGACCGCACCGGACCGGGCACTTGGCGACCACCACGCCGGGTGGCGGCGTCCCGGCCACCGCGCCGCGCGTCAGGCGCGGCCGCGGCGGATCTCGGAGCCCTGGAAACGGATACCGAGGCGGAAGACCTTTTTCACCCGGCAGGAGATCTTGCCGGTGGCCGGGTCGAAGGTATGCGGAATCTCGATACGATGGATGTCCACCGTGGCGTGGAAGCCGCGTTCGCTGAAGACGTCGATCAGGATGGCGAGCGCCACCGGGTCGTCGAGCAGGGGCTCCTCGGTGTTGACCGAGGCGATGCCGGAGATGGCGTGACGCAGCACGATGGGCATGACCTTGCGGGCGATGAAATCCACCACCTTGGAGAGCAGCTCGGGGTGCTCGAAGGCGTATTCGTCGAGACGTTTCACCAGCTCCTGGCGCGCGTGGACGACGATGTCGTCGGCGACCGGGATCGAGCGCAGGAGATCGTGCGTGCGCGGGTCGAGCTCGAGCGAGCTCTGGTATTGGAGCTCGCGGAGGATGTTTTGCTCGACGTCGGAGAGCGCGCCCTGGGCGTTGACCAGGTGGTAGTGGAAAATTTCGCGCAGGGATTGGAGGGCGTCCCAAGTCTGCTCCTTGAAGACGCGGTAGCGGCGTTTCGCGAGCTCAAGGTCGTAGTCGGTGGCGCGTTCCTCGAGCAGTTCGCCGAGGCCGGTGCGGCGGACGTCCTCGTTGTGCGCGCGGATTTCGAGACCGCGTTTGAGCTGGCGCTCGACGGAGGTCTTTTCGTCCACGAAGAGCACCATGATGTGGATGGTGGGGTGGCGGAAATGGATGCGCAGCGGCGAGTGGTAGAACTCGCGGCGCAGGGCGTGCATGCGGTCCACGAGGAGCTTGAGGCACTCCACCTGGACCTCGGTGCGGGGGAATCCGTCGAGGATGACGCCGTCGCGGTAGGCGGGCTCGATGAGCTTGCGGAAGAGCAAGCGCATGACCTCGCGGTCGCCCACCATGTGGCCGGCGTCCTTGATGCGTTTGGCCTCGGGCGAGTCGAGCAGGGCGCTGACCACGATGGGTTCGCAGGTGAGGCCGCGGGCCTTGAGGATGAAGGCGGTGTTGGTGCCCTTGCCGGCGCCGGGCGCACCGCCGAGCAGGATGATCTCCTTGGGGAAACGCAGTTGGTCCCGGCCGCAGTCCTGCTCCAGCTCGCGCCAGACGGTGTCGAAAATCACCTGGGCGTCCTTGATCTCCAGGTCGTGCAGTTTGGGGGCGGGCACCGAGACCGACGCGGCGGGGCGGATTGCGGGGAGATTGCCGGAGTGGTTGTTTTCGGGGGCGGGCGTGGCCATGGGAATTTGAGGCCGGAGACAGAGTGAAAGCGGAGGGCGTTTCGATAGCGAAATGCGAACGGGGTTAACACCCCAGCCGGACTGGGGTTGATTTCCTATTTGGTGCCGAATCGGTTGCGCGCCGAAAAAAATGGGGAACCTTTGCCGAGGTCAGACGTCAGACAGCACATACCCTTGAGCACGGTTTCGGAGCCCACTCCCCAAAGCGACGAAGCCAACTGAGACCAGCTCAAGGCTCAAAACCCTTTCGTTCTTTCGTGATCACCTCGGTGAACACACCCAATTCCTGAAGCCGCGAACTTCAGGAGTGTTAGTTGAAGCTGGACCTGACGGGGCCGCCCTTGTGGTGGCCCCGTCTTGTTTTTTGTGCTCCGCTGTTTGTGTAGCGTTGGCCGTCCTCGGCCAAGTTCCGGGATAGGCTCACTGGGCGAAACAGACCGGTGTCGAAGACTCGGCGGATGGCCTCGGTGCGTGAAGAAGGACGCCGAACCTTTTTTCGGTCTCGGCTTCTCGGGCGTTGCGGTCGGTGCCGGTGCGCGTGCTGTTTGGTCGCATGATGTTTTTTCGCACGACGGGCCGCGCGTTGCCGGCGCGAGTCTCGGGAGTTTTGAGGGTGGTGGCGGTTTTGGTAATCGGTCTCGGCCTGCAAGTCGTTGGCCTGTCCGCGCAGGCGGAGGCGTCGCAGGCCCCGGCCGGGGGCTCGTCTTCCGTGGCCGCCGCCGACGCGGTCGCGGGCGGTGACGCGAGCGGCGGGATGGACGAGTCGGCGCTGGCCCTGCCGCCGGCGGTGGCGGCCCTGCCGGTGGCGCCGGAGCGGGCGGTGGTGCAGATCCTGACATCCAGCCAAGTGCCGGTTTACGATGCGCCCTGGCGTTTCCAATCGGTGCGGCGTTCCACCGGAACGGGTTTCGTCATCGAGGGCGGGCGGATTTTGACCAACGCCCACGTCGTCGCCTGGGCGAAGCAGATCCTCGTCCGTCGTTACCAGGATCCGCGGCTCCTGCCGGCGCGGGTGGTTTTCACCGGGCATGACTGCGATCTGGCGATGCTGGAGCTGGTGGAGCCGGAGGGTCTGGCCGGCATGGCGCCGCTGGAGATCGGCGAGCTGCCCGCCGTGCAATCCACGGTGGTGACCTGCGGTTATCCCGCCGGCGGCGACCAGATGTCGTTCACCCGCGGGGTGGTGTCGCGCATCGAGGTGCAGCCCTACGCGCATCCGGGCAACCGGGCCCTGCTGGCGGTGCAGACCGACGCGGCGATCAACCCGGGCAACAGCGGCGGCCCGGTGCTGCAGGACGGCTTGGTGGTGGGTGTCGCGTTCCAAGGCATCCCGGGCCTGCAAAACGCGGGCTTTTTTATACCGCCCGAGGTGGTGCGGCATTTTCTGAAGGACGTGGCGGACGGCCGCTACGATGGTTTCCCGCTGGTGGGCGTGACCTTCGAGCAGTTGCAAAACCCGGCCTACCGGCGCCACCTCGGCCTGCCGGACAACGGCCTGGGCGCGCGCGTGGATCTGCTGCGCCCGAAAGGGCCGGCGGCGGAGGTGCTGCGGCCGGACGACGTGTTGCTGGAGGTGGGCGGCGTGGAGGTGGGCGCGGACGCGATGCTTCTCTACCGGGGCAACCGCGTGTCGGCGGCGGTGGCGTTTCAACAACCGCAGTCCGGCGAGCTCCTGAAACTGAAAATCTGGCGCGACCGCGCGCCGCTCGAGGTCGAGGTGCGGGCCGAGGCCTACGATGGGGACCGGCTCGCCGGGCGGCAGCACGACGTATTGCCCCGCTACTACATCCACGGCGGCCTGGTGTTCACCTCCCTGAGCGCCAACTACCTCGCCACCGTCGGGCAGCCTGGGCGCGATTCGCTCTGGAGCGGGCTCGCGCGCCTGACCTACGAACTTTACCACCGCGAGGCGGAGGATCCCGAGTCGGCCCGGCCCGAGCCGGTGGTGCTGGCGATGGTGCTGCCGCATCCGGTGAACGCCGACTTCGACGTGCGGGGGCGGGCCCTCGTCAACCGCATCAACGGCGTCCGCATCGACCGTCTGGAGGATGTCGCCCGGGCCTTTGGGGAAAACACCGGCGCGCGTCACGTGATCGAATTTGACGGACCCGAATACGGGGCGATCGAGGCGCTCGACCGCGCCGCCGCGGCCGCCGCGCACGACGAGATCTTGCGCACCTACGGAATCGTCTCCGACCAGCGCCTCTGACGCGAAAACCCAGGGACCCATCAACGATTCAAACGACCATGCAGCTTTTTATGTTTCTCCTTCGTTTTCGTTTTTCGCGCCGCGCGACGGCGTGCCTCGGGGTGTGCCTCGCGTTCGCGTGCGGCGCTGTCCTCGGCGTGGGCGAGGCGCGGGCGCAGCTCCTCGCGGCGCCGGACTGGACGCGATCGCTCGTGCAGGTCGAGGTCACCTACAAGGTCCACGACTCCTTCCAGCCCTGGAACGACCCCACGCGCGCCATTCGCAAACACGGCATCGTGATCGGCCAGAACGAGGTGCTCACCACCGCGCAATACCTGCCGACGCACACCCTGGTGCGCCTGCAAAAGGGCGGGCGCGGCCGCTGGTTCGACGGGCGGGTGAAGTGGTGGGACGCGCAGTCGAATCTCGCGCTGCTCACCACCGACGCGCCCGGTTTCTGGGCCGATCTGCGGCCGGCCGCGCTCTCGACCGAGGCCTCGCGCGGGCCGGAGTTTGACCTCGTGCGCTGGCGCGACGGCAACCTGGAGACGCGGCGGGTGGAGTTTGGCCGCTACGCGGTGGGCGAGGGCGTGCTGGGCTTCGCCCCGCATCTCAATCTGGAGGTGAGCACCGACCTCAACGGCCTCGGCTGGTCGGAGATCGTCGCCCGCTCCGGCCGCGTGGTCGGCATGACCGCCTACTCGACCGGGCGCACCTGCGGCGTCATCCCGGCGGCGTTGATCCGCCACGTCCTGGACGCGTATCGGAAGGGCGAATACACGGGGCTCGGCTATTTCGACTTCGTCTGGCAGCCGGGGCGGAATCCCGAGCTGCTGGCCGAGCTGGGGCTGGAGGGCGAGCCGCGCGGCGTCGTGGTGCAGGCTCCGGGCGCGGAGACGGAAGGGGACAACTCGCCCCGCGCCCGCGACATCATCCTCGAGATCGGCGGCTTCGCCATCGACATGGAGGGCGACTACCTCGATCCCGATTTCGGGCACCTGCAGCTCGAGAACCTGCCGAACCGCGCGCACCTCGCCGGGCAGACGATCCCGATCAAGGTGCGCCGCGGCGCGGAGGAGCTCACGCTGGACTACAAGATACCGCGCGCGGACTTCGCCGACGAGCTGGTGCCGCGCGAGGTATTCGGCGCGCCGCCGGCCTACGTGGTCGCGGGCGGGCTGGTGTTTCAGCCGCTCTCGGAGGCGTTTCTTCGCGGCTGGGGCGACGACTGGCGCAAATACGCGCCCTTCCGTTTGCAGTATTTCCAATACGCCGACGCGCCCGACGGGCGGGAGTCGTTGGTGGTGCTGAGCGGCGTGCTGCCGGACGACATCAATCTCGGCTACCAGGACGCCGGCATGCTGGCGGTGGACAAGGTCAACGGCCGCCCGGTCGCGACGCTGGCCGAGCTGGTCGAGGCGCTGAAGACGCCCGCCGAAGGGGGCGTGCATCTTTTCGAGTTCTTGGGCGGCCGCAGCCTCCAGCGCATCCTGTTGGACGCGGCCACGCTCGACGCGGCGACGGCGCGCGTGGTCGAGCACTACGGCCTGCCGGCCGCGACGCGTCTGTGAGGCGCGGGCGGACGGGCGGCGCTCGGCTCAGCGTTTTTTGAAGATCACCTGCGGCGCGGTTTCCAGCTGGCCGCGGGTGACGCCGAGCTGGTTGAGCAGCTTGAGCTCGCGCCAGAGCTCGGCGCCGGAGAGCTCGCCGCGGAGGAGGCGGTCGTAGGCGCGCAGGCCGCGGGTCACCTCTTCGGCCGACTCATCGACAAACTCCACGCGGAAGTGGCGGGCGCCGAGGGCGAGGAAGCGGTCGAGGAACTCCGCCCCGGTCTGGGCGCGTGGGTTGAATACGGTGTTGCGACAACCGGCGTCGGCCTTGAGCGGGAGCAGGGCGCCGACCCGGTCGCGCAGGCCGACGCGGTGTTTTTCGCAGGGACGACCGCAGTCGTGGTAGTCTTTGCCCTTGGAGAGGAAGGCGCAGAACACGCAGTGCTCCATGTGAAACATCGGCATGTGCTGGTGCAGCGTGATGTCGAAGCGGGCCGGCGGCGCGCCCGCGAGCAGCGCCTCCAGCTGGGCGACGTTGAGGTCGTAGCTCGCGGTGACGCGCTCCAGTTTGTAGTGGGAAAGGAAATACTCGGCGGAGAGCGGGTTGGCGACGTTGAGGGAAAAGTCCCCGCGCAGACGCAGGCCCGGCGCGGCGGACGGGAAAAAACGCAGGTGCTCGTGGTTGCGCACCAGGATGCCGTCGGGCTCGGCGGAGAGCACCTGCTTGAGGATCCAGTCCTCGGTGGGTTTGAAGACGCGGGGGGGCGCGAGCCAGACCGCCGGCGCAGCCGGCGGTAATGACGAATGACGAATGTCGAATGTCGAATGGGCTGCGGCGGAAGCCTGCCATGCGCGGAAGCGGGCCACGGCCTCGCGGTAGTGCTTGGGGTTCTCGAATTCGCAGTAGAGGTCGGCGAAGGGCACGCCGGCGGCCAGCACGGCGTCGAGTTGGGCGAAGTCGCGGACCAGCGGGATGAGCTGCGGCGGGTAGGGCGGGACCGCCGGGCCCGCCGCGAACGACGGACGGCCCGGCGGTCCGTCCCCACCTTCAAGCAGCCGCCACCGTCGCGGGGCGGCGCGCAGTTCTTCCAGCGCGGCGGCGGCCTCGCGGCGCAGGCGGTTGAGCTCGCTGACCGGGAGCATGAGCGCGCCTTCGAGACGGTTTTCGAGCTCGCCCAGGTGGAAGGGCGTGCCGCCGAGACGGCCGAGCTGATCGCGCAGACGGGCGGCGTCGAGGGGCTGTTTCTCGGCCTGAGCCAGCGGGAGCGCGGAGGTCTCGCGGACCACGTGGCCCTCGCCGTCGTCGAGCAGGAGCGTGAGCGGCGCGCCGGCGTGGCCGTGGACCTCGGCGCGGACGGGGCGGGTGTGGCGGATCTTCTCGCCGGCGAAGGTGGCGCGCAGCTCGCGCTCGAGGGCGGGATCGCTGGTTTTCCAGACGCGGTGGCCGGGGCGGATTTTTCCGAAATCGAGATCGCCGTGTCCGAAGCGCAGCACGGTCTCGCCGGAACGGGCGTCGGTATTCAGTTGATAGATACGGCCGCCCTCCTCGCCCTCGGCGGGTTTGCCGGCGTCGAAGACCACGCCGTCGCCCGGTTTGGCCGGGGCGGCGAGGCGCAGGGCGACGTGGTCGGCGCCGACGCGGGAGACCTGTCCGAGGAAGACGCCGCGTTTGGTGCCGAAGCGGCCGTGGGCCAGCTCCTGGTTGTGGATGCCGCGGAACCAGCCGGTGTAGAGGCCCCGGGAGAAGGCCATGTTGAGCTCGTATTTTGCGGCGGCGGGATCGAACGGAGGTGACGAGTGATGGGTGACGAGTGACGGGTTGGTGGCGGCGGGGGCCGGGCGGGAAGCCGGAGCCGCGGGAGCGGCGTCGGAGGCGGACGCGTTTTCCCCGTTGAGCTCGGCCATGACGCGGTCAAGGGCGCGGCGGTAGGTGCGGGTGATGCTGGCGACGTATTCGGCGGATTTGAGCCGGCCCTCGATCTTGAGCGAGGCGACGCCGGCGCGCACGAGCTCGGGCAGCACGTCGAGGCCGGAAAGATCCTGCGGGCTGAGCAGGTAGGCGCGGTCGCCGAGGTCCACCGGCTGGCCGTCGCTGACGAGGCCGTAGGGCAGGCGGCAGGCCTGGGCGCATTCGCCGCGATTGGCGGAGCGGCCGCCGAGGGATTCGCTGGTGAGGCACTGGCCGGAGTAGGCGACGCAGAGCGCGCCGTGGACGAAGACCTCGAGCGGCAAGGGCGACTCGCCGGGCGCGAGCGAGGCGCGCTGGGCGGCCTGGATGTGCTCGATCTCCTTGAGCGAGTTTTCGCGAGCGAGCACGACGAGCTCGGCGCCGAGCTCGCGCGCGAAGCGCACGCCGGCGTCGTTGGTCACGGTCATCTGGGTGGAACCGTGGATGGGGAAATCGGGCGAGAGCCGGCGGATGAGCCGGCAGATGCCGACGTCCTGCACGATGGCGGCGTCCACTCCGGCGGCGATGATGGAGCGCAGGTAGTCGGCGGCGGCCTCGAGCTCGTCGGCGAAGACGAGGGTGTTGAAGGTCACGTAGCCGCGCACGCCGCGTCGGTGCAGGAAGGCCATGAGCTCCGGCAGGTCGGCGACGGTGAAGTTGTGCGCGCGCATGCGGGCGTTGAAGCGCTCCAGGCCGAAGAAGATGGCGTCGGCGCCGTTTTCGACCGCGGCGCGGGCGCATTCCCAGTCGCCGGCCGGGGCGAGCAGTTCGGGGCGCGCGAAACGCCGGGTCTCCGCCGGGGAGGAGGGGGCGGAGGACGGGGCGGAGGCGGCGGAATCGGGCGGGACGGGCATACGGGAGCGGGAAAACTTTGCCCGGGGTTCAGACTGGGCAAGTGGGTTCGCGGTGGACGATTGGGCGGATACGCGTAGGCTCGCGGCTCGAATGGACTCGTCGCCCCCATCCTTGAATTCATCGGAGCGCCCCGAAGTGCTCCTTGAGCGCATGCGGGAGGCGTTGCGGGTCAGCGAGGTGCGTTTTCAGGCCTTCATGCGGCTGTGTCCGACCCTGTGCTGGATGACCGATCCGCAGGGCGTGATGATTTATGTCAACGATGCCTGGTGTCGAAGCACCGGGGTGCGCACCGAGGAGGCCGTGGGGCGAAAGCTCGGGGAGATTTTCCCGACGGAGGTGGCCGAGGAGTTGTTGGCCAACAACCTCGCGGCGCTGAGCCGGGACGAGTGTGTGGAGACGACGGAGCGGGTGCCGTCGCGAGACGGGATCGTGCGAGAGTATCTGATCTACAAATTCCCCGTGCCCGACGGGCAGGGTGGGCGGCTGGTGGGCGGCATGGGCGTGGACGTGACGGAGCGGCAGGCGGAGGAGCGCATGGTGCGTCGCGCGCAGAAGCTGGAGACGGTCGCGCTGATGGCGGACGGTCTCGCGCACAACTTCAGCCAGGTGCTCGCGCTCATCCGCGGCCACGCGGAGCTGCTGCAGGAGCGCGACGACCTGTCGGAGGCGGCGCGGCATTCGGTGAATCGGATCGCCTCGGCGGCGGCGGGGGCGGCGCAGCTCACGCGGCAGTTGCTGGCCTTCAGTCGCAAGCAGGCGACGGTGGCGGTGCTCTACGACGCGGGCGCGGTGGTGCGCCGGATGGCCGGGCTGGTGGAGCCCCTGTTGGGCCGCGGCGTGGAGCTGGGCGTCACGGTGCTGGACGAGCCGCTCGTGGTGGAGGGGGACCCCTCGGCGCTCGAGCAGATCCTGCTCAACCTGGCGATGAACGCGCGGGATGCGCTCGGGGAGCGGGGGCGGCTGGAGTTTCGGGCGGGGCCCTGGGGGCGCGGGCGCGAGCGGCGGGTGCGTATCGAGGTGATCGATACGGGCTGCGGCATCCCCCCGGAGAACCTGGAGCGGGTGTGGGAACCGTTTTTCACCACCAAGGACGACGCCGGCGGCAGCGGCCTGGGGCTGGCCACGGTTTACGGTCTGGTGCAGCAAAACGGCGGTCGGGTGTGGGTGCGGAGCACGCCGGGCCACGGCACCACCTTTTCGATCGAGCTGCAGCGGGTGGACTGAGTCCAATTCGCGCTCAAGGCGAGACCATCCCGGAAGTTGGCCGAGGACGGCCAACACTACACAAACAGCCCGATCATCCCGACGATTCGGCTCAGCTTGAACGCAAACTGGACTGAGTCGCGCAGATACGGTCGAGGCGGGTCGGGCGGGCGGCTCAGGCCAATTCGCGTTCCGTCGTAATAAAACCGGTGGTCGCAAGCTGTAGGCCTGACCGCTGGTCAGGCTGCCCGACCAGCGGTCGGGCCTA
>CBINNW010000156.1:0-10439 GCA_966252115.1 uncultured Akkermansia sp.
TCGAAGCTTCTCTTCGGACGAAACGATGCTCTTATAATCGCGGAATCCGGGTTAAGCCTTCGCTCCCCGCTGAATCGTTCGCAGTCCTCCGGTCCTCCCCCAAACTCCGTGTCCGAGCTCCGTGTCCTCCGTGTCAAAAACTGAGCCCGTCCCGATGCCGCTCGCTCCCGACGGAATCCTCCGTCACCGCACACCCCGGCCGCCGCACTCCGGACAGGTGACCTTCCTCTCCGCGCGCACCCGGTTGTTATGGGCGTCCACATCGTCTTCGTAGGCGTAGATCGTGCCGGTCGCCCGGCAGCGCATGCAGTAGCGGTTGCCCGAACCGGCGGACGATCCGTCGCCCGCCTGCTCCGGCGGCCTCACCCGCGGAATGTATCCCGTCGGCGGCAATTGATTGCGCACGATTTCCGCCGCTTCGGCCGCTCGATTGTTCCCGAGGTTCGCAGCGACGACAAAATCCTGCAGCGCCTCGTGATTGAAGGAGCCACGAAGCCATTCCCCCCGGCCGTAACGCGGCCCGGAGGCCAGCGGATTCAGCGCGATGGCCCAGCTGTATTGGCAAAAGGCATGCCGGCGCCTGTCGCCCAGCGACTCCGGCTCCACATCCGTGTTCGTGGCGGACCGGTAGGCGGCGACGCTGAAGCGGTTCGATTCGTCCGGGTCCAACGGAAACCCATGCGGTCCGGTGATCCGCTCCCGAATCGGCGATGGCGGCGACGAATCGACCGGTTGATTGAGGTAGTCTTGACGCAGTTGATACGGCAAACGGCCATAAAAGTCCGAGCGGATGGCCGCCGCGCGGTGAAACTGCTCCATGGCGGCGGCGCGATTTCCGAGCGCCTCGTGGTGAAGCCCGCGCCCGACCAGGGTGGACACGCTTTCGGAGCCGAACAGCCGGACGGCCGCGTCGAGATCCGCGAGCGCCCGGGCATCCTTCAGCAGCGTCCACCAACTCGCCCGCCACACATACAGATCCGCCACGGCGGGCGCCCGCCGGATCGCCTCGTCCATCAGCTTGATCGCCTTTTTCGCGTGCTTCGGCGACTGCTCCAGCTTGAGGACCTTATACACCAACTCCAACGCCGGTCGCTGGGCGGGGGCCTGCAACATGCTCGCAAACGCGTCGGCGCGCAGCTTGTCCACATAGTCCTCCGAAAAGGGCGCCAGCGCCCGCAAGTTCCGGCACTCCTCGTGGATGCCCGCCACGTCGCCCTCCCGGGCCTTTTGCCGGAGACGTTCCTTCACGCCGTCCAGCCGCTCGAAGTAGCTCTCCGACACCATCCGGGAAAACTGATACACGCTCCAACCAAAACTGTCGGACCGGGTGCCGGGCAGGGCCATCGCCAGCTCATACGCGGCGAAGGCCGCCGGCATGTCGCCGCTCCGCACGGCCGCGTCCGCTTCGCGCTGCAGGCGGGCCGCGTCGTTGTCCAGTCGTTTGCCCGCCACTTCCAAATTCATCCGATGCCGGGCCTTGTCCGCCGGGACGACGTCCCGCTGCACGATCAGCCGGTAGGTTTCGTAAGCCATGCGATTGTTGTGCAGGATCAGGTAACATCCACCCAGCTGCTCCAGCATCGCCGGAGTGTCTCCACTTAGCTCCCGCACCCGCAACCAGTCGTCCAAAGCTTGGCCGGCCCGCCCGGTCTCGACATACGCCTTGGCCCGCTCGGTGCGACAGGCGAGTTCGTGGCCGCCCTCCGGATGCTCCGACAGCAAAGCGCTCACCAGCTCCGACACCCGGTCGTGGTTCCCGTTCTTGCCCTGCTCGACCGCCTCGGCAAAGGCCGGGAACTTGGCGGCCATCTCCCAGGAGGTTGACGTGAAATTGTCCTGAAAGATCGCCAGCCTCGCCTCGGACAAGCCGTGCTC
Organism: uncultured Akkermansia sp.; assembly: GCA_966252115.1. Classification (GTDB taxonomy): domain Bacteria; phylum Verrucomicrobiota; class Verrucomicrobiia; order Opitutales; family Opitutaceae; genus IMCC26134_A. Next base: position 1,876 of record CBINNW010000156.1, read on the forward strand.
CCGCCCCATCAGATAGGCCCTCCGACCCAAGGCGTAGGACTCCGCCCATTCGCCGGTCACATACAGGGCGACGGACATGCTGTTTAACAAAGACGGGCTCTCCACGCCCAGGTCCTGCAAACGTCGGTATTCATCGAGCGCATCCTGATAGCGCTTCAGCTTGATCAAGCCATAGACGCGCTTCTCCAGAAAATCGACGGTGTCCTCCTTGGACGGATTCGCTTCGAGCAGAACCGTGAAAAGCCGGACTATGTCCTCATACCGATCTTCCTCGTAGGCTTGGTCGGCCTCCTCACGCGTAACGGCCGACGCCGCCCAAGAGCCCGGAACGACCCCGACGGCCAAAACGCAGACAAGGAGAATCCACTTCATCGGCCGACCGTAAAGCCAACCCCGAGAGCGGAAAGCTGAATATCACGCCCACCTCGGCCGCCCTCACCCACTCCGGCCCCACGCCCACCAGCCTATAACAACTCCTTGACATTTAGGGGGCCAAGGAGCCTTTCCGAGCCGTCCCGGAAGAACCCTCCGGGAAAACACTCACGTCCCGAAAACCACCAGCACAAGACACTCAAATCCAATGACAAGCACACTCAGATCAGGCGCCGTCCTGTTTTTTCTGACCAGCGGCATCGCCGCGGCGTCCACGCTCTTGACCGACAACTTCACGGGAGGAAGCAGCCAGATCGCCTTCAGCGTTATCGGAGCCGGCTCGGCTTCCTATGCCAGCGACACCGGTGCGGGCACGATGCAGTCCGCCGCGCTCCGATTCCAAGCCGCCAACTTGAACACCTTGGTGGGCCTGTTCCCCTCCCAGATCAGCCTGGGAGCGAACATCGGCGACACCTTGAGCGTCAGCTTCCGGGTGCGCCAGGAGGCGAATGTCACCGGCTTTTTCCGCTTCGGGCTGTTCCAGATCGGCCCCCTGAGCGGCACCGGAGACGACAGCGGGTATTACGTCGATTACGGCAATGGGGGCTCCTCCGCCGCCTGGCATGCGACGGGCGGCCCGGCCAATTTTTTCGGGACAGGGACACCGAGCGACACGAGCAACTCCGGCGCGTTTTCCCTTAGCCAGATCAACCTGACCACGCCGACGAACCTGACCTTAAAACTGACCCGCACCGCGACGGGCGCGGATTTCGACGCGATCAACGGCTCGACGGTGGTTTACACGGTTTCGCACAACTCGCCGGTGACCACCTTCGACGAGCTGGCGGTGTTCACCCAGCAGGCCCGGACGATCTGGCTGGACGACATCACGGTGGCCTCGACCAGCAGCATTCCCGAGCCCGCGAGCTGCGCCGGCCTGGCGGGTGTGTTCGCGCTCGGCATCGGCTCGCTGCAGCGCAGGCGCCGGAAGCAGGGGAACTAGCCCACCGCACCGACGGGGGCCCACCCGCGGGCCCCCGCCGACCCTTGCGGCCGTCTGCATTTGGACACGGAGCGCACGGAGCGCCGACACGGAGGGCACGGAAGACAACTATCGGGCGTTGCCTGATCCGTGTCCCTCCCCGTTTTCCATTTCAGAACTTTACGCCTTCGCTCCCCCTCGAATCGTTCGCAGTCCTCCGGTCCTCCCCCAAACTCCGTGTCCGCGCTCCGTGTCCTCCGTGTCAAAAACTGAAGCCCCGATGCCCCTCTCTCCCGACGAAATTCTCCGTTACCAGCGCCACCTCGGCCTCGCCGGCTTCGGCCCCCCCGCGCAGGAAAAACTCCGCGCCGGCTCCGTGCTCGTGATCGGCGCCGGCGGGCTCGGTTGTCCCGCCCTGCTCTACCTCGCCGCCGCCGGGGTCGGCCGCATCGTGCTCATCGACGCGGACACGGTGGACGTATCCAATCTTCAACGACAGATTCTCTACGCCACCGCCGACGCCGGCCGGCCCAAGGCCCACGCCGCCGCCGAGCGCCTGCGCGCGCTCAATCCCCACATCGCCGTCGAGCCCCACCGCGCTCGCCTCACCCGCGCCAACGCCCTCGAGCTCATCCGCTCGGTGGACGTCGTCCTCGACGGCTCCGACAACTTCGCCACCCGCTACCTCGTCAACGACGCCTGCGTGCTCGCCGACCGTCCCTTCGTTTACGGCGCCATCCAGGGTTTTGAGGGGCAGGTATCCGTCTTCAATTACCGCGGCGGCCCGACCTATCGTTGCCTCTTTCCCGAGCCGCCCGAACCCGGCACCGCGCCCAACTGCGCCGAAGCCGGCGTGCTCGGCGTCCTCCCCGGCCTGGTCGGCTCGCTTCAAGCGACAGAAACGATAAAACTCCTCGCCGGCATCGGCGAACCGCTCTCCGGCCGCCTCTTTCTCTACGACGCGCTTTCGCTCACGACCCGCACCCTCCGCCTCGCCACCGATCCGCGCAGCCGCGCCATCACCGAACTCCCGTCCGACGGCTACGGCGAAACCTGCGCCATCCCCGGCTCTTCCGGCACCCCTCCGCGCCCCTCCGTGCCCTCCGTGGTTAAAGTCTCCAACGACGAAATCTCCCCCGCCGCTCTCCGCGCCGCCCTCGCCTCCCCCACCCCGCCGCAGCTGCTCGACGTCCGCGAAGACTGGGAACGCGCCCTCGGCGCGATTCAACCCTCGCTCCACCTGCCCCTCGCCCGCCTCTCCGATCCCGCCGCCGATCTCTCCACCGAGTTCGAGCGCCTCGATCCCGCCCGCCCCGTGGTCGTCTATTGCGCCGGCGGCGTGCGCAGCGCCAAGGCCCTCCCGCTGCTCCGTGCCCGCGCCCCCTTCGCCGATCTCCGCAGCCTCCACGGCGGCTTCAAAGCCTGGTCCGGCCCGAACAACCCCGCGTCCGCGTGAAGCGCCGCGCCGTCTCACCTGATTTTATCGGCCCGGAAATCTAGCCAACCAAGTGAGTGGATCCGCACGCGTCGGGATAATCGCGCCCACGACCAACACCTCGCCTGTCCATCCGTAGAGCACGAAAAACGGAAACGCGCGGAGGTTCTTTCGACGAAACTGAGGCACGACCGCCGAACCCGTGTTCACAAAATGCCCCGCGGCTTCAGGCGCCGCCTTGATCGCGCTCAACGCCTCCTCGACTTCCCGATGAAACCGCCCTGCCAGACCAGCGGAGATCTCCGCATAACTCCCGGCAAACCTGCGCTGATCTGCGGGAAAGTCCGGGTGAAAAACGACCTTCATCCCAAGGCCGCGCGATACTCTTCCTCGCTCAGCCCTCGCACCCGACCCAACACGATATCTTCGATACGACGGACGCCTTCCCTCACCGCCGGTTCAAGCCCCGCCGGAACCGCGACGCTCTCCACCAGGCGTCGAGCCAACTCCAAACGCTCCTCCGGGGGCAGCTCCAATGCCGTGCGAGTCACTTCCGCGCTTAACATGCGTTCAAGCTACTTTCCACCCCGCAAGGCGCAAGCATCCGCTTGCCCACGCCGACCATGAGCTCCGCGCTAAAACCTCCGCATCCCAGCCTCTCCGTCGCGACCGCTTCCGCCCCGCCGCCCGTCGTCCTTACCATCGCCGGCTCCGACAGCGGGGGCGGGGCGGGCATCCAGGCCGACTCGCGCGCCATCCACGCGCTCGGCGGTTTCGCCTGCACCGCCATCACCGCCATCACCGCGCAAAACACGCTCGGGGTGCGCGCCCTGCTCGCCACGCCCGCCACGCTCCTCTCCGCCCAGATCACCGCCGTGCTCGACGACCTGCCCGTCGCGGCGGTGAAAACCGGCCTGCTGCCCGACGCCGCCTCGGTCCGCGTCGTCGCGCGTCTGCTCGCCGCGCATCCCCGGCTGCCGCTGGTGGTGGACCCCGTCATCGGCTCCACCAGCGGCACGCGTTTCCTGGACCACGAAGGTCTGGCCGCGCTGCGCGAACTCCTCCTGCCCCGCGCCACGCTCGTCACGCCCAACTGGCCGGAGGCCGCGGCGCTCGCCGACGTCGATGTCACCGACGTTTTCACGGCCAACCGCGCCGCCGAGGCGCTGCGCGTCGCGACCGGCGCCGCGATCCTGCTCAAGGGCGGACACTCGAGCGAGCCCGACACCTGCACCGATCTGCTCGTCCACGCCGACGGGCGCGCCGAGTCGTTCACCGGCCACCGTATCGAAACCGTGAATACCCACGGCACCGGCTGCACGCTCTCCGCCGCCATCGCGGCCGGGCTGGCCCGGGGCGCGTCCTTGTCCGACGCCGTGCGCGGCGCGCGGGATCTGTTGCGGGCGGGACTGCTCGCCGGCCGGGGTCTGCGCTGGGGCGCGGGCGCGGGACCGGCCCTGGGCGGCGACGCGCTGCGGCAATAAAAAAGCCGCGATCCGGGGATCGCGGCGAAGGAAGCGAAAGCGTTCTCCGAGGCTCAGTCCTTGCGCAGGTTGGCCGGGATGAAGTTGCGCTGGGGCTCGCCGAAATAGACCTGGCGGGGGCGGTAGATCTTGAGCTTCGGGTTGGCGGCGACCTCGCGCCACTGGGCGATCCAGCCGGGCATGCGGCCGAGGGCGAACATGACGGTGAACATGTTCTCGGGGATGCCGAGGGCGCGCATGATCAGGCCCGAGTAGAAGTCCACGTTCGGGTAGAGTTTGCGCTGCACGAAGTAGTCGTCGTTGAGCGCGCACTCCTCGAGCTTCATGGCGATGTTGAGCAGGGGGTCGTCCTTGATGCCGAGCGAGGCGAGGGCCTTGTAGAAGGACGATTTGATGATCTTCGCGCGCGGGTCGTAGTTCTTGTAAACGCGGTGGCCGAAACCCATCAGGCGGTCGCCCTTGCCCGACTTGGCGGCGGCGATGAAGCGCGTGCCGTCGTCGCCGTCGGCGTGGATGTTTTTGAGCATCTCGATCACCGCCATGTTGGCGCCGCCGTGCAGCGGGCCCCAGAGGGCGTTCACGCCGGCCGAGACGGAGGCGAAGACGTTCGCGCCGGCCGAGGCGACCATGCGCACGGTGGAGGTGGAGCAGTTCTGCTCGTGGTCGGCGTGGAGGAGGAGGAAGAGGTTGAGCGCGGAGGCGACCTCGGGCGTGGGCATGTAGTCGGCGTAGGGCTCCGAGAACATCAGGTGCAGGAAGTTCTCGCAGTAGCCGAGCTTGGGGTTGGGCGCGTTGAAGGGCAAACCGCGCGAGGCGCGGTAGGAGGCGGCGGCGATGGTGCGGACCTTGGAGATCGCGATGGCGGCGGCCTCGTCGAAATACTGGAGGTCGGCCTGGTGGTTGTTGCTCGCGAGGTGCTGATGGTAGGCGCCGAGCGCGTTCATCGTGGCCGAGAGGATGGCCATGGGATGGGCGCCGGTGGGGAAGGCCTCGAGGAAGCGGAGCATGTCCTGCCGCAGCGGGGCGTGCTTGGTGAGGAGGGCGGAGAAACTCGCGCGCTGCTCGGGCGTGGGCAGTTCGCCGTTCATCACGAGCATCGCGCTCTCGATGAAATTGGACTTCTCGGCGAGCTGCTCGATGGGGTAACCGCGGTAACGCAGGATGCCGGCCTCGCCGTCGATGAAGGTGATTTTGCTCAGGCAGGAGCCGGTGTTGCCGAAACCGTCGTCGTAGGTGATGTAGCCGGTCTCGGCGCGCAACTTGCTGATGTCCACCGCCTTTTCCCCTTCGGAGCCGATGATTACGGGGAGTTGGAGTTCCTTGCCTTCAATTTTCAGGGTAGCGGTATTGGCCATGGTAGGGTGACGAGAGCAAAAGGGGTGCCCCTTGCAAAGCAAAGTCGCCAAAGGATGCGTGGTCGATGGGCACCCATTAGCTCCGACCGCCTCCGACGTTAGGAGATGTTTCGGCGGTCGCGTCGCAAAAACGTTTCAGCGGGCTCAACACGAGGCGTGAGTCTCCCCCTCGTTTTTGGGTGCGGATCGGTGGTCGCGGAGCCGCCGCCGCCAGGAGGGACCTTGGCCGGGGACGGCCAACGCCACACGCCCGGAATCCTGGCCCGGGACGGCCGACGCCACAGGCCCGGTCAGCGGCCGAGGAGGCGGTCGATAAGGCCGCGGAAAAAGCCCCGTTTCGCGGTCTGCGCGGGGCCGGCGCCGGCGTCTGCGGCCGGCGGGTTCAGATACGGGCCGAGCAGGGCCGCCACCGCCGCCTCGATCTCGATCTCGTCCAGCGGAGCCACCAGGCGACCGAGCGGCGTGCCCGCGACGCGGGCGGCGCGGAGCTCGAGCAGCTGACCGGAAAAATAGGCCGCGAGACGGTCGGCCCGCGCCCGCGCGGCGGCCGGCAGGGCCGCGGCCGGATCGCGGACGAGCGCGGCGCGTTTGGAGGCGTCGAGCGGACGCACCAGATGGGCGAGCCCCTCGATGAAGTGCAGGCCGACGGACTTCGGACGGAAGGGCAGGAGGCGCGCGAGGGCCTGCTCGTCGATGTGCGAGACGGCGTTGAGCAGATCGCGAAATTCGCTGGCGATGATGACCTGCCGGGAGGCGCTGCGGGCAAAATCGATGAACTCGCGCAGCACGAAGATTTTTTCCCGTTCACAAAACTCGAGCGTGCTCGGTTTCAGGTTGGCGAGCGCGAGGGGGAAATCGACCGGGATGCCGAGGCGTTCGAGGTTGCGCGGCACCGGGTCGGCGGCGGCCTCGGCACGGCCGGCGACGTCCACCATCTCGCCGAAGGAGTCGTCAAAATCCAGGGTGCCGCGCAGGATCTCCGCCAGCTTGTCGAGGGAGGAGGGCGGGAGGCCGAGCGACTGCAAACGGGCGACGGCGCCGTCGAGGTCGAGGCGGATGTAGGCGGCCGGGGTCTCGTCGGGACCCTTGATCGGCCAGCGACCGCCGTTGACGTTGTCCGCAAGCGCCGAGAGCGAGGTGCCGCCGAGCAGGGATCCCTCGAAGCCGCGCCGGAGCTGGTCCCACTCGTCGGGGGCGATGCGCGGTTGGGCCTGGGCGCGGGACGAGGGCGACGACGAGGAGGAGTTCATCAGGTTTGGCAGAGAAAGAGGTGCTGGTGCAGCTCGCGGGCGACGGCGCGATAGTCGCCGACGATGCCGCCGGAGTCGGCCGCGGAATCCGCCGCGACGAGCGGCACCGGCAGCCCCAGCGTCACGGCGCGTCGCACCACGGTGGCGTCGCGCACCTGCGAGTTAAAAATCTTCGCCTGCCGCGCCACCCGGCGCGTGGTGCGAAACTGGTTCAACCGGAGCTGCATGCGCATCTTCGGCACCTCGACGTCGGTGTTGGCCTTCACCGCGTTGAAGATGATGCCCTGCACCTGCGCGGCGGGGCCGAAGGTGTGGCGGCGGAAGCCGGCGGCGGTGTCGTGAAAGGCGGCCAGTTTTTCCACCAGAAGGGTGAAGCCGATGAGCGAGAGCGCGTCCGGATTGGCCGGCACAAAAATGTCGTCGGCGGAAAACACGGCGCACTGCGAGGCGCGCAGCACGTTGGGCGGGCAATCGAAGAGCACGTAGTCGTAGCCCGACTCCACCCGCGCCAGCTGCTCGCGGAAGTGCAGGTAGGCCGGCTTGCCGGGCTGGCCCGGCGGGCCGCGGTAGTCGGCCTCGAGGTCCACGAGGTTAAAACTCGTCGGCAACAGATCGAGCCCCGGCAGCAGGGGCGAGTCGTCGCGGTCCTGCACGACATCGTGCACGATCAACTCCTCCATCATGGGAGGATCGGGCTGGAAAAGACTGAAAACCGTGCCGCGCTCGCCGGAAACGATGCGGTTCCAACGCTCCAGCCGAAGCAGCCAGATCGAGGCGTTGGACTGGGTGTCCAGATCGCACAACAAGACCCGCGCCCCCTGCTGGGCGAGACAGGCGGCGATGTTGACGATCAGCGACGTTTTGCCGACCCCGCCCTTGTAATTGAGAAATGCGATACGTCGCGCCATTGAACCGGAATTTGGGAGGAGAGCAGGACGGAGTGAACAGGGTAAAATGGGCCTGATGCCGAATATCGCTTGAGTAGGTCGCAGAAAGGAGGCCACCTTGTAAACGAAATGTTAGGCCGCGATTTGTCGTAGATTTTGCTTTTTCCGATGAGGCGCGCGCCGTCCGGATCATGGCCGGACGCCCGTTCGCCCCGAAAAACCGGTTCGTCCTCCCCGCTCCCCATGCATCTCCCGCTCGTCCCCCTACCCGCCTTCCGCAGCCTGATCGGCGCCGAGCTCTCCGCCCAGCTCGACACGCTGCTCGCCCGGGGCGACGGGGACGTGGTGCTCTTTTCCGATCCACGCGGCCGACAACTCGCCCTGCTGACGGTGGGCCCGGGCAAACGTTTCGCCAACATCGCCGCGACGGCGGCGGTCGAGATCGACGGGCTCGCGGCCCTGTGCGCCTTGCGGGCGGGCGGGGAAATCGGCGACGCCGCCCCGCCCGTCGATCCGCACCATGAAGAGAGTCTGCGCGCGCGGGAAAACTACCTCGAGGAGGCGGAACAACGTCTCGCCGAATCGGCGCAACGACTGGCGGAACGCGAGGCCCAGGTAGAACAACGCGAACAGATGCTGCTCGAAAAGGAGCGCGACTTTTTCCGGCGCGGCGGAGCCAGCGCCTCGACACCGTGACGGCGCACGGACCAGGAGCCGGCCCCGCGACGGCCGCGGCCGCGTGACTGATACCAATTACGTGTTGAGTTGGGACTTTCGGGGAAGGTAGGGCGCGACCGCC
>CBINNW010000157.1:0-10031 GCA_966252115.1 uncultured Akkermansia sp.
TTGCACCCCATGCAAGCGCGCTACCAGGCTACGCTACAGCCCGAAAAACTGAAGGGAGGTGGAGAGCACCGGACAGCCGGGCCGGAAGCAAGCGGTTTTTTCATCGTTTTTTCGGAGCCCCCGCCGCCCCTCCGCTCCGCCTCGCGGCACTCCGGCTGCCCCGCTCACGCATAGGTCACCGGCAGGGCCCTACCCTCGCGCGCGCTGCGGGCGGCGAGATCGAGCAGATGGATGGGACGCCGCGCCCACTCGCCGGTGATCACCAGGGGCTCGCCCGCGCTGAGGTGCGCGGCGATGTTTTGGTAATACTTCTCGCCCTCGCTCTTCGGGTGCGGGGCGCGCTCGGTCACAAACTTGCCCCCGCCCAGACCGGTGATCGTCTCGGCGGCCGGCCATTCGATCAGGTGCGTCGCCTTGGTGCCGACGATCTTGATCATGCCCCGGTCGGGCGCGGCGTCGAGCTGTGTAATGGTGAGGTTGATACGCTGGCCGGTGGCGAAGCGCACCGTGGCCTGCGCCTCGTCCTCGTTGGAATCGTGCGCCCAGGGGAAGTCCGGCTGCGCCGCCCAGTGCCCGTGCCAGGCGTAGCCGCTGACCTCCGTGACCGGCGCGGTGATGAGCTGGAGCGAATACTCCAGCAGGTGCACGCCCCAGTCGTAGAGGATGCCGCCGGAGATGCTGCGCGAGGAGCGCCACCAGTCGCCGGGGCGCCCGTGCGAGCCCGTGCGCAGGTCGATGCGCACGATGTCGCCGAGCGCGCCGCTCTCGAACAGCTCCCGCGCGCGCAGGATCCAGCCGTCCCAGTGCCGGTTGTGGTAGGTGCTCACCACCACGCCGCCGGCCTGCGCGGCGGCGATGAGCGCGTCGCACTCGGCGGTCGTCACCGCCATCGGTTTTTCCAGAACGCAGTGCCGCCCGGCGCCCAGGATCTTCAGACCCAGCTCGGCGTGGGTGTTGTGCGGGGTGATGACCGTCACCAGCTCGACGGCTGACTTGGCCAACATTTCCTCGAGCGTGGCGTAGGTCTCGATGCCGGGGAAATCCGCCCGCGCGACCTCCAGGCGCTTCGGGTCGAGCTCGACCACGGCCAGAGGCGTCATGCCCGCGGCTTTCATTTCGTCGAGGTGCTGGCGCCCCATGTTGAAGGCGCCGCCGTAGCCGACGACACCGACCGTGATGGCGGCGGGATTGGAATAGGTTTTTACGGGCATGGTGGGGATGAAGGGGATTGAGGGGATGGAGGGAAAACAGGGAAGGCGCCGGGGAGAAGCTGGACGCGACACCGGGACGGGGATGGGCCGAAAATCCACGCCGCGCCCCGTCCCGCCGCCGGCGGCCGGCCGCGCGGCTCAGAGGAGACCGGCGGCCCAGAGGCAGCCCCGCACGGTGAGGCGACGGGCGGCGGGATGACGTTCAAACTCCGCCGGCTCATGCCCGAGCGAGTTGTAGAAAACCCGTCCCGCGCCCCACGTTTTGGTCCACGCCACCGGCATCGTCACCTCGCGGCCCTCGTGCCGATAGACCGTGTCGGCCAGCACGCGCACGCCCGGATCGACCAGCAGGTAGTATTGCTCCGACCGATACGCGAAGACCGGCGGCAGCCCCTCCGTGATCGGGTCGGCCGGCTCCGCCACCCGCACCTCGTAATCACCCACGTGCGGATGCCCGACGAAGTGGCCGCCCACCATCCACTCGTAGTCGAGGCGCCCGCGAAACGCGTCGCCCATGCCGCCGTGGATGCCGGCCAGCCCCACGCCCGCGCGCACGGCGGCGACCAGCCCCCGCTCCTGCTCGTCGCCCAGGGCGCCCATCGTCCAACAGGGAAACACCAGCGCGAAGCTCCGCAGTCGCTCCACATCGGCCAGCGGCTCCAGCGAGGTGACGATCTCGCTTTCGATCCCCTGGGCGCGCAGATCGCCGGCGAAGAGGGAGACGATTTTTTCGGGGTGGTGGCCATCCCAGCCGCCGCAAACGAAGAGGGCTTTTTTCATAAATGGGGAAACGCGCGGGCGACCGAGGCGACCACGCGCAAGGGCTCGGACCTAACGGATGGGCCCTCGGAGTCAAAACCACCCTTTCGCGTTTCACGCCGGCACTGAAATCCCGTAACGTTTCGCCCGCGTTTCCTCCAAACGGTATGGAGCCGCACCGCAGATCCGCCGCGCGTCGCTCCGACCGCCATGGAAAAACCGCCCCCCACGCCTCCCCCGTCCCCCGAGTCCCCCGCCTCCGCCGCATCGCCCGCGCCCGGGGATCCCGCGCGCGGCGCCTGCCCGCGTTGCCACCGCCCCATCCCGGCCGGAACCGCCGACGGACTCTGCCCAGCCTGCCTGCTCGAAGCCGGCTTTTTCACCCGGGCCCCGGGTGACGACGCCGGGGCGTCCGCCTCCGTCCCCCCGCCGCCCACGCCCGCCGAGCTCGCCCCCGATTTCCCCCAGCTCGAAATCATCGAACTGCTCGGCCGCGGCGGCATGGGCGCGGTTTACAAAGCCCGCCAGCGCCACCTCGACCGCCTCGTCGCGCTCAAGCTCCTGCGCCCCGGCCTCGACGCCGACCCGTCCTTCGCCGAGCGCTTCACCCGCGAGGCCCGCGCCCTCGCCCAGCTCAACCACCCCGGCATCGTCACCCTCCACGAGTTCGGCACCAGCCCGGGCGGACGCTTTTTCATCGTCATGGAGTTCGTGGACGGCGTGAACCTGCGCCAGCTCCTCGCCGCCGGTCGGCTCGCCCCGCGCGAGGCCCTCGCCATCGTGCCGCCGCTCTGCGACGCGCTCCAATACGCCCACGACCGCGGCCTCGTCCACCGCGACATCAAACCGGAAAACATCCTCGTGGATCGCCTCGGCCGGGTGAAGATCGCCGACTTCGGCCTCGCCAAACTCGCCGCCCCCGGTGGCCCCGCCGGGACCGCCACGCCGACCATCGGCCCGTGGTCCTCGGACAGGGAGCCTTCCGCCAAAAGCGGCGTCATGGGCACGCCGCGCTACATGGCGCCCGAACAACGCGAACGCCCGACGGCGGTGGACCACCGGGCCGACATCTACGCGCTCGGCGTGGTCCTCTACCAGATGCTCACCGGCGAACTGCCGGATGAAAACCAACTCCAGCCGCCCTCGCGCCGCGTTTTGATCGACGTGCGCCTCGACGAGATCGTGCTCCGCGCCCTGGAACAGGAACCCGCCCGCCGCTACGCCACGGCCGGCGAACTCAAAACCCGCGTCGAAGACCTTTCCACCTCGTCGTCATCCTCCGGCGAACGGCTCGAAACGAAACGCTCTGGAACGGAACCAACCCAGCCGGAAACCGTTTCGCCTCCCGCGCCCACTCCCCTGCGGCTGTGGCTGGTGCCCCTGCTCATCCTCGCGACCTGCATCGCGCTGGCGGTGACGCTTTCGGTGCTCCTCCCGGAGCGGCACATCGCCACCGCGACCGTCCAGGACGGTCGATCTACCCCGTCCGATCCGGAAAGGATCATCCTGTCCGACCCATTTCTCGGCCAGCTTGTCACGCCAGAAGCTCCCATCGAGCGCCTGCGCCGGGATCTGAGCGTTTCGCGGCGTCGGCTTAGTTTGATCACCCAGATTTCCGTCACCTCGACCGACCCTCAAAAAGCGGCGGATCTGGCCAATCGCGCGGCCCGGCTCTTCTGCGAACAACACTCCGCCCGCGTGGTCGATGTCGCCCTGCCGCCGCCGAGGCTGAGGGCACCGAATCGTCCAGTGCATGTCGCGCTCGGCCTGCTCGGCGGACTGCTCGCCATCATGGTTTTCCACGGCCTGCAACTGCTGCGCATGCTACGCGAGCCGCTCAGACCCAGCGGACTTGGACTGGTGGTCACCGGGGTGCTCGCGCTCCCACTTGTGGTGACGAACCTGCTGGTTCTTGTCGCTGCCTACGAGTTGACCGAAGCCCGAATAGCCGACGCGCTCACCACTACGGAAGGACGAGAATCGTTCTGGGGCCAGCTTGGCGGGAACGCCCGCGCGGAGGTTCCTCAGCTCGTGACCGTCGCCGCTTTGATGGCGTGCCTTTTGGCGGACACGGTGCTGATCCGCAGGTTGATGGGGAGCGTGGCGCGCCGCTGGCCCGAGCCCAACCTCGCTCGGAAAAAAACGCGAGTGATGCTCTTTCCCGGCGGCTTGTCCTGCATTGGGTCGGCCAGCGTCCTCTTGTGGATGGCGGAAGCGCGAAACATCCCGGGACAAGCCGCCGAGCCCGCATCACCTCCGCCGCAGGTCGCTCCCGCGGCCTGGCCCCGCTCCAAACCCTCGACGGCGGCCCCCTCCCTCCCCGTGCCCGCCCCCGAGCCTCCTTTCGGCGAATCCGCCCCTCCGCTGGAGCTGCACCGCCTCGACGATGGGCAACCGGTGCGCCTGTCGGCCTTCACCGGCAAAGTCACCTTGCTCCTCACCTGGACCAGCGGAATCCCCGACAGCATGAGTTACCGCCAGCATGCCCGAAACCTGCTCGCGCGCCATCCGGAATGGGCCGGACGCGTGGAAGTCGTGACCCTCAATCTGAACGCGAGTCGCGAAGAAGCCCTCGCCATCCTGAAAACCTCGGAGCGGGACCGGACCAACGACCTGTTCTATGGACTCGACTATTGGTCCTCGCCGCTCCGCCGCCAGTTCGACGGAGGCATCCCCTGGTGCTACATCGTCGATACGACAGGCAAGGTTCGTCATGCCGGCCCCGCCGCGCAGCTCGACGTTCCCGCCCTGATCGCGGCGCTCCTGTCGCCCGCGTCCACGTGAGCTCCTCCTTCGCCACCACCCGCTGGACGCTGATCCTCGACGCCGCGCGTCATGGGGAAACGGATACGCGCGGCGCGGCCCCCTCCGCCGCCGCGCGCGCCCTGGCCGAGCTCTGCGCCGGCTACCGCCCGCCGCTCCTCGCCCACGCCCTGCGCCGCGGGCTCTCCCCCGCCGACGCCGAGGACGCCGTGCAGGGCTTTTTCCAAAAACTGCTCCGCCTCGGCTCGCTCGCCTCGCTCCGCCCCCGCGAGCTGCGGTTCCGCGCCTGGTTGCTCGCCGCCTTCAACCACCACCTCGCCGACCTGCGCGACCACGCCCGCGCCGCGCGACGCGACGTGCGCCGCAACGCCCCGCTCGACGAGGCGCGCGAGCTGCTCGCGGTCGAGCCAGCGCCCGACCACGCCTTCGACCGCGCCTGGGCCCTCGCCCTGCTCCAAACCGTGACCGAGCGCCTGCGCGCCGAGCAAGCGGCGGCCGGCCGCGCGAAGCAGTTCGAGGTGCTCGCGCCCGGCCTCGCCGGCCGTTCGGCCGACGCCCCCCACGCCGCCATGGCCGCCCGGCTGGGACTCAACGAGGCGGCGCTGCGCGTGGCCCTTCATCGTCTCCGTCAACGCTACCGCCAGCTCCTCCGGGACGAGATCGCCCACACCGTGCCCCGCGCCGAGGACATCGACGACGAGCTCCGCCACCTCATCGCCGCGGTCGGCACCCCGTAGCCGCCACCGCCGACCTCCGCCCCCTGTCGTTCCGTCGCTCTGCCCGTCCGGAAGGGAGCTGGAAGCTCCCTCTACAGGTCGGAAAGTAGCGGGAGCTTCCAGCTCCCGTAAAGACGTCTCCCCGGCGACAATGTGCCGGGCCGGGGTCGTGGCAGCTCCCCAAAGACCGCCGAGAAACGGCCGCGCCGCTCCCGTGAAGATGCCCGCCCTTCCGTCGCTCCGCCCGTCCGTCGTTCCACCCACGCCACCCCGGGGTGTTCCCCTCAGCCCCCTCCTCCTTCACTAGGGCATAAACCCCAAGGGCTTCACCCTTCTTTACCTTGACCCAACCCCCCACTGCCGGCTTTGTAAAAAACCAATGAACACCCCGGCCGCCGGACGTCTTATCATCCTGGGTAGTCAACTCGCGAAATCAGCGGGTCTTGAGCGGCGGGTGGCGGCCTTGGGCTACGACGTGGTGGCGGTTTTGGACGATCTCGACGCCGCAGGCGAGCACGCAAACGGCACCGATCTGGCCCTCGTCGATCTCCACCTCGGGGGCGAAGCCGGCGGAAACGCCGCCTCGCGCCGCCTCCGAAACGAGCACGACCTGCCCGCCCTCCTCGTGACGCGACGCGACGACGACGGATCGGCCGCCACCAGCGCCCGCGCCTCCGACCTCGGCTGCGTGCAGGTGCCGAGCCACGGACGCGAACTTCAGGCCATTCTCCAAAAAGCCCTCATCCGCCAGCGGGTGGAGATCGAACGCCGAAACTTCGAACGCCGCCGCATCGCCGCCCAGAAATGCGAAAGCTTGGGCAAGGTCGGCGGGCGCCTCGTCCACGATTTCAACAACATCCTCCAAGCCATGCTGGGGCATGTGCAACTCGCCGCGCGCGCGCTGCCCGAACAGTCTCCCTTGCAAGGCTTTCTCACCCAGGCCGTCGAGGCCGGCATGCGCGGCGCCGGCCTGTGCCACGAATACAACCTCTTCACCCAGGGGCCCTCGATCACGCCGCACCTCGCCGACCTCAACGGCCTCGTGCGCGAATCCCAGATCCTGCTCCGCACCGTGGTGAAAAAGGGCACGCGGCTCGACTACGCGCTCGCCCCGTCGCTTCCCGCGCTCGCCATCGATCCGGCCTACCTCCGCCAGATCATCATCGGCCTCGCCCTGCACGCCGCCGAGGTGGTCGGCGTGCACCGGGGACTGCTGCGCATCTCGACCGAACACCGCTGGCTGCGCGCCGAAACCCTCGCCGCCCTGCCCGGCGCCGCCGCTCGCGACGAGGGCGACTACGTGTCGCTGGGCTTCGACTACGAGTGGGAACTCTCCTCCCGCTGCTCCGCCCACCCCATCCTCCGCGAGGATTCCGGCGGGCAGGACGACCTGAGCGCCATCCGCTCCATCGTGCAGCTGCACGGAGGCGCGATGGAAACGGGCGACCAGGCGGCCGCACGACAGGGCTTTATCCGCGTCCACCTCCCCGTGCCCCGCCGATAGGCGAGCGGCCTCCGGCAGATTTTTCCCGCCCCCCCGGCGCGGCCGGGGCGGCCATCGGCTCCGGCCGGTCGGAAAAATGAAAAACACGGTTCAACACCCTATTGCCTAGGCGCTAACGTTCCCGTCTTATCCGGGTGGCACGCGCTTCGCTGAATCGGGACCCGTGCGTTTTTGCCCCGCCCGATTTTCCCGACCTTCCAGCGTCACCCGCTGGCTGATAGTGGTAGTAATCGGCTGCGCCGTATTGGAGACGGCGCAGCCGGTGAACGCAGCCGCGACATCGGATCCGGCGCCCACCTCCACTTCCGCTTCCGCGTCCGCGCCTGCCGCACCCGCCGCAGGCGCCGCCGCATCCGAACCCGAGGCCTCTGTCGCCCCGCTCGCCGCGCCGGCCGCTCTCAGCGCCCCGGCCGCCGCCGGCTCACCCGCCACCGCCCCGGCGCGTTCCGACGACACCCTTCTTTACCCGAAAAACTCCCCCGAGCGGCCCGACTCCGCCGCCTCCGCGGACGATTCCCGCGGCGGCACCTGGCCGCTCGCCCTCGCGCTTCTGCTCGCCGCCGCCGGCGCCTGGCTGCTCCTGCGGCGTCGCGGACTGCCCCTCTCCCGCCTCGCGCGTTCCGAACGCAAGATCGTCATCGAGGAAACCCGTTCGCTGGGCGGTCGCCAACATCTGGTGCTCGTCGGCTGCGCGAACCGCCGCCTCCTGATCGGCGTATCGACGGGACAGATACAACTGCTCGCCGATCTCGGCGAGTCCGCCGGCTCCGATCCGGACCATCCGGATTCCGGCCCCGCCGACGGTTTCGGCGGCGACCTCGCCTCCGCGTCCGCCTCAGGCCCCGTCCGCGTCGCCCCGCCCGCCGCCTCGCGATGAAACGCCCGCTCCCCCGTTTGTTTTCCCTGCTGTTGGTCGCGTTCGCGTTCCTGTGGCTCGACGCGCCGCTTTTCGCCCAGGCCGCCGCCGACGCCGTCACGGACGCCGCCGCGAGCGGGAACGGCGCGACCGGCGAGGCCGCGCCGGCGGCGTCCACGCCCCTGCGGCTCAACATCGGTCTCGAGGGCTCGGCCGGACAGGGCGACGTGAGCGTGGGCATCCAGCTCGTGGTCGTCATGACCCTGCTCACCCTCGCTCCCTCGATGGTGATCCTGATGACGAGCTTCACCCGCATCGTGATCGTCATGGGCTTCGTGCGCACCGCCATCGGCGTGCCCTCGGCGCCGTCCAACCAGATCATCGTCGGCCTCTCCCTTTTCCTCACCATCTTCCTCATGGGCCCGGTGCTCGACCGGGTGAACGAGGAGGCCTTTCAGCCCTATCTGGCCAAGACCATCACCTCCGGCGAGGCGCTGGATCGCGCGACCGTGCCCATCAAGGAGTTCATGCTGAAACAGACCCGCACCAGCGACCTGGAGTTTTTCCTGGAGCTGGGCCGTTTCCCGCCGACGCGTGTCGCCGATCTGCCGCTGCGCGTGGTCGTGCCCGCCTTCGTGGTGAGCGAGCTGCAAACCGCGTTTCAGATGGGCTTCCTGCTTTTCCTGCCCTTCCTGGTCATCGACTTCCTCGTCTCGTCCGTGCTCATGGCGCTGGGCATGATGATGATGCCGCCGTCGATCGTCTCCCTGCCCTTCAAGCTCCTGCTCTTCGTCCTGGTGGACGGCTGGCACCTCGTGGTGAAGAGCCTGGTGGAGAGTTTCCGAATATGACGCCGCCCGGTCGCGATCCCCGGTCCCTCGACGCGGCGGGCCCGGCGGTCCCGCCCTCCCCCGGAGACGCGGCGGGCCCGGCGGTCCCGCCCTACCCCGGAGACGCGGCGTGCCCGCCGGTCTCGCCCCACCCCCGAGCCCAAACGCCAAGTCCCCGCCCCGGCCCCGGTCATTGGTCCTTGGTCATTGATCATTGGTCATTCCCGCCACCCACCATCCTCCACCCTCCCCGTCTCCGCTCCGACCTTCCCCGCCATGAACCCCGAACTCGCCGTTGATATCTTCAAGGACGTGGTGGTCTTCGCCCTCTACGTCGTCTCGCCCTTTCTCGGCGTCATGCTGGTGGTCGGCCTCGTCACCAGCCTCATCCAGTCCGTGACGAGCATCCAGGAACAGACGCTCACCTTCGCGCCCAAGTTGATCGCGCTCGCGGCGCTGATGTTGCTGCTCGCGCCCTGGCTGCTGCGCACGCTCACCGAATTCGCCACCGGCATGATCGGCCGCATCGCCGGCCTCGGCCAGTAGCCGCGCCCGCGCGGGCAAAGGGGAGAAAACGCCGGATGCCGCTGGAACTGCTTTTCGCGTGGCTGATGGTGTTCATGCGCGCGCTGGGTTTGATCCTGCTTTTCCCCACGCTCGCCGGCCGCCCCCTGCCCGTGCCGGTGCGCGCGGCGTTGGCCGCCTGTCTGGCCACCCTGCTCTACACGCTCGTCCCCCACCGCGAGGGCCTGCCTCCGAGCGCGGGCGGTCTGGTGCTCATGGGCATCCGCGAGATCGTGCTCGGCCTCGCGATGGGCTGGACCGGGCGCCTGATCTTCGGCGCGGTCGAGATGGCGGGTCGCGTCATCTCCAACGAGATTGGCCTCGCCGGCGTGCCCGGCGTGGATTCCCCGCAGCCGGGACAGGAGCCGGTCGCCACGCTGCTCGTGACCTTCGCGGGCGTGCTCTTTTTCCTCGCCGGAGGACACCTCGGGGCCATCGCCGCCTTCGCGCGCAGCTTCGAGCTCGCCCCGGCGGGCCTCGCTAGCTTCGGCCCCGACGCGCCCGAGCTCCTGGTGCGCGGCACCGCGCGTGTGCTCGAGCTCGGCCTGCGGATCGCGGCGCCCTTCATCGCGCTGAATTTCATGATAACGCTGGCCTTCGCGGTGCTCGGACGCGCCGTGCCGCGCATGCAGGTCTTCGTGCTCAGCTACTCGCTGCGCTCGCTCGCGGGCTTCGGGCTGCTGGCCGGCGCGGGGGCCTTGCTGGCGCGTTACCTTTGGCCGGAATTCGACGCCCTGCCCCTGCGCATCCTGGAACTGCTCCCGCCGCCCGGCGTGTGAGTCCGGCCGCGCAAGCCGCCTCGCCTCGGGAGCAGGATGCTCCCGCCAC
>CBINNW010000158.1:0-10028 GCA_966252115.1 uncultured Akkermansia sp.
GCCTCGCGAAGCTTCATCTTCGCCTCCTCCATCGCTTCCGCCCCGCACTCCCCGACATTCCACGGTCCTTCGCTTTCCTAAGCCCGACAGGTGCTAGTCCTCAACACGGCACCGACCCACTGGAAACAGCCGGGAACCATTTCGGGCGCACGACACCGGACTACGCGTCCACCACCGGTGCGAAGCGCGGCGTGGTGCGGCCCTCGTGGGTCACCGGCTCGCTCCACATGGCGTGTGGGCGGACCCAGAGCACGTCGTCGATGGGCTGGGCCCGCTCGTCGAGGCAGCGGTAGAGCACATAGGGGGCGAGTTCTTCCGAGTGCCGGACGACGCCGACCACCTCGTAAAGGTGGCCCTTGTAGTGGCGGTAAACACCCTTGGCGGGCGTGGTCGGGAGCGGGGGGACGGGATCGTTGCGAGCCATGGCCCGAGTGGCGCCGCGCGGCTCGCGTTTATCAACCCGGATTCCTCGGCTTCCGGGGCAGGTCGCGGGTCTCAGGCCAGGGCGCTGTGGCCGACGAAGGCGTTGAGCTCGTCCTCGATGCCGCGGATCCAGCGCCAGGTCTGGCCCTCGCGTTGTTCCTCGACGATCTCGTCGCCGGGGACGTCGGTGATGCGCACGTCGGAGTGGAGATTGATGTAGAGCCGGGCGTGTTCGGCGCCGATCTCGGTGGTGCAGATCGGCGTGAGCGGGTCCCCCAGGCGGCGCAGCACGGTGGCGAACTGTTTGCAGCGGGTGCCGTAGGCGTCGGTGATGGGCAACTGCTCCGTGCCGGTGGCGGTCTCGACGACGAGGGATGTTTCGTGGCGCCAGACGATGCGCGCCCGCTCGGTGCGGAGGACGATCTCGGGGGCGCGTTCGTTCGGGCAGGCGTGGCTGCCGGCGAAGCGAAACTCGGCCCCGGTCTCGGTGCGGGCCTGGAGGGCGATGGTGTCGAAACTCTCGATCGGGTAGGCGCGGCGCAGGTCGGCCTGCAACTCGCCGAGACGCGCGGTGTGTTGTCCGGCGGGCGCGGCGAGCCGGAGCATGGTCATGGCGAAGTGGGCCATGGCGTTGCTCAGGGGGGAGTCGAAAACGGGGTTGCCATCGACGCGCAGGCGTCCGGCCCAGGCGTTGCGGCCGTAGTAGGCGAAGGAGCGGGGCCAGAGGCAGAGGCTGGAAACGGACTGCACGGCGCCCCATTCGCCGTCGATGATCCGCTGGCGGAGCGCGCTGAGCTCGGGGGCGTAAAAATCCTGGAAGCCCACCGCGACCCAGCGTCCGGTGCGGCGTTCGGCGGCGAGGATGGAGTCGATGTCGTCGAGCGTGGGGGCGAGCGGTTTCTCGAGCAGCACGTTCGCGCCGGCCTCCAGCGCCGCCACCGTCATGACCGCGTGGAGGTGCGGGGACGTGGGCACGATGCAGAGGTCGATCTTGCCCGCCTCCGCCGCGAGCATCCGCCGGTAGTCGTCGTAGAGGGTGCAACCGTCGGCCTCCAGCTCCCGGCAGGTCCCCTCGGCCTGGGGCCGGTTGATGACCGTGGCGGCGCGGATGCGCAGACAGCCCTCGCGAACATGGGATCGCAGAATGCCGAGGTGGATGGAGGCGTAACCGGTGACGCCGATGATGGCGACTTGTATCATCTTGGAAAAGGGGCGGGAGCGCGGCGGGGTGGGGTGGAGGAGACGGTGTTCCGCCGCGGCAAAGTAACAATCGGCCCCCATTTCAGACAGTCAGCCCCGCACGCCGGCCGGCGGCTGGAACCACGGCGGCGCGCCGGCCGCGGCTCCCGTTTTTCAGGCTCGCCCGGCGGGGGCGCTCGGGCCTCGCATGGCCTCCATGCCCGAGTCTCCGTCCAGCCCCGCGGCGCTGCTTCCCACGCCGGCCGAATTGCTCGCCCGCGAGGCGGGCGAGGCGCGACGCTTTTTCCGTCCCCACGGTGTCGAGGCGCGCGGGGGCTGGCGGGTGGTCGGCGCCGGGCGGGAGACCATCGCCGGCGGCGCCTACCTGCAGTGGCGCGATTTTCCGTATCATAAGGTCGAATACGTCTCGGGCGGACGCGGCTGGGTGGAGCTGGGCGGGCAGCGGCGGGCGCTGGCGACGGGCTCGGCCTACGCCACCGCGCCCGACACGCGTCACGGCCTGCGCAGCGATCCCGCCCGGCCGCTGCGGCGTTATTATCTGTGGCTGGAGGGGGACGGCGCCGCCGCGGCCCTGGCCGAGGCGGGTCTGGGGCGGGGACGGGTCCGGATGGCGGAGGCGCCGGGAGAGATTCGGGAGGCCTGGGAATGGCTGTTGCGCGAGGGCGAATCCGAACGCCCCCCGGCGGCCCGGCTCGCGCGGGCGCTGGCGGAGGTGCTCCTGCTCAAGCTGGCCGAGTCGCGCGACGCCGCCGCCCACGCCCCGGACGAGGGCGCGCGGGAAAACCTCGAGCGCTGCCGCGCGCTGGTGGACGCCGACGCGGCCCGTCTGCGCGGCGCGGCCGATCTCGCGGCGGCGGTGGGCCTGCGCACCGAGACGGTGTGCCGGCTGTTTCGCCGTTTCCTCGACACGACCCCCGGCGCCTACCTGCGGGCGCGCCGCATGCGTCTGGCCGCCGAGCGCCTGCGCGCGCCGGGCGCGCGGGTGAAGGAGGTCGCCGCCGAGCTCGGCTTCGCCGACGCCTTTCATTTCTCCCGCACCTTCAAGAGCGAGATCGGTGTCGCCCCTCGCGTCTGGCGCGCCTCGCACGGTCCGGGCGACCAGACGGACGAAAAAAGGGAACGCTGAACCGGCGCGCCGTCCTGGGTGGCGCCCGCGGCGAAATTTTCCGGCGCGTTTGTGTAACTTTCCACGTTTCCTCCGTGTAATAGCCGGTGCGCCCACCGCCTCGCCTTCCGGGCCGCTCGCTCGCTCGCCACCGTTTCGCCCGTCGCCACCACTCGTGTTTCCCTCCTCACCGCCCCCGCTCCCAGCGTCGCCCCCGACCGGCGCGGCCCGCGTCGTCGCCTCCTCCGGGGCGGGCGCGGCGGCCGATTCCGCGGCGGATGCGGACGGCTTTGTCATCGAGGCGGAGGCGTTGACCAAACTCTACGGCCGCCAGCGCGCGCTCGACGGGGTGAGCCTGCGCGTGCCGCCGGGCACCATCGGCCTGCTCGGGCCCAACGGCGCCGGCAAGAGCACTTTCATCAAGTGCCTGCTCAATCTCGAGACGCCCACCTCCGGCCGCGCGCGCGTGCTCGGACGCGAGATCCGCGCCGCCAACCGCTCCGCGCGCGAACGCGTCGGCTACAGTCCGGAGCAGGATTCGCACATCCCCGGCATGGTCGGCTGCGAGTTCGTCACCTACTGCGGACAACTCTCCGGCCTCTCCTTTCGCCAGGCGCGCCAACGCGCCCACGAGCTCCTCGATCTGGTGGGCATGGGGCAGGAGCGTTACCGGCGCATCGACACCTACTCCACGGGCATGAAACAGCGCGCCAAGCTCGCCCAGGCCCTCGTTCACGATCCGCGCCTCGTCTTCCTCGACGAGCCGACCAACGGCCTCGATCCCGCCGGCCGCGAATACTTCCTGAAACTCATCGGCTCGCTCCATCGCCAGCTCGGCACGAGCGTCGTCGTCTCCTCGCATCTGCTCAACGACATCGAGCGCATCTGCGACCGCGTGGTCATCATCGCGCGCGGCCGCGTGCTCGAACACGACAGCATGGAAAACCTCAAAAACCGCCACCGCCGCATCGTGGAGTTCGCCCCCTCCGGCGAGGCCGGGCGCGTCGCGGCCGCGTTGGCCGGCGCGGGGCATGCCTTCGAGCGGCTCTCGAACGGACGCTTCCGCATCGAATCGCGCGCCGATTCGGTCGAATGGCTGCTCGAGCTCCTGCGCGACCACCGCCTGCCGCCGGGCGAGATCGTGGCCAACCCCAACGCGCTCCACGAACTCTTCCTCCGCTCGCTCGCCACCGCCGACACCGAGGCCGAGGCCACCGCCACCGCCGCGGCGGGCGCGGCGGCCGGCGAGCGCGACGCCTCCCCGCGCCCATGACTCCCGTGCTCGATCTCAGTCGTCACCACGAGGCGCCGCGCGGGCTCGCCTACCGTCGCTGGGTCATCGCGTCCACCGGGCTGCGCCAGTTGTTGGGCACGCGTTTTTTTCGCATCCTGCTCACCGTAGCCTGGACGGCGGGTGTGGCCATGGCGGCCTGCGGGCTCCTGTTCAGCCAGGCGCTCGCGACCGGGGGCTGGCTCGACCAGGCGGCCGAGACCATCGGACCACGCGCGCAGGCGCTGGCCTCGGCCTTCGGCGGGCTCGTCCTGCTCTATCCCGACATCTGCGTGACGGGCCTCTTCACGCTCGTGTTTTGGCTGCAATCCTTCCTCGGCCTCTGGCTCTGCCTGGTCGCGCTCACCGTGCTCGTGCCGCGCCTCGTCTCGCGGGATCGCGCGGGCAACGCGCTCATCCTCTACCTGTCGCGCCCGCTCACCTCGCTCGACTACCTGCTGGGCAAGCTCGGCATCGTGGCGGGCCTGCTCGTCCTCCTCTGGACCGGGCCGCTGCTCTTCGGCTGGACCCTGAGCATGCTCTTCGCGCCCAACCGCGATTTCCTCGTCCACTCCTTGGCGCCGCTCGGGCGTGCGTTGGCCTTCAACGGCGCCGGCCTCGTCGTCCTCGCCGCCGTCGCCCTCGGGGCCTCGGCCCTCACGCGCTCCGCGCGAAACACGATCCTGCTCTGGATTTTTCTGTGGATCATCGCCGGCACCCTCGCGGGCGGCCGGCGTTCGCCGGAGTGGCTGCAACGCGCCAGCTTCACCCACAACCTCGGCGACCTCCGCCGCCACCTGCTGCGGCTCGACGTGGTCCTGATCGACGCGGCGGAAAAACTGCCCCTGCTCGACGCCAACTTCGCCCGGCAACTCCAACGTGGAGGCGAACGCGCCGCGCCCGATTCCCTGCCGGGCACGCTCGGCAGCCTGGGCGCCTTCGTGGTGCTCTCCTCGGTGGTGTTTTTGAGAAAGCTGCGCCCCGAATGAAACCGAGCCCCATCGTGCAGGCGCACAACCTCAGCCGCTTCTACGGCGTCGTCCTCGGGCTCAACAACGTGAGCTTCGAGATTCGCCCCGGCATCACCGGTCTCGTCGGTCCCAACGGCGCGGGCAAGACCACGCTCTTCCGCCTGCTCACCGGCCAGATTCGCCCGAGCCACGGCGAGATCACGGTCTTCGGCGGGCACCCGTGGAACAACCCCGCCGTGCAGGCCCGCCTCGGCTATTGCCCGGAAAGCGAGGCCGTGCCGGCGGGCCTGCGTCCGCTCGATTGGTTGTCCGGGCTCGGCATGATCTCCGGGCTCTCCGCGCGCGAGGCCGAGCGGCGCTCCCGCGAGGCGCTGGACCGCGTGCGGCTCGCGTCGGCCCATTGGGGCAAACCGGTCAACACCTACTCCAAGGGCATGCGGCAGCGCGTGAAGCTCGCCCAGTGCCTGCTGCACGCGCCCGAGCTCATCATCCTCGACGAGCCGATGAACGGCCTCGATCCCATGGGCCGCGAGGACTTCTCCGGCGTGTTGCGCCAGCTCGCGCGCGAGGGCGTGAGCGTGCTCCTCTCCAGCCACATCCTGCACGATCTGGATGCGCTGTGCGGCGACTTCATCCTGCTGCGGTGGGGCCGCATCCCGCGCGAGAGCCGCGACGCCGTCTCGCCGGAGGCGCGTCAACGCCGGCCCGACGCCACCACCATCCGTTGCGACGCGCCCGAAAAACTCGCGCGCTACCTCTTCGACCAGGACCTGCTGCGCGGCTTCGAGTTCGGAGCCGAGGCCGACATCCTGCACGCGCGCTGGCGGGACGCGGAGGCCTTTCACGCCCGCTTCGCCGAGCATCTGCTCGCGAGCGGCGTGCGCATCTTCGAGGTGCGCCACAGCTCCGGTTTTCTGGAAAAAATCGTCGGCGCCGGCCCGACGCACTCGTCATGAATTTCCACGCCCCGGACTCCGCCGCGCCCGCGCCCGTGCCACCGCCCGCGTCCGCGCCCGCGACGGGCGACCACGATTCCGTGACGCCGCACCACGGCGCGCCGAACCGCGTGACGCCGAACCAGTGGCACGCGCTGCGCGGGGTGTGGCGCCTGACCGCGCGCCGCTGGCTCGCGCCGCGCCGCCTCCTGGCCGCGGCGGGTCTGCTCGCGGCGCTTGGCGGCATCGCCTACGCGACGAATCCGGCCGGTGACGCGCGGGCGTTTTTCGAGTGGTGGGGCGAGTTTTTCATCGGCGCCGCGCTGCCCATCCTCGCCTTTCTCTCCGGTGCGGGGGCGATCCGCGACGACCTCAAAACGGGCTCGGCCGACTACCTCTTCACCCGGCCTATCCGGCGGCCCGTTTTTGTCGTCGCGCGTTACGCCGCCCACCTGGCCTGCGTGCAGATCGCCTACCTCGCCGCCTTCGCCGTGTTGGTCGGCGTGGCGGTGCTGCGCGACGTCCCGGGGCTGGCGACGGCGCTGCCGTTTTTGCTGCTCGCGCAGGTGCTCACGCTCACCGGCTTCGTCGCGCTCGGCTTTCTTTGCGGCGTGGCCGTGGTGCGTTACCTCGTGCTCGGGCTGCTTTACGGCGGCTTGGTCGAGGCGGCGGCCGGGCTGATCCCGACCCAGCTCGGCCGCATTTCCATGACTCGGCAGGTGGGCGAGTTTTTGCGGCCGCTCCTCGGGCTCGACGCCACGCCGGCGGGCTGGGCGGATGGCGCCCTCGGCACCTCGCTTCACCTGCTGGCCTTTGCGGCGCTTTTCCTGTCGGCGGCCGCCGGCCTGTTCTCGTTCAAGGAGTTCGTCGGCGACGCCGCCCGCGAGTGAGCGCCCGCCCGCGAAAACCGCCGTGCGCGACAACCTTTTTCGTAACCTCCGCCCGCTCTCCGGTGAATAAGTGACGTAATACCCAAGCTCCTAATGAAACGACGCATCCCACCACTTTTCGCCCTCGGGCTATCACTGGCTCCGCTGGTGCCGACGGCCTCCGCCGCGCTCGACACCAAGATCGTCGGGGCCGACGCGCAATGGCTCATGCACCTCGATTTCGACTCCCTGCGCGAGAGCGCCGTCGGGCGCGAGATCGTGAAGCAGGTCGAGGCCATGCAGAGCCAGGCCAACACGAGTGCGCTTCAGCTCAACATTCCGCGCGTGCTGGAGCTGGTCGGCAGCGTCACCGCCTACGGCGCCAATCTCTCGCAGAACCCGGAGCTGGTGGACGGTGCGCTCGTGCTTCAGGGCAAACCCGAGCTGCGCAAGATCGCCGAGGGCTTCGCCGTGCAGCAGGCGCTCACCAGCCCGGACAAGTTCGCCGCGATCACCGATCTGCCCTTCGACGCCTACTCGGTCGGCGGCGAGTTGATCATCGGTTTCCCGCCCGAGCCGATCATCCTCCTGAGCAAATCGCGGGAGCAGTTGCTCAACGCGCGGCTGGTTTTTCAGGGCAAGGCCAAGTCGCTCGCCAAGGCCTCCGACTCGTCGCTGCGCGGATTGGTGCGCAACCAGACCGGCGGCTTCGTCCTCGCGGCGAGCGTCGTGCCCTCGGAAAACTTTTTCCCCGCCGACGCGCCCCAGGCGCGCATCCTCCAGATGACCAAATCCGCTTCGCTCGAAGTCGGCGAAAGCGACGACAAAACCTTCGCGCACGTGCAGCTCCTCGCCAGCTCCGACGAGATGGCCGACAAGCTGATGAAGATCCTCGACGGCATCACGGCGATGATCTCGCTGGCCGAGAGCAACGACCGCGCGCTGGCCGAGTTTCTACAGTCGGTGACCGTGAAGCGCACCGGCACGATGGTGACGCTGCACCTCGCCTACGCCAGCGAGCGCCTCGTGCAGATGTTTCATGACCTGCAAAAAGCGGGCGGTCGGCGGAACGACGGGCGTTGGGAGGACGGCGGCGTGGTGCGCGACGTCGTCGATGGGCCGGCGGCGCCGGTCGAGCAGCCGGTGCTCGTTTCCTGGGTCGCCGATCAGGATCTGGGCGACATCGGCATGAGCGCCCGGACCCTCGTTTCCCGCACCGTCCCCGGCGTCGCGCTCGTGCCCGGCTCGACCCTCGTGCTCACCGGCCACCGCGAAGGCGGCGAGAACGCGCGCTTCGACTACATCGAGATCACGCCGGCGGCGGGCGGCCAGGCGCTGCGCGTCGAGGCCGAGGACATGTCCTTGGTCAACTACACCCGGCTGCCCAACCGCCACGCCTCGGGTGGAAACGTCATCCAGCTGCACGATCCCTCCGGCACCGCGCGCTGGGTCTTCGACGGCCCCGCCGGCGACTTCACGCTCACCGTGCGCTACGTGGACGAGACGGACGGGCGCTCGACCTTTTTCGTGAGCGTGCTGGCGGCCGGCGCGGAGGTCCCGGCGGCGACGCCCGGCGCGGAGGTGGAGCGATAGGCGCGCGCCCGACGCGTGCGCCGTTGAACATGATCGCGATGCCTCAATCGGTCCGGGGAGCGCACGCGTCCCGCGTGTCGCGTTGGGCGTCCCGCCCGACGTCAACGTCTTCCGCAGAAGGCTTCGGCGAGACGCCGAAGCCAGCCCGCGAGACGCGGGCGCTCCCCGGACCTTCTCCGACCGCGCCCCGGACCTTTCGGCATCGTGGCGACTTTCAGCGACTTTTGGTCCGGCATAGCCGAGCGTAACTTTTCTCGCGATGTCCTCCGGTCCTCCATCGAGCTCGGTCTCCGCCTCCGTCGCCCTGGGCGCGGGCGTGGTCGCGCAGGCTCGGCCGGTCGCCCCGGAATCGACCGGCGCGCCGGCGGCGGCGCCGCTCGACCCGGCGGAGGTGGCCGAGGTGCGGGACGCGGCGGCGGGCGACGAGCGGGCCTTCGCCGCGCTGGTCCACCGGCACGGCGCGCGTGTATTTGGTTTTTTGTTACAAATGACGCGCCATCGCCAGGACGCCGAGGATCTGGCGCAGCGGACCTTCATCCAGGCGCACCGCGGGCTCGGACGCTTCGACACCGCGCGTCCGCTCATCAACTGGCTGCTCACCATCGCGCGCCGCTCGGCGCTCAACCACTTCCGCGACTCGCGACGGTGGGAGGAGATTCCGGCCGAGCATCAGGACGGCGCCGCTTCGCCGGCCCGGCAGGCGGAGGAGCGCGAGAGCGCCGACAATCTCTGGGCGCGGGCGCGGCGGGTGTTGTCCCAACGCGACTTCGAGGTGCTCTGGCTGCGTTTCGGCGAGGAGCTCGGCACCGAGGAAACGGCCCGCGCGACCGGCCTGTCGGCGGCCAATGTAAAAGTGATCGTCTTCCGCGCCCGTCAGCAGCTTTCGACCACAAAAGGAGACCGCCTCCATGAATAGACCCGCCTCGCTCCGTTCCCGTCCGATCTGCGTCGCCGTTCGTCGGTGGGAGGCGTGTCTGGGCGCCGCGTCCGGGTTGACGCGCCTGAGCGCCCGGCACCTGCGGGGGTGCCCGGCGTGCCGCGAATTTTTCGCCGAGGACGACGTTTTTGCGGAAACGCTGCGGCGCGACGCGGCGCGCTGGCGGGAACAATCCGCCGCCGCGTCTCCCGCGCTGGAGCGGGCGATTCTGTGCGCGGTGCGAGAGGCCGCCGGTGCTGGCCCGGGCACGGGCGCGGGGGCGGGCACGGGCGCGGGGGCGGGGGAGGGAAGGGCGGGCGACGCACGCGAGCCGATTTCGCCGGTGTGGGCGCGCGCGCTGGGGCTTTCGAGCGTGGTGGCGGCGGCGTTGGCGCTGGTGGTTTTTTGGCCGATGGCCGATCCAGGTGATCCGGGGGTGGCGCATGGTCTCCGGCCGGCGCCGGCGGTCGCCACGGTCGCGGTCACGGAGGCGGTGGCGATGACGGAGGCGGCGAACCCGAACCCGACCACGATCCCGGCCGAGGCGTCTGCCCGCTTGGCGGCAACGCCCGGGTGGTGGCGCGATCTGGAGGAACGCGGCGCCGAGCTGGTGTGGACCGAGCAAAATCCGCTGGAGCGCGAGATCGCGTCGGTGCGTGACGACGCGCGGGCGGTGTTGGGCTTTTTGGCGCTGAATTTCCTGCCCCCGAGCCCTCCCGTGTCGTCGCCGCCGAGCTCGGGCTGAG
>CBINNW010000159.1:0-9904 GCA_966252115.1 uncultured Akkermansia sp.
ATGCACACAAGCGCCGCCCATGTCAACTCCGATGCTCGCATGGCCGCGCCCGCGGGCGTAACAGGAAATGATCTCACGGCAAGGGCGGGACCGCCGGGCCCGCCGCGCCTGCCTGCGCGCTTCGTCACGCGTGCGGCGCGCCCGGCGGTCGCGCCCTACCTTCCCGAATTGCCGAGAGCAGACATCACTTCCTGTTACGCCCCCCGCCCGCGGCCCGAATCTCCGGGCGCGACGAAGACGGCCCGAGGGGCCTCAAACCGCCGCCGCCCGCAGCGAATAGAGCGCGACCAAGGCGGCGCCGATCGACTGGGAGAGCTCGCCGAGGGTGGCCGGCACGATCTTGAGGCGGGCGCGCTGCGCGGGGAAAAGGTAGGGCTCGGCGGCGCGTCGGATGCCATCAAGATAACGCTGCCGAAACTCCGGCGTGGTGCTCTCGGGATCCACCAGACCGCCGCCGATCACCACGATGCCCGGATCGAGCGCCATGCACAGATTGGCGACGTGCAGCCCCAGCGCCCGCGCCTGGGTGTCGAAAATCTCCAACGCCAGCGCGTCCCCCCGCTGCGCGCGGCCGCGGAGCGAAAGCGCCTTGTGCTTCGGCGTGTCGGGCGACGTCGCGAGTTCGTGACCGGGATGGCCGGGCAGAAATGCATCCAGATACTGGGGAAGCCCGGAGATCGTGGTGTAGGCTTCGACGCAGCCCCAGTCGCGCCCGCATCCGCAGCGAAAGGGCGGCAGTTTTTCGAGTCCCCGCCCGAGCAGGTGAAGCGGCGAGGGCATGTGCCCCGCCTCCATGCCCGCGAGGTGGTCGCCCGAGAGCGGGAGCCCGTGGGCGTCGATGTAGGCCGCGCCCAGGCCCGAGCCGGCCGCCAGCAGAAGCACCGTGGCGCGCGAGTCGCCGCGCACCCGCGCGGCCTCGCCCACCCCGCCGAAGTCGCCGTCGTTGCCGGCAAACAGCGGGATGGGGCGCCCGGCCGCGCCCGCGAGCGCCGCCGCGTAGTCGGCGTGAAAGTTCCACCCCGCGAAGCTGTCCGGCAGATTGGCCGACTTTTCGAGCACGCCGTAGGTGCGATACGGACCGGGCAAGGCCAGCCCGGCCGCGGCCACGCGATCCCAGGACAGCCCGTTGTCCCTCAGAAAACCCTCAGCGCCCTCGATCCACCCGGCGATGACCGCGGCGGTGCCCGCCTGGGAATTCGTCGAGCTCTGACGCAGTTTCAGGGAGATCGGGCTGCCGTCCGCGAAGACGCCGCCGGTCTTGGAGGTGGTGGCACCGGAATCCGTGCCGAGGTAAACATCACGAGTGGTGGAGGACATGGGAGAACAAAAAAGGGGCGGCGACACCGCGCGCCCATGGGCGAGCGGGGACGGCGACCGTGGGGGCGACCGTCGTCCGCCGACGAGACACCACAGGGCCGACACCTACGCAAACCGGGAGAGCAACGACGTCTGCGGGGGCGCATCCAAGACCGGGTGACGAAATGCGGCGGCGTCCGCGCGGTCTAGGTTTATCGATAAATTAAGCAGTTGTGCCCATTGCCGAAATTCCATTTGCTCACGATTTATCCATAAATCACAGTTCAGAGGAACCGTATGCCCCACACAGTCTCCCCCCCCATCCTCGCGATGCTGGCGGCATTTTGCCTGCCATCGTCATTGATTCAAAACTGTTCCGCCCAATCGTCGGCCCCCTCCTACCTCTATCGCTGGAGTTTCGAGGCCGGCGGCCTGCCGGAGTCCGAATTCGCCCAAGGCGTCAAAGGCGGCGAACTCACCATCGGCGGCGGCGGCATGAAGAACGCGCCACTCTTCCAAAAAACCGGCGGCATCAGTCCGCTCGGTCCCGGCGTGCTCAACGCCTCGCGCGGCACCTATGGCGACCCGAACGGCGCCCAGATAAACTCGTTCGGCTCCCCCTTGCGCGCCGCCAAGACCTCCGGACGCTTCACCATCACCATGTGGGTCAAGGCATCCCTGCCCCCGCAGCAACAGCCCGAAGCGCGTCTGCTCAGCATCTGCTCGCCGGGCAAGGAGCAGGGCCCGCAGTCCATCTTCATCACCGTTGATCGGGACACCCTCGGCTTCACCGTAGGCGGCTCCGGCTACTACGCTCTCGACGTGAGCGAGCCACCGCTGAAGGTCGGCGAATGGCGCTTTCTGGTATTCTGCTACGATGGCGTCGCGACCAACCCCTACTATTGCCCCGAGATGTCCGAAGCGGTCCAGTGCTCATGGAATGGAGCGGTATTGGTGGGCGATCCGGACCAGCCGACCCGCCTCATCAACAAGACCTCCATCAACACCGGCGCCCCCACCTATACCGTTCCCCCCGGGCCGGTGACCTTTGACGGACAGTTGGTCGCCATCGGCTCAAGCAACGGCGCTTACGACCGCTCCTTCGTCGGCTGGATCGACGATGTGCGCATCTACGACGGTCTGCTGAGCCTCGCCCAGATCGAGCGGGTCCGGCTGGAGTCGCTCGGGAAGTAGCCACCACCGCCGCCCTCGCCCCCCCCGGGCGCCGTCGATGTGCATTGAGGTGGGGCGCGACCGCCAGGCGCGCCCCGGTAGGGCGACGTGGTAAAGTGCCCGACGCGGGCCTGGCGCCCCGCCCGCCCTCCCCGCCGACGCCCACTTGAGCGGGTGGTTGATCGAGCAGATTCGTCATTCGTCATTAGGAATTCGTCATTCGTCATTCGGAATTCGGCCCTCGTCCTTCACCCGCCCCGCCGCCCCACCCTCTCGATGCAACTCCCCCCGTTCCCCTCGCCCGCCTCCGCCCCGTCCCCTCGGCTCCGCCCGCTCGCCATCGCCGCCCTCCAGATCGCCTTGGCCGCCGTCGCGGGCGCGGCCGAGTTCCGCGCCGAGCTTCGTGTCGAGGTGGACAAACCCACCGTCGAGCTCAGCCCCCACCTCTACGGCCTGTTCTTTGAGGACATCAACTACGGCGCCGACGGCGGCCTCTACGCCGAGCTCGTCCAAAACCGCTCCTTCGAATACCACCCGCGCAGCAAGCCGGAGCACACCGCTCTCCACGCTTGGGAAAAAATCGAGCGCGACGGCGCCCGCGCCACCCTCGCCGTCTCCGACGCCCACCCGCTCCACGCCAACAACCGCCACCACCTCGAAGTCACCGTCACCGGCGCCGAGCCCGGCCGCGCCGGCGTCGCCAACACAGGCTTCGTCGGCATCCCGCTCGACGCCGACGCCCGCTACGATTTCTCCGTCCACGCCCGCGTCGCAGGGTGGAGCGGCCCCGCCTCTCTCACCGTCGCCCTCGAACTGCCCGACGGCACCATCGCCGGCTCCCTCACGCTCGAGGGCCTCGGCGCCGAGTGGCAAAAACTCGAGGGCGAACTCGTCGCCGACCGCGCCGCCGACCGCGCCCGCCTCGTCGTCACCACCGCCGGCCGAGGCACCCTCGACCTCGACATGGTCTCGCTCTTCCCGCGGGACACCTGGCGGGGTCGCAAAAACGGCCTGCGCAAGGACCTCGTGCAGGCCATGGCCGACCTGAAGCCCGGCTTCCTCCGCTTCCCCGGCGGCTGCATCGCCCACGGGCACGGCCTCGACAACGTCTATCGTTGGAAAGACACCGTCGGCGACATCGCCGAGCGCAAACCCAACTGGAACCTCTGGGGCTACCACCAGACCTACGGCCTCGGCTACTTCGAGTATTTCCAACTCTGCGAGGACCTCGGCGCCCTCGCCCTGCCCGTCCTCCCCGTCGGCGTCTCCTGCGGCTTTCGCGGCCTCGAGGTCGTGCCGATGGATCAACTCCAGCCCTACATCCAGGACGCCCTCGACCTCGTCGAATTCGCCAACGGCCCGGCCGACAGCCGCTGGGGCTCCGTGCGCGCCCGCATGGGCCACCCCGAGCCCTTCAACCTCCGCTACCTCTGCCTCGGCAACGAGGAGCACGACAACCCCGAGGTCCGCGAACGGTTTCCCCTCTTCGTCCGCGCCCTCCGCGAAGCCCACCCCGAGATCAAGCTCATCGG
This sequence comes from uncultured Akkermansia sp., assembly GCA_966252115.1. Classification (GTDB taxonomy): domain Bacteria; phylum Verrucomicrobiota; class Verrucomicrobiia; order Opitutales; family Opitutaceae; genus IMCC26134_A. Next base: position 4,002 of record CBINNW010000159.1, read on the forward strand.
CACCTCCGGCCTCAGCGCCCACATCCCGCTCTACGAGCTGATGGCCCGCGAACGCGTTTACAGCTCCGACGAGCACTACTACGAGCTGCCCGACTGGTTCATCCACCACCAGAACCGCTTCGACTCCTTCGACCGGAGCAAACCCAAGATCTTCGTCGGCGAATACGCCTCCTGGGGCAACAACCTCTTCAACGCCGTCGCCGAGGCCGCCTACCTCACCGGCGTCGAGCGCAACGGCGACATCGTGGACATGAGCGCCTACGCCCCGCTCTTCGCCCGTGACGGCCACACCCAGTGGCACCCCAACCTCCTCTACTTCGACCAACGCCGCGTCCTCCGCACCGCCAACTACCACGTCCAGCAACTCTTCTCCCTCAACAAGGGCGACGCCCACCTCGCCCACACCCTCCACGTCGAAGGCGCCCCCCTGCCCGCCACCGGCGGCCACCTCGGTTTCGGCTCCGCCGGCTCCGCCCTCGAAATCGCGAGCATCCACCTCGCCGACCAAGCCGCCGACCTCGCCGCCTGGACCGAAAAATCCGGCCGCTTCGCCACCGCCGACGGCCACCGCGTCCAGTCCGACGAAAAACTCGGCCACGCCCTGCTCCTCAGCCCCGCCCCGGCCACGTCCCCCGCCGCCGACGCGCCCCTGCGCTACCGCGTCCGCGCCCGCAAAACCGCCGGCGACCGGGGCGGCTTCATCGTCCTCTTCGGCGCCGACTCCGCCGGCAAGGGCGGCTACGTCTGGACCATCGGCGCCGAGGGCCGCGCCCGCCACCAACTCCACAAAGTCGGCGCCTACGACTGGTGGGTGAAGCTCGCCTTGGTCGAGACCGACGGCCCCGCACCCACCGGCGAGTGGCAGGACATCGCCGTCGAGATCGACGCCCGCGGCCGCGTCGTCTGCTCCATCGACGGCAAGGTCGTCATCGACCACACCCTCGCGCCCGCTCCGCTCTCGGTGTCCCCCACCCTCGACCGCGCCGCCAACGAGCTCATTATCAAACTCGTCAACCCCCACGAGCAACCCGCCTCCGCCCGCATCACCCTCGCCGGCGCCGCCGGTGTCGGCCGGCTCGGCCGCCTGCTCACCCTCTCCGGCCCGCGCGACGCCCACAACTCCTTCGGGAACCCCGTCGCCGTCGCCCCCTCGCCCAGGGGCATCCCCGTCGCCCCCGTATTCGAACACCAAATACCGGCCATGTCCGTGCAGGTCCTGCGCATCCCCGTCGCCCCGTAGGACTGGCATCCCCGCCCGTCATCCTCCGTCACCACCGCCCTTCGCCCAGTCGCCACCATGTCCGCCACCGCCTCCTCCGCGTCCCCCTTTCGCGCCGCCCTCGTCCTCGCCGCCTCCGCGCTCCCCGCGCTCGCCGCCACCGAGGCGCCCCTCCCCTTCCGCGACCCCGAGCTCCCCGTCGAGAAACGCGTGGACGACCTCGTCTCGCGCCTCACCGTGCAGGAAAAGGTGCCCATGCTCATGATGGGCAACCCCGACATCCCCCGCCTCGGCATCCCCAAATACTGCTGGTGGAACGAGGCCCTCCACGGCGTCGCCCGCAACGGCACCGCCACCGTCTTCCCCCAGGCCATCGGCCTCGCCGCCACCTGGAACCCGGAGCTCCACCACCGGATCGCCGACGTCATCTCCACCGAGGTCCGCGCCAAAAACAACGAGACCATCGCCCGCACCGGCGGCGACACCGACATCTACGAGGGCCTCACCATCTGGTCGCCCAACATCAACATCTTCCGCGACCCGCGCTGGGGCCGCGGCCAGGAGACCTACGGCGAGGACCCCTTCCTCACCGGGCGCCTCGCCGTCGCCTTCGTCAAGGGCCTGCAGGGCGACGACCCGCGCCACCTGAAGACCGTCGCCACCGTCAAACACTTCGCCGTCCACAGCGGCCCCGAGCCCGAGCGCCACCACTTCGACGCCGTCACCTCCGAACGCGACCTCTGGGAGACCTACCTGCCCGCCTTCGAGGCCGGCATCGTCGAGGGCGGCGCGAAGTCCGTCATGAGCGTTTACAACGCCATCAACGGCGTCCCCGGCCCCGCCCACACCGGGCTCCTCCGCGACACCCTGCGCGAGCGCTGGGGCTTCACCGGCGCCGTCGTCGGCGACGTGGACAACGTCGCCGACATGTGGAACGAAGGCGGCCACCGTTACTCGCCCGACGCCGCCACCGCCAGCGCCACCGCCCTCCTCGCCGGCAACGACCTGTGCAGCGGAGGCACCTATTGGAACCTTTTCGACTCCCTCGGCCGCAAGCTCGTCACCGAGGCCGACCTCGACGTCTCCCTCCGCCGCCTCCTCACCCTCCGCTTCCGCCTCGGCCAGTTCGACCCGCCCGAGAGCGTGCCCTACCGCGCCATCCCGCCCTCCGCCAACAACGCCCCCGAGCACGACCGGCTCGCCCTCGAGGCCGCCCGCCAGAGCCTCGTCCTCCTCAAAAACGACGGCACCCTGCCCTGGGACCCCGCCAAGCTCAAAACCGTCGCCGTCATCGGCCCCACCGCCGGCGAATGGTCCGCCCTCCTCGGCAACTACAGCGGCACGCCCCTCCGCCACATCACCCTCGCCGACGGCATCCGCGCCAAACTCGAGCCCCTCGGCGTCAAAGTCCTCGTCGAGCGCGGCTCGCCCCTCGTCAGCCCCCTGCACCCGGGCGGCAACTGGATTTCCGACGGCGTCTTGTTCACCGACGCCGACCGCGCCACGCCCGGCCTGCGCGGCGAAATCTTCGCGCACGACGGTCAGGACGCCGCCGATCCCCGGGTCGAAGGCCGCCCCGTCTCGTCCCGCACCGACCGACACGTGAATTTTTATTGGAACGAGGCCCAGCCCGCCAAAGACATCCCCATCAAGGACGCCGCCGCCCGCTGGACCGGCGTGCTCGTCCCCCCCGTTACGGGCGAATACCGCCTCGGCCTCATCGCCGAGGGCGCGGTGCGACTCCACCTCGACGACCAGGTCGTCATCGACTCCTGGAAACCCGAGCGCGAGCGCCCGCTCGAGACCACGCTCCGGCTCGAGGCCGGCCGCTCCTACGACCTGCGCCTCGACTACGTGCAACTCACCCGCACGGGCCGCATTCAGCTCGGCTGGATCGCCCCCGTCCGCAACGACGAGCTCGAGCGCGCCCTCGCCGCCGCCCGCGAGGCCGACCACATCGTGCTCACGCTCGGCATCACCCCCAACCTCGAAGGCGAGGAGATGAGCGTCAACGCCGAGGGCTTCCGCGGCGGCGACCGCCTCGACCTCGCCCTCCCGGCCCCGCAGCGCGAGCTCTTGGCCAAGGTCGCCGAGCTCGGCAAACCCGTCGCCGTCGTGCTCACCACCGGCAGCGCCATCAGCCTCGACGATTCCAAGGCCGGCGCCGTCCTGCTCGCCTGGTATTACGGCCAGCGCGGCGCCGACGCCGTGGCGGAGGCCCTCCTCGGCGAGACCAACCCCGCCGGCCGCCTGCCCATCACCTTCTACCGCGACACGAAGGGCCTGCCCGATTTCACCGACTACAGCATGCGGAACCGGACCTACCGCTACTACACCGGCGATCCCCTCTACGCCTTCGGCCACGGTCTCAGCTACACCACCTTCGACTACAAGAAGATCGCCCTCTCCGAGCGCCGCGTCCGCGCCGGCGACACCGTCCGGGTCTCGGTCACGGTCAAAAACACCGGCCCCCGCGACGGCGACGAAGTCGTGCAAATTTACGCCACCGCCCAAAAGGCGCCCGTGCCCATGCCCCTGCGGCAGCTGGTGGGCTTCGCCCGCGTGCCGCTCAAGGCCGGTGAAACGAAAACCGTGGACATCGACGTGCCCGTCGAGCGCCTGCGCCGCTGGGACGAGGAGGCCGACCGCTACGTCGTGGACCCGGGCGCCTGGACCCTCGCCGCCGGCCCCGCCTCCGACAACACGCCCCTGAAAAAGACCCTCAAAGTCCGCCGCTGAGAAGGGCTCCGTATCCGTTTGTTCGCCATGATTTTTTGATCGAGAACGAGGTTCTCCGCCGATTTCGGTGGATGGACGTGGCGGAATGGCTCCGCCATTTCGTTTCGGTGCAGCCCGCCGGACGAAAGCGCTTCCGCGCTTCCGCCACATCTGAACACCGCGGCTATTCCTCCACACGGCACCGACCCACTGCAAACAGCGAGGAATCAAATACGGCCTTCCTCCGCCCGCAGTCCTCGTTTTTTTTGTCCCACGACGTGATGCAAAGCCACATGCGCCCGCCAGTTGATCTACGAATTTCCGAGGACCGGGCGGTTCCCTCCGCCCGACCGGGAGCCCGGCCCCGCGACCAGGCGCTCGCGCCCCGCGGCGCCTTTGTCCGCTGGCTCGTTTTCCTGCTGCTCGGTCTCGCCTTGGCGCATCCCATCGCCCTTCGGGCCGACACCTTCGGCAACTTCACCTACTCCGTGGCCGACGGCGCGGTGACCATCACCCGCTACACCGGCTCCGACACCAGTTTGGTCATCCCCGATCAGATCGCCAACCTGCCCGTCACCTCCATCGAGGGCTTCGCGTTCTCCGCCAACTCCAGCCTCATCTTCATCACCCTTCCTTCCAGCGTTTCCATGGTGGGCGAGCGTGCGTTCGCCTCCTGTCCCGCGCTGACCTCCATCTCCGTCGATCCCGCCAACCCGCACTTCGCCAGCGCCGACGGCGTGCTTTTCGACAAAACCTTTCAGACATTGATCCAAGCGCCCGGCGGTCTCGTCGGCGCCTATTCCCCGCCGGCCGAGCTCACCACCATCGGAAACTCGGCGTTCCGCGATTGCAAAAAGCTCACCGACCTCACCCTCCCCGACGGCCTCGCCTCCATCGGCAATGAGGCGTTCTACGGTTGCTCCGGTCTGACCGACACCACCCTGCCGGAGAGCCTCGGGTCCATGGGTAAATTCGCGTTCTACGGATGCATCAAGCTCTCCAGCATCGCCCTGCCCGCCGCCATCTCCGTGATCGGAGAGGGTCCATTCGCCTCCTGCTCCGCGCTGACCTCCATCTCCGTCGATCCGACCAACCCGCACTTCGCCAGCGCCGACGGAGTGCTTTTCGACAAAACCTTCCAGACCTTGATCCAAGCGCCCGGCGGCCTTGCCGGCGCCTATTCCCTCCCGGCCGATGTCACCACCATCGGAAACTCAGCGTTCCGCCGCTGCAACAAACTCACCGGTATCACCCTGCCCGAGGGCCTCGCCTCCATCGGAGATTACGCGTTCTGGTTTTGTGCGAGCCTCACCAGCATCAACATTCCCGGCGGCGTAGGCAGCATCCGCGAGGGCACGTTCTCCAATTGCCCACTGCTTAAAAGCGTCACGCTCCAACCCGGAATCGTGTCCATCGAAGAGCATGCCTTCAGTTCCTGCCCCAACCTCGGCTCCGTCACCCTGCCCGAGGGCCTCCGTTCCATAGGCACCGCAGCGTTCTATGCCGACACCGAACTCACCAGCATCAATCTTCCGGCCAGTCTCACCTCCATCGGCGACCACGCATTTGATAGCTGCTTTAGACTTAAGAACGTCTCCCCGCCCCCCAGCCTTACCTACATCGGCGATTCCGCGTTCTTCGCCTGTCCCGGCCTCGCGCACCTGACCACCCTCGACCTCCCCGCCATCACTCACATCGGCTCCAGGGCATTCGACGGCTGCTCGAAACTGACCGCCGTCACGCTCTCCGATAATCTCGTTTTCATCGGGTCTTGGGCATTTTTGTCCTGCTCCAGCCTCACCAACATCACGCTCCCCGCCAGTCTCTCATCGATCAGGGATTACGCGTTCTCCGATTGCGCCAAGCTCCGCGAGGTCCGCTTCCTTGGCGACGCCCCTTCCATGGGAAATGGCCTAGTGTAGTGCCCGACAAATAGCGTTACTTGTTGTGGGCGGCGCGGGCGCGT
>CBINNW010000160.1:0-9873 GCA_966252115.1 uncultured Akkermansia sp.
ACGGCGTGGGCGGCGATGGCGAGGCCGCGGCCGATGTCGTCGCTGCCCTCGTTGGTCGTGGCCTTGAGTCCGATCTGGTCGAGGGCGAGGCCGGCGCTGGCGGCCAGGCGTTGGCGCATCTCCTGGAGGCGCGGGTAGATCTTGGGACGCTCGGCGATGAGGGAGGCGTCTATGTTGACGATCTCGTAGCCGCGGCCGCGCAGGGCGGCGCAGGTGCGTCGGAGCAGGATCTGCGAATCGATGTTTTTGTAGGCCGGATCGGTATTCGGAAAAAAATGACCGATGTCGGGCAGGGCCGCCGCGCCGAGCAGGGCGTCGCAGATCGCGTGGGTGAGCGCGTCGGCGTCGGAATGGCCGTCGAGGCCGACCGGGCAGTCGGCGAAATGCACGCCGCCGAGGATCATGGGGCGGCCGGCGAGGGTGCGGTGAATATCGTAACCGTGACCGATGCGGAGGCTGGTCATGCTGGTCATGCGTGTGTGGCGCCCGGGCGGGGGCGGTGGCGGGTCGCGAGGGGCGTATGTTTTTTAGACACGGAGTTCACGGAGCGCGGACACGGAGGCCGCGGAGGTCGGGAGAGCGGATGCGGCGGCCGGAGGGGGCGGGGCGAAGCTGGTTTAGGACGGAGGCGGGGAGGCGTGCGCCGCCGCGGGTGTCCTCACTCCTCCGACTTTTCCCGGGCGAGCAGATACTCGACGTAGGCGAGATCGGCGGGGGTGGTGAGCTTGGGATTGGCGTGGTTGTTCTCCAGCAGGGCGACGGGGTGCTTGAGGAGCTCGACGGCGGCGGCGTCGTCGGTGATGCGGCGCTTGCCCTTGGCGACCTTGGCGTAGGCCTCGGTGATGAGGTCGCGGGCGAAGACCTGCGGCGTCTCCATGGCCCAGAGGCGGTCGCGGTCGAGGGTTTTCAGGTGGCCGGTGTCGGAGTGGAGTTTGACCGTGTCGGTGACGCGGTGGGCGAGCACGACGGCGTTTTCCTTGCGCACGATTTTGTGCAGGCCGACGAGCTGCTCGGCTCGGATGAGGGGCCGGGCGCAGTCGTGGATAAAGACGTAGGCGATGTCGGCGGGCAGGACGGCGAGGGCGTTTTGCACCGAGTGCTGACGCTCTTTTCCGCCGACCACAAACTGGGCCGGGGTCGGGGCGTAGGCGGAGAGGGCGATGGACTGGGCCTGGTCGCGCGCGACGATGACGTAGAAGTCGGCCACGCCGCTTTCCATGAAGGCCGCGGCGGAGTGGGCGAAAACGGGGCGCTGGCCGAGTGGGGCGAGGATCTTGTCGGCGACGGAGCCCTGCATGCGGGTGCCGCTTCCGGCGGCGAGGAGGATGGCGGCGGTGCGGGACATGGGGATTGGGGGGAAAGGGGGGAAGTAGCGAGTAGCGGGTAGTGGGTAGTGAGTAGCCGGCTGGTCCGGGCGGCGATTAGGCGCTCGCCAGGTCGGCGAGGATGGCGCGGGCGGCGGCGGCGGGATCGGAGGCCTTGAGGATGGGGCGGCCGACGACGATAAAACTGGAGCCGGCGCGGGCGGCGTCGGCCGGGGTCATGATGCGTTTCTGGTCGTCGCCTCCGGCCTCGCCGGCGGGGCGGATGCCGGGGGTGACGAGCTGGACGTCGGCGGGAAGCATGCGGCGGAGCAGCGGCACCTCGAGCGGCGAGCAGACGAGGCCTTTCATGCCGGCGGAGGCGGCGAGGGAGCCGAGGCGGGCGACCTGCATCTCGGGGGTGCCGCCGACGCCGATGTTGGCGAGTTCGGTGCCGTCCATGGAGGTGAGCACGGTGACGCCGAGGAGGAGGAGGTCGGGGCGGGTGGCCTGTTGGGCCTTGAGCGCGGCGGCCATCATCTCGCGTCCGCCGCCGGTGTGGAGCGTGAGCATGCCGATGGGCAGAGGCGCGAGGGACTCGACGGCTTTGGCGACGGTGTTGGGGATGTCGTGCAGCTTCAGGTCGAGAAAGATGGAAAAGCCCTCGTCGGCGACGGCGCGCACGTAGTCGGGGCCGTAGGCGGTGAACATCTGGAGGCCGATTTTGACCCAGCGTAGCTGTCCGCGGAGTTGGCGGAGGATCGGGGCGGCTTCTTCGCGTGTGGGGACGTCGAGGGCGAGGATGAGGTCGCAGGACATGGGCGCGCAGTGTCGATGCGCCCGGGGCGGAGCGAAAAGCAAATTCCGCGACGAGGACCGGTCGCGGTGAGGATGAGAAACGCGAGGTCGGCGGGGAGACGGGAGCTGGAAGCTCCCGCTACTTTGGGGCGGTCGTGGTGAGAATGCGAAACGTGAGGGAATCCACGCCCGCGTTTTCGGGAGGCGGGCGCGGACCCGTTGACCGATTGGTTATCGGAGCACCTGCTCGGTCACCGCGTCGAAGAGATGGGCGGCGTCGAGTTTCAGGGTGACTTTCACCATTTGCCCGGCGTCGAAGCGGTCGGTCGGGCGCACGCGGGCGATAAAACTGGTGGCGCCGCTGCTGAGGTAGAGGAAGGTCTCCGCGCCCATCGGTTCCGAGACCTCGACCTTCACCTCGATGGTGTGGGCGGGGTTGGCGTCGGCGAGCGTGGCGGTGTCCTGCACGTCCTCCGGGCGGATGCCGAAGACGAGCTCCTTGCCGTTTCCGACGTGGGCGGCGCCGAGGCCGGCGAGGCGGGCGTCGAGCGTGATGCGGACGGGCGTCGCCTTGTCGTTGTTTTCGACAAATTCGACCTGGTCGCCCGCGCCCTTCACCAGGCGACCGCGGAAAAAGTTCATGGGCGGGCTGCCGATGAAGCCGGCGACGAAGAGGTTGTCGGGCCGGTTGTAGAGCTCGAGCGGGGCGGCGACCTGCATGATGCGGCCGTCCTTCATGACGCAGATGCGGTCGCCCATGGTCATGGCCTCCACCTGGTCGTGGGTGACGTAGATCATGGTGGCGCCGAGACGGGCGTGGAGTTTGGAAATCTCGGTGCGGGTGGAGACGCGCATCTTGGCGTCGAGGTTCGAGAGGGGTTCGTCGAAGAGGAAGACCTTGGGCTTGCGCACGATGGCGCGGCCAACGGCGACGCGTTGGCGTTGCCCGCCCGAGAGGGCCTTGGGTTTGCGGGAGAGGTAGGGGTCGAGGCCGAGCATGGCGGAGGCCTCGCGCACGCGGCGGTCGATCTCGTCCTTGGGGAACTTCCGCAGCTTCAAGCCGAAGGCCATGTTTTCATAGACGCTCATGTGGGGATAGAGCGCGTAGTTTTGGAAAACCATGGCGATGTCGCGGTCCTTGGGGAGGACGTCGTTCACGACGGTGCCGTCGATGGCGATGGTGCCGCCCGAGATTTCCTCGAGGCCGGCGATCATGCGGAGGGTGGTGGACTTGCCACAACCCGAGGGGCCGACGAGGACCATGAACTCGCGGTCCTTGATCTCGAGGTTGATGCCGTGGACGACTTTGACGCCGGGGCCGTTTTTTTCGGTGTAAACCTTTTCGAGGTTGGAAATGACAACATTTGCCATGGTGGCGGGACTGACGGGGTGGGGTTGCGGGATTCCGTGATGGAGCAGGTCGCCGGGCGGGTCACGGGCACCGCGGGGCGGTTAAAAAATCGCGAGTTTCCAGAGGGGCCGGAGCGGGTCAACGGCAAGCGATGCGGAGTGCGTCCGCGGGGTCTTTGCGTGATGGTGCGGGAGGCGCAGGTTTTTCATTGCCCGCGTCGTTACTCCATGGATACGTCACGCCCTTTGTCGCGCAGTTCCGGTCCATTTTCACCACTTCCAAAATTCACCAACATGGCCAAGAAACCCGTTCCCGCCCCGTCTCCGCTCACCTTTGACCTTCCGGTCTCGCTCCTCGCCAAGATCGAGAGCCAGCGCAAGAAGCTCGGCCTGGGTTCGACCTCCGAGGTGGTGCGCCATGCGCTGAGCGAGTTTGATCTGGCCCGGTTCGAGTCCGACACGGAGGAGCGTCGTCAGATCTCGGTGCGTCTGCCGGCCGCGGACAAGGCCGTGCTGGTGAAGGCGGCCAAGAAACAGAAGGTCAGCCTCGGCGAGATCCTCCGCGCCGCCGTGGAGTCGCTGCCCGAGAAAAAATCGAAGAAGTAAACCCTTCTCGACCCCGCGACTCGCCTCCCGTTTAGCCCAAGCCAGTCCGTCCGCGGTTCGAGGAACGCCGGTTTCTCCCCGCGGATTTTTTTGTCCCCATCCCTTTCGGCTTTCGTTCGCTCCCGTTCGTTTCGTTTTTCCCACCCCGTCCTTCGATTCCATCCATCCCATGAGTTCCGCCCCCGCACCGCTCTCCACCTGGGCTCGTAACATCGCTCCGTCGCCGACCTTGGCCGTCGATGCGAAGGCCAAGGCCCTCGCCGCCGCCGGCGAGGACGTCTGCGGCTTCGCCGCCGGCGAGCCCGACTTCGACACGCCCGCGCACATCAAGGAGGCCTGCGTCGCCGCCCTCATGGCCGGCAAGACCAAGTATGCGCCGACGCCCGGCATCGAGCCTCTGCGCCAGGCCCTGGCCGACAAGTATCAGTCGGACTACGGGCTGAAGGTCGCGCCCTCGCAGGTCATCGTCTCGCCCGGCGGCAAGTTCTCCTGCTATCTCGCGGTTCTGGCCACCTGCTCGCCGGGCGACGAGGTCATCATCCCGGCGCCCTATTGGGTGAGCTACCCCGAGATGGTGAAGCTGGCCGGCGCCACGCCGGTCACCGTGCTGGCCGACGACAGCACCGGCTTTCGCCTGACGCCGGCCCAGCTCGAGGCGGCGATCACGCCGCGCACGCGCCTGCTGATCCTCAACTCGCCCTCCAACCCCACCGGCGCCGTCTATACCCGCGCGGAGATGGAGGCCATCGTGGCGGTGGCGATGAAGCACAACCTCTACATTCTCTCCGACGAGATCTACGAGCACCTCACCTACGACGGCGCCAAGCACGTCGCCCCGGCGACCTTCTCCGCCGATGTCGCGGCCCGCACGATCATCGTCTCCGGCTTCGCCAAGACCTTCGCCATGACCGGTTGGCGTCTCGGCACCACGGTCGCGCCCGCGCCCATCGCCAAGGCCATCGCCGAGCTGCAAAGCCAGATGACCAGCAACGCCACCACCTTCGCCCAGTGGGGCGCGCTCGCCGCGCTCAAGGAGAAGGAGAAGACCCAGGCCGCGCTCGCGAAGATGTTGGAGGCCTTTGATCGTCGCCGGAAGTTCCTCCACGCCGAGCTCAACAAGATCGACGGCGTGCGCTGCCTGCTCGCCGAGGGCGCGTTCTATCTGTTCCCGAACATCTCCTCCTTCGGGCTCAGCTCGGAGGCGTTTTGCGCGCAGCTGCTCGACCAGAAGAAGGTCGCCGCCGTGCACGGCTCGGCCTTCGGCGCGGAGGGCTACCTGCGCCTCAGCTACGCGACGAGCGACGAGATCATCGCCAAGGGCGTGAGCCGCCTGGCGGAGTTCTGCGCGAGCCTGCGCAAGTAAGGTCGTCGGTCGCGGCGGGACCGGCCTCGGCTGGACCGGGCTCCGAGGCGTGTCGTCAAGGCGCGCCTCGGAGGAACCTCGGAAGAACCGTCTCGGTGGGTTTATCCGAGGCGTTTGCCAAGAAGCGCCGTCAAGCGGCGAGCGCGGTGGCCGAGGCGCGGCTCACTCCGCCGGGCGGAAGTCCATGAACCGTTTCACGCGGTCCACCTTGGCGATGTGGACCGGCAGGCGCAGACCCACCGCGAAACGTCGCTTGCGTTTGCCGCCGACCAGCGTCGAGCCGTCGCCGGTGATCTGGTAGTAATCGTCGCGGAGCTGGCTCACTGGCACGAAGCCGAAGGTCATCGACTCGGTCAGCTCCACGAAAAATCCGTTCGGCCGCACGTCGGTGACGACGGCTTCGAAAGCGGTCGGCGTTTTCTTCTCCAGCTCGCGCTCGAAAAACTCCAGCAGCTTGATCTTCACGCTCTCGCGCTCGGCCTCGGCGGAGTTGATCTCGGTGAGGCTGAGGTGCTCGCCCATTTCCTGCGCCTTGCCGGCGGTGTAGGGCAACTTGAGTTTGGCGCGCGACGCGGCGGGGCGGGCCTTGGCGGCGGTCTTGGTTTTGCCTTTGCCTTTTTCGGAGCCGGCGGCGGTGCCTTGTTTTTCGAGGTAGGCGGCGAGCACGCGGTGGACGACGAGGTCGCTGTAGCGGCGGATCGGCGAGGTGAAGTGGGTGTAGTCCTTTTTGTTGAGGCCGAAGTGGCCGTCGGGACTGCTGCGGTAGGCGGCCTTGCGCAAGCTGCGGAGGAGCTGGGTGCGTAGGGTGTAGCCCTGGGGATGATCGGCGAGGACGGCGAGCAGCTTGACCAGCTCCTCGCGCACGGAGAGGTCGCCGACCCGAATGCCGTGGGTGGCGAGCTGTTGGCGGAGCTCGTCGAGTTTTTCGCCGTCGGGGTCGTCGTGCACGCGGTAGATGCTGGGCAACTTTTCCCGGCGGGTGAGACGCGCTACGGCCTCGTTGGCGGCGAGCATGAACTCCTCGATGAGCTGGTGGCTCTCGTCGTGCTCGATGCGCTCCAGCCGGTCGGCGTAGCCCTGTTCGTCCACGAAGATTTTGGTCTCCGGCATGTCGAGGTCGAGCGAGCCTTTCTTCATGCGTTCGCGGCGCAGGCGGGAGGCGAGGCGCCAGAGCTGGCGCGTCCAGGTTTGCAGGTCGCCGAGCTCGCGGTCGTCCAGGCCGGAGAGCGCCCGGCCGGTGGAGCCGGTCTGGTGCTTGGGAGGCAGGGGCAGGCGGCGGATTTTTTCGAGGTCGTCGGTGAAGAGCAGGGCGTAGGCCTGTTTGTAGGTGAGGCGTTTGAAGCTGCGGATGACGGTCGAGCCGAAGGTCGTATCCTTTTCCTTGATACGGCCCTTGGCGTCGAAGACGAGGAAGGCGGCCTTGCAGAGCCGGTCCTGAGCCTCGACGAGGGAGCAGAGTCCGTTGGAGAGTTTTTCCGGCAGCATCGGGATGACGGTGCCGACGAGGTAGGTGGAGTTGCCGCGTTTGAGCGCCTCGCGGTCGAGGGCGGTGCCGGGGAGCACGTAGGCGGAGACGTCGGCGATGTGCACGCCGACGCGCAGGCCGCCGTCGGGAAGCGTCTCGAGGGAGAGGGCGTCGTCGAAGTCCTTCGCGTCGTCGGGATCGATGGTGAAGGTGGGGATGGCGCGGTAGTCGAGGCGGCCGGCGATCTGGTCGGCCGGCACGGTGTCGGGCAGCCCGGCGACCTCGCGCTCGACCTCGGCGGGGAAGCGCGGTTCGAGGCCGAACTTGCGGAAAACGCCGAGCAGCTCCGCGCGGGGCTCGAAGGTTTTGCCCAGCACCTCGGTGACCACGCCGCGCAGCGGCTTGCGGGGATCGTCCCAGGGCTCGAGGGCGACGACGACCTTGTCGTCGAGGCGCGGGGCGGGCTTGAGGCGGGCGAGCGCCGGATCGCCGACGAAGACCTCGAGCGGGAAACGCGGGTCGTCGGCCATGACGATGTATTGGTTGCGCACGCGCGAGAGGCGGCCGACGACCTCGGATCGGGAGCGCTCCAAGATGCGGACCACGCGGCCGCGCGGCTCGTCGCTGCGCGCGTCGCCGCGGGCGAAACGCCGGCCGCGGAGGGACTCGTCCACCACCACGGCGACGAGGTCGCCGGGCAGGGCGTTGAAGGTGTCGCCCGGGCCGACCTGCACGGCGTCGGGGCGGGTGGCGCCGTCCTCGCCGGAGGTGGCGTCGTCGGCCTCGTCTTCGGCGGCGGCGGGACGGGTGAGGACGACGTAGGCCGAACCGCCCTGGCGAAACTGGATGCGGCCCGCGAGTTCGTCGTCGGCGCCGACCGCGGCCCGGGGCAGGGCGTCCTGCGTCGTGTGTGCGGTGCGCGCCGAAGCGGGCGGGGCGGCGTCGCGCGCGCGGGTGTTTCGCGAAGCGGCGGGGCCGGAGGATTCGGATTTTTTTCGCGGCAGTGCGTAGCGGTCGCCCTGGACGAGCGTGATCTCGCCGCGCGAGGTGAGCAGTCGGAGCTCGTGGAGGAAGCGGGCGCGGAGTTTTTTGGGCAGCTTTAGCGCGCGGAAGAGAGCGGCGTCGTTGACCGGGCGATAATTGGGGGCTCCCAGGATTTCGAGAAGCGGTGCGCGGAAGGTCATCGGGAAGTGGGCGTGGGGGGAGTTTCGGTCGGAAGAACCGGAGGCGGCCGAGGCGCGCGGGCCGCGGGCGCCGACGAATGCGGCGGGCGTTTTTTTAACGTGTAAAGCATGGGGCGGGCCGCAAAGTCGGCGCCATGAAAATCGTCCATGCGGCGAGCGAGTTGTTTCCATATGTGAAGACGGGCGGGCTGGCCGACGCGGTCGCCTCGCTGGCCGGCGCGCTGGCCGACCGCGGGCACGAGGTGGCGTTGTTCGTGCCGGGCTATCGCTGCGTGATGGAGCATTCGGACGCGGCGGAGGCGGAGACGCTGCTACGGCCCAAGATCGAGATGGGCGACGTCTTCATGAGCGGCGAAATCCGCGCCTTTTCCCCGCGCGAAAACGTCACGGTCTATATGGTGTGCCGGGACGAGTTTTTCGACCGGCGCAATCCCTACGGCACGGGCGAACGCGACTACGAGGACAACCACCACCGCTTCATTTTTTTCTGCAAGGGCGTGGTCGAGACGATGCGTTTACTGCGGATGAACGCGGACGTGATCCACTGCCACGACTGGCAGACGGGTTTGCTGCCCTTGCTGCTGCGTCACGCCGAGCAGCGCCACGGCGACATCCTGGCGATGCGCACGGTGTTCACGGTGCACAATCTGGCGTTTCAGGGCGTGTTTCCGATGCGGTCCTTCTACCGCACCAACTTGCCGGACGAGCTCATGGGCATCGATGGCGTCGAGTTCTACGGGCAGATGAACATGCTCAAGGGCGGCATTCTCTTCGCCGACCGGGTGACGACGGTGAGTCCCCGTTATGCGCGGGAGATCCAGACGACGGAGTTTGGCTGCGGGCTGGAAGGCGTCGTCGCCACGCGCGCGGAGGACATCCGGGGCCTGCTGAACGGCATCGACGAGGCGGTCTGGAACCCGACCACCGACGCTTTGCTGCCGGCGAACTACACGATCGACGATCTCTCCGGGAAGTGGAAATGCCGCGAGGAACTGCTGCGGCGGCACGGCTTTAATCCCGACTACGACGGCCCGATTTTCGGCATGGTCTGCCGGCTGACGACGCAGAAGGGCGTGGATCTGGTGCTGGCGAACCGGGAGTTTTTCAAACGTGAGAACTGCCGCCTGATCGTGCTCGGACGCGGCGACCCCGCGCTGGAGCGAGGGCTGCACGAGCTGGCGGCGGCCTTGCCCAAGCGGGTGGCGTTGAGCACGCGGCTCGACGAGGGCATGAGCCACCTCGTCACGGCCGGCAGCGACTTTTTCCTCATGCCCTCGCGTTTCGAGCCCTGCGGGCTGAGCCAGATGTATTCCCAGACCTACGGCACGGTGCCGATCGTGACGGCGGTGGGCGGGCTGGCGGACACGGTGGTGGACATCGACGAGGAGCCGCGACACGGCACCGGTATTCAGATTCCGGTGACGGCGGAGGGGCTGTTGTCCGGGCTGGAGCGCGCGTTGCGGCTGCACCGAAACGTGTCGAAGCTGGTCGAGGTGCAGCTCCGTGGCATGCGGCGCGACTTTGGCTGGGGCGAGACGGTGGCGGCCTACGAGCGGCTCTACGAGGACGGGGAGTAGGTGTCGGCGGGGGGGGCTGGAGCGCTGAGGACGTCCAAGGAGGACGGACATTCTTGTCCGTCGGTCCGAATGCTCGACGATTCCGTGTAATACCGGGCAGACGGGCAGCAGACGGACAGGAATGTCCGTCCTCCTTGATGGGCGCCGGGTCCGTTTGGTTAGTCGTCGCCCGGCACGCTAGTGTAGTGCCCGATAAATAATGAAACATAAGCTGAAGTGCGAGGTCGGA
>CBINNW010000161.1:0-9818 GCA_966252115.1 uncultured Akkermansia sp.
CCGCCCACCGGCCTACTCCGCCTCCGGCAGGGCCTCGACCACCCGGTCCGCGAGGGCGAGCACGGCGCGACTGAGACCGCCGGCCAGGGCGGCGAAATCGCCGTCCACCCACACCTCCTCGGGCCCGACAAAGGTCTCGCGCAACAACAGCTCGCCCGCGCCGGCGCCCTCGCGGGCCCGGGTCAGCTCCAGCTCACAAACGAAGCCGACCACGCTGCGGCCGTCGGGGAGCACGCGTCCTTCGCAGCGCCGCACGGTCACGGCGACGTCCACGTCGCGCTCGACATCGAAGGGATAGGGCTGGGGCAACACCCGCGCCACCCGCTCGGCGGAGAGCAGACGGGCGTTGAGCAGACGCGCCACGCCGACGGAGAGCGGTTCGGCCCAGCGGGCGAAGTCGCGGTAGTCGATCTCGTTTTCCCCGCGGCGCACGATCATCGCCTTGCCGTCGAGATACGAGGCCACCCGCACCGTGCGCAGCCCGACGATCAACGCGCCCCCGGCCCGCTCCGCCACCTCGGCACGCGGCGGCGGACCGGCGAGCACGTAGTGGCGGGTGGGATCGGCCTTGGGCGTGGGCAGGAAACTGCAAGCGGCGAGGGCGAACATCGCTCCCGCGGCGACGGCGACGTGCGGGATGAGGCGAAGGAAGGGCGTGAGTTTCATCGGATGCGGCGAGGGTCGATGGTCGAGGAGCGATGGCGGCGGGGCGGCGCGTTCAGCGCGAGTCGGTGGCGCGACCGCTCAGCAGGGCGTTGGGATTGCGTTCGAGAAAATCCGCCAGCCGCGCCACCGCGGCGGCTGCGTCGCCGAGCCGGGTGAAGGCGGTGGAGGCGTCGTGCCCGAGATTCTGCTGCGCGGCGACGAACCGTTTGAGCATGGTCGCCGTGGCCTGGAACTCGGCGAGCGCGCCGCGGGCGTCCTCGAGCACGAGGTTCAGCTGTTCCGCGCCGGGGCCGACCGCGCCCTCGATCTGGGCGAGCACGCTGTCGAAGCGCGCCGAGGCGGAGGCGACGTTGGCCAGCATGGCGCGCGTCTCCGGCGAATCGGCGAGCGTGCGCACCGCGCGGCCGGCCTCGGCCCATTCGCGGCTGATGGCGGCGAGGTCGGCCGCGTTGACCTGACGACGCGTGTCGGCGAGGAGCCCCTCCAGCTCGTTGGCGATGCGGAGAAAATCGATGCGCCGGATGTCGTTGAGCACGTCGGTCAGGTTGGCCTGAAACTCCGCGATGGCCGAGGGCACGGCCGGCATCTCCAGGTAGGGCGAGTCGATGTCGTCGCGCAGCTTGGGCGGGTTGCGCGCGGGGTCGTAGAAATCCAGCTCGACGTAGAGCAGGCCGGTGGCGAGGCCGGCGATGCCGAGCTGGGCGCGCAGCCCCTCGTCGATCAGCCTTTGCAACTCCTCGCGATCCGAGACGTCCACCGGCCGGCCCTCCGTGTCGGCCACCACGTCGCGGCTGAGCTCGCAGACCACGGCGACCACGGAGCGCGCGCCGCCGGCCTCCGCCGAGTGCGGGATGGCGCGCACCTGCATGCCCGCCACGCGGCCGATGCGCACGCCGCGCAGCTTCACCGGCGAGCCGTGGTCGAGACCGTGGATGCTCTCGTTGAAATACACCACGAAGCGCTCCGGCTTGGAGAAAAAGTTGACCCCGCCGAAGGAGAACAGGGCGACGATGGCGAGCAGCAGGGCGCCCAACACGAAGAGGCCGATGACGGTGGGACTGATCTTGGTTTTCACGGGCGGATCGGGTTCGGTGGTGGCGGAGTGGATACAGTCATGCGTGGCGGACGCCGTCGCTGTCGAAACCGTTTTGCCCGTCGTCGG
Organism: uncultured Akkermansia sp.; assembly: GCA_966252115.1. Classification (GTDB taxonomy): domain Bacteria; phylum Verrucomicrobiota; class Verrucomicrobiia; order Opitutales; family Opitutaceae; genus IMCC26134_A. The sequence continues at coordinate 1,829 of CBINNW010000161.1, forward strand.
ACGGGACGCCGGGGCGGGCGCCGCGGGTGAGGAACTCGCGCACCCGCTCGTCCTCGCCCGCCACCGCGAGCTCGCGCGGATCGCCGAGCGCGATGCGACCGCGCGCGGCCTTGTCGAGCATCAGCACGCGGTCCGCGATGCCGAAGATGGAGTCGAGCTCGTGCGAGACCACCACGCAGGTGGTGCCGAGCAGATCCCGCACCTGGAGGATGAGCTCGTCGAGCTTGCGCGAGGTGATCGGGTCGAGGCCGGCCGAGGGTTCGTCGAAAAACACGATGGCGGGGTCGAGGGCCAGGGCGCGCGCGAGGCCGGCGCGTTTTTTCATGCCTCCGGAGATCTCGGCCGGGTAGTAGTTCTCGTAACCCGCCAGCCCGACCTGGGAGAGTTTGAAGGCCGCCAGTTCGGAGCGTTCCCTGCGGTTCAGCGTCGTGTATTCCTCCAGCGGCAGGCAGACGTTTTCCATCAGGGTGAGCGAGCTCCAGAGCGCGCCGCCCTGGTAGAGCACGCCGAAACGTTTGAGCAGGTCGCGCCGGCGGGCGGCGTCGGCGTCGAGGAACGATTCGCCGAAGAAACGCACGTCGCCCGCGCTGGGGCGGTTCAGCCCGATGAGATGGCGCAGGAGCGTGCTTTTGCCGCAGCCGGAGCCGCCGATGATGAAAAAAATCTCCCCGCGCCGGACCTCGAAACTCAGGTCGCGCAGGATCGGCTCGCCGCCGTAGCCGCAATCGACGCCGCACGCCTCGATGGCGGTCGCGACCGGGGGGAGTTTTTCGGGGTTATGCGCGGAAGCGACCATGGCACGTCGGGGCTCAGAGACCGAAGATGTTGAAGGTCACCGCGAAAAACGCGTCCGCGATGATGATGAGGAGCAGACCCATGACCACCGCCGAGGTCGCCGCCTGCCCCACGCCGGCCGCGCTCCGCTCGGCCAGCAGGCCGCGGTGACAGCCGGCCAGCCCCACCAGCAGGCCGAAGGCGCAGGCCTTGATGATGCCGGTGGACACGTCCGAGAGGTCGATGGCCGACATCGTCTCCACCCAGTAGGCCTGCGGAGGTATGTCCAGCAGGCCGAGCGAGACCGCCATGCCGCCGAGGATGCCGAGGCAGTTCGAATAGAGCGCGAGCAGGGGCATCATGAGTCCCAGCGCCACGATGCGCGGCATCACCAGAAAATCCACCGCCCGGATGCCGAGCGTCTCCAGCGCGTCGATCTCGTCGTTCGCGCGCATGTTGCCCAGCGTCGCCGCGAAGGCCGCCCCGGTGCGGCCCGCCAGGATCATCCCCGCCATCATCGCGCCCAGCTCGCGCACCATCACCAGCCCGACCGCGTCCGCCACGTAGATGTCCGCGCCGAACTGCCGCATCAAAATCGCGGACTGATACGCCATGATGAGGCCGACCAGCAGGCTGATCAGGCTCACGATCGGCAGCGACATCGCGCCGCACTGCTGCATCTCCTCGACGCAGTCGCGCAGGCGAAACTTGTGCGGATTGCGCGCCAGGTGGCTCGCGCTCAACGCGCACTCGCCCACGAAACGCGCGATCTCCCGCGCCTTGCCGAGGATGTCCTGCGCCGCCAGGCCCACCGCGGTCACGAAGGCATACGAACGCTCCTCGGGCCGCGCCTGTTCGCAGGCCTTGCTGAACTGCGCCAGCATCGTGCGCATGCCCTCCGGCAGCTCCCCGAATTCGCAACGCACCCCGGCGCCCTCCGCCCAGGTCCGCACCTCGTGGACAAACAGGAGGAGCGAGCTGTCCCAGTCCCCCAGATCCGGCGCGAGGACCACCCGCAGCACCTCCGGTTTTTGTTTCAGATGATCCGGAAACCAGTCCGGTTTTTCGGCCGTCACCCGCCAGACTCCGCCCAGCGTCACGAGCAGAACCCCGCCCGCGGCCGACTCCTCCACGCGCACCAGCGCCTCGCAGGGCGACACGACGGGTTTGGGCTCTGGACGCGGCATAATGACCCAACAAGGACGACGGCTCCGCTCCCGACGCAAACGATTCCTTGCCCAGCCGGCTCCCCCTGCCGCTGCATGGCGCGATATGTCACCGCGTTTTCGCACCGTCCTCTTCGACCTCGACGGCACCCTCCTCGACCACTTCGACGCCATCCACCGCTCGCACACCCACGTGCGCCGCCACTACGGACTGCCCGACGCCACCCGCGAGGAGGTCATGCGCGCCATCGGCGGCGGCCTGCCGGAAGCGTTGAAAAAGACTCTCGGCCCCGCCCACGCCGACCGCCTCGACGAGGCGCTGCCCGTCTATCGCGCCTACTGGGACGCCACCATGCTCGACGACGCCGTGCTCTTCCCCGGCGCCCTCGATCTGCTGAAAAAGCTCCGCGCCGCCGGCGTCACCTGCGCCGTGCTCACCAACAAACACGGCCCCTCCGCCCGCCGCGTCTGCACCCACCTCGGCCTCGATCCGCTGCTCGCCGCCGTCTTCGGCGCCACCGACACGCCCTGGCTCAAACCGCAGCCCGCCTTCATGGCCCACGCCCTGGAAAAACTCTCCGCCGACGCCGCCACCACCGCCCTCGTGGGCGACTCGCCCTGGGATGTCGATGCCGCCCGCTTCGGCGGTCTCGGCGGCTGCTTCGTCGTCACCACCGGCACCCACGCCGAGGCCGAGCTCCGCGCCCACGGCGCCGAACACGTCGCGCCCCGCCTGGCCGATTTCACCGCCGCCCTGCTCGGGCGCGGCTGAGCCCGAAACCGACCGCGCCTCCTCAACCCCGCGCCGTCCCCCCCCCTCCCCGCGCCGCCACGCGGCCCCCCGCCCCGACCCCGTTTTCCCATGCCCCCCGCCCTACTCCACCCCCGCCGCCTGCTCCCGGCCCTGCTGCTCGGCTGCCTGCCCCTCGCCGCATCGGGCGCCGAGGTCTCGCCCCCACTCTCGCCCCCACGCGAGATTCTTCCCTTCGACGCCGATTGGCGTTTCCATCGCCACGACCCCGAAGCCGTCGGCCCCGATCTCGAACGCGCCGCGCTCCGCCCCTGGCTCCTGCCGCAGACGAACGCGTTTTCCAACTACCAGCCGACGCCCCACGTCCGTCCCGAGGGACCCGAGCCCGGCGCCACGCTCGCCGTCGTCCGCCCCGACTACGACGACTCCGCCTGGCGCCGGCTCGACCTGCCCCACGACTGGGGAATCGAGGGCCCCTTCGACCAGGATCTGCCCGGCGACACCGCCAAGCTCCCCTGGCACGGCGTGGGTTGGTATCGGAAAACCTTTCCGCTTCCCGCCACCGACGCCGGCCGGCGCCTCCTCCTCGAAATCGACGGCGCCATGTCCCACTCCGCCGTCTGGCTGAACGGGCGCTTCGTCGGCGGCTGGCCCTACGGCTACTCGACCTTCCATCTCGATCTCACGCCCTACGCCAAACCCGGCGAGACCAACACCCTCGCCATCCGCCTCGACAATCCCACCGAGTCCTCCCGCTGGTATCCGGGCGGCGGCATCTACCGCCACGTGCGCCTGGTGAAAACCGCTCCGGTCCATTTCGAGCCCTGGAGCACCGTCATCACCACGCCCAAGGTCTCCGCCGAGTCCGCCCTCGTGGACGTGCGCGTCGAGGTCGCCAACCGCGAGCAACACGCGGCCAAGTTCACCGTGCGCGTCGATCTGCACGCGCTCGACTCCGACGGCCGGCCCGAGACCGCTGCCGCCGCCTCCGGAGAGCCCCAGACCTTCGAGGTCAAACCCGGCCTCCCGCGCCAGACCTCCTTCAGCCTGCCCGTCGCCTCCCCGCGCCTCTGGGATCTCGCCACGCCGCACCGCTACGTGGCCGTCGCCACCCTCGAACGCGACGGCCGCGTGCTCGACCGCCTCGAGACGCCCTTCGGCATCCGTTCCCTCGCCCTCGACGCCGAGCGCGGCCTCCTGCTCAACGGCCGCCCGGTCCGCATCCAGGGCGTTTGCCAGCACCACGATCTCGGCGCCCTCGGCGCCGCCGTCCACGTCGCCGCCCTCGAACGCCAGCTCCGCATCCTCCGCGACATGGGCGTGAACTCCATCCGCACCTCGCACAACCCGCCCACGCCCGAGCTGCTCGATCTCTGCGACCGCATGGGCCTGCTCGTCCAGGTCGAGGCCTTCGACTGCTGGGCCATCGGAAAAAAGAAAAACGACTACTCGGCGGACTTCCCCTGGTGGCACGAGGCCGACCTGCGCGCCATGGTCCGTCGCGACCGCAACCACCCCTCCGTCGTCATGTGGAGCATCGGCAACGAGATTCTCGAACAACGCGACAGCGTCGGATGGCGCCTCGCCGCCCGCCTCGCCGGCATCGTGCGCGAGGAGGACCGCACCCGGCCCGTCACCGGCGGCTTCAACGGCGTCTGGTCCGGCTACATCGGCTTCGAGACCGCCCTCGATCTCTTCGGCTACAACTACAAACCCGCCGAGTATCCGCGTTTCAACGAACGCCATCCCGCCCGCCCGATCCACGGCAGCGAGACCGCGTCCACCATCAGCTCGCGCGGCGAATATTTTTTCCCCGTCTCGGAAAACAAAGACCGCGGTCGCGCCGACTTCCAGATGAGCAGCTACGACCTCTACGCGCCGCCCTGGGCCACCACGCCCGACACCGAGTTCGCCGCCCAGGACGACCATCCGTATGTGATCGGTGAATACGTCTGGACCGGCTTCGACTACCTCGGCGAGCCCACCCCCTACAACGGCGACGTCACCAACCTGCTCAACTACTCCGACCCCGCCGAGCGCGAGCGCGCCGCCGCCGAACTCGCCGCCCTCGGCAAGATCAAGGTCCCCTCGCGCTCCAGCTACTTCGGCATCGTGGACCTCGCCGGCTTTCCCAAGGACCGCTACCACCTCTACCAGGCCCGCTGGCGTCCCGATCTGCCCATGGCCCACCTGCTCCCCCACTGGACCTGGCCCGAGCGCGTCGGCCAGGTCACGCCGGTCCACCTCTACACCTCCGGCGACGAGGCCGAGCTCTTCCTCAACGGCCAGTCCCTCGGGCGAAAAAAACGCGGCCCGCGCGACTACCGCCTCCGCTGGGACGACGTCGTTTACCAGCCCGGCGAACTCCGCGCCGTCGCCTACAAAAACGGCCAACCCTGGGCCGAGTCCGTGCGACAAACCGCCCGCGAGCCCGCCCGCCTCGAGCTCTCCGTCGAGTCCCCCGCCCTGCGCGCCGACGGCGCCGACCTCGCCTTCGTCACCCTCCGCGTCGTCGATGTCGCCGGCCGTCTCGCGCCGCGCGCCCGGCTCCCCGTCCGCTTCGAGCTCGCCGGCGACGGCGCCATCCTCGCCACCGACAACGGCGACGCCACCGACCACACCGTCTTCGCCTCTCCGGAGCGAAAAACCTTCAACGGCCTCGCCCTCGCCATCCTCCGCGCCCGGGCCGGCGCCACCGGCGAACTCACCCTCACCGCCCACGCGGAGGGCCTCCCGCCCGCGACCCTTCGCCTGCCCCTGAAATAGACTCGCCCCCGCGACCGCCCCTCCCGGCGCGGCACACCGCCCGGGCTCTTCGCCCCGCCGCCTCCGGCCCCGCTCGTTACCCACGGGCGGGGCTGTTTTTTTTCACGCCCCCGATAGCGTCCCGCCTCCGTCCATCGCCCGCCCCGCCCCTCGGCACGCTGCCGCGCGTCCCGGGTTGTGTCACGCCACCCACTCCCCGACCGATTCCGCCCGCGGCTCCTCGGCCCCGCCGGAGCTTTTCCCCAAGCCCCTCGCTGGCCGCCGCTTCCAGGCGGACCTCCCGGATCGCCGCCCCGGGGGCCCCGGACCATCCGACAAAAGGGCGGGAGAGAAGGCTATTTTTATTCTTACTGTAATATTCAAGCCGCCTTTCAACCCGTCCGATAACGGACAGTTAGAACTTCGTCCGAAAGCCACCCCCCGCTCGGACCGGTTTCTCCCAGTTTTTCCGTCCCCCCCGGCTAAATCGTCCCAGGCCCCACCCCGCGCCCAGCCAACTTCCCCACCCTCCCGCTTTCTTCATCCGTGCGCGTCGCACGCTCCTCTCGCGGCCGCCGTTTTCCGCCTCGTTTCCCCCGCCACCACGTCTCGTGGGCAGGGCTTTGCGCGGCCTGAAACCAGGCGTCCGCCCCCGGCCGCGCCGATCACCTTCCGGCTCCCTTCGCGGAGCTCCGCTTTGGACAGGTTTTCGCCCACCTGTCCGACCGCGCCCCTCGATCACCTCGCCCCCGTGCGAGGCGCTCCGTCGAGCCCGGGACCCCAAGTGGCGTCCCACCCAAAAAACCAACCCCAACATGTCACTGAAATCCCCCAACCCGCTGCGCTGGTGCGCGGTGTTCGCCGCCCTCCTCGCCCTCCCCGCCGCGCTCTCGGCCGCCACCGGCGAGATCACCAAATCCGGCTCCACCTGGACCGCCAAGGTGGACGGCGTCACCCGCTACACCGGCACCGACCTCGTCGCCGCCGTCTGGGGCTGCTCCAACAACATGTCGAGCGGCACCATCAACCTCCGTGCCAGCGGCTCCGTCGGCGGCGAGGCCCGGATCAAATCGAACCACAACTTCAACGGCAACGGTTACACCATCACCAGCAACTACGCCGGCGGTGTCATCCGCGCCAAGAACGTCAGCAACTCCGGCGCCACCAACGTCAAGATCGCCGGATCCCCCTGGTTCGGCATGTATTTCCAGACCTGCGCCACCCAGACCTTCAGCGGCATCTCCGGCACCGGCGGCATCCTCATGCGCATCGACCAGTGCTCCGGCGGGCGCGGCTCCAACTTCAACGGCGGCAGCCCCACCTGCACCGCCTCCGGCAGCCACGGCGTCGAGACCTACGGCATCAACACCGCCAATCTCACCACCGTCACCGCCACCGACCGCTCCGGCGGCTGCGGCCTGCTCTGGAACGAGACCTCCAACGGCCGGGTGCGCAACGTTTACGCCACCCGCTGCAACTACTCCGGCGGCTACGCCGGCTACCGCCAGGCCAACAACAACACCGAGTGCTACCTCGACAACCAGCTCAATTCCACGAGCTGCGGTCGCGGTTTCTTCGCCCTCACCGGCAGCAACAACGGCGCCGTCGCCAAGATGAGCGGGGTCAACAACCGCGACATCGGCATCTGGATCCAGAACTGCGTGAAAATCCGCGTCGTCTCCGGCTCCATCAGCGGCTCGCCCTGCTACTCGGTCTCCGGCTCCGGCTCCTACGCCAACGTGAGTTGCAACTAGGCCCGCGTCCCCTCCCCCGGGCGGCGCCCGCACCCCTCCCCGAAGGCGCCGCCCGTCTCCCCGCCCCGCGCCCCAAGCTTTCCCGCGCCCCTCCCGCGATCCACCCTTTCGGGGCAGGCCTCTCGCCCTTGCCCCGGATCGCCCCGGCTCCGCCGGTATCCGTTTCACGAATACCGATTGGGCCGGCGCCGACCAGTCGGCGAACTCCACCCAAAACCTATGTCGTCCCTGACATCCAAGCTACCCCTGCTCGCGGCCCTCGCCGCCCTGTTCTCGTTCCCCGCCACCCTGCCCGCCGCCACCGGCGAGATCACCCTCTCCGGCTCCACCTGGACCTCCAAGGTGGACGGTGTCACCCGCTACACCGGCTCCAACCTGGTGGACGCCGTCTGGGGCTGCTCCAACAACATGTCCAGCGGCACCATCAACCTCCGCGCCAACGGCACCGCCACCGCCGCCGCCCGCATCAAGGCCAACCAGACCTTCAACGGCAACGGCTACACCATCACCAGCAACTACGCCGGCGGCGTCATCCAGGCCAAAAACGTCGGCAGCAGCGGCGCCACCAACGTCAAGATCGCCGGCGCCCCCTGGTTCGGCATGTATTTCCAAACCTGCGCCACCCAGACCTTCAGCGGCATCTCCGGCACCGGCGGCATCCTGATGCGCATCGACAACTGCTCCGGCGGCTCCGGTTCCAACTTCAACGGCGGCAGCCCCAACGGCACCGCCTCCGGCAGCCACGGCGTCGAGACCTACGGCATCAACACCGCCACCCTCGGCACCGTCACCGCCACCGA